>CALLMV010000026.1 GCA_938005615.1 uncultured Verrucomicrobiae bacterium
CCAAATTGGCATGATGCTGACCGATGATGGTAGAACGGCATCGAACTCCACAACGAGAATATCTGTACTACCGATTTGTGTGGTACCCGTAATAGTGCGAGTGTGAAAAAATCCCAAAGTATCACGGAAGGCAAACTGTGCTCCGCTACCTGGGTTGAAGTGATGTGCGGCGATGGCGTGGCGCGGTGTAACGAGAGTGAGACTCATGCGGGCGTCGCCGCTTGTCACACGCCAGCCTATTGGTGATAAGTCTTTTCCAGCAGCCCAGAAGCTAGCGTTTGGAGTTTGAGTGACGCTGAGATCCGTCCACGCGCTGAATCGATTGTATGGCGTGTCGGGGGGAGTGCCAGTGATGTTAAGTGAATACCCAGAGTGAGCAGCCCAAAAGACAAATAGGCAAATGCTCTGCACTATGAAAAGTTTTTTGCGGTTGGTCGTCATAAGAAAAGGTAGTTGTTGCAATTCATATGCCTAACTTAGTGTGATGAAACATTTCTAAACTACAAGTTTGAAAACGCTAGCAAATCGTTTTTACAAAATCTTGCTTCTCACGGAAATGTACTTATCACCCTAAGGTCTCAGATTTTTAAATTGCAGCGCGACATCAAAATCCAGTGCCCGGACTTTTTGCATAACGGCTTGAAGATCGTCGCGGCTTTTCCCGCTGACACGTACTTCTCCGTCTTGGATTTGTGCTTGGACTTTTAAACCGGTCGCACGGATCTGTTGGACAAGTTTTTTGGCAATATCGGTTTCCATTTTTGTGATAATTTGAAGCTGCTGAGTGGCATGGCCCACGGAAGAGATTACTGGTGATTTGGCTGAGATATTTTTTAGGCTGACGTTGCGCTTGGCGAGTTTGTTAAGGACAATTTCGCGAAGGGCGTCGAGTTTGAATTTATCGATCGCTGCAAGGTGGATTGTGTCTTTTTCGTAGTTAACTTCGGGTTTGGCGTTTTTGAAATCGAAGCGTGTAGCTAGTTCTCGCTGCACTTGATTCAAAGCGTTGAGGACTTCCTGGGGATCAACTTCTGAAACGATGTCGAACGAAGGCATAAAGTATTGTGGTTTGATAATTCTTCGGGGTCAAATGTTGTCCCAGGGAGTAGAGAGCAGGCTAATCATTGCAAGAGGTGTTTTTGGCTTTATATTCATTGTTGTGAAAAAATTACTCGCTCCAGCTCTTGGGTTGTTTATCTTGGCGTGCGGGGTTTATTTTGTTGTCCAATTTCAAATGGGTAAAGCCGTTAAAATTGGCGATTCTGATTTGCCCATGGCTGTGGTAGAGCGCGGTGATGTGGAGTCTACCGTTGAAGTTTCGGGTGACATAGCTCCGCTGGTCGAAACGGAGATAAAATCAGAGATCAGCGGCAGGATCATAGCGATACATGTCAGAGAAGGTGAGAACGTGCGAGAAGGGCAGCTTCTGGTCGAGCTCGATGATCGGGATTTGCTTGATGAGAAGGCAGCCGTCGAAACGGAAATTGCGATAGCAAAACTTCAGCACGACAAAGCTCAGAGGGATTTCCAGCGTGCGGAATCCCTGCACAAAAGAGATTTGCTATCTTTACAGCAGTTTTTGGATGCCGAGACGGCGTATTTGCTGGCCCGCAAAAGTCTGCTGAGGTCGGAGCTGAAACTAAAAAATGTCGAGACACGTTTGTCGCGTACGAAGATCCATTCTCCGATGTCTGGAATGGTGCTTATTGTGAACGTGATTGTCGGGCAAGTGGCCATCGGCGCAACAAGCGTTAACAACGGTACCACGCTTATGAAAGTCGCGAACCTTAATGAGATGGTAATCCAGACACATATCAATCAAATTGATATTGCGCGGCTGCGTGCCGGAATGGCTGCAGATTTTTCAGTCGATTCGCTCCCCAAAGAAAAATTTAAAGCGGTGATTCGCACAATTGCCCCGGTGGCGACCACGCGCAATAACATTAAAGGCTATGCTGTGACATTAGACATCAACACGGGCACGGATCTTCTAAAGCCCGGTATGACGGCTGACGTGAAAATTCCTGTAGCAGCAGCGCATGATGTGTTGACTGTGCCGGTGACGGCCTTGTTTCGCCCCGAGGGCAGGCGTATTTTGAGCCAAGACAGGATGCTGGTTTTTGTGGCCCCCCAAGGGGCTTTGGCAGAGCCAGAACAACGTGAGGTGGAGGTTGGGATATCAAATTTTTCCCGAGTGGAAATCAAGTCTGGACTCTCGGAAAACGAGAAAGTGCTGTTGGTGCGCCCGCCTACTGCGGGTAGCGAAGCAACCCTGAGGCAATCGCCTGGGGCGGGTCGTCGTTCCTGAGAGTGCATGAGAGCTGTGTTTCTTGCCGCTGGTGAGGGCCTACGTGATGCTTTAAAGAATCCCCTGCGGTCATTCATTACAGTTCTTGCCACACTTTTGACGGCAGCCTCAATCGTGGTGACCATGTCTCTGGTGGAGGGTACAGTAAAAGATTATCGGGCGTTTCTGAAGAGTATTGGTGGTGTTGAGGTAGTTAAAGTGCAAAACAGCGGCAGGCTTTTATCGCGTGAAGAACGAAGAGAGCTTTCCCCGGGCTTAACGATGCTGGATGTCAAATTAATTCGGGCGAATGTGTCCAGTATAGAACACGTCGCGCCAGTGATCTTCACCTGGGCCCCTTTCCCGGTGGAGTTTCAAGGAAGTGCACACCGCAATCATCTTGTAGCCACTGAGCCAGATTATTTTTTCGTAAATAGGAAAAAGTTTTCTAGCGGTCGGGCGTTTACTCAAAAGGAAGTTGAGACGTCTCAGCGCGTGATTGTGCTTGGGTCTGCTGCAGCTTCCCGTTTGAGGTTGGATGCAAATAACATGAAAGATGCTACTGTGAAGATATCGCAGTACAAATTTCGGGTGATTGGCATTTTAGAGCCCTTCGCCATGTGGATGGATCCGTGGGTTTATATTCCGATGACGACTTTTTTGACGCACTTTCGAACGTCGCGCATCGTTGATGCAATTTATGAACCTGCGCAACGACGGCTTGATGAGATTGTGATCCGAGTGCGTGCAGAGAGCGACATCAATCGCACAATTTCCAGTATTAGGGATCTCCTGTTGCTTACACATAATGGCGTGGAGGATTTTGGTTTTGAGACACGGGAGGATTGGTCAGAAAACGTGGAAGAACGCGTGAAGGGGTCTGAGGCGACCGGCTTGTTTATTGTATTGGTGTGTTTGGCTGTGGCGACTCTCTCTGTGGCTAATGTGCTTTTGGCGGCTCTTCGTCAGAGAGTTCGCGAGATTGGGATTCGCATGAGTGTCGGCTGCGAGCCGTGGCAGGTTTTCGTGCAGGTGCTTATGGAAAGCTTGGTACTGTGCCTGATGGGTTGTGTGCTAGGGCTCATGCTTGGGACTTGGTTGGTTGATGCCATGAACACTGTAAGCCCCACGGTGCTTCCCAAAACAGAGTGGCAACAGAAGGTCTTAGTGTTTGTACTCGTCATGTCTTCAGGCATTGCAGCCGGTTTACTGCCGGCATTGCGAGGCGCTGGGATGCACCCTGTCAAAGCGCTGCAAAGCGGTGTATGAAGAAAACTTTGCAGGTGATGATGCTGAGTCTGCGGGATGCTATATCGCACCCGTTGCGAACTTTATTAGCTGTCGTAAGCGTTGCTTTAAGCGTGGGAGCATTGGTATGCATGTTGGCACTTACAGCGGGTATTGCAGATGCAATTGCTTCGACCTTCAAGCAAAGCAACAGGTTAAATCTACTGCGAGTAACTCCGCAGGCGGCTCCGCAGTGGCAGGCAGAAATCGCAGCGCGTAGCCCTGGTTTAACCCTGCGAGATGTGGAGGAGCTGCGTGCGACGTTGCCCAGGGAGAATCTGGTTTCGCCGATTTTTGAGTTGCAGGAAGATTTTGCTGTTTTTAGCCGGTGGAACAGATTGCAGGTACGTGGCGTTCTGCCAGAGTACTTTGAGGTAACGGGTTTGAAATTGACAAGTGGTCGTCCGATTACTGATGCGGACGTGGCTGCTAAATCACAAGTGGTGGTGTTAGGGCATACTGTGAAGGAAATCTTAAAAGAGCGAGGTTGGCAGTATAACCAAATCAGACTGCGGGGCGTAAAGTTTATCACAGTGGGAGAGTTAGAACGCGTGATGAGTGAACACCAGAGACGTGCCGAGCAGTTGGGCTTTGCCGCACGCCAGAGGCAGAGAAGAATGCAAAGAAACACTCGTGGAAGAGCGTGGGACCCGTTCAGAAATTTGAATGAGCAGGTCATTGTTCCCCTCACCACGTTGATGGCGACGCTAGGTTCAGTAAACATGCAGGACGGTCAAAACCTTGGGCCATTAACAAGGATCAGTTCTATTGAAATTTACTTACCAGATTTATCCCAAGCGAATGTGCTTGAAGCACAGGTGAGCCAAATTTTGCTGGGCACGCATCTGGGTGTTCAGGATTTTGCGATTAACACACCTGAAGCCGACAAAAAGGAATTGGATAAACAAGTCTTTGCTGCGCGCTTTATGGGTGCGGCTATTGCGGGTACTACTCTGCTGATAGGTCTTCTGGGTATTGCTAATCTGATGCTTAGTGCCTTATCTGATCGTATTCGTGAGATCGGAATCATGCAGGCTGTTGGTGCCGGGCCGCTGGATTTGTTCGTCGGTACGCTGACGGAATCAGTACTTATTGCCGTAGCAGGCTCTTTAGCGGGTGTGGTGTTGGCTTTTGTTTTTATGGATGCCCTAGTGGCGATTGCACCGGTGAGTAATTCGCCAGTGCTGATGGTCGAGGATTTGGTTCTGAGTATTTGCTGTACTTGTTTGGCGGGCCTTTTTGCAGGGCTTTATCCTGCCTGGAAATCGTCTCATTTACATCCGGTAGATGCGTTGCGTTACGAGTGATCGCCATTTCTCAGGCGGTGATATTGCACGGGTTTATTAACCATGTAGCGTGAAAAAATGGCGAGAGTCTGGAAATTTAGGGGTCATACTTGGGACGTCGAGCAAGGACCAGCGGTCATGGGAATCGTGAATGTAACTCCAGATTCGTTTTCCGATGGCGGGATGTATGCAAGCGCGGAATCTGCAGTGAACGGATGCTTCAGCCATTGGTACGATGGGGCCCTTTGGGTAGATGTGGGCGGCGAATCCACGAGGCCCGGTTCGGATCCGGTGGAGGAATCTGTGGAGTTGGCCAGAGTGTTGCCTGTACTGGATGGAGTTGGCGCAAAACTTGAGCAATCATCAATGGCTACATGGAAGAGCGGTTACTTGAGTATTGATACAATGAAGCCTGCGGTGGCTCGCGAAGCTTTGCGGCGTGGTGTGGTCGTTGTGAATGATGTGAGTGGTCTTGCTGCAGGCGATGAAATGCTGGAAGTTCTAGCAAACTCAGATTGCGGGTACGTTCTGACGCATTGTCAAGGCAGGCCCAAAACAATGCAGCTTGCCCCGCACTATGAAGACTGTATCGGCGAGGTTCTGAATTTTTTTGAAGATCGGATGCGTATGTTGCAGAACGCGGGTGTGGATCTGGAGCGCGTGGTGCTAGACCCCGGATTCGGCTTTGGTAAAACCTGGGATCATAACCGGGAACTGTTACTTTCTCTCCAGCGAGTGCGTGGCTTAGGTCGGCCTGTATTTGTGGGGCTTTCACGCAAGTCCTTTGTGGGACGTGTGACGGGTGGCGTCCCGAAGGAGCGTTTAGCTGGTACGCTGGCTGCGGAAACTCTCGCGGTATGGCACGGGGCGGATATCTTGCGTACGCACGAACCGGCGCATACGCTGCAAGCTGCCAGGGTGTGCCGTGCTGTACGTGAGGGATGGAGAGAATGATGCTTTTGATGACTCAATAAACATTTGATTGAACAAGTTCGTGATTTGGCTGTAGTTCAAGATGTATGGAAAACGTGTTGCTGGTGTTAGAATTTGCATTCAGCAACTGGCGGTGGTGGCTGGAGATTGTGATTCTGACTGCTGCTTTTTATGGTGCTTATCGCATTTTGCATGGTACGCGCGGAGCGAATATCTTAATTGGTCTGAGCCTGGTAATTGGTGTGCTTGCGTTCGGTGTGTTTCTTTTGAACCTGGATGTTCTGCGACAGTTACTGGTTGGGATTCTTACAATTTTGCCAATCGGCGCGATCGTGATTTTTCAACAGGAATTACGCCAAGCTTTGGCAGAGCTGGCACTTGGGCGAACGTTCCAGTCAAATCGGGCGCAGGAACGTGTGATAGGCGCAGTTGTTTCGGCGTGTGAGGCACTTTCTGAAAAACGACACGGTGCGATCATCGCACTTGGTGGTTCACTTTCCCCGGAGGATGTCTTGCAAAGCGGAGTCCAGCTCGATGCCGAAGTCAGCGAAGAGTTGTTAGAGACCATCTTCTTTCCCAAAACAGCACTACATGATGGTGCGGTTTGGATCAGAAACGGGAGAATAGTGGCCGCTGCCTGCATCTTTCCACTTACACGCAGGGAGCAATTACACAGGAGTCACGGACTGCGCCATCGGGCGGCCTTGGGAATCAGCGAAGAGACTGATGCGATGGTCGTCGTCGTTTCTGAAGAGACTGGTTCCCTCGCGATTTGTCATCGAGGCATGCTGGAACGCCCCATCAATGCCGACAGGCTGCGACAGCGACTCACGGATCATTTTGCTTCACGAAAAAAACGTAACAGCGTTGAGGTGCAAGACGCAGTTGAGGTGGCACAGGCTTCACAACCCCATTATCGAGATACTCAACAGATAGTCAGATCATGGTGGTTGCGACTACTGCCTAGGAAAAATCGATAATGAATAATTTAGCACGAGTCTGGTTTCCGCGCCTTCTTTGCTTCGTCTTGGCATTTGCGTTCTGGTATGCGGTGAAAAGTGATCTGGGCAAGAATAGAGATTTTTTCCTGTTTGAGTGGAAAAAATTTATTGATAGCAAATCCCAAAGTTCCCGCCTGATGGATACTCCTTCTGGCTGAGAAAGACTACGGATGAGAGTTTTGTGAATTACTGCTCCGATGAAATACTTTGGTACTGATGGAATTCGAGGTCGGGCTGGAGAGTTTCCGCTTCTGCCTGATTTTCTCCAGAATCTTGGCAGGGTAGCAGCAGAATCTCTTGCGCCCGCTGGTAAGGATTGCCGAGTACTGATCGGTCGGGATACAAGAGAATCAGGTCAATGGATATTTTTGGAATTATGCGCTGGTCTACAGCAGCGTGGATGCGTAGTATTTGATGCGGGTGTTCTGCCAACAGCAGCTCTTTCCGCAGGGACTCGGGCAGGAGGATTTGCATTCGGTATCATGATCACGGCCTCCCATAATCCTTGGGATGACAATGGAGTGAAGTTTTTTAGAAGTGACGGTTACAAGTTATCAGAGCAGCAGGAGAAACTTATCGAGAGGATGATTCAGGAAGGTTTTCAGCAAAATCCTTCATTCTCTCCTAGCCGTATTGTGCAAGAAGCAGAATTTTGGCCGGAAGCGCGGGCGGTTTATAGTAAAAGAGTATTGCAGATGCTTGGGGGGAAAGGACTTGCAGGTCTGAGTGTTGTCGTGGATTGTGCAAATGGCGCAGCTTCCGATTATGCACCTTGGCTGCTTAGGGAATGCGACGCCTCTGTTTTCGCAATTCACAACAAACCAGATGGTCGAAACATCAATAGCAGTTGTGGTTCTCTGTACCCTCAAGATTGTATGAGGCAAGTCTTGGAACGCAGAGCAGACCTCGGTATTTGTTTGGATGGCGATGCGGATCGTGTCACGCTGGTTGATGAAAAAGGTTCTTTGCTCGATGGAGACGACATACTCGCTCTGCTGGCTGCAGATATGCATAGACGGGGGGAATTACACGGTGGCAAGGTTGTGGCAACTGTACTTTCCAACCTTGGTTTAGACGATCATTTAGCCAAGTTGGGATTGACGGTTGTACGCACTGCCGTAGGAGATGCACACGTGATTCGGGCGATGCAGGAGCACGGTTCTTGCCTCGGCGGTGAACAATCAGGACACATTGTCGTTGGAACTCATTCCACCACAGGCGATGGTCTGATGACTGCAGTGTGTGTGTTGCGATCTATGGCGGCTTATCAAAAAAGTCTTTCCGAACTTCGGACTTCTTTTCGGAAGTATCCTCAAAAAATGTTTAACATTGCAGTGCGTTACAAACATCCGATCAATTCGCTTGGATTAGTGAGCAACGAATTGAAGACTTTGGAGCAAAAACTAAACGGATGTGGTCGTGTTTTGTTACGATACTCTGGAACAGAGCCTAAGATTAGGTTGTTAATTGAGGCGCCTTCAGGGATGGATCTCGACTCTTTGGCTGCCCCGTTGATTCAGGCGATTCATGCAGAAATCGGTGCGTGAGTCTTGCCACAAAGAAGGGTTCTAGAACTATTCATTTCAATGAGTGAGCGGTAGCTGTGAGAAGCCACATGCCTTATCTTTAGGCAGATGAGTGGCGAAACTTTTTTTCATTTAGTTTGTCTGCGGCACGTGGCTGAGATTTTTTTATCGTCGTGTTGAATCTAGTTAGTTGTAATCAGAATATGCCAGCTACAAGCTCGATGTCTGCGGACACAACAAAATCCGACATTCAAATTCCGACGCGTCAGGAAATCCCCATCGATTACACATGGGATTTGAAACCGCTTTTTGCAAACGATGAAGAGTGGGAGAGTTGTTTATCCGAATACGCCAGTAAGTTGCCTGAATTGAATTCCACTAAAGGGAAAGTTGGTCTTTCCCCAAGAGATTTGCGTGATGTTTTGGAGCTAGAGAAAACTCTTGCGATGAGTGCTGAAAAGCTAGGTCAGTATGCAGGTTTAAGGCTGGCAGAAGATTCTTCAAACGATGCGAATCTTTCACGACAGGCACGTTTGGATTCTTTAATCACCCAGGCTGGCGAGTTATCCGCGCACATTCGCCCAGAGATCATGGCGATCGATGACTCAAAATGGGCCGCATTTCTAGAAGCTCCTGAACTTTGCGATTGGGTGGAGTATTTGAAAAAAATACGCCGATTTCGACCACATGTGTTGACGGCTTCCGAAGAGAGATTGGTCGCCTTAGCGGGAGAACCCCTTGGGGGCTTTGAGAGGGCGTTCTCTCAATTAATGAATGTGGACATGCGGTTTGGCAGTACTTTTGATGAGGAGGGCAAGGAGCAGCCACTAACGCAATCCACCCTTTCCTCATTTCTGCTCGCTCGTAAACCCGAGGTGAGGCGTAGGGCCTTCCACCAATTTTATCGGGAAGTCTCTGAACATGGGCATACGCTGGCTTCGTTGTATGCGCACTCGGTGAAGACGGATGTGTTTAGTGCGCGCGCCAGAAATTACACTTCGTCTTTGAATTCGGCCCTTTTCCCAGATTCAGTACCGGTGGATGTATACGAGAATTTGATTGTTGAGGTGCGTGCCGGTCTCCCTGCTCTTCAGGACTACTACGAATTGCGTCGCCAGGTACTGGGGCTTGAAAAGTTACACCATTACGACACCTATGTGCCGTTGGTCTCAGAGATCAAAAGGATCACTCCCTACGAAGAGGCTGTGAAACTGGTGGTTGATGCTCTACGGCCACTTGGAGCTGAATACTGCCAGATTTTGGAACGGGGTTTGATAAACGATCGATGGGTGGATCGTTATGAAACCAAAGGCAAGCGTTCCGGGGCGTTTAGTTGGGGAAGCTACGGATCTCCACCCTACATCATGATGAATTATAAGGATGATGTTTTTGGAGATGTTTACACGCTTGCTCACGAGGCAGGGCATTCTATGCATACTTGGTACTCCCACCGCTCGCGAAATTGGCAGGATGCACACTACACGATTTTTGCGGCAGAGGTGGCTTCGACTTTTAACGAAGAGCTCTTGACACACCACTTGCTTGCTCAAACGGATGATCTTGCGATGAGGGCTTACATTTTGTGCCGTCAGATCGATGATATTCGCTCGACGCTGTTTCGGCAGACGATGTTCGCGGAATTTGAACGGACGACTCACGCGATGCAGGAGGCTGGAGAGGCTCTTACTTACGGGAGCATCCGCTCTGTGTATCGTAAGCTTCTGGATGTTTACTTGGCTCCAGCGGTATGTGTGGATGAGGAGCTGGAATTAGAATGCCTGCGAATACCGCATTTCTATTCTGCATTTTATGTATACAAGTATGCGACAGGGATTAGTGCTGCGATTGCTTTGAGTGACCGAGTGCTCAGTGGTGGGGAGTCGGAACGTTTGCAGTACTTGGAGTTTTTGAAACTAGGTGGTCTGCGGTATCCGCTGGATGCACTTCGCGTAGCTGGGGTGGATATGTCTCGCCCTGAACCGGTGAGGGCAGCTATCGAGTTGTTTAGAAGAAGAGTTGATGAGTTGCGCGAGCTCTTGGGATGAGTAATTCCACAACTCAGTTGTTCTTGGTTGGCAGGAAGTGCCGAAATTGCAAGCTACCGCGTTTGAGGCTACCGGCATTGCCTCCGAGATAAAGCACTGTGGTGCGATTTTGAGTGGGATAACCAGGCCAGCCAACAGTGCTTGTTGTGGGTATAGCATCATCTAGGGAGACGCTGGGTGTAACGCTCATGAGCTCTGATGGGTTTGATAGTATGGGATTGACTCTCATGTAATTGCTACTGTCTGGTACCCCAACACAGAGGAGAATAATTTCCGAAGCTCGCTGCACAGAAGAGACACGCACGCGCTGAGCAGGATCTTCATGACCAAGTCGGCCATGCATGGCGTAGCTGATGTTTACAGATTGTGAGGCGTTGGGTGTTGCAGTGATTTGAGGCATACACGGAGATATATAAATGCTATTCCTGACAGGTGATGCATTTGTGTTTAAATAGGGAGCTAGGAAGTGTGTGTAATTTTGTTGAGTCGTAGAATCGTAAGCCGGTGGAAGGAGTCCGCTGTTTTCGTTTGCGTGAGCTGTCATGCCCACGCCGATCTGCTTAAGGTTGGCGACGCACTTGGCGATTCTCCCACTTTCCAAAGCGTTGTTGAGAGAGGGTATCCCAATAGCGGCGAGTAAGCCTATGATGGCTACAACTACAAGCATCTCGATAAGCGTAAAAGCGGCATAAGCAGTGATTTTTTGTTGCATGGGGTGAACTGGCCACGAGTTAAAAGATTGACAATCCAATTTGTTGTGAATTTTTTGTCACATTCTTTTGTGTTCATCTAATGTGGCGCTAAGTCCAGAAAAACATCAACAGGCGCAGACGCATGATGTGAAAAGATCGAAAGCTTTTGCGTTTTTTACACGTGAATCTGTTTTTTTTGTAAATCCAACCCGTAGAGATCGGCATTTGCTGTTAAGTCTTTCATGACTGTGTATAAGAAAACCGGTTCGGGATAATGCTGACGGTACTTTGTGATCTCAGATTTGTTCAGGATCGTCCAACCGTAACGGGCAAACATCCTTGGACCGCGTTTGCCATCAAAAACAACCATTTGACCGAAGACGGATTTTTCACCAGCGGCAACGAGATAATTGAGAAATGACTGTATGAGGCGGTAGGTATCGGGCACTGAGCGGGCCTGCGGTAGCAGGTTGATATGAAAGTGCGGCACGTGTTTTGGCGCGCGGGGGGTCTCACGCCAGCCGCGTGTGATGAGCCACATGAGATAACTTCGGGTGGCCGAGTTGTATCGTCCGCTTAGTAGACGATGAGCCGCGCGTAAAGCAATTTTGGGAAGAAGTTGGCGTTCAAATTTCTCACGTCTGGCGTGATTTCGTGATCCAAGCAGGTAGCCACCAACTGCTCCGTTGACTTCAATAATGAAAGAGGATTCCGGTTCGGCGTCCGTGTAATAGCTTGTGAGGAAATCTGCAAAAAGTTCGCGGTCTTGAAAAATTGGATCAATTGGTTGGCCCAAAAATCCCGTGTCGCAGCAAATTCGACGTACGGCCTCGCGGTCGCACGGGTGGTAAGGACGAATGTTACGCCTGAGCTGCGAGCCTGTACTGTGGCATTGGGGTAATTCCTGCTCAGATGCATACACCACATCGGCAGGTTTGTGCTCAGGTGGTTTCATGGTTTCACTTCTGAATAGAATTTAAATAACCTAGGAAAGACAACATCCCAGGAAAACTGCGCGGCGGCGACCGCAGCAAGTTCGCTTCGCGAAATTTTGTGACGGTGTTCGTTCATGCGCTGTATGGCCTGACAGAGA
Organism: uncultured Verrucomicrobiae bacterium; assembly: GCA_938005615.1. Taxonomy (GTDB): domain Bacteria; phylum Verrucomicrobiota; class Verrucomicrobiia; order JADLBR01; family CALLMV01; genus CALLMV01. The sequence continues at coordinate 12,151 of CALLMV010000026.1, forward strand.
GCTTCTGGAGTGTTCGCCTCGGCCCAGAGATCAAGTCCGCTTAAAATGATGGGATCCATAAAACTGCCTCGAATACCGCAAACAGGAAGACCGCATGTTTGAGCTTCCACAGAAACCAAACCAAAGGTCTCGCAAACACCCGGATGCACAAGCAGATCGGCGGCGCGATAGTGGGCGGCAAGCTCGTACGAATCAGTGATGAATCTCCGCCAGCTCATACTCTTTCCATGACGTCTCATACTGGCTCGCAGTAAAGAACGTAACGGACCATCACCTACAAGGTGAAGATGATATTTTTGTGGAGAAATTTTTTGGAGAAGATCAAATGCACGCAGAAGGGTGACAATATTTTTTTCGCCAGAGAGCCTGCCCACATACAGGAGTAAACACACGTTGTCTGGAGCAAGAGACTCACGTAGGGCGGAGTCTGCTACCGCGTAGTTGAAGGTGCTGGTATCCACCCCGAGCATGAGGTGATGTACACGGGGCACTCCCCAAGAAGCCAGTACTTCGCAGAGGTGCGGCGAAGGCACGAGTGTCATGTCAAACTGGCTGTAAAGTCGCTGGATGTAGTGGCGTGCATAATCCAGAATGAAACCATGCGCCCAGGCTCCGATGTACTTGTTAGCCGTGCGCAAGTATGCGTCGGGAAAATGTGAGTGATAAAAGCCGATGCATCCGGATCGTAAGTCTCGAGCCTCTTCCAGGACTGCCCACGTTGCGTGATAAGGATCACCGCACTCGATGACTTGTGGACGATAACTTCGAAGTGCGCTGCGCAAAGCTGGGATGTTGATCAGTACGCGATAACGCGATGTTGGGTCAATGCGGGGAGCTTGTAGAGTTATGCATTCCGTGTGCTGGCCTTCGCGAGTGTGAGCGTTGATCTCACCAGGTACGATGAGAAGATGTCTCCAGCGTCCGCCCTGTCGCTCGATCCAGCGTCGTTTTTCCATGAGGTAACGCCTGACCCCTCCACTCACGGGGGAATAAAATTGCGTGAAGTCACAAATAAGCATCAGATAAGAAGAATTTTTATGTTAACGAAATAAAGTCTACATGAAGCTATGGAGGGAAGGCAGATGATTTGCGAACAATCACCAGCTATTTTTCGATGCAAATGGTGGGAGGTAAATTTTCCCGGTTTCTTCAAGCGCGTTCGACGATTATTTTTGAGTATTTTCGCGTTGTGACTTCATGGCTTGTTCGAGTGCCTTGCGGTAGGCTTCAAATTGTTTGCGTGCTTCTTCGAGAATTTTGCGAACTTCTATGTCCTCCTTTGCACGAGCGACAGCTTCGCGGCGAGCTGCATTGCGTTTTTCTTCCGCTACGGGTCCATCTTTTGTGCTGATGGCGTTACGGAAAGCTTCGTCCTTTTCAATGATTTCTGAGATCTTTGATGCGGCTTTATCAAAGGCCTCCCTGGCTGCTCTGAGGGGTCGTTGAACGCTCTGGCGTTGGTGGGCAAGCAGGCGAAGAGTCGCTTCGGGTGAATCTTCGTTTTCCTGCCTCAGAGTTACCAAGTTCTCCTCGGTGGACTGATTTTGCTCAGCGTTCTTGGTTTGCGGTTCTACAGCTTCTTGAGGCGGGAAAGGCGCAGTAGTTGGCTCCTGGGCGATGCTTAAGCTGGTGCAAAGCATGAGAGTGTTCAGGAGGTGTAGTAATCTTAATTGCTTGGTATTCATAGCCTAGAACTATTAAGGCTCGCTGTACAAAGTGTCATGCGGAAAAATCATCCAATGGCAAAAGTCACTTTTCTGGGCGCAGCAGGCACAACGACAGGTTCGCGCCATCTGGTAGAAATTCTCGGTAAAAAAATTCTGCTGGATTGCGGTCTATTTCAGGGGCGGCGCAGCGAAAGCTACGAGCGGAATTTACACTTCGGCGTCAATCCGCGCGATGTAGAGGCTGTAATTTTATCTCATGCCCACATCGACCACTCAGGAGCGCTTCCTTCCTTTTGCAAACAGGGCTTTGAGGGCAATGTGTACGTAACCCCCGCGACGAGGGATTTGTGCCAACTCATGCTTGTGGATTCGGCGCATGTGCAGGCCGCGGAGATTGAGTTCTTGAACAAACGACGTAAACGCGATGGGTTGCCGCCTGCGGAGATTCTTTACACTGCACAGGAGGCGGAACAAAGCGTGAGGCAGATGGTGGCCATTGCATACAATAGGCCAATTTCCGTTGCAGATGGCGTTAAGGCGACATTTTATCCAGCAGGACACATTTTAGGAGCAGCGCAGATCGCTTTGGATTGGTTGGAGCTTGGACGCAGAAGAAGGCTTTTATTTTCTGGTGATGTGGGTCGTCCTAATGATCCGTTATTGCCCCCACCAGAGGCGGTAAACGATGTGGATGTTATGCTGATGGAGTCAACTTACGGTGGACGTGAACATCCTGTCGGCGAGGACGCCACGCGGTCAATTTGTCGGATCGTGAATGAAACCGTAGAGCAAGGCGGCAGAATAATCATCCCGGCGTTTGCCGTGGAACGCACGCAACAAATCATTTACAGATTGCATGAAAACATAGAATCCGGGTGCATTCCGCAGCTTCCCATCTATGTGGATAGCCCATTGGCGACAGATGCAACGGGGGTTTTTCGATTGCATCCCGACGCCTTTCGTGAGGAGATCTATGAAAAACTTTTCAGCAGGGAAAATCCTTTTGGGTTCGATCAGTTGCACTTTACCCGACAAAAGTCACAATCCATCGAGTTGAATACAAAAACCGGACCGATGATTATTATTTCGGCATCGGGCATGTGTGAAGGTGGACGAGTGTTGCATCACTTGCGAAATCATATTGGGGATCCTCGGACAACAATTTTATTCGTTGGATTCCAGGCTGAACACACCTTGGGGGCCAAGCTGGTGGCAGGTGCAAACAAGGTGAGTATTCTCGGTGAGGAATTTGTAGTGCGCGCAAAGATTGAACAGTTGGGATTCTTCAGCGGCCACGCAGATAGAGGTGAACTGCTGGAGTATTTCGCAAAAACTGGAGGCCCTCGCAAAAGAGTGTTTCTTGTGCATGGGGAACCAGATCAATCCCGCCAGCTTAAGGAGGAACTTGAACGGCGTTATCCCGGCAAACATTTCGTCATCGCAGAGCAGGGGATGAGTGTGGATGTTTGAATCACGAACGGGATCCGACTAAGGATGCATTTCTATCGTTCACAGATTAATATCTAGCCGTGTGTCTCCACGAAGAGTACTGGCCAGCCACTCCGAAAGTACCTGATCACGAGCCTGGCGATAAAGCTTCTCGCGGATGCTTGCCCTTACACTTTCAGGCTCTTCTGCGGGCTTGCGGTCCTTCAGATAGATCAGCTTGACTTTATCATCGAAAGGTTGGGGTTGACTCACTTCGCCCAGCGACAGAAAGGAAACACTGTTTGCAAAACGAATTTGCGTAATGTCGGCGCTGTCCATGGCTTCGCTGACAACCAAGCGTGGAAGATCATTGACTTGCAGCCCTTGTGCCTCTGCTGCCTCACGAAAGCTTTTGCCTTCGGACATTGTGGCGACAATTTTTTCGCGCAACTCCCTGGCTTTGATGAAGGTTCGTGACAGTGACTGCTGACGCAGGTGTTCAACTTTGAGTTGTTCTCGGGATTGTTCGTAGGTTAGTTGTTCACGACCGCCAGTTTCTTTAAGTCGCGCAATGAAGAACGCGGTTTTGCCTTCGATCGCATTGCTGTCGGGTGATTCTTTGGTAAGGTTAAATCCAGCTTGAGCAATGGCTGCTAAATCTTCATCGGAGTCTTGGTCATTGAGTTTGAGTGGACCTAAATGCTCGACGACGAGATTGGCGTTTTGTGCAACAGTTGCAAAATCCGGCACAGGTTTGCCCGCATCATCAAGCAGCGTGATAGAAAAGTTGACCGCCTTGTCTCGAGCATCGAGTCGGCTAAGCGGATCCTCCGGATCGAAGGTAAACCTTACCACTTCGAATATCCTGGTTTCTGGGGACAGGAGTTGCTCTTTGCGCGACTCGTAGATCGGGCGAAGTATATCATCTAGGCCCTCGGGCTCCTGTTCCACCACATCCAAAGGAATTTCGACGAGCTCAAGTGAGCAAATACCATAGTTTCTAGAGAGCTGCTCCTCGACGGTTTTTTCGTCGATAAAAATTCCAGTGGTCAAGACCTCGATTGCCCGTTGTATGCGAAGGTCATTGCGCATCATTTGCTCAAAATCCCGATAGCTAATACCCAGAGAGGGCAGAAGTCCCTGGCGAAAATTGTTAAAAATGACTGGATTGAAGTTCCCTTCAGTCAAGAAGGGGGGAAACTGAAGGATGGATTTTTCCAGTTCTTCAGATGAAACGTTGATCCGGAGCCTGTCCGCTTCGTTCAGAAGCAACAGCCTATGCCACGCCCTGTCGCGTACTGTTCTTTCCGCTTCAGCTCCTTGGGCAACGCGACCCTCGCTTAGGAAGTATCCCAGCTCTGCCTCTCGAAGGGAGGTCAAGAAGGTTTTTTGGTCGAGTGGTCTTCCCTCGATTCTTCCGACTATCACACCAGTCACTGGAGCTGTGGGAGTGAAGTCGCCCCAGAATGCAAATGAAACAACAACAACTAATACTATTATCCAGAGTACCGGTTTAGAAGCATGTCTTATCCATTCGATCATAAGTTATCTTTCTAATCCGTAGTTAATAAGCTTTTGGTGAGATAAGACTGTTGACATGGCAGAGGTTGTTTCGCAGTATTTGAGTATGCAATTTTTACGACGCATCATAAGCCTTTTGTGTTCGCTTCTGTTAGCCACACAATGGTTGCTGTCGCAAGATAAAATCATCAGCCGTCGTGGAGCCGAAGAACGCATCACCACAGGTCAAATCTTGGGCACCACAGCGGATGGCGCCCCGAGAATTCGCCTGGCGGATGGTAACATTACAGTCGTCCAGATCAGTGAAGTCGTTTCCATTGAGAAGGAAGAATCTCCTGAAATCCGCACCGCACGCGAAGCTTTCGCTAAAGGAAACTACGAAGAAGCAATTATTGCTGCACAAAAAATCGCGGATCAATTTCCAGGTTTGCCTGTGGCTTGGGTTGTTGAAGCGTTTGGCATCGTTGCAGATTCACACCTTGCTCTCAAACAAATAGACCGCGCTTCAGAGTGGTACCAAAAGATTCGATCAGCTTACTCTGCAACCCAGTTTGCAGTCAAAGCAGACATCGGCAGTGCCAAGATTGCAAAACTTAACGGCAAGATGGAAGATGCGGAAAAAGCTTTGTCCGAGATCATCCAGCGTGCCAGATCTACCCTCAGACCGACCCCGACCGAGAGCCAGGTTTTTGCCGATGCCTTTTTTCTGCACGGAGAGATTCTCGAACAAAAAGAACAATTCAATGAAGCATTAGCTAGTTTTTTAAGCATCCCTGCGCTTTATCCTGAAAACCCGACTCTTGTTAACCGCGCCCTTCAACGGGCAGAAATCCTTTCCACCCGGCATAAAGCCGTGGTGAATTAACCCAAAAAACTACGAAAGATGAAAAACAAAACACTCATAACACTTGTTCTAATCACTGTCACAACACTCTTCGCCTCGCAAGGGCTACTGGCACAAGACCCGGCCAAGGAGACGACCTTTGCAGACATCTTCATGAAGGGATGGCAAACATTTACTGCACTAACAATTGCCTCCATTTTGATGGTTTACTTCATCATAGATGGATTCCTTAAACTGAAGGTATCTAAAATGGCGCCGCCAGCCTTTGTAGCTAAAGCCAAGGAGCTTGTACGCCTAGGAAGCTACCAAGATCTCTGGGAGTACTGCCGCACTAACGTCTGCTTCATCTCACACATCCTTCAAGCAGGGCTCGAGAGAATAGGTCGAGGTCGCGATGCCACTGAGGCAATGATGGCAGAAGTAGCCACAAAAGAAGCTGCAAAAGTCAAAGAAAATATGACATACCTTTCAGTTATCGGAGTCATCGCACCAATGATCGGACTGACGGGCACAGTCGTCGGAATGATTGATGCATTCAAATCTCTTGGTACCGATGGAGATCCTACCGGACTCTCCGCGGCTATATCTAAGGTGCTTTATGCCACGGCAGGCGGCCTGATTGTTGCAGTTCCTGCATTCGTCTTCTATTATTACTTCCGCAACCGCGCACAAAGTTGTATCCTCGAAGCTCAAAACATCATCAACCGCATTGTTGACGAGATCCCCTTTGAAGAACTTTCCGGACTACGCGTAGGGGAACTGGCTGCGGATAGCGCAACACCTGTTTCCCAAGATACACCAGCAGCCCCGCCTGCCTCAGAAAATCCTTGGGGTGCAGCCACAGCCTAAATTTTTTAAACAATCTCCAGTCACGCACAGACCAAATCAGCATGGGGCACAGCGTCAAACAGCTCAAAAAAGAAGTCCTCAAGAAATCCACTGAGGAATCAGAGGAGCCGGAATTCCAGATAGCACCTATGATTGACGTGCTGCTCGTGCTCCTGATGTTTTTCATGGCAAACATCACTCTGGAAAGCCGTGCAAAAATCAAACTCGAGTTGGCAGACGCAACCAATCCCAACGCCACGAAAAAGGACGTTAACCTTGGAGAGGCGATCATAAACATCAAGCTCGACGAAAATACCAGAATGGTGCAGCTTTTTATCGGCGAATTTCCCACAGAACTCAACAGCCTACCCTCAATACTCGAAGGTCGGCGCAATGATCACCTTTCCCTCAACCCCAATGGTACCTTCCGAGTCATCATCCGTGCAGATAAAAACGTCGAATACCGCGAGGTAAACGCTGTCATGCGCCAATGTGCACTCGCAAACATTCCCAACGTCGTGTTCTCCGTCGTAGAACCTAAAGGAGGCGCATAATATGGCAGGTGGTGGTGGTGCAGCAGGTGGCGAGGGAGACTATGGTCTTCAAATCGCCCCCATGCTTGATGTGATGTTTGTGCTTCTTCTCTTTTTCATGGTCTCGATGGCCAATCAAGTCGTCGAAATGGAGCTCGGTATCAATGTCCCTTCACGGGGATTGCCCTCGCATCAAGACAAGCCCGCCACGCCCATTTTTATAAAAATTAACCCCTTGGGAGCTGTACTATATAACGACAGTCCCATTGCAGATCCCACGGATCGGGAACTGGCAGCCCTGCGCTTTCAACTCGAAGAAAACGTCAAAAACTTTGGTTCAGACAACACTCCCGTCATCATCGTACCCAGTGATCGCGTCCCGCACCAAAGGGTCGTGGATGTGATGAACGCCGCAGCAGGCGCTGGCGTTACGAAACTCAGCTTTGGCAGCTCCTAACATGCAAGTCCCTCAAACCACATTGCACAAAATTATACAAACATCATGCTGATCAAAATCAGAAATTTCGCCTCGAAAATAGTCGCCGCGCGCAACTTTGCGATATCAGTTGTTATACACGTGGTATTGCTCGTGTTTTTATTTAGCGTCGTCGTTTACGAGGCAGTCCAACGCACCCAAGAATTTCAAACAACACTCATTTTGGGCGATGGGTTTGGCGGAGGCGGTGAGCCTCCCCCGCCCCCCTCAATGCCAGTCGATGCTCCTGATATGCAGGACTTGCAAGTCTTCTCCAGCGACGTCCCGCTTACAGATCTTTTGACCGTTGATTCAGCCAGCGCGATCTCCTTCAACATCGCACCGCCCGTCATTCCCCCGCCTGATGCGATTCGCTCAGCAACAGCCGCAAACACTTCACCCACACTTTCTACTCCCAGCACCTCAGCGGGCATTTCTCGTGAACGTGCCAGCATGATTCGCGGGATGACTCAGGAATGGTTCCAGGGGCGCGGCACCGGCAGCGGGGGCGCGCGCGGTATCGTGGCAGAATTTCCTATTTACGTAGGACGTACCGAGGCACCGGGCAGCGCGGCATTCGTCAGAATCAACCCACAAAACAACAGAGTCATCGGAGGTAGTGTACCTAATCTTGCTGAGATGATCCGCTTTATGTCAAACGGCCGCATCAAACCTCTAATTCAAGGCGAAATGATTCGCCTCTCTAGTGATGAGATTTTTAAGAAAAAACCTCCGTTTATTTTCCTCACCGGCCGAGGGGACTTCAAACTTACAGAGCAAGAAGTCAAAAACATGCAAGACTACCTCCTCATGGGAGGCTGCATCTGGGGTGATGCCGCCCTGCCAGGGCGCGGATCGAGCTTCGATATCGCCTTCCGCCGCGAGATGCGCCGCATCGTGGGAGAAGGAGTCGACTTCCGGCCCCTGCCGCCCAACCATCCTGTGTATTCTAGCCAGTTCTTCCGCATGACGGGGCCTCCCGCTGGCATTAACTTTAAGCGTGAACCTGTGGAATCTCTCACTATTGATGGCATTGAGGCCGTCATCTACACAATGAACGGTTACGGTGCGATGTGGCAAATCATGCTGCGCGAAAATGACTTTAACTCCATTGATACGACAGTGATGATCGCAAGCGATTCTGAATTTTGGGCTCGCAGAAATACCATATTCAGAAACTTAGACGAAAAAAGTCTTTTGGCCAGCTACCAACTCGGCATTAACATGGTGGCCTATTTGCTCACCAGATTTGAAAGTGCTCTACGATTCGCAAGGTAGGCTGTGATGAAAAACTGGTTATTTTCTACTGTAGCTTTTTTCCTGGCCTATACGTCGCACACGCGCCTTGAGGCACAGCAAAATCTTTTCCCAAGAGGTGATTTCAGCCAAGTCACGACGGTTGATAACCTTTGGGACGGCGTTAACAGAAACAACCAAATCAATGTGCCCCCTGCCAGTAGAGAAACACCCCGGCAAAATGCGACGGTTAGCTCCCTGGCACACCCCGCATCTGCTGACCTGTTTGACATCACTAATGACGGGCTGCCTGACCTAGTTGTGGCCAGTCCCGAAGGGTATATCTGGGTTTTTAGAAATTCAGGAGAGCCAGGTAAACCCAAGTTCACACGTGGCGAAATTATACCATTTTTAACATACCTCAGTAGCCGCTGGGGAACATCCATTGAAGCGGCTGTTTACATCCCACGGATACACGTCACTAACTGGTCTTCAGGTACCTCACCCGACATTATTATTGGTACATTCTTTGGTGAAATATTCCGCGTGCCTGTCGCTAACTCTGGCGGCAGGATTAGCTACAGGAATTTTGATCCCGCCCGCCAAGAGATCCGGCTTGCCTCCCAGCCCAATATCTACTTTATGAACCTTGCCGACCCCTTCGTCGTGGATTGGGATGGAGATGGCAAAAAGGACCTTATCGTTGGTGAAGGCTCCTTTTCAGCTAACACGGTTCTTTTCTTTAAAAATTTGGGCACAGATGCCTCGCCACGTTTTGACATTGAGCAAATGGTGCAACTCATTGCTGCCAGAGGAAACGAACAGCTCAAACCCGCAGCCTTGGATTGGAACGGTGATGGCCGACTCGACCTGTTCGTCACGGACGAAAAAGGAGATGCAATCATTTACCTACGCAAAGCTGATGGCACCCTGGATGAGGGACGTCCAGTGCAAGCTGGTGGTCGCAACTTCGGCCCTATGGCCTCTGTCAAACCAGCAGATTTCAATGGAGATGGACTCTTTGACCTTATCATCGGAGGCTCCAACGGCCAAGTTCGTGTTGCACTCAACACCGGCACCAAAGAAGCGCCTGCGTTTGCTGCACCTACAAACATTATGGGTGAGGACTTTCTCATGCCCTACGAACGGCCCATCGGATGGAGCTTAAGAGCGCACCCACATACGACATACATCGTCTTAGATACATTTGACGACCCCAATAACACACAGTCCCCCAGCGCTAGCGGAGGAAAATGTCTGAGAATTTACTTTCTCGATCCTCAGAACGCAGTTGTCTCAGGTCAAATCTCACCCCAACCACAAAACCCGCAAACCGAGCTCCGAAGCTCTAGTAGCGTTCGCCTCGAACTAGGCAAAAGCTACGAAGTTTCTTTCAGGTATTCTTCTACAGGCTTCACTAGAATTAACTGGAGACTGCAGGGAAATATCATTTCTTCACAAAGAGGTGATGCAAATGTGACACGCCGTGGGGAAGTTAGGTCCGGCGGCGGCAATATCGGACTCGGACAAAGCGTCGTGCAAGGAGAATTGCGTAATTCAGGTTGGACATCAGTCCGGGAAACACTGCGCGTGCCAAACCCACAAAACGCTATGCCCAATGTGTCCCATGAACTTGAGTTTCGATTCACAGGGACAGGGACATTTACGCTGGACGACATCGTTATCCGACCACTCTAAATTCTTACTACTCAGAATATTTCAAACAAAATGTTCAATACGTCAGAAATTTTGCAGTAATTCTATCCAAATTAATTTTATGGCATAATACTTGCTGTAACTCTTTGCTAAGCTATAAATAGCGCATGGCGCGCATCAGCCTCACCCAGGCACAAACACAACAGCAAATCTTTACCCCTCAGATGCAGCAGGCCTTGGCTATGCTACATGCACCTGCACTCGAACTTCGGGCTCTGATCCAGAAGGAGCTGGCACAAAACCCCGTATTGGAAGAGGAGCCTAATGAAGGCTACCCCCTGGCCCCAGAGGCCGATCCGCAAATAGACTCTCGCATCGAAGCTTTGAGACGCTTTGACGACGACGCACGCACCCTCTACGCTGTCGAACGACACAATAAAAAAATCACCGAGGAAGATGAGGAAAAACGCCAATTCTTCTTCGACTCACTCACTGAGAGCGAAACACTCGCCGAGCACCTGCGCCAGCAACTCGTCACGTCCACCCACGATCCGGAAATTCGCCGAGCTGGGGAGTTCATCATCGGCAACCTTGATGAAGATGGCTACCTGCGCGCCACCCTTCAGGAAGTGGCAAACGACGCCAAAATCCCCCTCGAAAAAGCAGAAAAAACACTTTTTTTGATACAAACTTTTCATCCCCCCGGAGTTGCGGCCCGAAATTTGCAAGAATGTTTACTTGTGCAACTCGACAGACTCGGCAAAAGCGAAACACTAGAAGCAGCCATCGTAGCCCACCACATGGACGACCTTGGCCACCATCGTTTTCAACACATCGCCAAATCACTCGGCGTGAGCCAAGAAGAAGTAAAGAAAGCCGCGCAATACATAGCCAAGCTCGACCCACGCCCCGGCCGACCATTCCATAAAGAGCAACCCGGGCACTACGTCATACCTGAAGTTTTTGTAACCAAAGACGAAGAAGGCCGCTGGCGGGTCAGCATTAACGATGAAGGCTTGCCTCGTCTGCGAATTAACAACGAATACAAAGACCTCCTTACCGAGTCCTCCCAAAATGCCGAAACCCGAGCGTACCTGCGTGAAAAAATCCGAAGCGGCAAATCCCTCATCCAGCATCTTAACCAGCGCCAGGAAACTATTCGTAAAATCGCAACGGAAATTTTTCGCCGTCAGGAAGATTTTCTTGAGCACGGCATCAGTCATTTACGCCCGCTCACACTCGCGGAGGTCGCCGCAGCGATTGGCGTACACGAGACAACCGTCAGCCGCGCAATCGCCAACAAATACGTCCAAACTCCGCAAGGTCTTTACGACCTAAAGTTTTTCTTCACGCCAGGATATCGCACCGCCGAGGGTGATATCTCCAACACCACCGTCAAAGAAATGCTGGCCGAAATCATCGCCGCCGAAGACCCCCGCAAGCCTCTGTCCGACGAAAAAATTGTTAAAATCTTTGCTGATAAAGGTATTCATCTAGCACGCAGGACAGTAGCCAAGTACCGTGCAGAACTCAAAATTCTACCTACTTCTTTGCGCCGCAAGAGATGATCTGCAAGTTTTTCAAATATTTTGCAAAGATCAACCTCGAGTTTAATCGGAAAAGACAAACAGCTTTTTGTATAGCTCAACCCATGTGGAAACGCTAATTTCTTGGGGTCGCATATCGGAGGAAAAACCCTCTATTTGTGCTAATATGCCTGGAGGCGTAGGAAACCTTTTTATAAAGTGACTGATTTTTTTGCGTCTATTTGTAAAAGCCGAACGAACGAATCGGGCATAACTAACACGTTCTTTTGGGGGCTTTAAAAAATCTGGCAGCGGCAAGGATTCAGCCACGATGATAGCGGATTCCACTTGTGGTGCCGGGTAAAACACATGACGACTGACCCGCCGAGTAGCTAAAATATTAGCAAAAGTCTGAAATACGATGCTAGCCGCTCCGTAGTTCTGAGTGAAGGGTACTGCACGAACCCGCTCTGCCAGCTCTTTCTGTACCATCCAAACCATTCTCCTAGGAATGTTTTCTTTGCAGATGAGTGTCTCTATCATTAAGGGTATTGCGATATTGTAAGGCAAGTTTCCGAGCACGATGCGATGCCCATCTAGGGTCTCAGGCAACGTCTTGAGTGCATTGCCTCTGACTACACATAAACTACGCGAAGAAAATTTTTCCATTAAATAATCGGACAGGCCGTTGTCTATTTCCAGTGCCGTGACGCAGGCCCCCGCATCGAGCAGGTAACTAGTCAGCGCGCCTAATCCAGGTCCGATTTCTAAGACGCGATCCTGCGCTTCGATAGCGGCAGCAGCCACAATCCAACGAGCTAGGTTTTCATCGTGGAGAAAGTTCTGACCAAATTTTTTGTTGGGGGCAAGCCGACGATCACGCAGTGTGGCCAGAATTTCAGTGATGCTCATCGGGGAATCTTCTCAACCTAGAAGGCGTCTCCAAGCTTCCAGCCCAACTCTTTTGGAAAAGAATTTATGATACTTTTCACGAACGTGTATTTGCCAGGCTTTCAGGCGTTCAGGGCGAAGGAGGATTTGGCGCAAAGCTTCGACGACGCTATCCAGGTTTTTGTCGTTAATGACCCAGCCGAGGTCGTGCCTATGGCAAAGCATGGCAATACTCGAATTCTCAGGTACGGCTGCAATCACTGGCCGTCCCATCGCCAGAGCAGAGAAAAATTTGGATGGCACCACAATACCTGACCACTGCGATTTGATGCTCACGAGATGGAAATCCGCGGCCGCCAGGCGTGTGAGGTAGTTATCACCAGGTTCATAATCTAAGCACTTCACAGGCCAAGAGTTCATCGTTACTTTACTGTGGAATTGAATGTAGGCCGGGCCGTGAGAGCAAAAGGCCACGCAGAAGTCCTGCCCTGTGAGCGCAAGGCTGGCTGCCAATCTGGCAAAAATACCTACCTCATGAGCTCGTCCGAGTGCACCAGAGTACAACAAAGCGATGCGTGCCCGGCCAAAAATTTCTCGGCGTGTACGTTCTGCTTCGGGGCTGCGTTCGATACTTTCAGGTTCGTATGGTGCCCAGGGGGGGATAGTTACCAAGCTTTGTCCCGAGCGTCGAAAGTTCATCTTGCGCCTCATGCACTCGCCCAGATCCACGATGGCGTCCATCTTACTGAAACTCCATGAATTTAGTACGCGTGCAATTTTCGTTTTGAAGCTTGTTTCCGAAGAAAGTCCCTCTGCGATTACAGCATCCGGGTAAAGATCCATCGACCAAAGAATATTTTTTTCTGCTTTGCCGAAGACTTTTAGTAACGCAGCCAGCCACGATGAAAATGGCGGATCGGTGCCGGTAATAAAGACATCGGCTTTTGGCAGATAAAGTATCTTGAGCAGCCACTTAAACAAAAGAACAAAACCTGCAATGAGACGTCTTAGGCCGCCTTTGCGAAAATCCGATCCCCCACGCAGGCGGTAAAAACTGACCCCGCGATGGCTTTCTGATTTGCGCAGCTCTGGCAGTCTTAGCATGTAATGCTCACGGGCAGTGAGAACAGTCACCCGACATCCTAAATCCGCCAGATGAAATGCCAGATCGGAAAATAACCGGGCAGTCGGGCTTTCGTCAGGCCACATGTAATGATGAGCTATAACAACATGCGGCCGTCGCTGCTCCGTTGAATTAGTTACTGGCCCGACAGTCATCTGAGATTTTTAAGAATTTTTCTTACAACACTTGGGCCTGAATAAACCAGTGTAGTGTAAATTTCCAGCATGTCTGAGCCTGCTTCACGCATTTTGTTGGCGCAGTGCTCGCAACTTATTCCTCCGCATCCTATCACAGGGAAATCTGCAGGCAGAACGGCGCGTATTGTCCGCACGGTTTGCAGAGATTTTTCTAAAAGGGGAGCACCACTCAAGCCACCAGTGATATTTGGGTTTGTCGCACTCTTTTCGTTTAAAGCTCGTAGATCAGTCGTAGTGTTGGTTGCTACGATTGCGTCTGCTCCAATTTCAGCAATGGCTTTAGCAATCGCAGCTAATTCAGTCTGCTCAATATCCGGAGAGATTTTGACCCACAAAGGTGGACGACGTGGATCAATTTCTTGAACTGAACTCTTTTTTTCCCGTGTAAGTTTGTCCCTTGCAGCAATGATTTCTTTAAGCAGGCTGGTAATGTTTGAGGTTTTTTGTAATTCCCGCAGGCCTTTAGTATTTGGTGAGCTGACGTTGATGACAAAAAAATCCGCATAATTCCACGTCGTGCGCATTACAGAAATGTAATCCCGGGCAGCAAATTCAAGAGTTGTGGATTTTTGCTTGCCGCAATTTACGCCAATCAGCATTCCATTGCCTAGCGGATGCGTCAGGCGCCACTTAGCCAGACGTGAGGCGATCTTTTCCGCCCCATCGTTGGGGAAACCCATCGCATTGACTAAGGCACGTTGCCGGGGAAAACGCCATACACGGGGTCTCAAGTTACCCGGTTGAGGAAGCGGTGTGACTGTGCCAACTTCCACGAAGCCAAATCCTATTTGCTCCCATCCTGCTAGGGCTATTGCGTTCTTATCCGCGCCCGCTGCTAGACCGAGGCGGTTGCGAAAAAGAAGGTTGTTGATTTTGAGTGGGGTGTTTGAGTCATCGAAGACTTGACCTTCATCTTTCGATAGGAGGCGGATCAGCCAAGGCTGTGATAGTGCTTTAAGAGCAAGATTGTGTGATAACTCTGGGTCTAGACAAAAGAGCAGCGGTCGCAAAATGCTATAAACGTTCATCGCAAGGCGCATCCTTTACGCACCGTTCGGATGGTGCAAATAAAATTTTGTACAAGTTGCAGTAAAATCCATTTCTCGATTTGAGCCTTTAATATCACTCAGATTACCCAAACAGGGTATGAAGCCATCATACTCAAAGTAATGAAGCCATCATACTCAAAGTAACATAGAATCATAACTATACAGAGAGTGATAAGTAAAATATTGTTTTAAAGATTTGCTTGATTTTCTGTCTCCTAGTCATTTTTTTACAGACTATCAAAAATAAAAAGTTAAAAAATGATAGCATTTTTTATCTAATTTCTTGAGAAATAAGCATGGTATAGTTGTTTTTGAATAGGATCATTTTTTTATTAATTTCAGCCTGATTTATCTTTTTGCAAGCAGCTCTTTCTTCCGGTAAAGCCAAAACATAAAATACCGTGCCGTGCAATCGGCTCCATCAGGCTTGCTGAGAAGTTTGTTTGTTGCTCCATTTTTAAACAAAGTGATATGGCGTTTAATTCAACATTTGATTTATATTTTAATTCATTTACCTATAACTTTGATTTCGAAATCTTTGATAACATTAACTTTTTGTTTTGCTTATGATGATCTATGCGATTTGTTGCCCGAAACGGGCTTAGATGATAAGTTCGTTCTTTTAATATAAAAAATGCGTCACTGAAGCAAATGACTTAAAACGTGACAGTAAAAAAGAAATCATCAGTTGATTTTATAAAAAATTCAAAAATAAAATTTTATTTGCTTTGAGGTTCTTTTCCGAGACGTCGTAAGTAATCAAAGCTGTAAAGGCCAGTACGGTGCCCGTCACTGAAAGTTATTTGCAGGGCGTAACCACCGACGACTTGCCAGCCGATGATGCGGATGTCAGCAGATATCTGTTGAGTACGATGGGGTAGGAAGACTTTGCCAGTTAAATCACGCTCGCCGACATTCTCTGCGCTCGGAGAATTGCGTCTTAGAAATTCCGGTGTGAAGAAATCCTCGCGTCCATCCGCCCATCGTAAGGCCAAGTCGTTACCAATTAAATCCACACGTTGCAGTACCGCGTTCATCGTTATTTAATAGTCATAGTTTGCACATTGCAAAGGGTGTGGCAAACTTGTGTTATGCTTAAGTATGTAAAGACGTGTTTGTTGATTCCGCTTTTATTACTAATTACAGCATGCGGGACGAACACTGCCAGACGCGATGCTCTCCTCGCAGAAATGCGGGCGGCTAATGCCCCGCTGCAAGTGGTCGGCAAAGTGCAGGCTCTGAGACCTTTGGATTTTGCTGACTTAACTGCTCTGCGCAAATCTGAAGTGCGGGAGCAAGTGATTGCCGATTATATCGACTTGACGCGTACTCATTACATTTTGACTTTCGAGCTGGTGAATCGCCTCAGCCGTGATGGATTTTCTAAAGAGTTTATCGACTTTTTGTTGGCCACTCCGATACTTTATCCACAGGTGATTCGGATTATTGATTCCTACCCAGTGTACTACCCCGTGTTTGTGCCGGTGCGTAAAAAGTAACACAGGGGAGAAAAATCAAGTAGCGGAATTTGTTCACGCGTGGTCTGAGACAGGTGTGCATTCACGCTTGTCTTGGCCAATTATGACTGCACGTAGTAAGCGAAAAAATATCAAAAAGAAAATGTCCCCTGCTAAAGAGTTGGTAAAAAACATCCAGGTTGGCGGATAACCTGGCAGTCCCGTCGTAAGTGCCTGGACCCATCCAGCGAGTGTCTGCTGGTACAGTGGGTTGCCCAGCCAGCTCAGCGTGTTGCTGGCCAGGTAAAAAAGCAAAGATGCCGTGATGCCGCCTCCCAGCATTGTAGGCCAACTGGCATTTGGCCCCAGCAACCTGCCCAGCCACCAAACGGCAGCGTAACATGCGAGGCTCATAACAGTAAACCAAGTGATGATTTCTGCTCCGTAGCGCAGATTCAGAAAAATATCTGCGGCAATCACCATCCCGAGAATAATGAGAAGGCCCGTTGTCGGGGCAAACCATAATCCCACGGCCAAGGCGAGTGCCATGGTGGGGGAAAAATTGGCTGGCAATCCAAGGTCTGGTCCCAAGACGCGCCAGAGGATGGCCATCAGAGTAAACACTACAAGTAATATTGCTGACTTTTGCGAGTGTTGTTGGGAGTGCACCGGTTAAGTATCTCATCATTCTGCAAAGTGATGTCAAGTCGCGTAGGGCGAAGCAGATTCACATGTTGGGTTGATGAGTTGCGCCGCAAATGCGTTGCGTCAGATCTGTAATTTTGCGATATTCAGGCGTGGCTATAAAAAGATGTGCGTTTTTTGTGTGGCTCCTCTGTATGGGATGGCTTTCGTGTTTGGAGGCGCAGATATCTCTACGCATTGTGGCTACTGAGAAGGGATACATGCGCTGGTCTCCGACTTTGATTGGCGTGGAGGTTTTGAACGTAGGAGGCGGACCGTTGTTTCTGCAAAGTTATGAGGGGCGGAGTTGGCTTCGTTTTTTGGTGCGCAGAGGGAATCTTTCCAACCCCGGATTGATGGTGCGGCAGGTTCAGGAATTCGAGCAGCCTGACCTGGCTCTGGAGCCTGGGGAGACCGCGCGATTTCGATTTGACTTAACGCCCTTTTACAGCATTCGCGAACTGGGGCCCTACGTGGTCCAGGCTGTGGTGCGCCTGCCGGGCGCAGAGGATGCTGAAGTCGTATCTGATCCGATCGAGATCAGCGTGGTGCCGGGCCGTGTGATTTGGACGGGAGACTTTGGAGGAGGTACGATTACCAAACGTCGAATGTCGTTGCTACGGCACATTTCTGGTGCAGAGGAGCGGCTCTATGCGCAGATCGAGGCACCTGAAGAGGGTTTGGTGTATTTGTGCCGTCCAATTGGTCGTCTAACACTAGGGATAGCACCGCAGTCAGCGATTGATGCCTTGGGCAACTGGTCGATTTTGTTTCGTAGCGGGCAGCGGACTTTTGATTACTATGAGTTTGGCCCCAACGGAGAGTTACTCCAACAAGAACAGCTCGTGCAAGTGACCACTCCTCCTCGGCTGGTTGGTGGACCAGGTGGTTATAGTGTAGTGGGTGGAGAGAAGCCCTCGGCCTTAAAAGAGGATACCCTCCGCTCGACACAGCCAGGGCTGGCAGGGGTAACGGAAAGCTCTGCGCTGCCTCAACAAGACTCGATATCCGAAGTGGGAGCTGCGCGCATGTCAGAGCGTCCGATTCGTGATAAACCATCACCGCGTTCCTCAGAATCGGCAGATGGCCCGCGGGTGCGGCGAAATAGAAGCTAAAACCCCAGCAGCTGTTGCATGTGAGGCTTTTTCCATTTAGCTGGGCGTGCCAGGATACTTTTTCTGTTTTACATCGTGGATGCCGTGCTCTGCTTTTTTGTTTTGGGAGGCAGCAGAGCACGTGCAAAGCGCTGGCCAAAGCCGGCTATATGGGCGGGGAAGGCCGCTAAACTTTGAAGCGATTCATCTAACGCGTGGACAAATTTTGCGATGTCTGTTTCGTCGCAGACAAGGGGTGGAAGGATTTTTAGCGTGTCCATCCCGTGGCCAGCTACCTGAGTCAGGATGCGGTGTTTGCGCATCATGCGCGTGACGACGAGCTGGGTGAAGAGGGCGCGATCCAGGGCATGGATGGCATCCCAACCAATGCGGCTCCAGACATTCGGCCCTGGTGCGAAGTCTATGGCACACATCAGGCCCTTGACGCGGACGGCTTTAATCAAGGGTTGATGTTTTTGTAGTTCGTGAAGGCTTTCTTCTAGCATTTGGCCGAGGATGGCGGCGCGGCTGGGGAGTTTCTCCTCTTCCAGGACGTGCAGGGTGGCCAATGCAGCAGCGGCGGCAAGGTTGTTGCGGCCGAAACTGGTGGAGTGGACCACGCAGCGGTCTAGCCGCGAGAAGAGGCCTTGGTAGATGGAACGACGGGTGATCATGGCAGCGCAGGGCACAAAGCCGCCGGAGAGAGTTTTGGCTAGGGTGATGATGTCAGGCTCCAGGTGCCAGTGTTCAAAGGCAAACCAAGTACCAGTGCGACCAAGGCCTGTTTGTACTTCGTCGCAAATCAGCAAGGTGCCGTATTTGCGGCAGAGGGCTTGGGCTTGGGAGTAAAAGTCGTCGGTGGGGAAGTGGACGCCTTTGCCTTGGACGGGTTCGATGATGAGGGCGGCAACGTCGCGACGGCACAGTTCGCGCTCCAACGCGGTGAGGTCGCCCATTTTTACCGCGCTGCAGCCTTGCAGCAGCGGTTCAAAGCCTTCGCGAAAGGATGGGCAGCCCATAACGCTAAGGCTGCCATATGTGAGGCCGTGCCAGGAGCCAGCAAGGTGCAGATAGCGAGGACGGCCAGTGGACGCGCGGGCGAATTTGAGGGCGGCTTCGACGCTTTCGGTTCCAGAGTTGCACAGAAAGACGGAGTCAAGGTGCGGGGCGCCTTGGGCAGCCAGGCGCTGGCAGAGTTTTTCGGCGAGAACGCCGGCCAGCAGTGCGCAGTCCATCTGTACCATGTTGGGGGCGTCTAGGTCGATGGCTTGGTGGAGGGCTTGCTTAACGACAGGGTGGTTGCGGCCGATGTTGAACACGCCGAAGCCGGAGAGAAAATCGAGGTAGTCGAGACCCTCGCGGTCGTAGAGACGACAGCCCTGGGCGCGTTCGTAAATAATGTCCATGCCGATCGTGCGCTGGACTTGGACGAGAGTGCGGTTGAGGTAACGGTGGTGGAGCACGTAGTTTTCGCCCAGGCGGGCGCGATAGAGATTTTTTATGTCAAAGGGCATCAGATATGTTTATTAGGAAGAGGGGTTTTGTCCAGTAATGGATTACGGGCCGATCTCATGGGATTAAGCACACTTAGTATGCGGGGTAGTCGGGAAAGATTTCTCGCTGGACGAGCGGCCTTACCCCGGGTGTGATGGGATGTAATGAGCAGTGGTGCGAGGAACCCGATTATCGTGGCGCTGGATTTTGATGATTCGGAGGCTGCTCTGCGCTGTGCGCGTTCAGTGCAAGGTGCGGTAGGGATGTTCAAGGTGGGTTTGGAGTTGTTTTGCCGGACGGGGCCGGAATTTGTGCGACGTTTAGCGCAGGAGTGCGGGCCGGTATTTTTGGATTTGAAGTTTCATGATATTCCAAACACGGTGGCTGGTGCCGTGCGTTCGGTGTGCTTGCCTGGAGTGGAGTTGATCACTGTGCACGCCGGGGGTGGTGAAGAAATGCTGAGGGCTGCCGTGGAAGCGGCGCAGGGGCGAGTGCGTGTGCTGGGGGTGACGGTGTTGACGAGTCTGGACAGGGCAGACTTGCTTGCGGTGGGCGTGGATGCGGAGGTGTGCGACCAGGTGTTGCGTTTGGTGGCCTTAGGGGTGCAGTGCGGTTTGGATGGGTTTGTTTGCTCACCCACAGAAGTTAGCCTTGTGCGTGCGGCTGCTGGGAAGAGCAAAGTCCTCGTGACTCCGGGCGTGAGGCCTGCGGGGGGACAGTTGGGTGATCAAAAGCGGACGGCCACTGCTGGCGAGGCGATGGCGGCTGGGGCTGATTTTTTGGTAATTGGCCGGCCAATCACGCGGGCGGCTGACCCCTTGGCTGTTGTGCGGGAGATTTTGACTGAGGTGGTTCGCGGGGTGTGAGCTGCGAATCAGCGGCAGGGTAAATGTTGGAGAAGCGTTGTGAGGCTAGCTCCTGAGATTATGGCGGTTTTGTGCGGGGAGGCGGTGCCGGCGGTGATGGTGATGGCGGATTCGCGGAGGTGAAGGGTTTGGGCGAGCAGGTGGATGATGGCGAGGTTGGCCTGGCCAGCCTGTGCTGGGGCGGTGACGCGGATTTTGAGCGCGTCGCCGAGCCAGCCGGAGATTTCGTCGCGGGAGGCACCGGGGACGGCTTTGATTTTGAGTGTCTAAGTCGGAGGTGTGGCGGGCGGGTTATGGGACGAGGCTTTGGCCATCGGGGGAGGGGTTAGGTGACGAGGTTAACGAGTTTGTCGGGCACGACGATGATTTTTTTGGGGGAGGCGCCGGCGAGGAGTTTGCGCACGGTGTCGTGGACGAGGACGCGGCTGGTGATGGAGTCGCGACCCAGGCCGCGGGGCAGGTCGAGGTGGCCGCGGACTTTGCCGTTGATTTGGATGACGATCTGGACGGTGTCGTCGGTGAGCCAACGGGTGTCGGGCTGGGGCCAGGGGTGGCTGGCGAGGGAGGTGGTGTGGCCGAGGAGTTGCCAGAATTCTTCGGCGATGTGCGGAGCGAATGGGGAGAGGATGAGGGTGAAGATTTCGGCGTGCGTGCGGGGCAGGGGGGCGCCTGTGGCAGTGTGTTTGGTGTAGTGGTTGACCCATTCCATGAGGGCACTGAGGGCGGTGTTGAAGCGGAGGGCTTCGATGTCGTCGGTGACTTTTTTGAGTGTGCGGTGGGTGATTTTTTGGCAGTCGGCGGGCGGGTCGGGGATGTCGCGGATGTGGTCGGCGAGGCGGTAGTGGAGTTCGTTGTGCGGGTCGGTGTGAACGATGAGGCGCCAGGCGCGGGCGAGGAAGCGGTGGATGCCTTCGACGCCAGCGGTGCTCCAGGGTTTGGTTTGCTCCAGAGGGCCCATGAACATTTCGAAGCAGCGGAGGGAGTCGGCGCCGTAGTGGCGGATGACGTCGTCGGGATTGATGACGTTGCCGAGGGATTTAGACATTTTTTGGCCGTCTTCGCCAAGGATGAGGCCTTGGTTGACGAGGCGCTGGAAGGGCTCGGGGGTGGAGAGGTGGCCGAGGTCGTAAAGGACTTTGTGCCAGAATCGTGCGTAGAGGAGGTGGAGGACGGCGTGTTCGGTGCCGCCGATGTAGAGGTCCACGCCGCCGGGGGTGCCAGAGGAGGCGAGCCAGTAGCGTTCTTTTTCCGGATCGAGAAAGGCGCGGTCGTTGTGGGGGTCGAGGTAGCGGAGGTAATACCAGCAGGAGCCGGCCCATTGGGGCATGGTGTTGGTCTCGCGGGTGTAGCCGGGGACTTCGCGGAGCCAGTCGGTGGCTTTGGCGAGGGGGCCGCGGGGGTCGCCGGTGGGGCGGAAGTCGTCGAGCTCGGGCTGGAGGAGGGGGAGTTGGTCTTCGGGGAGGGGATGGTGTTGGCCTTGGGCGTCCCAGAGGATGGGGAAGGGTTCGCCCCAGTAGCGTTGGCGGGAGAAGAGCCAATCGCGGAGTTTGTATTGGGTGCGTGGCTGGCCTTTGCCGTGGTCTTGGAGCCAGCGGGTGATGGTTTCTTTAGCCTGGGGTGTGGGGAGGCCGTCGAGGAATTGGGAGTTGATGGCGATGCCGTCGTCTTCGAAGGGGAGGGGGAAGTCGTTGTTGGGTGAAGTGCTCGATGGGGCGACGACGGGGAGGATGGGGAGGTGGTATTTGGTGGCGAAGGCGTGGTCGCGCGCGTCGTGGGCGGGGACGGCCATGATGGCACCAGTGCCGTAGCCCATGAGGACGTAGTCGGCTATCCAGAGGGGAATGGGAGCTCCGGTGACGGGGTGAAGGGCATGCGTGCCGAGGGGGACGCCGGTTTTTTCTTTGGCGAGGTCGGTGCGTTCCAGGTCGGTCTTGCGGGCGCAAGCTTCGCGGTAGGCGGTGACGGCCGGGCGCTGGTCCGGGGTGGTGAGTTGATCAACAAGGGGGTGTTCGGGGGAGAGGACCATGTAAGTGACGCCAAAGAGCGTGTCGGGACGGGTGGTGAAGACGGTGAGGGTGTGGCCGCCGGGGAGGGGGAAGTGGATGTCGGCGCCTTGGCTGCGGCCAATCCAGTTGCGTTGGAGGAGTTTGATGGATTCGGGCCAGTCGAGTTGATCGAGGTCGCTCAAAAGGCGTTCGGCGTAGGCGGTGATGCGGAGCATCCATTGTTTGAGGGGGCGGCGGATGACTTCGTGGCCTTTGGCGCGCCATTCTTCGACTTCTTCGTTGGCGAGGACGGTGCCGAGGTCGGGGGACCAGTTGACGGTGGCTTCGGCAACGTAAGCAAGGCGGCGGGCGTCGATTTCCTGACGGGAGAGGCCGGCTTGTTGGAGTTCGGAGATGGGGCGGGCGCGTTGGGTTTTTTCGCAGAAGTAGGAGTTGTAGATTTGGAGGAAGATCCATTGGGTCCAGCGGACGTAGGTGGGGTCGGTGGTGTTGATTTCGCGGTTCCAATCGTAGGAGAAGCCGAGGGCTTGGAGTTGGGTGCGGAAGGTGGCGATGTTGTGTTCGGTGGTGATGCGGGGGTGTTGGCCAGTCTTGATGGCGTATTGCTCGGCGGGCAGGCCAAAGGCGTCCCAGCCCATGGGGTGGAGGACGTTTTTGCCGAGCATGCGATGGTAGCGGGCAAGGATGTCGGTGGCGGTGTAGCCTTCGGGGTGGCCGACGTGGAGGCCAGCTCCGGAGGGGTAGGGGAACATGTCGAGGATGTAGTATTTTGGGTGGGTAGGGTCGAAGCCAGGGTCGCCTGGGCCGGGGGTGCGAAATGTGGCGTGTTGTTGCCAGTAGGCCTGCCATTTGGGTTCGATGGTCGGGAAGGGGTAGGCGCGGCGGGCAGGGATGTTTGGCGGGGGGTTCTCTGAAATAGGCGCGGATTGTGTAGTGTCGGGCATGGTATTTTTCGTTGTGGGTATGGTGTTATGAAAAATTGGGCTGCGTTGCAACAGGGGAGCGCGTTTAGAGAGCTAAGCGGGGGCTAGGAGGTGGACTTTTTAAGGGGGTGTGGGCCCGCGATCAAGAGGGCGTGCGACCATGATGCCGGCGTGGGTGGTGTAGAAGTTAAGGTAGTCGCTGAGGCGGGTGTCGAGCACAACGCGGCCGTGATTTTTGGAGGCGTGGAGGAAGCGAAGCGTGCCGCGGGAGTCGCGGTAGGCGAGGCCGATGTGGGAGCAGTGTTCGCCGCGGATGTGGGTGGTGATGGCGATGATGTCGCCGGTTTGCAGGCGAGGTTCGATAGCGGCAACGCGATCTTTGGGGATGTGGTGGACGGGAAGGGCTTGGATGCGTTGTTCGATGAGGCGCATTTGGGGAACGAGGCCGGGGTTGTTGCGCAAGTAGGGGTAGATGTGTGGGGCGGAGGACATGGCGTTGATTTCTTTGAACCAAGGAACGCCACCGAGTTCGCGGGTGATGTCGCGGGCGACGCCTTTACGTTCGGCTTCGACCCACCATTCGGCGAGGTAATGGATGCGGGAGAGGTAGGAGCCGTCGCAGCGGCCGCCGCGGTAGCGGAGGAATTCGATCTCGCGAAGGAGGTCTGCGGGTTGCCAGGGGCGGGGGTTGTGTTTGGCGAGTTGGGCCAAGCCGAGGGCGATTTCGAAGAGTGTCCAGCAGTCTACGGCTTCCAGGTTGACGCTGGCGGCTTCGATGGAGTCGTGGATTTCGAGTGTCCAGTTTTTGTAGGGGGTGTTGAGTAGTGCCATACCTGCCGCGGCTGTGGCCTCGGGCATGGGCATGCGGTTCCAACGCTCTGTGCGTGCGCGGGCTTGCACGCGGGGGAGGCGCTCAGCTCCGATGAAGACTGTCTCCAGGGGGAGTCTGCCGGGATTACCTGGAAGGGTTGATGTGGATCTTTGGGCTTGAGTGGGTGGTGTAGTTTGGCAGGAGCTAGGTAAAAGGATTATCAAGAGAATTTTCGCAGCGGCATTGATCAGGTATCTGAAGCGCATGTTTAACAACGCTTATTAGAGGTTGGGTTAGTGTTGTTTAAAAAAATGCAAAAGTTCATTCCCGGAAGAAAGACTTGGACTCGAGTAGGGCGTTTCCGAAGTTGAGCAATAATCCACAGGAAGCGCCGGCAACGTTCAGGTGATTGATGAGGAGACGTTCGTTTTGCTCAGTGATTCTATTTTGTGCGCGCACTTCGACCATGATTTCACCTGCCACAAAGATGTCCGCAACGAAATCACCTACCACGACGCTGTCATACATGACCTGCATCCGTTTGTTGACCTCGACGTGCAACCCCTGCTTACGTAACTCATGTGTCAATGATTTGTGGTACACACCTTTAACAAAGCCTGGTCCGATAATTAAAGATTTGAGCCGCCATGCGAACAATACTTTTTATCAAAGCATCTGGGGAAGAATTTAGGTCGGTGTTTTCTTGAGCAAGCGTTTGAGGCTTTGTTGCTGTTGCTTCTAACATACAATTTATTATGTAGCGATAAAAACAACTGCCAAACGAATTCTTAAAGTTAGGTCTACTAGATAGTTGTATTTGAGAATCTCAATCGAACTTCACTTGTACTTTGATAGTCAAGCTTCCAGTGTGGGCAAGTGGATATAGGCAGAGTCATTTTGTTACGCGCTGATATCTCCGGCGAGGGAGGGGCTGAATCCTACATGCTTTTACTTTGTCGAGCTTTGGTAGAGAGCGGGTGGCAAATAACACTGCTCACTTCAAATCCTGGGAAGTGCAAACTGCCCAATGGAGTTCAGCTTGTGTGCATTCAGAGTTGCCTGAAGAGAAAAACGTCGAAATTTCCCTACATCGCTAGGCAATGGTGCTTGAAAAACAAGGGCAAAGGCGACTGCATTATCTCGCTAGATAGAAATCTGATGCAAGACGTACTTCGCCTTGGCGATGGCATCCATGCAGCTTGGTTACAAGTAAGGAAAGAGCACAAGCGACTGTCATTTTGGGAAGCCCTCAGACACAAGGAGGTTTTGAAAAACGAGCGACTTGCTCTTTCTCCACAAAACACTGGAATACTGTGGGCCAACTCTCACTATGTCGCCCAACAGGCAATGAAGTTTTACGGCTTTCCCGCCGACCGAATAAATGTGATTTACAATGGTGTCGATACCTCACAATGGCAAATGGATTACCTGCCAGATTTACGGAAATACCTCGGACTTCCACAGAGCCGATGGCTGGCTGTATTTGTTGGTTCGGGCTGGTGGCGCAAAGGATGGGATATTGCAGTGAGTGCGGTCCATTACCTTCGTAAAGAGGGCCGAGAGATTTCGCTAGTAGGCATCGGCAAGCCAGGAAAAGGATTAGAATTTCGACGAATCACAAACTCGTGCGACTGGTGCCAGTGGATTGGTATGCGCAAACCAGAAGAGTTGAGAAGTTATTTCGCAGCAGCCGACTGTCTGTTTCTTCCAACCCGTTACGATCCTTTTGCAAACGTCACACTGGAAGCTTTAGCCAGTGGATTACCTGTGCTTACTTCCACGAACAACGGCGCAAGTGAGCTCTTCCCTCAAGACGCAAGTTTTGTCAAATCCTGCGAAATTACTGCTTCTGCAAGTCGGTGGGCAGAGGCCTTGGATGCCTTAGTGGAAAATCGAAATTTAGATCAACAACGTCAGCTCTGTCGCAGCCTGGCAAAACAGTACGATCTACAAATTCATATCGATCGCGTACTGAAAATGCTCTCAAAGCTACACTAGAAAAAGCTGAGCGTTCAAAAAAAATAATATTTCTTAAAAAAATGTTTGACGTCACTTCTTCAAAAACTATGATTTACCAAAAGAAAGGAATTCCTTTCACTACAAACAAACCAAATAAGGAGGAAAAAACATATGCTAAGCAAAACTAAAATCGGAACATCTCTGATGGCAGTTGCTCTGAGCACAGGCTTCGTGGTTGCGGGCCCTGTGTATCAAGCGAAAGAAATCGAAAAAGTCGTCCAGGATCACGGCATTTTCGTGGAAACAGCTAAGACCGGCGTGACCCTCAGCGGTTACGTAGACGTCAGCTACAACTACAACTTCAACGGCGGCACAGCAGACCGCACATTTGTGGACTCCAGATACAACGCTAACAACAAAACCGGCGGTCCCAGAGTTGGTGGTCGTCTGTTTGACGTTGACTCAAACGACTTCAGCGTCAACCAAGTTAAACTCGCCCTCGAGAAATCTCTTCCTGAAGAGAATACGTGGGCAGCAGGCTTCCGCATTGATCTCTTATTTGGCGAAGACGCCAAATACATCGCAGGTAACGATGATATTGTGTTCGGTAATAACGGCTCCGCCAGCCTGCTTCAGGCCTATGTCAACTTCCGCATCCCTGTCGGGAACGGCTTGGATGTGAAGTTCGGTAAATTCGTGACCCTTCTTGGGTATGAAGTGATCGAAACGCCTGCTAACATCAACGTAACCCGAAGCTTCAATGCTAACTACGCAATTCCTGCACACCATACTGGAATTCTCTTCACCTATCCCCTTAGCGATTTGGTCGAATTGACTTTCGGTCTGGTGAATGGTTGGAATAACGAAGATAGCTTCTTCCTCGACGGCTCCGACTTCTCCAAAGCCTTTACCGGACAAGTCAAAGTCAAAAACCCGGGAGGAAACGCTGTGACTGCTGTTTCCTTCATCTACAGCCCAGAAGGTGAAGCTGCAATTAACAATGCAATCGCACAAAGAGAGGTTATTTTCGATTTCATCCTAAATAGATTTGTTCCTTCACCTGGCACAGAATTCAACGAAAATGCAGACGTTTTCGTCGTCAACTGGTGGGGCGAATGGATTCCTAAATTTGCTAACGATCGTCTCTTGTTAGCATTCGAACTAAATTACGGCTTTACCAGTGATAACTACGGACACACCTTCCTAGGTCAAAATGATATCAAAGGTTTTGGTGTGAATACAGATCAATGGTTCGGTGCCGCACTTTACGCGAAATATCAAGTCAGCGACGTATTCAGCATCGCTTCCCGCGTAGAATACTTTAAAGATGTTGACGGCACAGCTCGCGTGTTCGATGCCTACACCCCTATCTCAGTTGATGATCGAAAATACGGCGTTTTCCGCGAAGGTGCAATGTATCACACAAATGTTGATCTTTTCAGCTGGACTCTTACAGCCGGTTTCGACATTTGGGAAAACATGCTGCTTCGCCTCGAATACCGCCTCGATTGGCTTAGCACAGAAGGCAATCGTGCTTACTACGAGGTTCTTCAACCGCAGGGTGACATTATCCCTAAAGGCTGGAACATAGACCAGCTCTTCGGAACAACAAGCAATACCCAACACAGCATTATCCTAAACGCCAGCTATTCTTTCTAATCTAAAAGTTAGATAAAAATCGCGAGGCCCCTGGAATCAGGGGCCTTTTTTTATTCACGTGCTTACGACTTTGATTTTTGAATTCAGTTCTGTGCTCGAAAGACAAGACGAATACCAAGAAATTTTTTACTTGGGTTTTTTAAATTTTTATGGCGCAACCTCGATGATTTGAGCTTTAGTCTCACCTTGGTTGATATCAACTCCATACGGACGCGGTACCGCAACCTCTGCCGGTAACGTAGGCTGCCACTCTCCTTTTGTTCGTTTCAGTTCTATCTCTGCAAGTTGGCGTTTCATTTCTTGCAGCGAAGTGTTGAGCGAGGCTTGTTCTTCTTTGATTTGGTTCAGAATCCGAATTTGTTCTTGAAGCTCAGCTATTTGCTCTTCTTGCTTGTTAAGCTTGTGGATTAAAGAATCTACACGCGTATCCTCCACACAACCGGTACATAAAAAAAGTGCGATTCCAGAGATGCCGAAATGAGTGAAAACTTTTTGCATGAGTATCTAATGCCAGAAATATGCCACTAAGGCGTGCACTCTCTTCACATGCCCATGATTGAGTAACCGCTGTCTACGTAAATAGTTTGTCCCGTTATGGAGGCTGCACCATCAGAGGCAAGAAACGTCCCAGTAGCGCCAAGCTCTTCTGGTAAGATATTTCTGCGCAGTGGCGCGTGGGCTTCGTAGTGCTTCAACATTTGTGTGAATCCCCCAATTCCTCTTGCAGCTAGCGTGTTAACCGGCCCAGCGCTGATTGCATTAACACGGATTTTCTTTGGTCCTAAATCAAAAGCTAGATAGCGCACACAAGCCTCCAAAGAAGCCTTCGCAACACCCATAACGTTGTAGTGTGGGACGACTTTTTCCGCACCGTAATACGTCATGGCAACAATGGAGCCGCCTTCCGTCATCAAAGGGCTTGCCGCACGCGCTAAGGCGACGAGCGAGTAGGCACTAATATCATGTGCAACACGGAATGCCTCTCGGCTAGTGGAAATAAAATCGCCTTCGAGCGCCTCTTTGGGTGCGTAAGCCACTGAGTGCAACAGTAGGTCTGCACGCTGAGCACGCGATTTGACAAAATCGAAAAATGACGCAATCTGTGCGTCATCAGATACATCACAGGGGTGTAGCGGCACATCCGCTCCAAATCCTGCGACTAACTCTTCGACGTTTTCCTTGAGCCGTTCGCCTTGATAGTTGAATATCAAATTTGCCCCGGCATCGGCCCACGCACGGGCGATGGCCCAAGCGATCGAGCGTTTGTTGGCCACACCAAAAACAAGACCAGTTTTCCCAGCAAGAGGCTTAAAGTGACTCATGTTATGCAAATACGATTTTTACTATCTGGAAAGCAAGTGGGAATTACGGAAAAAGAGCAATAAATTTTTGCAATTGGCATAAAATATGCGCAATAATTCTAGAAAGGAAAATTCACATGAAAAACGACTCCTACTCCTTTGGGTTAGCAGATCAGAAAGGAATTCTTCTAGCGTTATTCCAAGCCAAATTTTTTGACGAGCTGTTGCGTCTACTCTTGCGCACAATCAAAATTTAAAAAAATCTTGCCAACATTAAAATTTCGACATAGGCTAGACACCATCAAAAATAGAACGATATTAGCAAATACCTTGTCACACAAGCTACGGACAAAAACTATGCAAAACAGTCAATTAGGAGCCGATACAGTGGAAATTCCGATCCGCAGCGAAGTGACCAGCGACAGCGATAATCCCGTAAAAATCTACATGCGGGAAATTAACCTTGAGTCTCTCATCACTCCCCAAGAAGAAATTCGCTTAGCAGGCCTTATTAAAAAAGGCCAGAAAGCAGAAGCTGAATTAGCCAAGCTGACAAAAAAGAAAAATGAGTCTACTAAATCTGCCGCAAGCAAGTCCACAAAAATCGCTGCTTCTCAAAGAATCAATAAAACGCGTCTTGAAAACCTAAAAAAAGCCGTGTCTGCCGGACAAGAAGCCCGCCAGAAAATGATTCGTGCTAACCTGCGTCTCGTTGTAAAGATCGCCCAAGATTACGCTGGTTACGGCCTACCGCTGCTGGATCTGATCAGCGAAGGTAACATCGGGCTGATGCGTGCCGTGGATCGGTTCGAGCCTGCAAAAGGTGCAAAACTTAGTACCTACGCGGCATGGTGGATCAAGCAAGCCGTCAAGCGCGCGCTCGCAAACCAAGGCAAGACCATTCGCCTGCCCGTGCACCTCACTGACAAAATTTCCCGTTTGCGCCGGATTTCTTCACAACTCAGCGAGGAATTTGGCCGTGAGCCTACCGATGAAGAGCTGGCAGAGGAAATGGGTGTTTCCGCCGCAAAAGTTTCCCAGCTTCGCTCTGCTGCAATCCGGCCAGCATCGCTCAATGCGACGGTTGGTGATTCCGACGGTTCTGAGCTCGGCGAGTTGGTCAGTGATGAATCAGCCCGTGCACCTGATGATCTGGTGGAAAACATCGACATCACCCGCAACGTCCTCGAATTTCTGGATGTGCTTGACGAGCGCGAACGCAAAATCCTCACCATGCGCTATGGCCTTGATGGAAAAAATGCCCTCACGCTGGAAGAGGTTGGTGAAAAGTTCAAAGTTACACGCGAGCGCATTCGGCAACTTCAGAACATTGCCCTTCGCAAACTGCGTCGCGCCATCGATCGCAAGGATAACCAGGGCGTTCGTGAATTCCTGTTCGATCATGTGGATGTCGAACGACTGCAAGCCTGAACTATCTCGATTTACACTCACGCCTGCTTGGCTATCGGCCGCAAGCGTCGCCAAGCACGACCCGCTTCTAACAACATCCACACCTCTAACACAAGCGTCGCACAACTGATCCCGACTAATAGCCACTTCCCCTGACTCAGCCACGAGGGATTGCCTGCACTGCCCAAAAAGGTTTGCACAACAAGCGCCCAAGCTGGCATAAGAATCATAAATGCGGCAGGCAAAACCAAGAACCAGACCTTCAGACCGTTGCGCAGCACATAAAAAACGATAACCAAAAAGGCCAGCCCACCGAGTAATTGATTTGTTGCCCCAAATAATGGCCATAATAACAATCCCCCCTTTCCGGCGGAAGTCCAACTCCAGGCCTCACCAGCGGTGGGCGTTAGAGCCAAGGCAGCAGCTAAGAATACTGCAATACTCGTGACCACGTGCTTATTTTCCCACCACATTGAGTGCCCCATTTTTGCATCCAGTTGAGGCACGCTCTCCCTTCCCGCTAAAGCTGTAAGGGGCGATTTTTTCTGCGAGAAGACGCTCCGTAGTAGTTCCTGCAGTACGTACCGCTGCAGCCTGCACGCGCTATCCAGAGTCGTGCCCGCAAAAGACGCCACAAACACACCCATGAATGTGACGCCCACTTCCCGCGGGATCGTGAGGCATACTAACAAATTCCCTGCACCGTCCACCACGTTAGCCAGCATACCAGCAAGCCCTGTGCTCCAACCCGGATAACGCAGACTCCACGCCTCAGCACCAGTCGACCATTTGCCCTCGAACTGTACTCCCAAAGCCAGAGCCGCACCGACGCAAACAATCACCAGCACAGCCAAGAATGCCTCTACTAGCATTGCACCGTAGCCGATCATCCGTGCATCCGTCTCGCGACAAATTTGCTTGGAGCTCGTACCGCTGCTCACCAGACAGTGGAAGCCGCTTACCGCACCACATGCTATCGTGATAAAAAGAAAAGGGGCCATGGCCGGCGCACCGGCTGGGTCAAAATTCCACATCGGCGCAGCCATCTCCAAAACCGGACGCGACCCATGAAGTTCTGCCGGCACACCGCCCCAGAATGCGGCCGCTACAAGACCGCAGACCAGCAACACCATGATGGAGATCAACTGCAAAGCGTTGATAAAATCTCGCGGCTGCAGCAGCAGCCACACTGGCAAAACAGATGCCACATAACTGTAAGCCAACAACACCACCACCCAGGTGGCTGTATCCCAACCGGCCAACCATCTGTTGAAATCCCTCAAAAGGCCTGCATCCGCCCAGATGGCGCTCGCATACATCAAAGCCAAAGCCACCAGCGACCACCACGTCAGCCCCTGAGCGCCGCGCCGCAAAAGTATTCCCACTGCTACTGCCAGCGGCACCTGTGCCACCACCGGAAATATGGCCGAGGGAAACTGCTTCAACACCGCCGCGATCACCATCCCGAATATCGCCAACACAATCGTTAACGCCAAAAACAAGATCCCCAAAAACAGCAGACGCATGGGAGGCGAGATCAGATCTCCGGCAATGTCGCCAACCGTTCGCCCCTGATTGCGCAAGGAAACAACCAGCGATCCCAGATCGTGCACCGCACCGATGAAAATTGAGCCGAACACCACCCACAACAACGCCGGTACCCACCCCCACACAATCGCGATGGCCGGCCCCACAA
The DNA here is from genome assembly GCA_938005615.1 of uncultured Verrucomicrobiae bacterium. GTDB lineage: Bacteria > Verrucomicrobiota > Verrucomicrobiia > JADLBR01 > CALLMV01 > CALLMV01. The sequence continues at coordinate 44,485 of CALLMV010000026.1, forward strand.
TCGGCCCAGTCCCCGCGATAGATGTGAAATGATGCCCAAACACTACCCACTTAGGCGAGGGTACATAATCTTGACCATCCCGCAGATCCACCGAAGGGCACACAGCTTGTGCTGTGAGCCGAAATATCTGCGAGCCCAACCATTTCCCGTACGTGTGATAAGCCACCACAAACGCCGCGGCACTTAACACCGCGATCAACAAGACCTGCATCACACAATTATATCCCTACGCCTACCAGACATCAAACTCAAACCTTCCCCCATCACCGAGCCGAACCCAATTATATGCTAGCACGTCATGCTATCAATGTGAGCATAATAAGATTCATTAACATACTTCCACAACCTGACATCCGTGCTTGCCACTTAGTCACAACCGAATAACAAAAAGCTATGTCAGAACCGCCCTCATTCATCAACCCTTACCACTCCATCCCCCCGGGTAAGTCTCCCCCTTTTCACTTGCACGCCTACATCGAGTGCCCCATGCGATCCAAAATCAAATACGAGATTGACAAACGCACCGGCATCCTGCGCGTGGACCGCATCCTGCACTCTTCTGTTCACTACCCTCATAACTACGGCTTCATCCCCCAGACCTACTGCAGTGACCTAGACCCACTCGACATCATTGTGCTTGGCCAAGAGCCCTTTGCCCCGGGTTGCCTTGTCGCGGCCAAACCCATCGGCGGTCTGCTCATGCACGACCAAGGAGCGGAAGACTTCAAGGTCATCTCAGTGCACGAAAACGACCCACTCTTTTCCCCCTACAACGATGTTTCGCAGCTCTCCTCGCACGTGCTTACCGAGATGCGCCACTTCTTCGGTTCTTACAAAGAGCTGGAGCCGGGAAAAAGCCGCCCCGAGTTGGGCGACTTCCTCTCAGCCGCCGAGACGATCGACGTCATCCGCAAAGCCATCTCCGATTACATACAACATCGCGATGCACTTCTTGCTGGTGAATACCCGACACCTGACTGAAGCGGCAAAAAAATATTTATTTTGGAATAATCTTAGCTATACAAAACGCTATGAAAATAACGCACGCAAGATACCTCTTTACGTCGCTATTCGCCTTGGCCCTCAGCTTTTTGTCCACCTACACCCTGCACGGGCAGACGTATCTCTTCGTGAGCGAATACTCCACAGGCAACCTTCGGGCTTACGATTACACGACGGGCACGCCTGTCACCTTGCCTGCGGGTTACACGCCTGTAGCCGGTATCTCCACGGGATCCGACGGCATGGTGCTCGACGACTCAGGTCGACTTTTCGTTAACCGCGGTAACGGCACTATTTCCCGGCGTAGTGCCGATGGTCTGACCTTCTCCACCTTCGTTACGATCACCGGCGCTAGTGACCTGCTGGATTTGACACGCAACACCTCCCACCTTTTTGCGGCTCGTTACAACACAAACGTGATCTACCAAGTGGACATCAGCACTGCGACTTACACCTCAATCACTGGCCCGCCAGCCGCTACCCGTTTCGACGGCGTCAGGATTGGCCCAGACGGTAGGCTCTATGCTGTGGATAGCAGCGACGGCGATATTTTTGCATACGACCTTGCCACATCCACTTGGTCCACCTTCTTTTCCTCCAGCCTTGCGGGCGACGCCTCGCAAGTCGAATTTGCTGCAGACGGTAGAATCTTCGTGAGCCGTACTATTGGAGGCACCGCACAGATTTACTCATACACACTCAACATTGTTGGCGACTACAGCTCTGGCATCAACCCCGCCTCGCAGACGCTGATCGGCTCATTTGGTACCGGCACGGCTACAGGCATCCGCATCGGTCCGGACAACAGGTTGTATGCGAATAACTTTAGCAGCGGCGAAGTCTGGCGCTCCAACGTGGGTATCACGGCGATGGGCACTTCTGCTTTTATCACTGGAGTGAGCAGCCCCGGTTCGCTTTACTTTGCAGCCATTCCCGAACCTACTCTCACCTTGATGGTATTGTTGGTGTTATTGCCGCTCGCTGGCCTGCGATTCAAACCTCATAAACTTAATTAAGTTTCCCAAACGCACTTTCCCCTGTGCCATTCATGCGTAAGATAAACCTGCGATGAATGACGCTGAACAAATTCTTGAAGATGCACACACAGAGCTCGCCATGGGGAATATACAGGCCGCCCGCGACAGTTACAAAAAGGCCACCGAACTCTTCCCGCAAAATGCCGAAGCCTGGCATGCTCTGGCCATGACAAGCCTCAAACTCGGTGACGCCGACACAGCCATCAACGCCGGCCTCCGAGCCACAGAGCTCAACCCCAACGAGGGCATGTATTGGACAAGCCTTTCCCTCGCCTTCGTCAGGCAAAACAAAATCGCAGAAGCCGAGGCTGCTTCGGCCCGAGCCAAAGTTATCTCCTGGGGCGGCAAAATCGCTGTAGGTGGCTGGGAAGGCCTGCGCCTCAATCCCGCCGAGAGCTCTGCAAAAACGCCCGCAAACGCTTCGTCACCGCCATCCTCCCCGTCAGCAGTAAACAGCTAGAAAACTCCCCTTTGCATGAGCATCGCTGTGCGCTGCATCGCCACGGGCAATTATCGTGATGTGCTGCGCGTGGAGCATCAGGAGGCTGCGCAGCTAGGTCCCGGCCAGGTGCTCGTGGAGTTGATTGCCGCCCCCGTCCATCCAGCAGACATTAACGCCATCGAGGGCCGATATGGCAGGCATATTCCGCCTCCATTCACCCCCGGCAACGAAGGCGTCGGCCGCATCATCACTCTCGGCCCGGGCGTGCCAGAGTGCTTGCGGGGCGCTCGCGTGCTTCTGCCTTACGCCAGCGGTACGTGGTGCACACACAGCGTGTTGCCTTACGAGGTGTTGCACCCTGTGATCTTCCAAGAACTGGATGACTTACAAGCCGCACAAGCCCTCATCAATCCTCTGACTGCACTGCGCCTGCTGGAATTGGCACCAGCACGACAGGGCCACGCTGTGGTTTACAACGCAGCAAACTCTGCAGTCGGCCGCTGCATCACTACATTCGCACAAGCCCGCGGGCTCCGTGCGATTGCCTTGGCCAGAGATGCGCAGAACCTCAGGCACGATGCAGACGAATCGCTACAGATCTTTGCCGACTCGGACGAGCTGACTCCGCAAGCCATCCGCAACGCCGCAGCGGGTGCGCCCCTGGCTCTCGCTCTGAATGCGGTGGGCGGGCAATCTGCACTGCGGCTGGCCGCAGCTTTAGACGACGCGGGCACTCACGTCACCTACGGTGCTATGTCGCGCCAACCCATGAAAATTCCTGCCTCTCTGCTCATCTTTCGCAACATTTACTTCCGCGGATTTTGGCTCAATGCCTGGTTGAGTCAGGCCTCGTACGAATCTGTGCAGAGGGATTTGCGCGTCGTTTTCGAGGCGATGGCCTCGGGTCAACTCCATCTGCCCGTGGCCGCAGTCTATCCGCTTGCTGATGTGGTCGAGGCCGTCTCGCACGCGCAACGTGAACACCGAGGAGGCAAAGTCCTTCTTGTGCCGTCCTAAGTTCGCCGTGGCATCTCGAGTTGATTAGCTGTTCTTCAAACCGACGAGTCGAGCGCCAAAGCGTTCAAGCGCAGCGAGGATTTGTGGGTCGTTTTGAAATTCTCGCATTTCATCATCCGTTAGCATCCGGATCTTTGTGGTAGAAGTATCTTCTTGCGCGGGCCCCTGCTTGTCTTGTCGGGCAGGTGTCTTTTTGGTCTGACTGGCGGAATTTTGTGGGGCAGTGGATGAAGTGGATTTTTTGCGCGGTGCAGAAGTTTGGGGGGTGTTTGTCTCCTCGGTGTTTTGAACCTGTCGGGTTGTAACATCTGGAGGCTGGGGCTGCGCGGAATATCTCTGCCACTCGACGGGAATCGCTGCTCCGAGGGCGGCTCGGAGGTCAGACTCAAAAGTCCCTTGAGGGATGAGTTGAAATAACAGTGGCTCGACGCTCTTCTCGATCCGGATCAGGATTTTGTCGTCTTGCTTTTCCAGGTCAATGCCATGATGCAGGTAGCTGGGTACTTTTTTTAGAACAGCTGCAAAAGCTGCCTTAGGAGAGTTGGCAGAGGTTGTGGTTGCCGTTGTCTCGCAAGTCGTAGAGGACGGGTTATTGTGGGTGGTGGCAGTATCATCGACATTCTGGGAAGTGGTGTTAGTGACGGCTTGAGGCTTCTGGGGTTGTTCCCCGCGAATTTCCTCCGGGGTGATTCCTCCCTTGTGCATTGCGGCGACAACATCATCCAAGTCCACTTCCTTGGAGATTTGCGCGGCAGATGCCAGGCACACTTCAAGCCAGATCTTGGGATGTAGGGCAAAGCGGATGCGATTTTCTGCCTGTGAGAGGTGTTCCACAAGGCGGAGAAGGCGGCGCGGATTGATGCTGGATTTCAACCGTTCCATTGGTTCGAGATCTTCTGGAGCCAGTTCGCTGGCCAGCAGCTCCGGGGCCTGTTGGTAAATGAGCAATTCCCGCGCAGCCTCGAGCAAGTCGCTCAGCACGCGCACCAGATCCTTGCCTTGCTCGTCCAGCGTGCGCAGTTCACTCCAAGCGCCTGCGGTATCGCCCGCCACGATGCGAGCCAGAAGCGACACGACAGCCGCGCGTGCAGGCAGGCCAAGGATTTGGAGCACATCGGCTTCACGCACTTGCCCACCACAGAAGGAAATCATCTGGTCCAGCGTGGATTGGGCGTCGCGCATGCCCCCATCGGCCAGTCGTGCGATGGCGTGAAGGGCTCCCGGTTCGACGGTGACGCCTTCTTTTTCGCAAATCATCGCCAACTGCCGGGAGATGAGTTCGGTGGGGATGCGGCGCAAGTCAAAACGCTGGCAGCGCGACATAATGGTGGCTGGCACCTTATGCACCTCTGTGGTGGCAAAGATGAATTTTACGTACGCAGGCGGCTCTTCCAGTGTTTTGAGCAGCGCGTTAAATGCCGCGGTGGAAAGCATGTGCACCTCATCGATAATGTAGATCTTGAAGCGGCCGCTTTGGGGGGCGTAGCGCACATCCTCACGCAGCTCGCGCACTTGTTCGACGCCGTTGTTGCTAGCCCCGTCAATTTCTCGCACGTCGAGGCTTCGGCCCTCGAGGATTTCGCGAATTAGCGGGTCATCCGGATCGGCATCCACGCTAGGCTGGCCCGGGGCATTGAGTGCAGCCGCCAGCAGCCTTGCCGTTGTGGTTTTCCCGATACCACGTGGCCCGACCAGCAAATAGGCGTGGGCAATTCGGCCCGTCTGAATGGCATTACGCAAGGTAAGGATCACGTGGTCTTGGCCGACGACTTCGCTGAAGCGCTTGGGCCGATATTTCCTGGCAATGACGAGGTAGCTGGAGGATGCGTTGCTCACAATTTTAGTATGATGGCACCTTCCTATCCCGCAAAGAGTAAAGACGAGTTGCGTGAGTCTTTCTCAGACCGTGCAGAATCATGGTGGAGGCATATCAGAAAAAAGTCTCAAAATGTCTCAAAATTGTATAAATATGATTGACGTATTCATAATATGAACTAAAATTCACTTTATGAAGCCTAGCTCCAGAATTGAGCGTGATCGTGAAAGACGCATCACGGACTTCGTACGGGCCGGGGAGGAGCTGTTTTTTGAAAAAGGCTACCACAACACTTCCATTGAGGATATCGCACGGCGCGCGGATTATGCGGTAGGTACAGTTTATCGTTACTTTACATCGAAGGAAAATTTGTTTGAGGAAATGCTTTTTGGTAAAATGACAAATTACTGTGAACACATGCAAAGGGTGTTCAAAGCGGTTGCGGCTCCGGAAGAGAAGTTGTTTCAGGGTGTGCGAGCCAAACTGGATTTTTTTGAAAAGGAGAGGCGGTTCTTTCAGCTTTTTGTGGAAGAGATTGCTCCAATGGCTGCAGGCGCACATGCGGTAATAGTGTCTCAAAGATGTCTAGAATTAAAAGAAAGCTGTTTGCAAAATTGGGTGAAATTGCTGCGGCAGGGAGTGCGCAGCGGAAAGTTCCGCAGGATGGATTGTGAGAAAATGGTGCTGGCTCTGGAGGGGGCGATGCACGAGGTGATGCGAGAGCATGTGTTGCACCATCCTCGTCGTTCACTAGCGGAGCTGGAGCCGTTTTTGTGCGACTTCATCCGGTCGGCAGTTTTTATTAAGTGAAAGGAAAAATTATGAAAATATTAAGAGTTGAACTTTTGTGCATCGCGATTCTTTTGTTCGCGGGTTGCAGTCCACCACCCGGCGCAGGCGGACCGCCGCCAGGATTTGCTGTGCCAGTGATAGTGGAGGAAGTGCGGCCCCAGGCATTTACGCAGAACATTGAAGTAGTGGGTACGTTGTTGGCGGCTCAGGAGGTGGAGGTGGCTGCGCGGGTAGAGGGTTTTGTGAAGCAAATCCACTTCCAGGATGGCCAGCGTGTGGAGCGCGGTGATGTACTCTTTGAGTTGGACTCCGAAAGGTATCAAGCAGCGTTAGATCAGGCACTGGCGCGTGAACGGTTGGCGCAGGAAGAGTTTGATCGGGCAGATGCTCTGAGGCGCAACAGGACGATTTCTGCTCAGGAGTTTGATCGGGTGGTATCTACGCTAGACGAGGCACGTGCCGCTGTGCGCCTGGCGCGTGAGAATTTGAGTGATACTAAGATCCGTGCTCCATTTGCGGGCGCCATGACGGAGCGGCGTGTGGATGTGGGGCAGTTTGTAAATCGCGGGCAGGTGCTTAGCAGCATCGTGGATAACAGTTCACTGAGGGTAGAATTCCGTGTGCCAGAGCGCTTCATCGGAAGCTTGCAGACAGGCTCGCAAGTGGAATTTCGGACATCAGCCTTTCCTGGGGAGAAATTTTTTGGGACGGTGTTTTTCCTCTCGCCGCGGGTGGATGAGTCGAGCCGGACTTTGCTGATGCGTGCTCAGGCTGAAAATCCTGAACTGCGGCTGAAGCCCGGGATGTTTGTGAATGTTCTTGTGACCACAGATAGTAATCCGGAAGCGAAGTTGATTGCGGAGACGGCGTTGATGTTTCGCGGCAACAGCGTGTCGGTCTTCACCGTGAATGGGGAGAACCTTGTCGAGATGCGTCGTGTGGCTATACGCAGCCGGGTCGCAGGGCGTGTCGAAATCGTGGAGGGTTTGGAATTTGGTGAGAAGGTCATAACTGAAGGGATTCAAAAAGTGGGTCCAGGCAGTCTCGTGCAGCCCATGGATGTGATGGAAAAAGCGGCTAGTTCCGGGGAGAATGCGGAGGCGGGGGTATGAGTGTCCTAGAAACCTTCATCCGTCGTCCGGTCGCGACGAGTATGCTGAGCCTTGGGTTGGTGACGTTCGGGGCACTGGGACTCAGTCGTCTGCCCGTGCGCGAGCTTCCCGATATTGATCCACCCATTGTAACTGTCACAACCGTGTACCCCGGCGCGAGTGCGGAGGTAATTGAATCTGAGGTGACGGAGCGGCTGGAAGAGTCCATCGCCAGTGTGGATGGAATTAAAATCATCAGCAGCACAAGTCGGGAGGCAGTAAGTCAGATCGAGGTAGAGTTTAACCGAGGCCGTGATGTGGATGTGGCAGCGACAGATGTGCGCGACCGTGTAGCACGCGTGCGTGCGCGGCTTCCGCAGGATGTGCTGGAGCCCGTAATCACTAAGGCGGATTCCTCGCAAAATCCGATCATGTGGATTGCGCTGTTTAGTGATGAATATTCCACGCTCGATTTAACACGGTTGATCGAGGAGAGAATCAAGGATCGTTTGCAAACGGTAGAAGGCGTTAGCTCCATACTTATAGGCGGTGAAAAACGTTTTGCGATGCGATTGAGGCTTGACTCAGCCTTGATGGCAGCGCGTGGAGTGACGGTGACCGATGTCGAGAACGCGCTGCGCTCGCAGAACGTCGAGCTGCCAAGCGGCCGAGTTGAAGGACTTAAACGCGAACTGGCCGTGCAACTAAGTGGTCAACTCGACTCAGTAGAGGATTTTGAAAACGTCGTAATTCGTCAAGACGGGGTAAATGTCGTGCGCATGCGTGATATTGCCCGTGTGGAAGAAGGCGTCGAGGATGAACGGACGGTCGCTCGCTATCGTGGCAAGCCTGCAGTGGGTATCGGTGTAGTGCGCCAACAGTTGGCTAATACTTTGGAGGTAGCAAAGGGCATCAAGGCAGAGATGGATCGGATCATTCCCACACTGCCAGAGGGGGTTGAGACGTTTTATGCGTACGATGAATCTGTGTTTATCGAGAAATCGATCAAGGAGGTTTGGGAAACACTAGGAATTGCGTTTTTGTTGGTGTTGATCACGATTTTTATCTTCCTGCGCAATGTGAGAGCAACGATCATTCCGATGCTTTCCATACCGGTATCGGTACTGACGACATTTGGTGTGCTGTACTTCTTAGGTTTTTCAATCAACATATTTACCTTGCTGGCGCTTGTGTTGGCAATCGGCATTGTAGTAGATGATGCGATCGTGGTGCTGGAGAATATTTATCGGCACATGGAAGAAGGGCTGACACCTTTTGATGCGGCCCGCAAGACGATGAAAGAAATTGGCTTTGCCATCATCACGATCACTTCCTCATTGATCGCGGTTTTTTTGCCGCTGACTTTTCTGGGAGGGTTGACCGGGAGACTTTTGCTAGAGTTCTCTGTATCACTCTGTGTAGCGGTGGCAACGTCGGGGTTAGTTGCGCTAACACTCTCGCCAATGGTTTCATCCAAAATTCTAAAGCCTTTGACGGGGGTCAAGCATGGGCGTGTATTTATGTTTTTTGAAAAGCTTTTGCAGCGTGTGGAGAAGAGATATGAAAAGATGCTGACTTGGTCTTTGGATCACCGCTGGAAGATGGTCGGGGTTGCTTTGTTAATGGTAGGTTCGACAATTTTCTTTTATCTGAGTTTAGCTCAGGATTTCTTGCCTGAAGAGGACAAAGGAAGATTGTTTTCGATAATTCTGACTCCAGAGGGGTCGACATCAGATTACACGGATGCCCAAGTCAAAAAAATCGAAAGCATTCTAGAATCTCGTGAAGAGGTGGATGGGTATTTCACCGCAGTGGCCTTGGCTCGAGGGGCACCGGGTCAGACTTCACAGGCATTTGCATTTGTGCGATTGCGTGAGGGAGAGAGGCCTCATGTGCGAGATATGGTGGCTGGACCATTTGGGCTTGGTGCGCAATTCATGAGCGAGGTACCCGGGGCGCTGGCCTTTCCGATCGTCCCGAAAACGGTGGGTGGATTCTCGCAGCCTTTCCAGCTTGTTTTGCAAGCAAGTGATCTGAACCGTTTGGATGCATATGCGCAGGATTTGCGGATGCGTTTTATGGGGGAGGGTTTTTTTAATTTTCCCCCTCGAAGTACATTCGAGATTACTAAACCGGAGTTGCGTGTAAAGATTGACCGAGATCGGGCAAACGCTCTGAACGTTTCGATTTTGGAAATCTCCCGTACGCTGCAAGTGCTTCTTGGTGGTTTAGATTTAAGTACGCTCAAGCGTGATGGACGCGAGTTTGATGTAATTGCCCAACTGGATAGGAAAAACCGTCTGGTGCCCTCGGATTTGGAGCGAATCTTTGTGCGCAGTAGAGATGGGCAATTAGTGCAGTTAAGTAATGTTGTGTCCTGGGAAGAAGCGGCCGGACCTAATGCCATTGAGAGGTTTCAAAGGCGACGAGCCACCACTATAGAGGGATCACCTCGTGCAGGCACTTTGGGCAGCGTAATGCAGAGGACTGAAGAGATTCTTGCGGAGACCCTGCCACCAGATTTCAGTTATGAGTGGCGCGGGGAAGCGAGAAATCTGCGGGAAACCACAGGGGAGATTTATTTCTTCATACTGCTTGCATCACTTGTGGTTTACATGGTGCTGGCAGCTCAGTTTGAGAGCCTCAAGCATCCCTTCACGGTCATGATAGCGTTGTTGCTGGCGGCGCCTGGAGCGCTTGGTTTGTTGTGGGTTTTGAGCTGGGTCAATTTCCTGGGAGAGATGTTTTTTGGCTGGGCAAATTACGCACCTGATCCTCCGGCAATTGCGAGTGTCTTGGCGGGTATTATTCCGAGGATTCCAGCGATGAATTTAAACATTTTTTCACAGGTGGGTTTCGTATTATTGATCGCGTTGGTTACGAAAACTTCAATTTTGTTAGTGGAGTTTGCCAACCAAGGGGTAGCGCAGGGTCTTTCACCCAAGGAAGCAATGCTGAAAGCGGGGATTATTCGCTTGAGACCGATCTTGATGACGAGTCTAGCAACAATCGCCGGCATCCTCCCCATTGCGCTGGGGCTAGGTGAGGCTTCTGAAGCGCGTCGTCCTTTGGGAGTAGTCGCCGTCGGGGGGATGGTGTCGAGTACATTTCTTACTCTCCTCGTTGTGCCGGTGATATACGTGTTGGTTGCCGGGCGCAGAAAAAATCCTGCGCCTGGAAAAGCGGAGCACACTGAAAATGCACAATCAGGCGAGCTCATTCCCACAAACTTAAGCGCGAAACTAGCTGAATAATCCCTTGATTCACAAAGCCCGCAAGCACATCTAGTGGCTATGCCAAAAGCGTTGCTCGTGCTGCAGGATGGTTTTTATTTAGAAGGTGAATCCTTTGGGGCTTCAGGGACGTTTGTTGGTGAGGTCTGTTTCAACACCTCAATGAGCGGATATCAGGAAATATTGACAGATCCTTCCTACCGCGGGCAGTTAGTGACGTTGACTTACCCACAAATCGGAAACTACGGGGTGAATGGAGAAGATTCTGAATCCGAGAGCCCACAGGCTGCTGGCTTGATAATTCGTTCGCTCGCTGTGCGGCCGTCTAACTGGCGTGCAAGCGAATCGCTGGAGCAGTACTTGGTACGTCACGGAGTGGGGGCAATTCATGCCGTGGATACGCGTGCGCTGGTGCTTCACATCAGGGAGAAAGGAGCTCTGAACGGTGTGCTGACCACAGAGCGGATGAGTGTGGACGAGGCATCGCTTCTGGCCCAGGATTATCAGTATGGCGCCATCGACTTTGTGGGGCAGGTAACTACTAAAGAGCCTTACCTGTTTGATGAACAAGGCAAACTGAGCAAGATCTTTGGCGACCGCGATTTGTTGCCAGAGCCGAAAGTGCCTGTTGCTTTCTTGGATTATGGGACCAAGAAAAATATTTTACGCTCTCTGAGGCGGCGGGGATTTCGCTGTTACGTCTTTCCAGCACGCACAAACGCAGCAGAAATATTGGCATCAGGAGCTCGTGCAGTATTTTTATCAAACGGTCCTGGCGATCCGGCTGTATTGGATTATGCAGTAGATACTGTGCGAGGATTGGTGGGCAAACTTCCGATTTATGGAATCTGTCTCGGGCACCAGATCATCGCGCGTGCTTTGGGAGGCAGCACGTACAAGTTAAAGTTCGGCCACAGAGGAGCAAATCATCCAGTAAAAGAGTTGGCTTCTGGACGGATCCTGATCACAAGCCAAAATCACGGTTATGCGGTAGACGAGAAAACCCTGCCAGCAGGAGTGCAGGTGACTCACGTCAACTTGAACGATGGCACGTGCGCGGGTTTGCGCTTTGAGCAGGCCCAGATCAGCGCTGTGCAATTTCATCCAGAAGCATGTCCTGGTCCACGAGATGCAGAACTGTTTTTTGATGCATTTGCACGAGAGACAGGTGAAAAAAGCAAGCCATGAGAGAAATCCTGCGTTTTGCACCACTTTATTTCGAGAAGGTTTGGGGCGGGAGCAAACATCGTGATTACTTAGGCCGGGAAATTCCTCCAGAGCTGCATGGGCCTATCGGTGAATCCTGGGAACTGGTGGATAGACCAGAGGCACAGAGCATAGAACTTTCATCCAGCAAGACGCTCAACGAAATCTGGCTCAAGCAGCAAAAGCAAGTCTTCGGAAGCCAAGCCCCAAGTGGGGAAAGATTTCCGCTTCTGATCAAGATCATTGATGCCAGCGAGCCGCTGTCCCTCCAGGTTCACCCCCCAGTAGAAGTCGCGCAAAGTTTGGGCGGGGAACCTAAGACGGAGATGTGGTACTTCTTGCGGACGGAGCCTGGGGCCAAGATTTTTGCGGGTTTCAGCCGAGTTGTGACACCTGAGGAGTTTGCTCAAGCAGCACGCAGATTTGCTACTCAAGACATGTATCACGAAATTGTGACACATGCCGGAGATGCGATGTTTTTGTACTCCGGGCGTGTGCATGCGATTGGCGCTGGAAACTTATTACTCGAAGTGCAGCAGAATTCCGACACGACCTATCGCGTGGATGATTGGGGACGGGTGGGTCTAGACGGCAAGCCTCGGGAGCTTCATTTGGATAAGGCTTTATGCTGCATCGACTTTACTGATGTTCGCCCCTCTCTGCAAACTGTTCAAGAGGGGCTTGTGGTGAGCTGTCCATTTTTTAGCGTCAGGGTGATGGATATTGAAGTTGAATCAAAGATAAAAGTGCCTGTTCAGAGCTTTGTTCATGTCTTTGTGGATCGTGGAGCCGTGAAAATCCGGGGAGAGCACCTAGCAGTCGGGGAGAGCGTGCTGTTGCCAGCGGCTGCGGGCGATGCCTCCGTTGTTGCCGAAATTTCGCCCGCTAGGCTTGTTCTCACGACTTGGGGCAACGAGGTATGAGCAAGCGCTTGCATGCTGTGTTAGTATAAGAAAAATCTATATGGAATTTCTAGGACTTGAGGGTTGGTCGCTTGTCGCTGTGGCGTACATTGCTGGTATTTGTTGTATGGTCTTAGAAGTCTTTCTACCCGGTTTGGTCATAGGTTTTCTTGGTGCATTGTTGTTTGTTTTTGCCTCGTACGTAGCATACACAACTGCGGGATTTCCCGCTGGTTTGGGCGTGTTGGGCGGGGCGGTTGTAGGTTCGGTTGTGGCGATATATTCGACTTTGAAAGTCTTACCAACGACGCCCATGGCCAAACGTTGGATTCCGAAAACCGCCATCACTGCAGTCAGCAACGAGACGCCAAAACTGCAAATTGGGCAGATCGGTACTGCACTGACGCCTCTGCGCCCTGGCGGTGTGGCTATTTTTGACGGAAAACGCTACGACGTAGAATCGCGCAGCGGCATGGTGGAGAAGAATCTGCAGGTGCGTGTTGTAGCTATTGAGGGCGCGCGTGTAGTCGTGGAAAAGCTTTAAGATTAACTCAAGGACTCTTGTTGGCAGAACAGAGGTAAGTAGTACAAAAGTTAAACTTGATTAAAACGTCATTTCAATAACTATTCCTTCATGAACAACTCACTAAGTGTTTTTTCCAATTTAGCCCAAATCCCACCACTCGTTGGATGGATCATCGGCCTAGTCATTGCGTTCATTTTGCTGGGTTTATTTTTAGCCCTCATCAACTACATTGGAGTGTGGATTCGGGCTAGGGTGGCAAATGCCCCGGTGGGCCTAATTCAACTAGTATTTATGGGTCTGCGCAAAGTGCCGGTGGCGTTGATCGTGGATACACGAATAACTGCAATCAAAGCCGGTATTAATGTGGAAACCGATTGGCTCGAATCTCACTATCTCGCCGGTGGAAATCCGCAAATGGTCGTGGCCGCGCTGATTGCTGCTGCGCGTGCAAATATTCCTTTGGATTTTAACAAAGCGTGCGCCATTGACCTGGCTACGAAGGGCACCGGGAAAACTGTGCTCGAAGCGGTGCAGACATCCGTCAATCCCAAGGTGATCGAGTGTCCCAACCCGGCGCAAGGCCGCACGACGATTGATGGTGTGGCTAAGGACGGAATTTCGGTGAAAGCTAAGGCGCGCGTGACGGTGCGTACAAATCTGGAACGCTTCGTGGGTGGCGCAACTGAGGAAACAATTATCGCTCGTGTGGGTGAGGGTATCGTTACCTCTATCGGTTCTGCTGACAGTTATAAACAAGTGCTCGAAAACCCGGACCGGATCTCCAAGACAGTGCTCGATAAAGGGTTGGATTTCGGCACGGCATTCGAGATCCTCTCAATTGATATTGCCGACGTGGATGTGGGTGAGAACGTGGGTGCAAAATTGCAGGCCGACCAGGCACAGACAGATAAGATTATTGCTCAGGCCAAAGCTGAAGTGCGCCGTGCAGCCGCTGTAGCTGTGGAGCAGGAGATGCGCGCCCGCGTGGAAGAAATGCGCGCCAAGGTGGTGGAGGCAGAGGCTCAGGTTCCGCTGGCTATGGCCGAGGCCTTCCGCAAGGGAAATCTGGGCATCATGGATTACTTACGTGTTCGCAACGTGGAGTCTGATACCGCGATGCGCAGCTCAATTGCCCGTGGTGAGAATCCGCAAGGCCAGTAAGAGAGATCACGCTTATGAATGATGCCATCAGGTTGATCCTCGATAACCTGTGGTTAGTCATCTTTATTATCATTGGGCTCAGTCAGTTCTTCACACAGCTTAGAACCAGTAAAACTGAGCGAGATGTACCGGATGGGCCGCCTCCGTTCGATGGTGCGGATGCTCGTGGAGGGCAAGGAGATTCTCTGGAGGAGATCATCCGAAAGTTGCGCGAGCAACAACAATCTTCCCCCGTACCTCCGCCACTGCCCCCGCAGCGAACGCCAGTGCGCACTTTACAGGAAAGTGCTAAGCAAACAGCAGCAGCACGTGTGATGCAGGAAGACGAAGGTGAGCACGTCAAGCGACTGGTGCCCGATCAAAACTTCGGTAAGCCTGATGCGTATTCATTGCCTGGTACGGGGCTATCCGATGAGGAGTTGAAAAGACTGCAAGCAAGAGCTGCGGCCTTTGAGAAGCGGCTAGGCCGTGGTTCTGGCAGCGCTGGTGTTCAACACCACGCCAAAGGCGGTTGGAGAGATTTGCTTGCCAGACCCTCTTCGGCAAGAAATGCGGTAATACTGCGTGAGGTGCTTTCTGCTCCTGTAGCTCTGCGTTGACGGCCTCGGAGGGCAGCCGAAGTAGTTTTTTACTCGATGTTGACCGTGGCGATGGCCAGGGCAGCGATGCCTTCGCCACGACCGAGGAAGCCCATTTTTTCATTGGTGGTGGCTTTGATATTGATTTGTCGGGGAGCGATTCCCAGAGCTGTGGCCATCCGCTCTTTCATGGCGGGTGTGTGGGGGAGAATCTTGGGGGCTTCTGCGATGACGCTAGCGTCTATGTTAACTACTCTAGCCTTAGCGTTGTTGAGTTTTGTGCGGATGTCTTCGAGGAAAATGAGGCTGGAGACATCTTTCCAGCGTGGATCGCTGTTGGGGTAGTGGCGGCCGATGTCACCCTCGCCGATAGCTCCGAGGAGGGCGTCGGCGATGGCATGGATGAGTACGTCGGCATCGGAGTGACCATCAGGCCCGGAGTGGTGTGGGATGAGAACGCCGCCAAGGATGCAAGGGCGACTGGGCTTGAAGGGATGAACGTCGTAGCCGATGCCAGTATGAATCATACTTTATTTAGCCGTTTGTTGGAGCGTCGGGGCAACGAAATTTTATGAGTCGCGGTTTGATCTTGTCGCGTGCTACGGTGGAGGTGTGAAGTGCGCTATGCGTTTGTCGTTAGTTTTATTTGCGTTACTTTCTTTGTGCCTTGGGGCTCGGGCAAAGGGCGCTTCGGATATCGTGGAGGCGGCTCGGGCACAGGTGGGGGTGACTGTGATTTATGACGGCTCGTATCAACGGTTGGATTATCCGGGTGGCGATGTGCCACTCGATCGCGGGGTATGCACGGATGTGGTGGTGCGCGCGTTGCGCGATGCGCGGGGGATGGATTTGCAGAAGTTAGTGCACGAGGATATGCGGGCGAATTTTTCCGCGTATCCGAAAATTTGGGGTCTTAAACGTGCGGATAAAAATATTGATCACCGGCGTGTGCCCAACCTGCAAAGATTTTTCGAGAGACGAGGTTGGAAGTTGAGACTCGACCGCAATGAGAAGGAGTTTTTACCGGGCGATTTGGTGACATGTATGCTGCCGGGGAATCTTCCGCACATCATGATTGTGAGCGATAGGCGATCTCCTGCTGCCACGCCTCTCGTGATTCATAATGTGGGTGCTGGAGCACGCGAGGAGGATTTTCTTTTTCGTTATAAATTAACGGGTCACTACCGTCTGCCGCAATCGCCTCGACTTCAGGAGGTGGAGTGATGAGCCGTGGTCTGTTGGATGTGGTGAATGATCGGGATGAGGTTGTAGATCGTGCCACACGTGCTGAAGTGCATCGCGCCAAGTTACTCCATCGGGCCGTGCATGTGTGGGTGTTTGACGGAGCAGGGCGGTTATTGCTTCAGAAACGTTCGCTGAGTAAGGACTCTCATCCGGGGAAGTGGGACTCTTCTTGCAGCGGGCATGTCGATGCGGGTGAGGGATATTTGGAGTCGGCAGTGCGAGAGTTGGAGGAGGAGTTGGGGCTAGCGGTCAAGGCAGAAGATTTGTTGGAATTAGATTACGTGGTTGCAGGGGCAGAGACGGATTGGGAGTTTGTGAGATTATATGGCTTGGTCAGGAATGGGCCTTTTCGGATGGAAGTTGGCGAGATCGATGAGTTGAAGTTTTACACTTTTGATGAGCTCGATACTTTTGTGCAAATGGAGAACGATTTGTGCGCCAGGGCATTTAGATCTTTGTTGCTGAGGCATGTCGGGGAGTTGGTTGACTTACAAGTCAGATGTTTCAGTGTGAGTCATGGTCAAGGTGACTGATTTACGCAAAAGCTACGATTCTTCGGCAGGCCGCGTTGAAGTACTGCGCGGAGTGAGTCTACAGCTTGCAAGGGGGGAAACGGTAGCTTTGATGGGTCCTTCGGGTTGTGGAAAATCCACTCTGCTCAATATCATGGGCTGTTTGGATGTGGCTGACAGTGGATCGGTAAAGATCGGTGAACAGGAGTTAGTGGGTCTAGATGAGAAAAGCATGACGGAACTGCGCAGAAAAACGGTAGGATTTGTTTTTCAGTTTTTCCATTTGCTTCCAACCTTAACTGTGCGGGAAAATGTTGAGCTGCCTGCACTTATTGCAGGAGGACTTTCTCATACTGCGGCGGAGCGTGCAGCACGACTTTTGGAATTAGTGGGTTTGAATAAACGCGCAGGTCATCGTCCACATCAGCTAAGTGGCGGGGAAATGCAGCGGGCGGCAATCGCGCGTGCTTTGGTGAACAAGCCAGCGGTGGTATTAGCAGACGAGCCGACGGGCAACCTCGACTCGCATAATGGAGAAGTTGTGCTTCGAGTGTTGATGGAGGTAGTCAGTGAAGAAAACGCCACTATGATTGTTGTGACACATAGTGCAGAGGTGGCGTCAAAAATGGGGTGCGTGCTGCACATGGCAGATGGGCACATTTTGCCCTGATGTTGCCTGCGATCCAGGGGTTTGATAATCCCGTACATGCGAAGGTTTTTTTTACAGGAACTAGACAGTGGAAGTCTGATTGGTGAGGAGGCACATCACTGCGCGGTGGTGTTGCGTGCAGAACCTGGTGATCGTGTTGTGCTCTTCGACGGTCAGGGCACGGAGGTCATGGCGACTTTAACAGACGTCACTGCAAAGCACGTGAGATTCCGCGAAGACAGCCGAACCAAAACACCACGGGGCGCGGGCGACATCACACTGGTCCAGGCTTTGCCAAAGAATAAATCCATGGACTTAATTGTACAGAAAGCCACAGAACTGGGTGTTTCGCGTATTCAACCGCTTATTTCTGAGCGTTCAGTTGTGCGATTGGATGAAGAGCAGGGCGCACAAAAAGCAGAGAAGTGGAAACAGATTGCTGTTGAGGCTGCAAAACAATGCGGGCAGAACTGGTTGCCTGAAATACTCCCGGCGAGATCAGCAAGAGAATTCTTGATGCAAAAGCCACTCGCACAGGCGCCTTTTATCGGCTCGCTGCAGCCGGGAGCGCGCACGTTTCGCCGCTGGCTGAAGGAACTGCGCGGGCAGAGTGGTGTATCTAAATTATCTTACGCGATCTGCATCGGGCCGGAGGGGGATTTCTCTCCTGCAGAGATTTCTACTGCGTTAGCGAGTGGATATTTGCCCGTGACCCTCGGGCCTGTGGTGTTGAGAAGCGAGACGGCTGCCATTTTCAGCCTGAGCGTGTTAAGTTACGAGTCACAGGATTGATGTTCATATGCATTTCTAGATAAACGAGCGGTGGGCTTGTCAGTAGAGGATTTCTGCGTAAAGGGGTACTTGATAGCCGTGAAATTTTTTACTCAGAGAGCCTGGCTGCTTGTGTTT
Source organism: uncultured Verrucomicrobiae bacterium (assembly GCA_938005615.1). Taxonomy (GTDB): domain Bacteria; phylum Verrucomicrobiota; class Verrucomicrobiia; order JADLBR01; family CALLMV01; genus CALLMV01. The sequence continues at coordinate 62,603 of CALLMV010000026.1, forward strand.
TTGTTGCTGGCACTAATGCTCTGCTCTTGTGCAGCACCTCATGCAGGCCGCACAACCCGCACGGGAGAACCAGAGAGAAAAATTGTGATGATCAATGCGGATGGGTCTCGATCCTATGTGCGCGACAGGGTGGCATCGGCGGGTTTGATCGCCCGTGCTTGGGAGTGGAATCCGACATTGTCCCCGACAGGACCTGTGGAGATGGAAATAGTGTTAGAAGAGCAGCGTCTGTATATTTACCGTAATGGCGTAGAGATCGGTTATTCCACGATTTCGACAGGACGCGAGGGCCAGGATACTCGGCCCGGAGAGTTTCGGGTGATTGGTAAAAATAAGGATCACGTTTCCAATCTCTGGGGCCGTTGGGTGGATTCTCGAGGAAATGTGGTGAACCCTAGTGTGCGCGTTGATGAAAAACGTCCCCCTGGCGTGAAATGGGAGGGTTCGCCGATGCCATACTTTTTGCGTCTGACAAATGACGGTGTGGGGCTACATGAGGGATTTTTGCCGGGATATCCTGCTTCTGCGGGATGTATTCGTGTGCACGATGGAATGGCTGCAAAAATTTTCGAGATAGCAAAAATCGGTACCCCCGTCAGGATTGTAAATTACAGGAATTATCGTGCCTGGCCGAGTTACTCGGCGGGGCAGTATCCCTATTTTTGAAAGTGCCCGAAGTTGTCTTGATACGGCCGGAGATTCCACCGAACACTGGTAATGTGGGACGGATGTGTGCGGCGATGAGGTGTCACTTACATTTAGTCGGGCCGCTGGGCTTTCGGCTAGATGAGAGGGCGCTGAGGCGTGCAGGTTTGGATTATTGGCCGTTGTTGAGTTGGAGTTACCATGAAAATCTTGAGCATTTTGTGAAGGAGGTCGGGGTGAGTCGGGAGATATGGTGCGTGGAAACGGGTGGAGGTGAGCCTTACCACCGCGTAAAGTATTCGCGGGATTGTGTGTTGGTTTTTGGTTCGGAGACTTGTGGTTTAGGCCAAGAGGATATGGTTTCTCTTGGAGGTAGGAGGTGCTTTATTCCGATGATGGAGTCGCGGGTCAGGTCACTAAATTTATCTAACTGTGTAGCGGTTGTATTGATGGAAGCTTTGCGCCAGTGCGGGCAATTTGACTTGGTATGATCTGCGTATTTTTATAAGCAGTTTATGGTTTTAACGGTTGAGCGAGAGGCTTGTTTGATGTGGGTGGGGAGAAGTCCTGCTTGATGGCGTTGTGTACTTTTTCGAGGTTTTCCGTGATTTGTTGTCGGGTGAGTTTGGCGTTGATTGTGACGCGCAGGCGCGCCCTGCCGCGAGGTACGGTGGGGTAACGTATTGCGGGTAGAGCGAGGTGATGTGTGTCGCGCAGGTGCTTTGCAATCACTAGAGCGCGATGTTCGCTGCCTAAGATCAACGGGATGATTGGTGAGCTTGGGGTTTGCGGGAGTTTCAGAATCTGGGATGCAAGGGTGATGTTTTCTTGAAGCTTCAGGCGTAACAAGTCACCTTCGCTTGACTGGCAGACTTGGAGCGCGGCGAGTGTGGCTGCCGCGAGTGCTGGAGGCGGTGCAGTGGTGAACAAGAAAGTGCGGGCGGTGGAGTGAAGCAGGCGAATGTATTCGGATGGTCCTGCGAGATACCCCCCTGTGGTGCCGAGGGCTTTGCCAAGTGTGCCTAGGATGATGTCCACGTGATCGTGAACGTCGAGTGATGTGGCGAGGCCGGATCCGCCGTGGCCAATAATTCCTGTAGCATGGGCCTCATCGAGGAGTAGCCATGCACCGTGTTTTTCCTTGATGCGAATTATTTCCAAGAGGGGGCAGAGATCACCATCCATCGAGAATATTGCTTCTGTGATGATGATTTTTCGGCTTGTGGTGGTTGGGTACTTTGAGAGGAGTTTGTCGAGGTGGTTTGGGTCGTTGTGGTGAAAGACGCGAATGGTAGCACTTGATGAGCGAGCGGCATCAAGGAGGCAGGCGTGGCTGAGGTGATCGATAAAAATGACGTCATCGCGAGATTGGCATAACGGGTTTATTGCTGCCAGAGCAGCCATGTAGCCACAAGGGAAGAGCAGGGCAGCTTGTTTTTGTTTGTGTTTGGCGAGCTGGGTTTCTAGCTCAAGGTGGAGGAGAGAATTTGCGTTGATGAGGCGCGCTGAGCGTGCGCCGACACCATGGACGGTGGCGGCTTCACACAGGGCCTGGATGACGGCGGGATGGGAGGCTAGGCCAAGGTAGTCGTTGGACGCAAAATCGGGAGACTGACTCGGAGGTTGGGGCTGGAGTTGTCGAAGCAGGTTTTGTTGTTCGAGTTGTTGCAGACGGGAACTGCAGAAATGTTGAAGACTGCGGTTGTTGGAAGCTGAATTGAGCGGTGAGTCGTTATTCACGAGAAAATGGTTGGTTTTGGTTTAACGCGCTGATGCCACTTTTCGCTCATTAAGGGCGTGTGCGAGTGTAATGGGATCTGCGGATTCTAGACCGGTGCCTACTGCTAGGCCGCGAGCTAAGCGAGATACTTTTTTTCCGAGTGGTGCGAGCTCCTGCTGCAAGAGCAGTGTGGTTGTTTCTCCTTCGACGTCGGAGCCTAGTGCAAGGATGATTTCGCGTACGTTTTCTTTGTTGGCTCTTTTTAGCAGTTGAGGAATGGCCAAGTCTTCAGCTGAGATTCCATCCAGCGGAGAGATTTTGCCGCCCAGGCAATGGTAGAGCCCGCGGTAAGCTCCCGAACGTTCAAATGTTAGTACATCTTGAGCTGTTTCTACGACGCAGAGGATTGAAGAGTCGCGAGTGGAGTCTGAGCAAATTGCACACAACCCGCCGGTATCGGAAAAAAAACCACACTCTGGACACGGCCTAACTGTTTGGCGTGCGGAAATAATCGCCTCGGCTAATTCAACGGCCCAGCTATTTTGCGGATTTAAGAGGTGTAACATCATTCGCTCTGCAGAACGCGAGCCAATGCCCGGAAGACGCCGGAGCAGTTTGACCAACCGGGCTAGATTTGTGGGCAGATCAGCCAAGGGGCACGGTTTGGTGTGTTAGAACCCCGGCAAGCCGAGGCCTCCGGTGAGGGATCCGAGTTTTTGCTGGGAATGTTTGCGGCCGGATTCAAGTGCGGAGTTGACGGCGCTGATGATGAGGTCGGCAAGCATTTCTGGATCTGCATCTTTGATGACCTCGGGAGAGATGCGCAAATTACGGAGGTCGCCATTTCCGGAAGTGACGGCATGGACTGCACCTCCACCCGAAGAACCTTCAAATTGCATGAGAGCTATTTCTTCTTGGGCTTTAGCCAGCTTAGCCTGCATCTGCTGGGCCTGCTGCATGAGTTTTTGGACGTTCATAGAGGTAATTTAATCGAGGCTGATTCAGGGGCTAGTGTTTTTTGTAGCGCTTTGCGGCAAGGGGAAGAGTTTGTTACTTTGAGCCGAATCGGTTGTAGCGGTTCTTGGCAGATTGCCGTCTCATGATTAGCCTGTGCAATGGCTGAAAGCGAGACTCCGATGCTGCGGCAGTATAGAAATCTGCGCGCACAAGTGCCCGAGGGCACGCTTTTGCTTTTTCGGTTGGGTGATTTTTATGAGTTGTTTTTTGAGGATGCACAATTGGCGGCAAAAGTTTTGAATCTGACTTTGACCGCTAGAAATGGGATGCCGATGGCCGGGTTACCCTATCACGCGGCGCATTCCTACATCCGCCGCTTGTTGAGTGCCGGATATCGCGTGGCGATTGCAGATCAGTTGGAAGAGCCTCGGCCAGGTCATCTTGTGCAACGTGACATTGTGCAGGTGATTTCGCCTGGTTCTGTGACGGATTCTGCTTCATTGGATGCAGGTCTGGCGAATTATATCGCGTCGGTGTTTTGTGAGGAAAAATTGTGTGGATTGGCGTTGTTGGATACTTCGACGGGAGAGTTTTTTTTGGGTGAATTTGCCGAACGCTCGGCTTTGCTCGAATATCTTGATAGAGTAGCTCCTTCGGAACTGTTACGCCCTAGAGGGCATCGGCTGACATCAGAATTGCAGTTAGCCTCGGTAGCAGTTTCGGAGCATGATGGGTGGACATTTCGTGTAGAAGAGGGTTTGCATCAACTGTTGCAGCACTATCGTACGCAGTCGTTGGACGGATTTGGCTGCCGCGAGCTGAGTGTGGCACTAGCTGCTGCAGGTGGACTTTGGCGCTACTGCATGGATGTTTTGCGCAGGGACTTGCGACATGTCGGACCGCCCAAGTTAATTCGTCCCGGCGAGTTTATGGTGCTCGACACCGTGACTCGGCATAATCTGGAGCTTGTGACATCTGCATCCGGTGCTCCCGCGAAGACGCACACCTTACTGGGTCTGCTTGATGAGACGCGTACAGCAATGGGTGCACGGCGATTACGGCAATGGATATTACAGCCACTAATTAAGTCTGAGGCAATTAATCAACGGCAGGAAGCTGTGGCTGGCTTCTTAAGTAAAGACTCCATACTGATTGAGATTCGTAACGTGTTGGGGGCAATCCGCGATATCGAGAGGATCTTAGGGCGAATCACACAGGGTAGTGGTAACGCGCGAGATTTGTTGGCCTTGGGGCAGTCGCTGGCTGTGTTACCAGAATTGATTGGTAAGGTAGAGCAGTTGCCACAGGAGGCAAAATTGCTCTTTGCCAAGCAGATAAACCCGATGCCTGAGTTGGCGGAATTATTGCTGCGTGCGATTAGGGAAGATTGCCCGACTTCGATGAAAGAGGGTGGTTTTATCGCCGAAGGATATGATAAAGGCCTGGATGAGCTACGAGCCGCTGCACTAAGTGGCAAGGATTGGATTGCGCAATTACAAGCCAAAGAAGCTGAACGTACAGGAATCAAATCGCTAAAAATTCGTTATAACTCAGTGTTTGGATATTATATCGAAGTCACAAAGGCTAACCTCTCGTCGGTGCCAGCGGATTATCAGCGTAAGCAAACGACTGCAAATTCAGAGCGTTTCATTACCGCCGAGCTGAAAGAGGTGGAAAATAAAATTCTTGGATCCGAAGAAAGGGCCAGAAAACTGGAGCAGGAAATTTTTCAGGAGCTTCGGCAAGCCGTCATTGCAGAGACTACAGAATTGATCATGTTGTGTGAGGGGTTGGCTGTGCTTGATGCACTCGCGTCCTTGGCTCACGTTGCGCGTTTGCGCCGTTACACTCGTCCGCAGATCGTCACTGAATCTATTTTAGAACTCAAGGATGCTGTACATCCAATTTTAGCGGCGCTGCCCTCAGAAGAACGATTTGTACCTAATGACGTTCTGCTAAGCGGTGAAAATTGCCGCTTAGTCATCATCACTGGACCAAATATGGCAGGAAAATCCACATATTTAAGGATGACTGCTCTTATCGCTTTGATGGCTCACGTCGGATCATTTGTGCCTGCAGGTTCAGCGTGTATTGGTGTGCTCGACAGGATCTTTACTAGAATCGGTGCTAGTGATGATTTGGCACGCGGCCAGTCCACCTTCATGGTGGAGATGAATGAGACGGCAAACATTATGCACCATGCTACTGAGCGCTCACTGGTGATTCTCGATGAAATCGGACGGGGCACCGCCACTTATGATGGTCTCTCAATTGCTTGGGCCGTAGCAGAGTATCTTCATAACCACGTAAAATGCCTCACGATGTTTGCGACCCATTACCACGAAACGACAACACTTGCCGCAGAATTACCTTCCGCGCGTCTGATGAATGCAGCCGTTCGCGAATGGAATGATGAAATAATTTTTTTACGCAAGATTTTGCCGGGTCCTGCTGATAAGAGTTACGGAATTCAAGTGGCAAGACTGGCTGGCCTGCCCAAGACCGTACTTTCGCGCGCCAAAGAGCTACTCGCGGAATTGGAGGCACATGGCCCACACGTCAACGATCTCACTGTGCATGAGATTGCTAAACGCAAAAAAGCAGCTACTAAACTCCAGGAACAGGATGCAAGCGGCACTTTTCTAGCTGCACAGCGTGACGGGGAAGAACAGTTAAAATTACTCTAAAAATCTAACTACAAAATTTACATTCTGAAAAGTTGAGTTTGTCTAAGGATTAGCTTAGCATGATAAAAATGCATCCATAGCTCAGGGGATAGAGCAGCGGTCTTCTAAACCGTTGGTCGATGGTTCGAATCCATCTGGATGCGCCAGTATTTAGTTTTCGCAACTCACTACTTTGATATTTTGTCGGCCATGTCCTACGACAACGATTTTGATCAACCTGTAAAGAGAACACAGAAAATAAGGACAAAGCTTAGCACCTGCTTTCTGGCTTTAAGAAGCTTAGCCTGGAAGCTAATAATCACGACATGTTCAGAAATTCGTTCAAAGTACGCAGTCTTTTTAACCCTAGCTTTAATTTTAGTTTTTGGCGTGTTTTTTTTAATCCCCCGAGATGATATCCTCCTTGCCAAAGTGGTGGATTTTTCAAATAAGGAAATTCGACTAAGTCTTGGATTAAACCAGGATGGCCAGCCCGTTGTTCGCCGTTCTGATATGAAGAGTTTTGCACGAAGTCTGTACCTGTGGGGAGATTTTTTGACTGGCACGCTGTTTATTTCGGCTTTTGTGGCTTTCTTTGGTGTTGTTGCTAAAAAAAAGCTTTGGCAGTCTGCCGCCGTAGCTGCAATTCTTGCGGCCACTACAGCGGGGCTAAGTGCTAATGCCCTGCGTTTGACGACTGGCCGTCCAAGACCCGTTTTTACAAGCGTGGCCGATGGATTCTATGGGCTGAGGTTAGAGGCTAGGTATCATGCATTTCCCTCAGGGCACAGTGCCACAGCTTTGGGTACCGCCACAGCACTAGCTGTGACTGTGCCTCTCATCGGAATTCCGGCCTGTGTGGGAGCGGGAATGGTTATGTGGTCGAGAATGTATCTTCGAGCACACCGTCCGGCAGATGTCTGGGCCGGCGGAATGTTGGGTGTTATTTTTGGTTTAGCATTTGGGTTGGCGGCAAAGCGTATATCTCAGGTGGTGAAAAAATCACCAAACAAGCCGTAAAGCTTCACGTACGGCTAAGGAAGTTACTTTGACGTCATCGAATTTTGACTATAGTTATTGCATGGCGGTTGACCGTATCAGAAGGGTTAATGAATTGCTTCAGAGGCTTGTCTCACAAGTCTTGCCACTAGTGTATCCAAATACGGCCCACCTTGTGACTGTGGCCGGAGTCTGTACTTCAAGAGATTTGCGTAATGCCACGATACACCTCAGCGTGCTTGCGGAAAACCCAGAAGAGGAGCAGGCAATTTTTCGAGAAGTTTGCGAGCTTCGAGGAATTGTCCAACAAGAGCTGGCAGCGAAACTGACTTTTAAGAGCACTCCGATGATCCGGTTTCATCATGATACCAGTGCCGAGCGTGGCGTAGAATTAGTCAATTTATTAGACTCTTTAAGGATGGATGATGAGCAGCTTGATTCTCTGAAATAACTTTGCCGACCAAGATTAATCGTTGCGTTATTTCTCACGAATAGGTGCAAGATATTTTATAACATGTTTCCTGTGATTGAGCGTTATTTATGTTAGTAGGCAGATAACTTTATCCTTGAATTTTTCTTAAAACAATAACATGAGAAGTATAATTAGCTGTCTATCTTTTTAGAAAAAAACTTTTCAGCCGAGTGGTACCCCTGCTGCCGGGTTTTTCCGTAGGTTTAGCAGCTGTTGTTTCCCACCTTGCCCAGCAAAGTTCGGCAATCTTGGTTAATACTACAGCTAAAGGCTGCTTCGGATCGTGGATGCAAATAGCTTTTCCAGAGTTAATTGAGTAGGTAGCGGATTCAGGGTTTGAAGGTAGATATGCGGCAACGGGATGCTCTAGTATGGATTCTATTTCTGAGTCAGCAATTTCGACTCCGACTTCGGCAAAGTTTACGAGTATTTTTACTTTTGCAAGGTCTATATCCCACTCTTTCATGAGCTGAAGATAGCGCTGAGAGGAAAGCAAGCGAATAACATCACGTGTTGTAACAAGTAATATAAGGTCGCTCTCCATCAGTGCGGGTTGTGTAACTGAAAAGTGAGGTTCGTTTGTATCAACAATGATATAGTCGGCGAGTTGTCTGCAGTATTGCAGGAGTTCACGCGCCAAGGGTCTTGTAAATTCTGCAGAGTCGAACTCTTGGGGTGGTGAGGGCAGATAACGGAAGCCTCCAGGGTGAATAGTGAGCAGGGATTGGAGAAACTCCGTGTCAACCGCATCCCCGCTGCTCAAGAGATCTGCCAGCGTGTTGCGTGGCACATGATCGAGCATGACGGAGAAGTCATTTGGCCGTCCTGTGTAGTCAAGCAGCAGTACCGAATCAGACCATTGTGCAAGTAAGTGAGCAATGTTGGTAGCTACGAGGGATTTACCCACTCCTCCGCGCGCGCCGGCTACGCTGATGATGTAACTGTCGCGTGACGCATGCGGCATGTGGGCGGTGCTGTTTTTTTGCGTGTTCTGCTGGGCGAGCGAGAGAGCCCTGTGCACAGAATGGACATCGAGCGGTGGGGTGATGACGTTGCGGATGCCGAGTTCCAGAATTTTTTGCCACGTTTCTGTCGGCTCGTTTCCAACAAGTGTTAAGATAATCTGAATCTGAGGGTAGGATTGCTGAATTTTTTCAACGACTTCTAGCCCGCTCATATCAGGTAATGAGCTGCGGCAGATGATTACGCCTGCTCTTGTTGTGCCCATGAGCAGGATGGCTTCTTGACCAGTTCTAGCCTCATTGACTATTCTTGCTGTTGGATAGCTCTTGATCGCTTCAGAAATATGAAGCCTTTCCTGTTCGTGGGAGTTGACGAGAAAAACATCTGGCATGGGCAGTTGATTATTCTCAAACTAAAGCGGTGTTTTACAAGCTGCAACATTCCTTTAATCACCTCTTCAGGAGGAAATAGCTGCTGTGAGGATCATCATCACTTGCGGTCCGACCATCACCCCTCTTGACGAGGTACGCCACATTAGCAACAAATCCACGGGGAGGCTCGGCACACTGCTGGCCAACGCTGCTAAGACACAAGGAGATGAAGTCATCTGTCTACGCTCGACTTATTGCACGTACGGTGCGCCTGAAGACCTAGCCTGCTTAGAGTTTTCAACACACCAAGAGCTGCTGAATCGTTTGCGTGAGCTAGCCAGTTTTCAACCTGATGCTCTATGGCATGTGGCTGCCGTGGGCGATTATGTTTTGGACGCAGCGTGGGACCCCAATAACCAACCGCTTAACCAGAGCAAATGGCCGAGCTCCACAAGCTACATAACACTGAGACTTCGTTCAGCGCCCAAGATCATCGCTCAGCTCGGGAAAATTTTCCCAAAAAGCATCCTGTGCGGCTGGAAATTTGAAGTGGATGGGAATCGCGAATCAGCATGGCTTTCTGCGCAGCAACAAATTCGCCAAAACTCCACTCACGCCTGTGTCGTAAACGGACCGGCATGGGGAAAAGGCTACGGGCTTGTGTCCAAGGCCGAGACTCGGGAATGTGCGGATTATCTTGAACTTTTTGCAGAACTGCGTCGCTTTTGTGCTGAGAGCCAGTCCAATCTTGCTTGATTTTCCCGCACCCCAAGGCGAACCTCTATAATGCTGAAGTGGCTAGCAAAAAAATTCTCAACTACTCTATTTTTTACAGCTTTTTGCGGCTCAAATATTTTAGCCCAAAGCAATGAAGCACAATTAGAACGCCGGGCGGATGACTTTTTCCGCGATGGCAACCTGACCGAAGCTATCAAAACCTATGAAGAACTCATCCGCGGTTTCCCCGCATCGCCGGCTGCTCTTCGTGCCAGAACAAACTTAGGCCTTGCACTGTTCCAAAACGGTGAATTGGACCGGGCAGTAGAAGTATTCAGAGAACTGGCCAATACGCGCGGGCTTACTCCAGAAGCGGTAGCATTCGCACAATTGCAACTCGGCAAAACTTTTATCGCTATCGCTCAAAAAAAAGAGGGGCCTGCGCGGCAGGCGGATTTAGACAAAGCAGAAGATGAACTCTCAAAAGCTCTCTCTGCGCCACTCTCTCCCGCACAAAAGGAGGAAGCCATGTACTGGCGGGCGCTCGGAAGACTCTTCGCCGAAAAGCCAGATCTGGTTATTGAACAAGTTGACGCACAGTTACGTGAATTCCCGAGCGGCTTACTAAGAATTGAGGCTGTCTTCCTACGCGGTGCTGCACTTTTTATTAAGGCTTCCCAGCTCCGCTCTCTAGGCCAGACAGCTCAGGCGTTGGAGACTGCTCGACAAGCCAAGGAAGCTTTCCAAAAAGCTGTTGCCGAGGGTCGTCAAGAGCGCCCGGGCCTAGCTAACGATGCACTTTTTCAAGTCGGAGAAGTCCTCACCAGCATGGGCGATCACGAGGAGGCGATCAATGTTTTCCGTCAAGTCGAGCCCACCACCGGACTTGAACAAGAGCTGAACCGTCGCATACAAGAAAACCGCCAGCGCTTCGATCGCCAACAAATTAGCAGGGAACTCTTTCTTCAAAACCGCGAGCGACTTACTTCCCAGCTCGCTGCCTTGGCACAGCGCCCCGACCCGGTGGCAGATGCCTACAGCAAAATTGCTCTGAACCTCGTCCAGCTAGGCCGCAATGATCAGGCAAGAGTCGTCCTCAACCACATCGAAAACTTCGGAAAGTCAGATAACTTCAGAAAATTTACACACTACGTCCGCACGATTTCATTCGCCCTTCAAGGGCTGGCAGATCGCGCCGATACACTGGCCATCGAATTCCGTGAGAAATATCCTAAAGATCCCCTGGGAGAAAATCTTGGTTTGCTCGTAGGTAACGCCTACATTGCTACAAAAAATGCCGAGCGTGCCCTAGCAGTTTTAGAACAGGGTTTGGCAGATTATCCTAACAGCCGGTTTGCTCCCAGATATCTCCTGGCAATCGGCCAGGCTCTTGCAATGCTGGGACGTCTGGATGATGCAGAAAAACGCATTCGAGAATACGTCGCAAAGAATCCAGAGGCTGAAGAATCCCAATCCGCCCTCATCAGCCTAGGCGAAGCTAAAGCCCGCGCGGGGCGCCTCGATGAGGGGCTGGATTTGATTCGCAAAGTCTTATCCGATACTTCGAGCGAAAACGTTAAAATAACAGCCGCATTCACGATCGGTCAGTTACTCGAAAACGCTCAAAAATTCCCTGAAGCTATCGCCTCGTACATGGATTTCGTGAAAACCTTTCCCAACACGTCTCAAGCGCCAACCGTTTTGTTTCAGGTGGGCCGCATCCAGCAACAAATTGGTCAAAAATCTCAAGCCATCGAAACATTTGAACGGGTCATTTCCCAATACAAACAGAACGAAGTAGCACCATTCGCCAGGCAAGCCATCGCCTCCCTATACATGGCAGACATGGCCACGGACCCCCAGGCTGCAGACCGCGCGATCGCGGAATTTCAAAAACTTATTGATGAATTCCCTCAAAGCCCACTGGTCAACAGTGCCCGCTTTTTCCAAGGCGGTATACTGGAAAGGCAAAATAAACATGACGAAGCGCGTGCACTGTACCAAAGTATTATTGAAGGCGCCCCGGGCACCCCAATTGCTGCCGATGCGCAACTAGCTATCGCACGGATATCGATCCAGCGCCTCAACCGTATTGGCGCCTTCATTACCATCAAAGGCGATCCAGAACTCGAACAAACTTGGAACGCAACCTGGCAACAAGCTATGACAGATGCCCGCGTCGTACTCGACGAGTATCCAGAAACTCCGGCAGTCAACCCCACACTCAACGAGATCCTTCGCCTATATTCCCTGAAGACAGCCGCTGGAATCATGACGTGCGACGAGGTCACCCAGCAAATCGGGCAGCTTGCTGAAGAAAAAATACAAACTCACCCTGCCCTCGGTGTCGCCTTGGCCTTTGCGCAAGCCGGCCAGATGCGCAACTGTGGGGATAACGCCGGCGCACTCGCCAAGATGTCACAGGTTTACGGCGATGGCACGGGTATTCGCCTGGGAGCCGACGATCTGGAACGTTTCGCTGTTGCACTCCTGCAAGACGGCCAGACTGACCGCGCCCGTGAGGTCTTTGAGCGCATAGCAACAGAATTTCCACGACTTCAGACGGCTCAGGCTGTAGCCGCGTATGGCCGTGTTGCGGTGGCCGTGCGCAGCCGCAACAACGCCGCCGCCAAAGAGGCCTTCGAGCAGATGAATCAGAAATTTAGCTGGTCGGCGTGGAGGCACAGGGCAGCTGTTGAGCTCGCCAGTGCCCTGGCCCGTACCGAGCCAGACGTGGCCATCACCATCTTACGTAGTGTGATCGAAGCTCAATCCCGCGAACCCATTAACGACATCAAAGCAGAAGCTATGTTTGCAGCGGGTGCGGCCGAAGAAGCCCGCGGACGTAAACCCGATGCGGCAGCCTACTACGAGATGGTGCACGCTCGGTTCTTTACCGGCGGCGGGCAGCGCTCCATTGAGGGACTCCTGAAAGCTGCACAGCTGTTCCGTGAAGCCAATGACACGACCAATGCATGCCGCGTACTGGGCACGTTTATGCGTTTTTACTCCGCCACAGCGCAGGCAGACGAAGCCAGACAACTGCAACAATCCCTCGGCTGTTCCTGAGGCAAATTTTCTCCTGACAAAATCAAACGAGGCGACGCACCAAAGCGTTTCGCAAGCAGGCGTCTAGCGCTTGCAAATCTCACACACATGGCATCATCTCCTAGCATGCCCACGAGCTTAGAAAACCTCTCCACCATCGCCGTAATCGCTGACACACACGGTAAAGTCCCACCTGAGGCGTTACGACTCATCAGCACCGCCCAGCTCATCCTTCATGCCGGAGATATTTGTGACCTTCAAACATTACAAACTCTGCAAAATGTACTCCCGACAGTCGCAGTACGTGGCAATAACGACTTCTTTCCTGGCCTCGCCGAGGTCGAGCGCCTCACTCTCAACGGAGTGCGATTTCTCATCCACCACTATCCCGCCACATTCTTAAAATCCGATCCGGATTCCGATTGGTACATCTTTGGGCACATCCATCGCCCGGTGGATGAAATCCACAACGGCTGTCGCCACTTTAATCCCGGCACCGTAGGCAAGCCCAACAAAGGCGCACCACCATCCTTAGCCATTCTGCACTGGCGTAATGGTCAATGGCAGCCACAGTTTCACCCACTGTGAGTCCTTCTAGATCACTCAAGAGATTGCGTCCCAGTTTCCACTTATCCAAACAAGAATGAGCAACATGGCACCTCCGCACATCTAGAGGTGAGGCAATTGCAGCAAGTCTCTTTAACCCCATAGCCCCCCATCCCAAGCCTTAGGTTGAGTACGACATAACTACAATCACTTATCCCCAAATACAACAAGACTGAGTAGTGAACTATTTCCCTCTCAAAAAGCTTAAAACAAATCTTGCTAATTGGCCGGATACTTGCTGAATGACCTCTCATTACATTATCAACAAAAAAATTACCGATTGTGAACAAAGGATTTGACAAAAAGCCTCTCTTTTGTGATGGCAAGCTGCCAGCTAGCGGGAGCGTTGTATTCCCACAAGTCTCCTTCAATTACAGAAGCCTGCTGCTTTATCGCGTGGGCACGGGCAGCAGTGTTTTGTCAAATACTTCAACTCAAGTCAGTGTTTTAGAATATTCGCAAACAGGTTCTTTGCTCCAAACAATAAATATGCCTACGAGTGGCAGCGGGCAGCCTACCGCATCTGGTAGTGATGCTACCCAAGGGAAGCTCCGTTACAATGGGCAGTTTCTCGCGGTGCCAGGATTTAACGCGCCTAGTGGCACGGCAAATGTCGCAGCCACCACGGCGGACACAGTGCCGAGGCGTGTGGCGGTGCTGGAGAATGATCCGCTCGGCTCTACACAAATCGCGGATCTCGGCACGGCCTTCAATTCTAACGCCATTCGCAGTGCTGTGCCGCAAGCCGACGGCAGCGGAGTGTGGGCTACGGGGCAAGTTGTGGCGACCGTGCGCGGAATTTGGTATCATGATTTTGCAGCTTCTACCAATACGCAGGTGAGCAACTTCAACATTAATCGCAGCCTGACAATTTTCGATGGTCAGCTCTATGCGGGCGGCACGGTTGGGCCAGGCTTTATCCGCCAGATTGGCACTGGTCTGCCCACTACGCCCACAACCACCACTACTTTGCCAGGCAATCCAAACGGGCGGTCCGTGGCGTTTGTGGACCTGCCTGGCGGCCCTGTGGCGTATGTGACAACAGACTTCAGCACGATTACAAAATATTCTTTCGATGGAGTAAATTGGCTTCTCGACGGGACATCTCCCGTATCCGGCGCGGGAACCTTTTATGATGTCACTGCTCTGGTGGATGGCTCGGGTAATGTGCGCGTATTTGCTGTGACGCCCTCGACGCTCCTGTCCTTCACAGACA
>CALLMV010000027.1 GCA_938005615.1 uncultured Verrucomicrobiae bacterium
GCCCTCCATGCCGAACAAAGCGCTAGCTACAATGTGGGAACCGGTGAAGGGTTTTCCGTACGACAAGTCATCGAACTTGCCCGCAAAATCACCGGACACCCGATCCCAGCGGTCGAAGAAGCTCCGCGTCCCGGCGACCCCCCCAGCCTCGTCGCCTCCGCAAAACGCCTGCGCACAGAACTCGGCTGGGAACCCCAATTCCCCAAGCTCCAACAAATCATCCAATCTGCCTGGGACTGGCTCCTCAAACACAAAAACGGTTACCCTCAAAAATAATCCTCGGCCGTTTGTGAAAAACAGTTTCTAAAAAACTCAGCTGAAAATCAATAAATCGAAAGCTGGTCTCATACAATGGAGCCGAGGGGATTCGAACCCCTGACCCCCACAATGCCATTGTGGTGCTCTACCAACTGAGCTACGACCCCGGGTGAAGTAGTTTATCTATCGCAAATTAGCAAATTAACAAGAAAAAACAGCGATCCATGCCGCGACACGATAAAATGGCTATGGCACAGGATTGTCGCCAGGCGCGGGAGTCGGATTCAAATCCGGACGGATAATCACGTTCCCATCCCTCTTGCGATCGAAAAACCCTTCCGGTTGATCCACCTCGACAGTGTAAGAGACCACACGCCCACCTCGAAACGAAACTTTCAGGCGACCCGCAGGCACCTGTTGGAATGTGGTCTGCGAGTACATCAAATCGTCAGAACCCATGAATACCTCCGTGCGTGGTGCCCGCTCGTAGTGAATGTAAATCCAAATGAGCGGATCCGCCGGGTTAGCACTCTCCTGGATGCGCCAAGGTCTCCCCAGGCTTTTCCGCACGTCCTCTGCCGTCATCCCAATAATGATCTCCCGACGGTCTATCGCCGCCTCGGTAAGGATACGCAAACCCTCAGCATCCTGCGCATCCGCTAGCACCGCTGGTGGTAATGGAGTCAAAAGTCGCGGATCCACCCAGCCTGAGATAGGCTTACCGTCTGTTCCCTCCCCCTGTACGAGGTAAGCCTCTGGAGTGTAACTTATCAACTGTACTTTGGCACCCTGGGCAAACGTTCCGTTTTGTCTCTTCATTGCCATATCACTGAACACGGGAACATCTTTCCCCGACCTTACTTCCAAATTCACTGGCTCAGGAATCCATCGAGTGATTTGCAGCGGATTGTTTCCGTACGACGTTTGAAGCAACATCAAAAAGAACACCTTAGCAAAAACAAACCTCCACATCCCAAACCTGGGTCCCTTCGCAAGAGGTAGCAAAATCGATTTCAACCCACAAATTAATGCATGCGGGACGGATTTTTGACCAGTCAAAATATCTGCGAGAATGTTCAGCCAGCTCAGAAACAGAGGGGCAATCCTAGGAATTTGTCGCATCCCTTCGCGCTTGCGCTCGCGCTGCTGAAGCCTTCTGATGTCCCTTAAACCGCGTCGTCGCACCAGCAGTCTTCAATCGCGTCGCCTTAGCTACACTATCTGCCTTTATGTTTTTTGACTTCACCGCCTCTTTTGCAGGAGTCTTTTTTTTCGTTGAGGTTTTTGGACTTCTTGCGGGCATACTTTACACTACACCCAATCGCCAAAAAGCAACCTGACTCGCAAACAAAAAATGCGCTACGGATTGCAAACCGTTAAGGACAAAAATACATTTTTCGATGCCCTTTCAACTCCACCGCCCTTACGAACCGAGCGGCGACCAACCCGCTGCCATCGCCGCACTGACCCGCGGCGTGCTCGAAGGCCTGCCTCATCAAGTGCTCCTCGGCGTCACCGGTTCTGGAAAAACCTACACCATGGCCAATGTCATCGCCAACTGCGGCAAGCCCGCCCTCATCCTCTCCCACAACAAAACCCTCGCCGCGCAACTCTACAGTGAATTCCGCGCCTTCTTCCCACAAAACGCCGTGGAATACTTCGTCAGCTACTTCGATTACTACCAACCCGAAGCCTACATTCCCTCAACAGACACTTACATCGAAAAAGACTCCAACGTAAACGACGAGATCGAGCGCCTGCGCCTCTCTGCCATGGGTGCTCTCCTCGCCCGCAAAGACGTGATCGTCGTCGCCAGCATCTCCTGCATCTACGGCCTCGGCTCCCCCGAAGAGTTCGAGCAAATGCTCCTCCCCGTCTCCCTGGGCAAACGCACCACGCGCGACGCCTTCCTCACCACCCTCGTCGAAATGCAATACGAACGCAACGACTACGAACTCGCCCGCGGTCGATTCCGTGTGCGCGGCGACATCGTCGAAGTCTGCCCCGCCTCCGAAGGCGAACTCGCCGTGCGCATCGAATTTTTTGGTGACGAAATCGAGCGCATCACTCGCTTCGAAATCCTTGATGGCACCACCGTCGAACAACTCACCACCATCACCCTCACCCCCGCCAAACAATTCGTCACCTCCAGCGACTCCATCCGCCGCGCGCTCGCCACCATCCAAGCCGAACTCGACGAACGCGTTCGCGAACTCGAAGCCGCGGGCAAACTCGTTGAAGCCCAACGCCTCCGCCAACGCACCAACTACGACCTCGAAATGCTCCAGGAAATGGGCTACTGCCAAGGCATCGAAAACTACTCCCGCCACCTGACCGGCCGCCCTCCCGGCGCACGCCCTTACACATTGCTCGACTTCTTCAAAGACCGCGACTTCCTCGTCTTCATTGACGAAAGCCACGCTACCGTCCCCCAGCTCAACGCGATGTATAACGGCGACCGCTCTCGCAAAACCGTCCTCGTCGAACACGGCTTCCGCCTCCCCAGCGCACTCGACAACCGCCCCCTCAAAAGCGAAGAATTCTTCGCCCTCGTCCCCCAAGTCATCCATGTCTCCGCCACCCCCGGCCCGTGGGAACTCGCCCAAACTGGCGGCAAATACGTCGAACAAATCATCCGCCCCACCGGTCTGGTCGACCCCGAAATCAGCATTCGCCCGCTGACCGGACAAATTGACGACCTGATCGAAGAAGCCCGCAAACGCGTCGAAGCTGGTGAGCGCGTCCTCGTCACCACCCTTACCAAACGCACCGCCGAAGACCTCTCCGACTACCTGAAAAACATCGGCATCAAAGTCGCCTACATCCACTCCGAGATTGACGCCATCGAACGCGTCGAAATCCTCCGCAATCTCCGCAAAGGCCAGGTGGACGTCCTGGTCGGCATCAACCTCTTGCGCGAGGGCCTCGACCTGCCCGAAGTCTCGCTTGTCGCGATCCTCGACGCCGACAAAGAAGGCTTCCTGCGCTCAGCCACCTCATTGATCCAAACCGCGGGCCGCGCCGCGCGACACATCAACGGCCACGTCATCCTCTACGCCGACACCATCACCGACTCCATCAAAAAACTTCAGGAAACCACCAACTACCGCCGCGCCAAACAACTCGCCTACAACCAAGAGCACGGCATCACTCCGCGCAGTGCCATGCGCGCCGAGCAGGAAAGCCTCCACACCACCCTCGCTGCTGCCCAGACCGAAGCCAAAATCCTCGGCCTCGACGGAGACAACTTCGACGTCGAAGCCCTCCTCAAAGAACTACGCCAACAAATGAAAGACGCCGCCGCCAGCCTCGAATACGAACGCGCCGCACTGCTCCGCGACCAAATCCACGAAATCGAAAACGGCACCGGCCTGGAAGAACTTCGCAAATCCGGCACCCGCCCCATCACCTACACCAAGCCCTCCAAAAAACGCTCCAAACGCACTGCTCGTATTTAACACAAAACTACTACATAAGATAATCGCTCATCCGACACAGTCACTGGCACAATTTCATAATCAGCTTTATTAATGTAACACTCACCCTCGTCAGGCCGTTGACCGCAAGACTAACAACATACACCATGCGGTTATGTCTGTTCATCAGATCACTGTTCTGCTCAACACCACCAAGCAACACTCTGCAAGGACAGCCTCAGCCTTGCGCGCAATCTTTGAAGCGGCAGCCGTCCAAACCCGCTGGGTTTCGGCGGATGTCCTCCCTGCTAACGCCAACGAACTTCTCACTGACCTTGCAGATCCTCACACCCAAATGATCATTGCTTGTGGTGGGGATGGGACGCTACTGCAGGCTGCTCACCGCTCGCGGGGTTCAGGGATTCCGATTTTAGGAATCAATATCGGCTATTTAGGCTTTATCACTTCAATCGAGGAAAGCGAGTTGAACACAGGCATGTGTCGTGTGCTTGGTGGGGAATATGTTGTAAGTCGGCGTCTCGCATTGGATGTAAGCGTTGTACAAAATTCCGATGAAAACATCAAAGGATGGGCTCTAAACGAAGTCACACTTCTGCGTCCGCCGGAGAAAAGTCTTATTGAGATCGAAGCACGTATAGGTGGGAGACGCGTGACAAGTTACCGTGGCGACGGTGTTATCGTGGCTACACCTACGGGTTCAACAGCATACTCTCTGGCAGCTGGAGGGCCGATTGTGGGGCCGGATTGCGAAGTGCTGGTCGTCACACCTGTTTGTCCTCATGCGCTGACAAATCGCTCGCTTGTGCTGGAACCGGACAATCCCATCGAGTTAATTGTCGGAAAATACGGAGCACATGCCCAAGTGGATGGAATGAATCTGCTCCCCTGCCCTCCGGGAACTCACATTACGATCGGCAGCTCATCCACGCGAGTCCCGTTGGCTTTTCTTCCGGAAGTAAACCTGTTTGATGTGCTCTCGCGTAAACTTAAGTGGACAGGTAACAGTGGTTTTTCTGAATGAAACACAAGCTGTTTTTTTAACCACTGCCACTTAACTCTTCTGCTTCCTTTCCTAACTGGCTGTTCTGCGATGCCTGTTTCAACATTGAGCTTAATTCATTAATCCAGCCTGTCACGCGCGGGTGAGTGGCATTCTCTTGGATGTGGGCTAGCATAGCGCGGGCAGCGTTATTGGCGTCGCCAGCTTGAAACAGGTCTTTATGCATCTCCCAAATGATTTGTGGCCGCTCTTCGATGAGGTATTGCCGAAGTTGCCTGCGTTGTGAGCCGCTCCAGTTAGTTAGAATTTTTTCCTGAAAATCAATTCTCTTCTGCCACGCATCCCGCAAACCACGCACATCCTTAGCTTGTCTCAGTGGTGGTATGATGATTTGGCTGTAGATCCCCGGGATATCCAGAAGGTTGTTGGGCCAATTTTGTAGCCTGGTTGCGTGAACTCGGAGGGCACGGGCCATCTCGGTGTCGAGTACAGATCTGCTGAGTATGTCTCTGTATTCAAAAAGCTTGTCTGCTTCGCTTTGAAGTTCATTTTGCAGTCGTGTTGCTTCCTGCGCGAGCTCCGTAAGGTTGGCTTCTGGCAGTGTGGATCTCAAGCTCAACTGTAGCCAAGTGATCTGTAACTGAATTGCGCGCCTAAACGAGCTATCTCTGTTACGCTGTTCGTTTTGCTTGCGCCACTCGCGAAACTCCGATTGGCTGCGTTCACTTTCCTCAAAGTTGACTTGACGGACGCTTTCAATGTAGAAGTTTACGGCATCCGACGGGGTGGAGGCGGCTGTGCGTAACCGGCTAATCGCCTGCAGGAGATTTGCTTTGGCATTTTCTTCCGAGATTTTTTTGAGTTTTTCTAGCCGATCCAGGATCTCGCTAGCTGTCTGTGGTGAAATCTGGGCTTTCAAGAAATGTCCACCGAAACAAAGGACAGCGGCAAACAAGAACAAGGGACGCATACTGTAACCTGTCACGGTTTTATTTTTATGCGAGCAGCTTTGGGCTCTTGTAAATCAGCCTCGACGTTTGAGTTTAAAGTACCGAGCGAACAGTTCTGCTGTACATTTGAGGATAGCAAGTCGCGCCGTCCACTTGTGATCAGTGGCCACCAGATACCAAGGGGCATGTGGTGTGGAAGTTCTTTTGAACATGTCATCTGCCGCCTCGTTGTGCTGTGCCCACTTCTCGCGGTTACGCCAGTCTTCTTCGCCAATTTTCCAAAATTTATAGGGATCCTCTTCTCGTTCTTTGAAGCGACGAAGTTGCTCTTCTTTTGAGAAGTGGAGGTAAAACTTGAGGAAAAGGGTATTATCATCAGCTAGTAGTTTCTCAAACTGATTTATCTCATCGTATGCCCTCTGCCATTCTTTTTTGGTGGCGAAACCCTCGACGCGCTCAACTAGCACACGACCATACCATGAGCGATCGTAAATTGCGGCCAGCCCTTTGGGCGGTAGTCGTAACCAAAAACGACGCATGTAATGATGGCGCAATTCTTCTGTGGTAGGTTTTGTCGTGCCATGTACGTGAATCAGTCGTGGGTCTAGCCTTTCGATGAGGCGTTTGATTGCGCCTCCTTTGCCCACAGCGTCCGGGCCCTCGAACACGAAGATCATTCTGAAGTCTGATTCCATGAGCATTCGCTGGTACCGTACAAGGTCCATCTGAATTTCAGAAATTAAATCGCGATAGACCTCTTTGGGATCTTTGGGGTGGTCGTTTGGCAGATCATCAAGTCTGGGAAATTGTGTTGAGCCATCGCTGATAAAAAGCACTTCAGAGAGATCTGGTGATTCAGCGTAGCTCGCCATGGCTGCTAGTGCATTACTAGGCATTCTAGTCCAAGACAATGGAGAAATGTCGAACTTTGCCGCTAAATGGTGTGTGTTGCGTTTGTAGAAAAAATCTGCATGGTAGCAAAATGTCATTAACCATCCGATTGCAATCGGCACTCAAGTGGAGGATTTTGCGGAGTTCAAAATGGATATCTTAAACGAAATTCTTGTATGGGTTGGAGTCGTACTTCTCGCGCTTGTCTTCCTCAGTATTAGTGTAGCTGCCCACGAGCTAGGTCATTTACTATTCGCCAAGTGGCGCGGGATGATTGTAGAAAAATTCGCAATCGGATTCGGGCCTGTGATTTGGAAAAAGGATTGGGGGGGCATTGAGTGGTCGCTGCGTCTTTTACCGTTAGGGGGATTTGTTTCCTTGCCACAAATGGCCAGCATGGAAACAGTGGAGGGAAAAACAGAGGCGGATAAAGCCAGTTATCCACCTGCAAAACCCTTCGACCGCATCATCGCTGCGCTCGGAGGTCCGCTTTTCAGTTTTTTGTTCGGTCTCGCTGTTGCTGTTGTTGTTTGGATGGTAGGCAAGCCGGAATCGGAAGCTCAAACAACTACAGTAGTCGGCTATGTCGAGCCTGATTCTCCAGCAGCCATGGCTGATTCACCTATCCTGCCGGGTGATAAAATTCTTTTCATCGATAATCAACCAGTCACCCGATTCAGCGGCGGACGTGACAACATCATAGAAGCTATCGTCTTGAGCACTGGCCCTACAATTCAGTTCGATATCGAGCGCGGCTCACGCACTGAGGGTATCGAGTTGGTAACAACAGATATCAAGCCTGAACTAGACGATGTTTTCAAAGTACGCCGCGTCGGCATAAGCCCTGCTCACCGTGTCTTTGTGGCTGACACTTTGGAAAATTCCCCTGCCCGGCACGCCGGTCTGCTCAGAGGTGATGAAATTATTTCTGTGAACTTTCAAAAAGTTTTCAGTGCACAACATTTCATATCTCTGATCCAATCATCGGCAGGCGCACAGGTCACTATCGAAATACTCCGCGATGAAATACCCATGACATTTGCGATGATCCCCAAACTTGTGGAGACCGGTGATTACATGATTGGCGCTTCACTCAGCCCACCGGGGCTGACGATCGTCCACATCCCTCCTTTTGAATTGGTCATCAACTCGCTCCTGATGATCAAAAAAACTTTTGCTGCTCTCTTCAACCCTAAGAGCAATGTGAAAGCAGAGCACCTCTCCGGACCTGTAGGCATCATCCAGAACCAAGCTCTTCTGGCAAGGCAGGATTTTCGTTTACTGTTATGGTTTGTTGTCATACTCAACATCAACCTAGCAGTACTAAACCTTTTGCCCATTCCAGTGCTAGACGGCGGTCACATCACCCTCTCTTTAATTGAAATGATAGCCCGCCGCCCTGTCCCGGTCAGGTTGGTTGAATCACTACAAACTGTTTTTGCTCTGTTGCTGATCGGCTTTTTTCTCTTTGTCACTTATCATGACACACTCAGGGGCGTAAGAATGTTCCAACGCGACCAAGAGGAAGAAAACCGCGCTCGTGAACAGGGCAGTATTCGATTTGATACTACACCTACCCCTGCGCCTGCTGATTAATTATCGCTTCCAACCATCTTAACTCGACTACCTTAATCAATTAGTCATCTGACAATTATTGCGTAACAAACAGCAAGGTATTAAATAGCAGAATCATGATTTTATGCCGTACCGCTTTCTCAACGCGGTTCAAAATTTTTGCTTTGTTACTCTCGGCTTTTGTTTTTTTGATAGATCAAACAAACGGGCAACGAATTAAAACTTCGCGTTCTGAGAAAAATTCAGAAACTCAAAAACAAAAACACCTCACTCAAACACCCCCTCCTCCAAAAAAAGAAGAAAAACATTTCAGAGAACAAATCACAAAACCACTTGCTGAAGAAGTGCCAGATATAGAACTCTGGGTGAATAACCAGCACCCGGCCGCCAGTGATCTCAACGTAGGCAGCCAGGACGCCCCCTATCGCACAGTGCTAGCCGCAATACGTAACACCGCGCGTGAAATTGGTGATGGCACGGCTCTCATAAACATTCTTCCAGGCACTTATCGCGAAACCATCGTGATCCCAGAACACACAGGTACAATCATTATCCGGGGCGTAGATGCCCGCCGTGTAATCATTACTGGCGCAGAGCTGCTCAATGAATGGGAGGCGGCCGAGGATATCTGCGAAGGCTGCTACCTTCACGAAAACCTACTGCCAGATGGTCAATCCCCTTCCGTGTTCTTCGCAGACAAACAAGTGCAAAATCTGTACATCGATAACAAAATTCCTACCCCCGGACGCTTCACCATTTATCAAGGCAAAATTCTCTGGCAGCCGCACAAAAATCTAGATTGGCGCCGCGCTGATATCTCCCTCCCTACGAGGCCATACCCTGAGGAAACCGGCGGCGCCCTTATCAGCATCAATAACGCCAGGCTTCGCATCAGCAACGTCACAATCATGCACACTGCTACGGCTGCCTACGCCATCAGCATCAATGGCAATTCGTATCTTCAAATGCACAACGTATTTCTCAAGGACAACCTTTCTCCTGCCATCTCCGCTGATGGCACAAAAGCCTCAAACGGACAGCACATCCTTTTGGAAAACTGCCATATCACAAACAACCTCGGCGGAGCTCTCGTATTACAAAGCACCAGTTGTATCGTCCGCAATTCGGTTCTTCGATCGAATCTAACCACCCCCAAATCACCAATAGAACATACCAACACCGCCTTAGACGATAGATCAGTCGAAATAAGATCGCCGCTGATCTCTTCAGAAAATTTTTCCACATTACAAATCACTGACAGTCTCATTGAGCTGGACGAAGACAACATCCTTGCGGAGATCTCTAGCGGACAGAGCAGTCTCCTTCGCAATAATACGATCCTCTTTCGAACTGAACGCGCGGAAATTCATCTTCAGGCACCCGGTCCCGTAGGAATACATGCCAACAACATACTCTGCACTCGCCCCGACTCGCTCATGCTTATCACCTTCAATAACACTCCTGTTGCAGAAAAGGCATACACTCCAAAAACACAAAGACAGGGACACTCTAAAAATCAAAACTTCCCCTTATCCATCAGTGCCAACTCGTTTCAATCATCCCTGCTTTTCACACTTATAGATCCACCACTTATTTTCCCTCCTGATCCTGTTCAGTACGAGGGTGACCCTGCAGTCAACTGGAGCTTCACAGGCAACTGCCTAGCAGCAGGCCGCAACGTGCGACTCACTCGCACCAATCGTTCCATCTTTTTCACTGATGGCAGCATCTACCTAGGCAAATTTATTGAGCAACTAGCTACAACACCGCACTGCCCAGGCCAACCGCTTGAACAACTTCGCGAAAGAACAGTCGAAAAATTACGGCTTCTTAAAGATTAGTAAGCTAAAAAAATCGCCTCTTAGAATTTCCTCTTAAGCTTTCTTCCAATTATTTGAATGTAGCTCGTGCCAATTTGTGATCACGTCGCGCACCATCGTTGCATAACGCTCCCATACTCGGGGCGGGATTCCTTGCATATTCGCTACATCCAACTCCATCTCGGCCACCTGCCTGCCCCTGATACACACAGGAAATTTGATCGTTAAAAAATTTCCCTCATCTGGCTCTCTGCCGTACACCAGCATTGGCAGATTATCTCCCCGTTGCAAACGCAACTCACAAAAACCCTGTTCCTCAAGAAAATCCCAAAAAGCCTCCAAGTAATCCTCCAATTGCTGATAATCCTCTGCCAACTTCATCCACCTGCTACAAGCAGCGACCATGTTCGTCGTCTTCCCCCTCATCCCTAAAGCCTCGCGCAGTTGCGTCCAGGGATTGACATCACGGAAATAGCGCAGAGCCCAGATCGCTGCCACACCCACTGTAAACACAATCCCCAGCGAAACTGCAAACCCCTTGCCCCGCTGAAAAAACACTACTAAGCCCAACGCACAAAAAATCACACAAATCACGTAGATTAGTAGCACTGTGCGCCGCGGGCTGAGCCCCAACTCCATCAACCGGTGATGCACATGCTCGCGGTCGGCACGGCCAATCGGCAGCCCTCGCAACGCACGCCGCAGAATCGCCAGCACCGTATCAATCAACGGCACACCCAGCGCCAAAAACGGCACCACCAGGGCTGCGGCCACAGTGGATTTATGTTCACCCGCCAGACCCACCTGCCCGATCAAAAATCCCAAAAAATACGCCCCCCCATCGCCCATGAAAATCCGCGCCGGGGGAAAGTTATGAATCAAAAATCCGAGCAATGCACCGACCATCAACACACACAACAAAAACATCGTGATGCCCGCCGTGAACCACATCGTGAGTGCGAGTGACACAAAAATAATCAGAGAAATTCCCGCTGCCATCCCATCGGCGCCGTCCGCTAGATTCACCAAGTTTGTCGTGGACAGCAACCAGAACACCGCCAGCGGCCAGCCCATCCAACCCAGCACAAACGGCTCCGGGCCGAACGGATTGGACAGCGTGGTCAACTGAAACCCAAGCACCGCCACCAGCGAACAAATCACCACTTGCGCGGCCAGCTTCACCTTCGCCCCCAGCGGGTGCACATCATCCCACAGCCCTACGACAAATATCGCCAACGCCCCTGCCACCATCACAAACCATTCTCTCACAAAAGCCGCCTCCACCAGTTCACGATGCAAAAAAACTGCAATTAAAGCCGTGCCTGCGATAAAAGGCACCACAAACGCCACACCCCCAATCCGCGGCGTGGGAAGCGTATGGGCCTTGCGCGCAGGATCCACCGCATCCACCAACCGATGGCTGAGCGCCCAGGCACGCAGATAAGGCACAATCAGAAACGCCCCCACCAGGCCCAACAGCAACAAGCCGAGCGCCCACCAAAAGGTCTCCCTTCGGGTCAAAATCTGATCTGCAAAAAGTTCCGGCTCAGGTAACATGGTGAAACAACATTACTCGCAAAATTTGC
>CALLMV010000028.1 GCA_938005615.1 uncultured Verrucomicrobiae bacterium
GTGCTTGATACCGCACCGACCGGTCACACGCTGCTGCTCCTGGATGCCAGCGAGGCCTACCAACGCGAGCTCCAGCGCCAGGCCCGCAGCACCCAGCCCGAGGAAGTTTTACGCTTGCTCGACCGGCTGCGTGACCCGGCCTTCACCCGCATTCTCCTTGTCACCCTGCCGGAAGCCACCCCGGTGCACGAGGCGGCGGAATTGCAGGAGGACCTGCGGCGCGCACGGATCGAGCCTTTTGCCTGGGTGATCAATCAGAGCCTGCTTCACTCCGGCACCTGCGACCCCCTCCTGCAAGGGCGCGAACAGTCTGAGCATCGCTACCTCACCGAAGTAGCGGAACGATATGCCACGCGCACGGCCTGGCTTCCCTGGCAGGCCGAGGAACCCACCGGCCCGGAGGCCCTCGCACGGCTGGCCTCCGCTCGGCCGAACGTCTCCACAGCCCACGCCACCTCTTGAATTCTCTTTTCAATCAACTAACTAAAAAACCATGACCACCTACGTTTACGAATCCATCCCGACCCGCGAAGGCGAAGAACCGCAGTTCTTCGAAATCAAACAAGACATGAACGACGCGCCCCTCACCCAACATCCCGAGACCGGGCAGCCCATCAAACGGGTGATTGTCGGAGGGCTGGGCGTGCTGACCAAAAAGGAATCTGCTCCTCCTCCTTCGTGCGGTCCGGGCTGTTGCTGCGGATAATATTCCGGTCCGACACCTCCTTCGGGATCATCGAAAAATCTCTCGCAGGCTGGACTCGCGGAGCAGGCGCGAAGAGGCAGATGGGAGCATTCTCCTGAGATGATCGAATGCTCCGGTTCGAAATTAAGCGACCGCTGGCGCGAACTTGTCTTCGGCTTTGCCACGACGTTTTTGTCCGGTTTCGGGCAAACCTTTTTCGTGGCCCTGTGTTCTTGGTGCTGTACAATATCGAGGTTTGATCTTGCAGCTTCTATCACCAAGGGACCTTGAGGCGGCTCTCTGTTATCAGCATGGTTTTCGGCTCATTTGCGTGCAGCCTTAGTATGTGAGATTAAACGGGTGAGTGCGTTGATGAAAAGTCATGCATGTTGCAACTGCCACGCGGTGCGACGACTTTGAAGTAGGAGACGTCAAGCACGCGCATCAGGCCGACAACTATGCTTCTGTATGCTCATTGGCCCAAACGGTAAAGGCTTGGACGTCGTGCTGGGCGCGTTGTTGTGATTAGGCAAGCTAGGCATGTTATTTAAATATCCGCTAATCGGGATACTCGTTTCGGTTGTTCTAAGATTTGAAGGTATATCTTGGGCAAGAAAACAAGGTGGGGTTGACAAGCATGAGCAACATGTTCTATATAGTACTACTTTGTGTAGCTTATGCTACATTTAAAGATTAAAAAAAAATGTGACTAACAGAGGATTGATATCGATGACAAAGCAAAATCGCTGTAACGGAAGATCTGTTCTGGGGCTGGTGGTCACGGGCATTTTTTTGTTTATAAGTGGGCTGCCATGCTGGGGCGCAGTGAAAGTGGTGGCGACGACGGGGATGGTTGCTGATGTGGTGCGGCAGGTCGGCCAAGAGCGGGTCTCTGTGCGGCAATTGATGGGTGCCGGAGTGGATCCGCACCTTTACAAGCCAACTTCGGGTGATGCGGAGGCCTTGAGCCGCGCGGATGTAATCTTCTACACTGGCCTGATGCTTGAGGGCAGGATGAGCGATTTGTTTAAGCGTCTGAGTCGGCAGGGGCGTCCAGTGTATGCATTGGCTGAGAGTAAATCGGTGAGCCGGCTGCTGGAACCAGAGCAGTTCGCAGGGCACTACGATCCGCACATTTGGCTAGATGTGAGCCTGTGGGCGGAGACGGTACCAACCGTCGTGGAAGGATTAAGCGCTGTGGATCCGCAGGGCAGAGACTTCTACCAGAAGAATGGAGGGACCTTGCAGCAGCGGCTGCTGGAGTTGCACGACTGGGCTTTACAGAAATTGGCCGAGGTACCAGAAGAGCGCCGGGTGCTCGTGACGAGCCATGATGCGTTCAATTATTTCGGCCGTGCGTATGGATTTCGTGTGGTAGGTTTGCAGGGTATCTCCACGGTGTCTGAGGCTTCGTTAGCTGATGTGACGGCGTTGATTGATTTCATCAAGGAGCAAAGGCTTCCAGCAGTGTTTCTAGAATCGAGTATTAACCCTGCGTTGATCGAGCGGGTGGCACGGGAAGCTGGCGTGAAAGTGGGCGGGGAGTTGTTTTCAGATGCAACTGGCGCAGAGGGTGAGATACGGGATGGCCATGCGGTGGGCACATATGAAGGAATGGTGCGCTACAATGTGGAGAAAATTGTTAATGCGCTGCGTTAACACCCGAGGCGATGAGGAGCCTTGGAGAAGTATGAGCTAAGGTCGCATGAGGCAGGTAGGTAGTTCTGAAACCAATCCCCCTCCTTTGGAGGTGCACGATCTGACCGTGGCTTATCAGAAAAAGCCAGTCCTCTACGGAGTGGATTTGATTGTGCCCCAAGGGGCAATGGTGGGGATTGTTGGGCCGAATGGAGCGGGCAAATCTACCTTGATCAAGGCCGTGATGGGGCTACTGCCCTTGAGCAGTGGATGGGTAAAAATCTTCGGTCGCTCGTATCGAGAAAGCTGTCAGCGGGTGGGTTATGTACCACAGCGCGAATCGGTGGATTGGGACTTTCCGATCAATGTGATGGAAGTGGTACTGATGGGACGATACGGACGACTGCGTCTCGGCCAGCGGCCTGGGAAAAGGGATCGCGAGGTGGCTGCAGAGTGTTTGGACAAGGTGAAGATGCTGCCGTTTGCCAAACGGCAAATTGGGAATCTCTCCGGCGGGCAGCAGCAGCGGGTGTTTTTGGCACGCGCACTTGCCCAGGAGAGTGATCTGTATTTGATGGATGAGCCTTTTTTAGGAGTGGACGCGGCAACTGAGGCGGCAATTGTGGAAATCCTCCGGGAACTGCGGCGGCAGGGCAAAACGCTGATGGTGGTGCATCACGATTTGCCGTCGGCGCGGGAATATTTTGATCATCTGTTGTTGTTGAATATGCGGTTGGTTGCTTTCGGGCGCACGGAAGAGATTTTTACTCCGGAAAATTTACAAACCACTTACGGCGGACGTCTCACGATTCTAAGCGAAGTGGTAAGGGTTTTGAGCACGCAGTCGGAAAACCGATGAAACGCAAAACAATCAAGTGGGGATTTCTCGTGGGGTTGCTACTAGTCTTGCCTAATCTAGCTGGGGCAGCGCGGATCAGCGAATTAGCAGAAGAAGATTTGATAAACCAAGTAGGCCGTTTTTTTTCACTGTCGGA
The DNA here is from genome assembly GCA_938005615.1 of uncultured Verrucomicrobiae bacterium. GTDB lineage: Bacteria > Verrucomicrobiota > Verrucomicrobiia > JADLBR01 > CALLMV01 > CALLMV01. The sequence continues at coordinate 3,319 of CALLMV010000028.1, forward strand.
TCCGACGCTACGGCTGGCGCTGCTGGGCACAATTCTGTTGGGGGTTAGTTGTGGGATAATGGGAGTGTTCCTGGTGATACGTAGGTTGGCACTGATGGGCGATGCGTTGTCGCATGCTGTATTGCCCGGGATCACGTTGGGATTTTTGTGGAATATGCGCAAAGATCCAGTTGCGATATTTTTCTGTGCGACGGCTGTCGGGCTGCTGGGTGCAGCGGTCGTGCAGTGGTTGCGGCAAACAACCAAACACAAGGAGGATGCTGCTTTGGGGTTTGTGCTGGCATCGTTTTTCGGTGTGGGAATTTGTCTTTTGACAATGGTGCAAAATCTGCCCGGTGGGAGTAAAAGTGGATTGGATAAATTTTTGTTTGGGCAGGCTGCAGCGATGGGGGTGCGAGATGTTTGGTTGTTGGGAGTTGTGACGATGCTGACGCTGGTTGCGGTGTTTGCATTTTTCAAGGAGTTGCGAATTACGAGTTTTGATCCGGGATTTGCACGGGCGATAGGCTTGCCTGTACAGGTTTTTCATTACGGGCTCATGCTGTTGTTAGCTTTTGCGATTGTGTCGGCACTGCAGGCGGTAGGCGTGGTTTTGGTAACAGCGATGTTAGTGATCCCTGCTGCTGCTGCAGTACTTTTAACAGATCGTTTGGGGTGGATGCTCGTCTGGGCAGCGGGGCTAGGCGCACTCACAGGAGTGGTCGGGGCGTTTTTTTCTTTTGTTGGGCGCAATCTACCAACAGGCCCGTTTATGGTTTTGGCTGCCGGTCTTGTGTTTGCTCTTGCTCTGTTTTTTGGGCCGCGGCACGGGATCCTCGCACGATGGTGGGCACATCGCAGCCGCAGGGCGCTGGTACGACAAGAAAACACACTCAAAGCACTCTACCATGTATTGGAGTCGGAAGATTTCCGCCGAGACGTTGTCACACGGGAGGAGTTAGCCCAACGACGCCGGGAAACTTTGGAGGAGATCAATGCCGAGGTGAAAAAACTATCCCGGAATGGAATGGTAACAACGTTTCGAGACGGCATTAGCTTTACGCCGCAAGGTTGGCAGCGAGCGTGTGAAATTGTGCGAAATCATCGCTTGTGGGAGTTGTATTTGACTAACGCTGCGCATCTGGCTCCCGACCATGTGCATGATGACGCAGAACAAATCGAGCACGTTCTTGGGGAAGAGGTCGTGCGCCAGTTAGAGCGACGACTGAACTTTGCGAAACGCGACCCACATGGGAAGTTAATTCCCGGGCTGGAAGATATTCGCCAGTGGCGGGGTACGGGATGGAATACCGGTAGGCGGGCTGTTGGCTATGGACAAGGAGAACGCTGAGATGAACGCAGAGTTGATTCCACGCTTTACTTGGGAGCATGTGGTGATGGCACCGTGGCGGGAAAATGGGAGCTTCACGATTTGGATTGTGTTGATGGGATTTTTCGTTACGGCGGGTTGTGGGCTGATAGGAAATTATTTGCTGTTGCGCCGCATGGCGTTGGTAGGGGATGCGATCAGCCATAGCATCTTGCTCGGGCTTGTAGTGGGATTTTTGATTTTTCGGGAAGTTACCACGCCTGTTATGTTCGGTGCAGCTGTCTTAACAGGGCTTCTGACTGTAGGGATCATTGAATTCGTCCACCGGCAGTCGCGGATTAAAGTGGATGCTGCGATCTGTATAGCCTTCACACTATTGTTTGCGCTGGGAGTGGTGATCCTCAGCGTGGCCGAAATTGGCGGACCAGTGCACATCGATGCGGAATGTGTGTTGTATGGAGAAATCGCGTTCGTTCCGCTGGAGCCACTCGTGCAGATGGGGCAGTTTGTTTTGGGGCCGCCGTCGGTTCTGCGTATGGGTTTGGTCACGCTAGGCGTGATCGCTTTAATTGCTATTTTCTATAAAGAACTAAAAATAACCACTTTCGATCCTGGGTTGGCGGCCGCTTTGGGATATAGAATAGGCGTGTGGCACTATGGCTTGATGGGGTTACTTTCGCTGGTAATAGTCTCAGCTTTTGAAGCTGTGGGGGCTATTTTGGCCATAGCAATGTTGATTGTGCCGCCGATGTTTGCGGCTGAACTCAGTGATCGACTCGTGGGCCGATTGCTTTGGACAGTGATACACGCTGTGTTGAGTTCGCTATTGGGTTATCACCTGGCTGTCTGGCTGCAGTGCTCTGTTGCCGGAGCGATGGTAGTGATGGCGGCTTTTCTTTTTGTGCTGATTTGGTGGGCAAAACTTACAGTTCGTGGACTACATCGTTATCTAATGTCAATTAAGCTAAATAGGGCAAGCGAAGTATGACTTCGGCTAGTGGATAGCGCTTGCAAAATTTGGAAAAGTTTCAGTTTTCCTGATTGTGATACTCTATCTGCTCAAAACTTTTTTCAGAATTGTACAAATTATAGCTTTAGCTACATAATCTAACATAGAGTACTTTTGCATTTATACCTCATGCTCTGAGGTTTTAGATGAAAAAAAATACTCATTTGATATTTAACGAAGGGACGACCACCGAGCTTCTGAGCGTTCTAACAGGCAGAGCAGCAACAGCTGCCCGTCAGCAGTGAGATGTATTCGAGCTTGATAACTGAATTTGCATAAAATCTGACGCAACACAACCTCAGGGTCTATCAAGGTATCTTACTGCTTAGCCTCTTGGCACAAGAGGTTGAATATGCAGGTTCAGTAATCTGCATGGAAGCAATGCTCGTCTACTTTCCATGCAGTATAGAATTACAGGCGGATGCAAGCTTTTCGGCCAGTTTACTCAAGTGCATGCTATTGCCTGCGGCATAGTCATCATCCGCTTTTTCGTCGAGGAGACTTCACTTGCAGCAAGAAATTTGGGCGCACCTACAAAGAGCGCACAGATCATCGTACGTTTCAGCAAGCAAACTTCGACTTGCACTTTTTAACCGCTTAGCAAATCTATCTGCCTGCTTGCAGAAGGGTTGTGAAAATCTTCCCTTCTGCATGACTCAAGACGGGTGCAGAGTATTTACTTGTGTTTCTTTTCTGTGCGATTTTTTTCTCAGCATTAGAGCGGCGGCACTTTCAGTGTTCCATGAAATGTGCATAATACTTTGTTTTATTTTTCCCAGGCCGATAAAAAGAATTTGACTTGTCAAACTACAAACATCCATCAAGGGTATTTGTAGTTAATAGATTTTCATTTTATGAAAGGCATTGGCTACGCGTAATATGTATCAACGAGTCATTGTTGCGACTGATGTTTCGGCTGCTTCCGATGCAGTTGTCCGTTCGCTTTCTTGTTTGAAGCACTTGGGTGCGAGGGAGTGTCTGCTCCTGCAGTGCCTTGTGTTGCCTGATGGATTACCTTCGGGGATGGCCGTTGTGTCGGAACAGATTGAGGGGATGCTGAACGTGCAAAAGGCAATGGCCGAGAAGGAGGGCTTTGCTGTGACGTCTCGGATCGTCGTCGGTTCGCCAAAGCATGAAATTGTGCGCATCGCTAAGGAGGAGAACTATCACTTGATTGTGCTCGGCACACAAGGCCGCTCACTGGCTGAGGAAAAGTTGCTCGGAGGAGTAGCTTATGGTGTGATCAGCAGGTCAACAAAACCCGTCATGGTGATCCCCATAGAAAAGAGGAACGAACAAGTCTTCACCTGTGATGTGGTGGGTCGCTGCGAACTGACAAATCACATTTTGTTTGCGACTGATCTATCGGAGATTGCTGACCACGCGTTTGCTCACCTCGAGCGTCTGACAGTCGAACAGGGAGTCAGAAACGTCACGCTGCTTCATAATCAAGACCAGGTGAAGATTGAAAGATACCTCCAAGATTTAAATGAGGAGTTTAATCAGCTCGACCGCGAACGCCTGGAAAAGCTTAAGAAGAAATTACTCAAAGCAGGTGCGAAGCAGGCTAATATCGAAATTACTCACGGAGTGGCTGCCCAGGAAATTCTTGCTGCTGTTGAAAGAAACAACGCCTCCTTGCTGATGATGGGCACGCAAGGGCGGGGATTTCTTGGTGAGATTCTGCTGGGCAGCGTGAGCCATTCCGTGGTGCGCAAATCAAAAGTGCCCGTGTTGTTAATCCCGCGATCAGCCTCGGTGTAGTCTGTGCAGCATCGGGCAGTGGAGAAATTTTGGTTCTTAGTTTTGTATTTTAGTGACGGTGATTAAAATATTACGGACTAAATATTAAGTCATGCTCACAAAGTATTATGCGGTGCCTGATGTTCGTGATCTATTCGATTACAAACTAGCTTGAAGTTGGAAAATCTCAGTTTCTGAAAGTTCTCAGCACCGGACGTGTGAGCCATCCACCATCACTTTAGCAAGCCCGCCTTGAGCCGTTTCTTTGTAACGGGTGTGCATATCACGCCCGATATCACGCATAGCAAAAATGGCTCTATCGAGAGAAACGAGGTGTGTTCCTTCACTTCGCATTGCCATAGTTGCGGCGTGCAGAGCTTTCACTGCTCCCATCACGTTGCGTTCAATGCAGGGGATCTGGACAAGTCCACCGACGGGATCGCAAGTCATGCCCAAGTGGTGTTCAAGTGCGATTTCTGCTGCCATTTCAACCTGTTCTGGAGTGCCACCAAACATTTCTACTAGTCCTCCCGCCGCCATGGCGGCAGCAGAACCGACCTCACCTTGGCAGCCCATTTCAGCGCCTGACAACGAAGCATGTAACTTGATCAGGCCGGCGATAAGGGATGCGGTTAATAGTCCGCGTGCAATTTGTTCGTCTGTCAGACCGTGGATGTCCTGGCAAGCAGCGTAAGCAGCAGGTAACACTCCGGCAGCTCCGTTAGTTGGCGCGGTGACAACGACACCGCCAGCCGCGTTTTCTTCGTTTACTGCGAGTGCGTAAGCGTGGATACGCAGCTCCAACGGATCACGCAACGGGGCCCGGTTATCTCCATCCTTGAGGAGGCGACGGTAAGCCTCTGGAGCGCGACGTCGCACGCCGAGGGGTCCAGGCAGTTGGCCTTCTGTCGAAATCCCCCGCTGGATGCAGTCGCGCATGGTTTTCCAGATTTCATTGAGCTTTGCGAATACTTCTTCGTGTGTGAGTGCTTCGTTTGAGAGCTGGATGTCTGACCACTTTAGCTGATGTGCCTTGCAGATGGTTAAAATTTCTGCGGCTGACGATACGTGATGCACCGGTCGAGCGGGCACAAATTGGCAGTCGCGAACACGTGTGCCGTCCGGCATCACTTGCTCTACAAGGCCTCCTCCGACGGAGACGTAGCGTTGTTCCAGAAGCACTGTACCGTTGACGTCTTCTGCAATGAGGTCGAGCGTGTTAGGGTGAGGGAGATCCTGCGAGTCTGGGAGCCATTCGATGTCAGTATCAGAATTAAACAACTGCTCGGGTAGAACACGCTGCAACGCACGATCTGTGGCATGGCCGCGTCCTGTGGCTCCCAGCGACCCGTGCAAACGAGCACGAATGTGCTTAATGGCATTGTTTTTCCCAAGCGCATTTATAAACAACTGCGCCGCACGCATCGGACCCATGGTGTGAGATGAAGAGGGACCGACGCCAATTTTGAAGATATCAAATACGCTGGTTTGAACGGTCGCCATAGATGCTGAAATAAAACTTTTTTTTGTTTATTTTCAAGTGACTCTGAAGATAAATTATGTTTGATATCATAAATTGATTGCCTTAGATACTGAAAATTAGTTATGGCATTATTTCAAGCCAGTCAGTAATAGAAGTTGCTATGTCTCTTAGCTCGATCAACACTCTGGTTGTTGTTGATGTCGTCGAATGGTCTGAAGTTTATCCGAATCCCCATCCTATTAGAAACGTAGCAGAGTGGTTTGCGCGTTTTTTGCGCGATATTGACGGGCTGTCAGTGTCTGTTGTGTCGGCGACTGGGGCCGTGCAGCAGGCTATCGAGTCCCCAGGAGTGTTTGGCGTCATAGTGAGCGGATCACCTCGCGATGCGTGGGTGAAAGATCACGTCAACGATCGCCTCATAGAAATGATTCGCCATTGTCAAGATCGCAGCCTCCCATACCTCGGTGTGTGCTTTGGCCACCAGATATTGGCAGTGGCCATGAGCGGGGAAGTCGCGCGTGAACCGGCTGGTGTGGAGTTTGGAAACGTTCCCATCACTCTCACACTAGAAGGGAAAAATGACCCGCTGTTTGAAGGGTTGCCTGAAGAATTCATGGTGCTGGAGAGCCATCAAGATGCCGTGCTGAAGCTGCCGCCAGATGCAACGCTTCTAGCCACTGGCCGACATACGCGAGTGCAAGGATTCAGATGTGGTGAATGGCTCCGCGGCGTGCAGTTTCATCCAGAATATGATCCGGAGATTCTGCGTTTCATTTGGGAGCCTCGGCGTGTGACTTGGCGGGACCGGTGTTCGTTTGATATTGATACCCGAATGCGTGAACTGGAGCCAACACCACTCGGGCCTCGCATCTTAAAAAATTTCGTTAAAATATGCAGAAGGAGGTTAAATGAGTAGTGTGTTTTCTTTTCCTACATCGATTCTTGTGGGGGCAAGCTCGTTGGCTGAGTTGCCGAACCGTTTAGCTCAGATCGGGATGAGTCGCCCGTTAGTGGTAACGGATCCGGGTTTGTTGCAAACCGACGCATATCGGCGCTTTGAAGTCGTAAACAATGGCCGCTGGCCGGTTTTCAGTGGAGTTCATCCGAATCCCATCGAAGAGGACGTCGAAGCGGCTCTCTCTGCTTACCTCGATGCACAAGCAGATGGGGTGATTGCATTCGGTGGTGGCAGCGCGCTGGACGTCGGAAAGGTTGTTCGCCTCCGCGTTAAGAGGCCCACGCACAAGCTGCGTGAATTTAATTTTCACGATGATTGGTCTGGATTGCCTCCCTGTGTCGCAATCCCCACAACTGCGGGCACAGGCAGTGAAGTTGGGCGCAGCTCAGTCATCATCATCGAAGGCAAAAAGACTGTTATCTTTCATCCTTCCCTGCTGGCCAATCTAGCTGTTCTGGACCCCGAGCTCACACTTGGCCTCCCACCGCGGTTGACGGCAGCCACGGGTGCTGATGCTCTGACTCATTGTATAGAATCATTTACTTCCCCGGTATATCATCCGCTTTGCGACGGCATTGCACTCGAGGCCATCCACATCATTGGCAAGGCCCTCCCGCAAGCTGTGCACCATGGCAACGACGTCGAAGCACGCAAACAAATGCTCGTGGCTGCGATGATGGGCGGTATTGCCTTCCAAAAAGACCTTGGCGCTACGCATGCACTCGCCCACCCGCTCTCTAGCATTTGCGGGTTGCATCACGGCACCGCAAACGCGCTTTGCCTGCCGGCTGTGATGGAATTTAACGCGCAACGCAAACCCGGGCTCTACAGGAGGGTCGCGCTAGCACTCGAACTGAGCGATACGAGTGATGCAGCAGCTTGCCGGCATATTCGCGAGCTTCTTTCAGACATCGGCCTCGGCGGAGGTCTCCGGGCGCACGGAGTGACCGAGTCTCAACTGGACGCGCTCACGGAACAGGCCTTCGCTGATGCCTGCCATCAAACCAATCCAGTGCCCGTCACCAAATCAGATTTAAGAGCCTTATATGAAAAAGCCCTGTGAAACACGACTCTTTATAAACGGTGAATACCAGAACTCTGCCGATGGGCGCACCATTCCGCTGATTAACCCAGCGACGGAAGAAACATGGTGCGAAGTCGCTGCCGCTAACGAATCAGATATCGAGCGCGCAGTAAATGGCGCACAAAAGGCCTTTGAAAACGGATGGCGAGACATGGCCCCGGGAAAACGGGCAGAAATCTTATTCAACATCGCGCGACTCATTCGCCAGCACCAGGAAGAACTGGCGGAGCTGGAAATGCTCAACATCGGAAAACCGATCTCTGACGCTCGCGACGAAGCAGCACTCTGTGCGCGGATCTTTGAATATTACGCCGGCGCCGTGGGCAAATTTTTCGGCGAGACCATTCCTGTGGCACGAGGTGGTTTTGACTTTACGATTCGCCAGCCCATGGGGGTCGTAGCTGCAATTGTGCCGTGGAATTTTCCCTTCCCCATCGCATCTTGGAAGACGGCGCCCGCTCTAGCAGCAGGTAACTGCGTTGTGCTAAAACCCGCTTCCCTCTCACCGCTCACAGCTCTTCGCCTGGCTGGTCTGGCACATGAGGCTGGACTGCCCGCGGGCGTCCTTCAAGTGCTTTCCGGATCCGGAGGGAAAATAGGTGATTTGCTTGTCACACATCCTTTGGTGAAGAAAATTTCATTCACAGGTTCAACTTCCATCGGCGCGCGCATCATGGAGCTGGCTTCCAAAGACATTAAGCGAGTTTCGCTGGAATTGGGCGGCAAGTCACCTAACATAATTTTCGCTGATGCGGATCTAGACCTTGCGGCCTCCTCCTCACCTATGAGCGTCTTCGCGAATTGCGGGCAGGATTGCTGCGCTCGTAGCCGCATCTTTGTTGAACGCAAAATTTACGATGCTTTTGTGCAGAGATTCGTCGAGGCGACCCGCGCGCTGGCGATTGGTGATCCCTCGCGAGCTGAGACCCAGGTCGGCCCGATGGTTTCTTCATCCCAACGCGAATCAGTCGAGTCTTTTATTGAATCCGCACGGGTTGCTAAGCGGGACATTGTCTGCGGCGGCGATCGCCCCAACGGTAAGGGATTTTATTTGCGTCCGGCGGTTGTGTTAGGCTGCGAGACGTCCGATTTAATCTGGCGGGAAGAAGTCTTCGGGCCTGCCGTCTGCATTCGGCCATTTGATGACGAGGAAGAAATGTTGCGCGAAGTCAACGCCTCGCCTTACGGACTGAGCGGGTCTCTCTGGACAAATGACTTAAAGCGTGCGCTGAGAGTGGCAAAGCGTGTTGAGAGCGGCGTACTAAGTGTGAATTCACATTCCAGCGTTCATGTGGAGGCTCCGTTCGGAGGTTTCAAACAGAGCGGACTCGGACGCGACCTCGGTATGGCAGCTTTGGAGGGATTTACAGAACTCAAAAACGTTTACATCGCATTATAGTGAGGAAACCAGATGCACAAAGATATACCAGCCTTAGGTACAATCAAAAGCAAGATTGAATCAGGAGAGATTGACACGGTCATCGTCGCTTTCCCAGATGTGATGGGGCGTCTTATGGGAAAACGCGCCACCGGCCGTTACTTCCTGAACAGCGTACTGGAACACGGCACGCACGGGTGCAGCTATCTTATGGTCGTGAATATGGAAATGGACCCTATGGATGGCTTTGCACTGGCCAACTGGGACAAGGGTTTCGGTGATTTTCTCATGCAGCCAGATCCTGCATCGTTGCGTTTGACTCCCTGGCAGGAGGGCACAGCTCTGGTGCTGTGCGATCTTTACCATCACGACGGAAAGCTCGTCGAGGAGGCACCCCGCAGTGTGCTGCGGCGTCAGTTGGAGCGATTGGCCGCACAAGGTCTCGAATGCAAAACGGCCAGCGAGCTCGAGTTTTTTCTCTTTAATCAAACCTACCATGACGCATTCGTAGGAGGCTACAACCAACTCCTGCCCTCGAGCGACTACCGTATAGACTACCACACGATGCAACCAACACGTGACGAACCACTATTCCGCTCAATGCGCCGCCACTTGGAAGCGGCCGGAATTGAGGTCGAAACATCAAAAGGCGAATGGGGCGTAGGGCAGCATGAGATCAACATTCTCTACGATGAGCCCATCGCGATGGCCGACAAGCACGTCATCTTCAAACAAGCAGCTAAAGACATCGCTGCCCAACACGGCAAATGCATCACATTCATGCCGAAATATACCAGCAAAGATGCAGGCAGCAGTTGTCACATACACATCAGTCTTTGGAATAACGGTCGCAACGTATTTTGGGACGAAAGCAAAGATGCTCCTTCCGTGGCTTTCCGCCAGTTCCTCGGCGGTCTTCTAAAATACATTCCTGAATTGACTTACTTCATGGCACCAACTGTTAATGCCTACAAACGCTTCCAGCCTCTGAGCTGGGCACCCACAAAAATGGTCTGGGCCACCGACAACCGCACATCCGGCTTCCGAGTGGTTGGGCACAGACATTCCTTCAGAATCGAGAACCGACTGCCTGGCGCCGATGCCAACGCCTATTTGGCCTTCTCTGCCATGCTTGTCGCGGGGCTAGCCGGAATAGAAGAGGACCTGGATTGCGGAGCCATGTATGAGGGCAACGCCTACATCGATAAAAGCCTCCCTGCCCTGCCGAAGACGCTGCGTGAAGCGGCAGAGCTGCTCAACAATAGCCGCCTTGCGCGGAAAGCTCTCGGCGATGCAGTTGTAGATTTCTACGTACACACAGCACACCTCGAGATGGACGAATACGACCGCGCTGTAACCGACTGGGAGCGCAGGCGCTACTTCGAACAGATCTAGTCTTAGCGATTCCCCTGCTAGCTAACGCTGACTGAGTCAATGCACGAGAAGCGAGTTATTCTTAAAATTATTTACTGAAATACCATTCGGGTATTGTCGTCGCAATCTGTGGCACAAACATGATCACGACCAAACCCAGAAGCATAATAAGCACAAACGGAAAGATGGATCTGTAGATATCTTTTAATGTGATCTCAGGCGGCGCCATGCTGCGCATGAGGAAGAGGTTATAACCAAAGGGCGGTGTCAAATAAGCGATCTGACATGTAATCGTGTAGAGAACACCATACCAAACAAGGTCAAATCCCAACTTCTTGACCAGAGGCACATATAGCGGAGCGACGATCACCAACATCGCAGTGTCATCCAGGAAAATGCCCATCAGCAAAAATGAAGCTTGCATTAAAGCAACAATCGCTAACGGCGGCAATTCCCACTGGCCGATAAAAAGATTCTCGAGCGCCCTTCCGGCCCCAAGTCCATCAAAGACCTTTGAGAATAACAATGCGGATTGAATGATCCACATAAACACACAACTCACACCCAGCGATTTGCGAGTGACGGACAGGAGAGTTTTCCACGATAACTTGCCCTTTATCCAGGCGGCAATCAAAGTGGTCAACATCCCGATTCCCGAAGACTCCACCAGACTGGTCACTCCTCCCAAGAAAAGCAGCGTCATAACCGCAAATATCACCATCGGGATGATACCTGCTCGCAGTAACTTAAAGCGCTCTTTCCAAGAGATGGCAGCAAGCTCCTCGCGCGACATCGGCGGGCCAAGTTGAGGATTAATCCAACACCGAATCAGAATGTATAAAATAAACATCATACCCAACATCAGCCCCGGCAGGATCCCTGCAAACCAAAGGTGGCCCACAGGAACGCGAGCTATCATCCCATACAGCACCAATACCACGCTCGGAGGAACGATGATCCCCAGTGTGCTTCCAGCCATGATGACGCCGGTAACCATGCGCTTGTCATATCCGTGTTTTAACATCTGCGGCAGTGCTACCGTTGTCCCGATTGCCAGCCCGGCCACACTCAGACCATTGATTGCAGAAATCAAAATCATCATCGCAATCGTGCCGATTGCCAATCCTCCCGGGAGGCGACCCGACCACACGTGAAACATCCGATACAAATCCGAAGCGATACCGGTCTCTGCAAAGAGATAGCCCATCATGATGAACATAGGAAGGGTAAGAAGCGGATACCAATTCAAGGTGGTGATAACCGCATCAAACGACATGGATTTAGTTTCAGGTCCCCAAAGCGTAAGTGCCGAAAAAATTCCGACAAATCCTATCACTCCAAAAAATCGCTGACCCGTGGCCAGCAGCACCACCATCGTGGTAAACATGAAAAGGGCAATTTGTTCGTAACTCATTCGAGGGAGCGGTTTAGGGCTTTAGAGAGATCACGAAAAAAAGTCGCTATTACTTGTAACATCATGAGAAAGATACCAATAGTCATGATAATCTTTATAGGTGTCATCGGTGGCGCCCATGCGGAGAAGTTGACCTGTTTATTTACCCAAGCCCAGTGCGTGTTGCTAACCGCGGCCAGAAACAGCATCACGAGGTAAAAAATCACGAACAGTCCCGTTACGCTGTCGGTAATGGCGCGCACACGTGGGGAAAAGCGATTATAAAACAAATCCATGCGGACGTGATAATCGCCCTGCTCGGAAAGCGCGCCACCCAACAGGTAATAAGCTGACATTGTGAACATCGCCAACTCGACAGTCCAAATGTGGGAAACTCCGAAAAATAATCGAGCGGCGGTTGATTCAACCAGTATGGCGAGGAGCACAAAAGTCAGCGCCATTGCCACGTAACCTGCGGCTAAGCCAAGCCTGTCTACCAACCAGACATATTTCCGGATTGGCCACGGCATGCGCTTAGCCACAGTTTCGGGCTTTGTCATCTTAGTGCAGCTTAGTCTCCTTGTTTGGGGCCATCAGACTGTGGCGAAAGTGCTGCCTGGCTTAACTCTGTGGGAAACTTCAGCAGAGCCGACACTTCCAGCAGTGATGCTGTAGGGTGGTCCAGCTTTTTCCATCAACTCTGCATATTCTCTGATGATCTTAACGACTTTTGCCGTGTTATCGCTCTTCTTCGCCGTCTCGTCCCAGAATGTGTAAGCAGCCTTACGGACAGTGCTCCACTCTGATTCAGGGATGGATGTCAGCTCAAGTTTTCCCCCCTTCACGCGGTAGTGTGCCTCACCCCACCAGTACCAGTGCAAGCGGTAGTAGTGCGAGTAATCTATGCACAGTTTGAAGAGCATTCGCAGGTGCTCAGGTAGTGCTTCCCAGCTCTTCGTGTTTGCTAGGTATGCGCCAGCCCATGCACCAGAAATGTTATTGGTGAGGTAAAACTTCGTCACATCGGCCCAGCCCACTGTGTAAACTTCTGTGATGCCAGACCAACACACACCGTCCAGTTCGCGCGTTTGAATTGCCATTTGCACGTCCTCGTAAGGCAGAGAAACCGGCACTACACCAAACTGCCTCATGAACTGGCCACCAGTCGGGAACATATACACTCGCAAGCCCTTGAAGTCCTCTAGCGAGCGGATGGGTTTTGTAGTCGCAAAGTTGCAAGGATCCCAAGAACCAACGCTCAGGAAGGTGACGTTATCCACCTTGGCATAAGCATCCTCCCAAATCTTATTTAGGCCATACCAATTCCAAAGAGTCGGGACATCGAGGGAGAACTGAGACGCAAACGGGAAGTATGCGCCGAAGATGGAGACATCCACCGGGGACTGCGCAGAATCTTCATCTGTTTGAATCGCATCTAGGATGCCGCGCTGGAGAGCCCGAACTAGTTCGCCTTGAGGGGCTAATTGATCGGCGTAGTAAAGTTCGATGACCATTTCGCCATTGGCGGCAATGTTGAATGCATCAATCGACGGCTTGATGACGTGCTCGCCCAGCGCCGCACCTGCGTAGGTTTGCATGCGCCATTTGAACTTCGGCTTTTTGTCGGATTTCTTCTCTTGGGCTTGAGCATTCATACCCATGGTCGCAAGCGCGCTAGCTGCAATGGTCCCAGCAAGCGCAGAAGCGCCACCTTTGATTGCCTGACGTCTGGTTATCGTATTCATATTTACCTCCTTTATGGGTTTGTATAGTTTGAGAGTTTATAACATCTTCGATTTACTTTTCACTCTGTCAAGATTTATCTGCTCAACCCTGGACGCTTCAGCCCGACAGCTTGACCTATACAAACTTCGGAAGCCACATTTTTTCAAACACCGGCAGTGCCGTTAATATCACTCTTGAAACCACTGTGCCCCAGACAATTTTCGCCACGGTTGCGAACGGCGATTATCTAGTTATTGCGCTGAAGGAAACCGCTTTAAGTAGTGGCTCCGGGATTTTTTAGACGACTTCTCTGTTCAAGCCATACCGGAGCCGAGCATTGTCGTTTTCCTAAACTTGGTCCTTGGTGTCGTAACTTTGATACATCGCAGCCGCAAAACTCACCTAAAAGCTCGCCGTTTAGCTGCATTTTACAGGTGCTAGAAAGCCGATCAATTAAAAGCCAGTGAAGCCTCACTTCTCCGGCTTTCTTCCGTAAGTCTGTTGGAAAAAGAAGAAGCCCGATTGAGATGCAGGCGGTTTCGCTTCAAAACTGTGGGTAAGAACTGCATGAGACGCTCTAAAATACCGCTTGATGCGAACCCTCGGCTGTGAAAGACCGCCGCAACAAACCCATACCGCCTCTAGCATCGCTCTGCACAGTTACTTTTTAATTCATGGCTAGCTTCATGGTAGCAAACACATTAATCGCGGCTAATTAAACACAAGCGTTTTTACTGCCCAAAGGATAAAGATGGATTTCAGTTAGTCCCAAAATGGGGCAAGCACCTCGTCCGAAGGTTTTTTTTACGAGTCGTTTTTCTTGGAGTCCCAGACTTATCCTTTTCTGATTGGTTTTTATCTCAGTTTTAAGAATTTTTTTGATCTAACAAAGTGAGAATGTTCTTACACAACTAACTACGGGCCTTTTTGCAAGCAGCAGGAAGCTTGCTCCTGTTTATATACTGTAACATTGAGTTCACGGATTATCGGGTTCTGGAGAAGCCGACTTAGCGGGAACTGGGAGGGTGTCAGCATCTTCGGTTAAAGGATGCACGGACTCCATGGCGCGCTCGACGATACGGGTGGCGATATCCCGGGCCATTGTTTTTTCCCGGGCGACCAGCCCGATCCAAACGGTCGTGGCCCACGCCGCCTACCTGATCAACCTGGC
>CALLMV010000029.1 GCA_938005615.1 uncultured Verrucomicrobiae bacterium
GTTATTTGATCTGGGCTGAGGGTACCCTCTAAGGCCTGCTCGATACGCTGATTGAGGTTGCGCATTTCGCGCCAAGAGAAGTTTTCCCCAGAGATTGCAGAATTGAGCAAGGCGTTAACTCTGGCTACTTGATCCGGGCGCAGATTGAGGGCAAGACGCAGTGACTCGAGGCGAGTATTAGCGATAGTGCGCGCGGCATCTGCAGCGGCTGCTCGCCTTTCGCGATCACTTTCTTGCTGCTCGGCAGAACGGGAGGAGGAGGCATCCCCGGCAGAGAAGGTTGCGCGGGCAAGGGGCGTTTGACTCTGCCCATCCGCAGCCATTGGTGCTCCTCCTGTGGCAAAGCCCACGTTGGCAGAGCCAGTGGACGTGCCTGCCGAGGATGTATTGAGGCGAGATATGTCAGATGCTCTGGGGAATGCCGTTTCGAGCTGAGTAATGCGCTGTTTTAACTGCGCGGTTTCTTGGCGAGCCTGCTCGAGTTTCGGAGCTTGAACAAGTGATGAGCTAACCCAGCCAAATACGAATCCAGCTAGCGTGCAGATTGAAGAGATGATGAGAAATTTTTTCATGTGAGGCTTTCCAAATTTAACTAAGAGAGGTTGAGGATTTGCTGTTAGTTACATATCATATGATCAAGTCGTGTCAATTATTGCACTCGCATTTCCACTGGCGGAAGATTTCAGTTGCCCGGAATGTTCGAGCGAGTAACTTGCCCGCTGAAACTGATGACCCGCGACACCTTTGAGTATGCCCTAGAGAGCACACGAGTCCTGCTCAGTCCTAAACGCAAGATAGATACATTTGGTGATTCCATCTTGCACTATTATCTGTTGACCGAGGACATGGACGCCGTGAATCTCTCACGGGTCAGAGAGGGCCGCATCGAGGCCTTACGCCCCGTGATTATCACTCCGCAGAACATGGGCAAACTCTTGCTGGAAGGCTTCGGGGAAAAGGCCCGAGATTTTGCAGAATGGCTTCAGCGCCAACCGCAATTTGTCGGCATGCTGCGCTACGGGTTTAGTGTGCGTAAAGATGAGTTACAAACCTACGATGTGCACGAATCGCTGGAAACCCTTGCACCACGGATGCAAGAGATCGCCGAGTCACGTAATAATTCTCTAAGTGCCGTGCTTGTAGGAGTGGAGTCGGGTTGGGAAGTATCGCTGCTGAAATTTATGATGGATTACGTCATGGCTTCGGCACCAGGAAACATCGACGACTTCAGACGCCGCGGTCTGATTCCCTAGCCTCGTATTTTTGAAGCGGGTTGACGCCCGGGCTTTCCTCGCACAATGTCTTTCTCAAAGACGGAGCGTAGCTCAGCTTGGTAGAGCACTTGCTTTGGGAGCAAGACGTCGCAGGTTCAAATCCTGTCGCTCCGACCAATTCGCATTCATGCGCACGGCTAAAAAATCATTCAGTTTTGTTTCCATTTTGTGGTCAGTTAGCATATTCGAAATATGCGGAGATTTTTTCAAACGCCTTCGTTGACAAGTGCACGCATTCGTGCGGCATACACCATCGCCATGGCCGCAGACGCTGTACAAGCTGCAATGATGGTTATCTTCCCGCCAGGAATGATCGTAGGACTTCACAATCTGGTAGATATTGTTGCGATGTTTTTGCTTACGCGAATATTAGGCTTCCATATTTTACTTTTGCCTACTTTTTTGTTGGAAACGATGCCGGGAAACTTCTTGCCCACGTGGACGGCCTGCACGATCGCAGTCGTGCAGCTTCGGAAAAAGGAACAAAATTACATCGGCGATGAGCCTCCCGCTCCGCCAGATATTTTGAACAATAATAAGAATAAATCGCAATCGAGATAAAAGTTTACACGGCGCTGGGTCATACAAGCCAGCCAGCGAGAAGCCTCGACTTGGACTCTGGATATGTTGTAAGCGTCATTAATGAGCGACACCGGACAGTGGTTGCAAATTTTTCGGAATACCGGGGCATTACTGGAAGGGCATTTTGTACTACGTTCAGGCCGGCACAGCCGACAGTTCTTTCAATGTGCGTTGGTTTTACAATATCCCCGCCACGCAGAGGCAATGGCTAGGGCATTAGCTAAAAAAATTCAGCAATCTGGATATGACCGAAATATCTCTGGAGTGATTTCCCCTGCCCTCGGGGGTGTAGTGTTTGGACAGGAGCTCGCGCGCGCTCTGGATGCGCCGCGCCATATTTTTGCGGAAAAGGAGGAGGGGCGTCTCGCACTTCGCCGCGGATTCGTGATAGAACCAGGCACCTGCTGGATCGTGGCGGAGGATGTGATCACGCAAGGCGGACGCGCCGGCGAAACAGTAGCCATAGTACGCCGGGCAGGTGCCGAGGTGGCGTGTGTGGCAACTATCGTTTTGCGTGGTGAGCGTGAGCCTGATTTGGGCTGTCCGCTTTTGCCTCTCGTTGTGATGAGTGTAGAGACGTTTGATCCAGAAGATGTGCCAGAAGATTTAAAAAATATTCCTGCAGTGAAGCCCGGCAGTGTTTAGTAAATAGCTAAAGTGATGTTTGATTTTTTTTAGGGGGGAGTATAGGAGAAACTGATTGAACAAGTATCCGCACCTCCAACTTTTTATATCCGGCACTGTGATTTGCTGGTGGTGAATCATCAGTTCTTGAGCAATGTTTTTTGAAAGCCTGCCACTACTGATTTTTGTATTGATGCTCACGATAGTGGGGTCACTGGCCTGTTCTCTCACAGAGTCTGTGCTGCTGAGTCTGTCGCCGATCAAACTAGAAACGTGGCGGCGCGAAGGGCGCTCATTTGCTGCTGGTTGGTTGCGGTTGAAAAAAAATGTTGAGCGGCCAATCTCTGCCATTCTGATTATCAACACGATTTGCAATACTGGTGGTGCGACTTTAGCGGGCACGATCTTTTCGGGGATGACGAACGATAATCCGCAGGCTGTGTTTTTTTTCACGGCCGGGTTAACTCTGGCAATTCTTTACGTGTCAGAGATCATTCCTAAAACAGCCGGTGCACTTTTCGCTGAAAAGCTCGCCCCGCTGCTTCTGGCTCCGCTGGAAATTTCCATCATCATACTCAGTCCTTTAATTACTTTTAGTCAGTGGCTGACCAGGCTTATCAGGCGTGTAGGGCGGGAGCAGTCAGATTCGCGACTCACCCACGTGGACATCGAGGTGATTACCCAAATGGCACGTGCACACAATGCTATCGCTGGCGAGCAGGAATCCATCATCGTAAATGCCGCAAAAATGCGCGAAACTCTAGTCAAGGAAATAATGATTCCCGTCAATTGGATGGTGTTTTTCCGTCTGGATCGTCCAGTAGTGGATAATTTGCGGCTTGGTCAACATGCCATGCATACGCGCTATCCGGTAAGTACCGACGGTGATCCCAATAACATTCACGGATACATCAACTACAAAGATTTGATCGGATTTCGTGAACACGGAAATGACTTAAATTTGGAAGCATTCATCCGGCCGATCGTAACGCTTGCCGAAAATGACAATCTGACATCAGTGCTCCGGCGCTTAAGTGCAAAACGCTACCACATCGCACTGGTGAAGAATGCAGAGGGGAATGTCTCAGGCATGATTACGCTGGAAGATGTGATTGAGGAACTGGTTGGGGACATTGAAGACGAATTCGATCTGAGTGTAATGACCGTCATACCTATTACCAAAGGAGTTTGGCGCGTTGGCGCAAATCTTGCCATGGAGCGTGTGGAGGCCGTGCTTGGCCGCAAATTCCCAAATGTTCGTGATGGTGAAACACTGTCACAGTGGCTTAATCGCAGGCTGCCACCTCAACACTACCCAGGGGTCAGCGCAGAATGCGAGGGGGTGCGATTCATTGTACAGCAAGCACGCCGCGGTAAGATTTTTCAGGTTGTGCTAGAGCTTGTAGAAGATCAGGCCCCTGCCGGCTGGTCTGCTGCGGGTATGTAACGAGAAGTTTTTTTGCAGGGCTATTCTAATCTGCCTTTGAGTTTTTTCTTGGGCTGGGTTGCGCTGTTTGTGGAGACAAGATTTGTTTCAACCTGCGGGGCATTTTCCAGAGCTCTGGTAAGCATAATCATATCTGCCAAGATGTATTGAGCTTCACGCAAGGTGGGATCAAACAAAGGACCTTTGAGAGTTGTAACAGGGTCCTCTGCAGAATCTGAATCTTCCATCTCGAGGCTAATTGGGCGCACTGTGGCAGCAGGTGTCACAAGCACTGGCTCGGGAAGGGTAGACTTTTCCAGGTCGTTAAGAGTGATCATTATGACAGAGTCGGAACTCATGGAACCACGAGCCTTTCTCTCTTTTTCTCTGGCTTCCATACGTAATTTCTGTTCTTCACGTTCCTGTCTGCGAATTTCTTCGTTTAATAAAATCGACTTGTCCGCAAACTGGTCTTTCAGCCGCTTGATATCTTCCTCGATGTAACGAAAGTCAGGGTTATTGCGGATTCGGTTTTGGGATCGGGAACGAAGTTGAGGAAGAATTTCAGGTATTAAGGTTTTCTGTTTTTTGTAAAATGCAGGCGGTACAAGATCCCAGGGAAGAGGGTCTTCCAATGCAGCCTCACCTATCTCCAAGTAATCATTGACCGAAGGGAGTACAATGTCAGGAGTGACTCCTCTGAGCTGGGTAGAAGAACCATCCGGACCATAGAATTTTTGAACAGTGATTTTGAGACCACCGGATTTTTCTTGAGAGCCACGCCCGCCAACCCTACTTAGTATGTTGTCCAAGTCTATGAGGGTTTGAACGGTGCCCTTGCCATGTGTGGATTGATCCCCGATAAGAACTGCACGACCGTGGTCCTTTAGCGCGTTTGCCAAAATCTCAGAAGCCGATGCGCTGAAGCGACTCAGTAGCACCACGAGTGGGCCATCCCAGATTACCTCTGTATTGGGCGTGCGGCTTATATCCACTCTGTTACGGGCATCTTGCACTTGCACGACAGGGCTGGCAGGGGGGATGAACAGACCCGTCAGATTAATTGCTTCTTCAAGGTAGCCTCCACCGTTTTTACGCAAGTCGAGGACTAAACCTTGGATGCCCTCTTTCTTGAGGCGGGTAATAAGCCGGCGGACGTCTTCTGTTGTGCTCTTTCTTTGTTCGCGCGCACCCGAACGTGGTGGGTCTCCGTAAAAGGAAGGAAGATCAATTACACCCAAGCGCAATGGGGTTTTGCTGTCTTCAGGCACTATGTCTACGATGCTGGCCTTTGCTTCACTCGCAGAAATTTTTACCCGGTCTCGGACTATGCTGACTTCTCGTGTGATTGATGAATCTTTGGAATCTGCGGGAGAGATGAGCAGACGCACCGTGGTGCCACCTTCTCCGCGGATCAGGTTGACCACCCTGTTCAGGTTCATATCCACAACATCTGTAAAGTCTTCATCTCCTTCCTGGGCTACACCTACGATCTTATCACCGGGGCGTAACTGCCCGGAAAGTTCCGCTGGTCCGCCTGGCACCAGTTCCCGAATGACACAATAACCATCTTCAGAGCTAAGCACTGCCCCTATACCGAAAAGGGAGAGCCGCATGTTAATCTCGAAGCTGTCAAGCCGCGAAGCACTGAGGTATTCAGAATGAGGGTCGTAGACGTGAGTCAGGGAGGATAGAAAGATCCCCAAGATATCTTGGTTCTCTACCTCTCTGGCAATCCGCAAAGTACGGCTGTAGCGACGAAGAAGTTTTTCAACAATTTTTTCGCGCGGCTCGTTCGCCAAGATTTCCTGAAGCACCTCGTAGTCGAGGCGGTTTTTCCACAAAACTTCGGCTTCAGAGATATCCGCAGGATGTTTGGCTTTACGACGGTCAGGCTGGTAGCGCTCGTCTCCCTCGAATGTGAAGCTGTGGCTTTTCAGCTTTTCCCGCACAAACTGAACACGTTGATTGAGTCTTTGGAGGTAAAGTTTATAAATTTCGTAAGCCGGTGTTGTATCTCCCCGGCGTGTTAGATCATCCAATCGCGTAGCATACTTGGAAGTGAGCTCCTCAACATCTTTTTGCGTAAAGTGCATCCGGTTGGGATCTAGGTTGTCGAGGTAACGAAGCAAAAACCTCCGAGAAACTGCATCATCAATTGGCTGCTTTACGAAGTGATGCTGTTCCAAGATTCGCACCACTACTTCAGCAATTCTTTGGTCGTTTTGAGAAGGGGCCAATCTGGAGTCATCGAATTTCTCATCAAAGTAAGCTAGTGCCGGAACAGGCTGAGCACTTTGCAGATTGTGGAGACAGGTAGCAGAGAATGCTAAGAGTAATAATAGTTTTGTGCCGAAGAAGCTTTTCATCAATTAACTAAAATATCCAGCCTCCACGAATTCTCAAGGGACAACTGGATTTTTTATTGGCTTACTTAGGCTTTTATGCCGAGCTTTTCCACGCTTGCTGCAACATGAGCAGCACTTGACTGCAATTGTTGTAGCTCCGCTGCGGTCAGCTCTAATTCAACAATTTCCTCAACGCCTGATGAACCCAGGCGACACGGGACGCCAACAAATTGATTTTTGATACCGTACTGTCCAGTACACCAAGCTGCGCATGGCAGCACTCGGTTTGA
The DNA here is from genome assembly GCA_938005615.1 of uncultured Verrucomicrobiae bacterium. Lineage (GTDB taxonomy): Bacteria > Verrucomicrobiota > Verrucomicrobiia > JADLBR01 > CALLMV01 > CALLMV01. The sequence continues at coordinate 6,545 of CALLMV010000029.1, forward strand.
ACCACGCACGATGCTAGAAACCATTTGCACAACAGATGAAGAGGGCGCATAATATGCGCTGCCTTTTTGCAGGAGCTTGACAATCTCTGCCCCGCCGTTCCTAGTCCGCACAACTAATTCTTCAAGCCTTTTAGCCGGAATGAGTTTATCTACGGAGATACCTGAAACCGTGGAGTAGCGAATCAGTGGTACCATGTCGTCGCCATGCCCGCCCAGTACCATTGCTTGAACATCCCTTTGACTCACGCCGAGCTCCATAGCGATGAAACAGCGGAATCTCGCAGAATCTAACACGCCGGCCATACCAATAACGCGCTCTTTTGGGAATTGAGTGACTGCAGCCGCCACATAAGTCATCACATCAAGAGGATTACTTACGACGATAACCACTGAGTTAGGTGCATACTTTTTTATATTTTCGGAAACACCTTTCACAATTTCATAATTCTTCATCAGCAGGTCATCCCGACTCATGCCCGGCTGTCTTGGCAGACCAGATGTTACAACAACAATGTCGGAATCAGAGTAATCTGCAGGGTCTGTTGTACCTTTTACGTTTACGTCAAAGCCTTCGAGGCATGCTGACTGCAAAATATCAAGAGCTTTGCCTTGAGCGATCCCGTCCACGATGTCGTGCAAAACAATATCCCCCAGCTCTTTTTCTGCGAGGCGCTGTGCGGTTGTTGAGCCAACAAAACCCGCTCCTACAACTGTGATTTTAGCACGCGTTTTCATAATCTTGGTTCTTGTCTAAATTTGCGCTATGACTAATTACAAGCTAATTTTGTAATAAAATAAAATGACCGATAAAGCTTACTAGGCTATAGATTAAACAGCACATTTCTTCGAAGTTCATAACAAGAAAATTACCCTCACATGGAACCAAACTTGCAAAACCCGATTGACCTTCCTGAACAAGAAAACAACTCAGCTGAACTCACTTTAGCTCAAAATTCCACTGTACCTCCTGTGCTGCCGAAGAAGAGCCCTGCAGATACTGCCCAAGCTGTGATCATCGACCTCAACGAATTTGACTTCGCTCCCGCCTGGGTTAAAGACCTTGCTAGCGGTAAAAGCCGCCAGGCAACTTCTGCCACTCACTCAATCAATCGTGCTGCTAAAATCCCCCGTCAAGTTTTCCCGGCAAGTAAAGTGCAATCCCAAAATCGATATTTAATTCACCAAAACCGCCATCGCGAGAAACTTGACGAGAATTCACAAACCGGCCGCGCTAGCGTAAAGCCTGAAAAGTACACAGAACAACTGCGACCGCAGCGCGAAAACCAACAAACCGCTAAAGAACGCTCTCAGCATAATAGACCCAACCACTTTAATCAGCGCCATCATCACTTTTTAACCATAAAACTCATCCCGGAACCGAGCGGCACAGAATCCCTCGCCAGACAAATGACCATTAATGGGAGAGCCTACCCTGTTTACGATCTAGCAAGAATGATCCTCGCCAAACCGGAACGATACCAGGTTGTTGTAAGCAAAAAGCAAAACAATGCGAGTTCGTCAAAAAATGCCGTAGAGAAGAACCATCTCAAAGAAGACAAAAAAATCTACCACTGTCTAATCGATGAATCCATCTGGCTCTCCATGCACAATGCGGTCGACCACATCCTGGAAAAATTCGGCGATCGCTTCTACGAAAAACACACCGAAAAAGTAGATCCTCCCAAAGGCAACTTCACTCACATGGCTATCTGCGGAGTCACTGGTACTCCACTTTGCCCGCCCAACTACCACGGATACCAGAAGATGCTGCGCGAAAACTATCTAAATGCCAAAATTCGCATGCCTTTTGATGCCTACAAAAACAAAATCAAAATCATCAAGGACGAGGAAATTCTCAAAAGCTGGCTCGAAAAATCATCGCTGCGAGCTTTTTACAAACCTGTCGCCGCCTGCGATCGTAATATTCACGACGCCCCGGCGCCACGGCACGAATCCAACCAAGATTCGCCAGTCTCCCCGCCTCAGCATCTTCCTGAGCAGAACGATATTGTCGGCACTCCCACATCCGAACAAAGTACAGAACAAATCACAATCGCTACCCAATCAAAACTCCAGCAACCCTCATTTGAGCAAACGCCAGAGCCAACAACACAATCCCAAACTGAAGAAACAACACTCCCCAACCATTCCATACCAAGCAATCAATCGCTAGATGTCGCACAGCAAGCCGCACAAAACACGAACCCGACAGAAGTTCTGTACTCCATGGAGGAAGTCAGAAAGCATTTCATTACCCACCACCTTCACAACGAAATCAAAGAAGTAGACACACACGTAATTCGCGAAATCAGCCAACGCGCAAACTGTGACCCCGCCATTCATCGCGCCATCAAATCCGAAATCCAGCGCCAAAGTGTATTCCCCGGAGAGCTTGGCTTTGAACTCATGTTGCAGCTCCGCAGCCATGGGATGAAGTTCTTCAAAATCCAACCTAACATCACCTACGTGGTTGCGACTTCGCCAAGCCCGTTGGACATCACAACACAAAGCATCAAGGATAACATGCGATTAATTTTGCGACATATTCAGCTCAACCCGCGCTGCAACAGACGTCAGCTCCTCTTCGCACTCGTCCCGGAATTTGAAGAAACAGCTTATCCCAAAACTGCCCAAAAACACAAAGAATCGGCGGAAAGCACGGATGTTTCAACCCCACACACAACTACACAAGAGAACGAACAGACAACACAGCAAGAAACGCACGAACACGCAGCTCAACACCTACAAGAAAGTCCTCAAACAGCAGAACAAACGGCAGCTTTCCGAGCAGACAACACACCAGAAAATCCCCACAACGAAAAACCTGCCATCAAGGCCGCACTCTCGATCCTAAAGGATCTTCACTGGCTTGTGAAAGCCGGTCACGTTATCGAATACGCATCGGGAGAGCTCGAACTCGCGGACCACGCAATACAAGTTCCCCTCACCCTGCATAAGCATGTGCCTGCTCAAACCAGAAAAAAAAACCACCACAAACACAAAGCACACAAAAAAACTTCCGGCAGAGCAGTAGAACCTCACCCTACTCACCGCTCCCCCGTACAAGCCTCCCCAACTGCAGCGCCCCCACATCAGTCACAATCAGAACCCACCCACGCCGAGACTCACCCACACAACCCAACCCAACAAATCGAAGCAAAACTGCTCACCGAGCATTCAGCACAGGATACATCCTCACTAGTCAATGACCCGTACTATGACCCAGAGTTCGACTCTCAATCCCCCATTCCTGCCCACTCGCAACAAAATTAGACCACCACAAACACTTTGCCAAAAACCTCAAAATTATTTTCCCACACAATTTAGTTAGGTAGTTAAACTTGCATTCAAGTAGGTTGTTGAATAACTTTCCTTAGATGTACTGCGCGGTTAGCTCAGTGGTAGAGCACCACATTGACACTGTGGGGGTCACAGGTTCGAACCCTGTATCGCGCACCATTTGAAAGTATAAAATTCTCTACCGATTTCTCACTGCTTGAATTTATCTTTCGCCTAATCTTTTCTGAAGTTGTGCAAACAGCCGCAAACTCACTGGATAAAGGGAACCTCATCAGCATCAGAGATCTCCGCGTTTGGTTTCCGGCAAAGAAAAGCTTTTCAGGCAAAGTTGTTTCATGGATCCGTGCTGTGGATGGTGTGAGCTTCGATATCCCTGCCGGCAAAACCATCGGACTAGTTGGTGAAAGCGGCAGTGGAAAATCTACAATCGGCAAAGCCATCCTTCAGCTCGTACGACCACGTAGTGGTACTGTAAATTATAATGGCACGGATTTGTGCAAACTCACCCATTCGCAAATAAAGCCTTTGCGACGTGATCTGCAAATCATCTTCCAAGACCCGTACAATTCTCTCAACCCGCGGCTCACGATTTTTCAGATTCTTTCCGAGCCTCTTGAAATCCACTTTAGCAAATTAAATCACTCCCAGCGTCTGGACCGCTGTGCAGAACTGCTCCGTGAAGTCGGATTGCAGCCCGAGCATTTACACCGCTTTCCTCACGAATTTAGCGGCGGCCAAAGACAGCGCATAGGTATTGCCCGTGCACTTGCCGTACAACCCAAATTTATCGTTTGCGACGAGCCTGTAAGCGCACTGGATGTCTCAGTGCAGGCACGCATTGTCAATTTACTCAAAGACATTCAGCAGAAATATCACCTTACGTATTTATTCATAGCTCACGATATGGCCGTTGTTGAGCACATGAGTGACCAAGTTATTGTTTTAAACTCAGGTAAAATCGTTGAATTTGGAGATCCTGAACAAGTCATCCACAATCCCCAAGAAGAGTACACCCGCACGCTAATTTCCTCCATCCCTACTTTGCCTGTCTGAGTTGAGTTCTTGGGCCAATCGTCCTGATGCATTCAGCTAAAAGAAAGACGCTCCTAGCGCGGTGCTTATGTCAAGCGCATCAGAGAAAGTCCCGACCACGTCGCTGCAAGACATAGTACCAAAGAAAGCACCATATTTGCTGCAGCCAGGACAAAGTGCCCGCGTTCCAGTAAATCTATTGTCTGCGCGCTGAACGCAGAAAACGTGGTGTAGCCCCCCAACAAACCGATGCTTATACAATCTCTCCACCAGCGTGTCGTCTCATCTAAGCTATGTGCTGGCCAATGTCCGTACAGCAAACCTATGAGAAAACAACCCACCACATTTACGCCTAGAGTTGACCAAAAAATTTTCTCTGGTGTTCCACCACCAAAGTGAGCGGCCATTTCCAAGGACAAAAAACGCAACCCACATCCCACAGCACCAAATAACATCACGAGCAGTACTTTTAGAAGCATATCAACACTACCTAAGTAAACCGCCGCTACGCGCACTTAACCACAGCAACACCACACCAAAAACAATCCGATAGACCGCAAAAATCTTAAAGTTGTGGTTTTTGACAAACACCAACAGCCAGCGAATAACCGCCCACGAAGTCAGAAAAGATATCGCCAAACCCAGGAGCAACACGCCCCACATCGAAAAATCCAACTGCTCACGATACTTCACAAGCGAATAAACCGTCGCAGCAAATAATGCCGGAAAGGCCAAAATGAAGGAAAATTCTGTGGCAGTCCGCCTGTCCAGACCCGCGCAGAGTCCGCCCATAATCGTCGCCCCAGAACGCGAAGTGCCGGGAAACAACGCCAAAGTTTGTGCCAGGCCGATCCACAGTGCCTCCCTCCATCCCACCTTGAATGTATCAACCACACGCACTTTTAGAGGTATACTTTCAATCACCCACATTACCACACCACCCAGGATAAACGCCCAGGCCACACTCACCGGATGAAAGAAACGCTCCTTAATCTCTGAGCCAAACCACATTCCGAGAACAACCAACGGAATCGTCCCTACGATTAACGCTAAAAAAATTCCCCCACTCTGCCTAGACGCTCGCAAAACTCCCAGTGCCCTTTCCCCGAGACTGCACCCGTATTGCGCCAGAATCGCCAGAATTGCTCCAAGCTGGATAAAAATATCAAAAACAAAAACCTTATCCTTACCTCCCAAGGCCGATTCAAAACCCGTCCAATAATCCATCAGAATCAAATGTCCGGTCGAAGAAACCGGCAAAAATTCCGTCACACCCTGCACCACAGAAAGCAAAACTACAGACCAAAGCAACGGAGAAAACATATCCCCCCCTAATAACATCCCACTGCAAAATAAACATCCAAACTTACTTTACACATAAATTGACACTCACTCACATGCGCCGATCTGGACTTGATTCCACCAGCTTAAAGTCAACCTGCTTCTTTAATCGGTCCACTCGCAACACCCCCACATGCACACGCTGCCCGAGAGCAAACACGCGCCCGCGGCGACGCCCCACCAACCTGACCCCGGCAGCATCAAACCGGTACAAATCATCCTCCAATGAAGAGACAGGTACCAACCCAGAATACGCCAACGCAGCAATGTCCACAAAAAACCCAAAGGATCGAATCTCAGTAATAATCGCCTCAAACACTGGCTGCGCCTCTTGACGTGTAGCCAACTGACTTTCAAACCACGCCATCATCTTAACATCGCGACTATCACGTTCGGCATCTTGAGAAATCCGCTCTGTCGTGGAAATATGATCAGTGATCTCCGCTAGCCTGGCATGGTCGGGCACACTACTTTTTCCACCAAATAACGCTCTATGAACCAACAAATCCGCGTATCTGCGGATTGGCGAAGTAAAGTGCGTATAATCCGTAGCCGCTAGACCGTAATGCCCCAACGGTTGATTTGTGTAGCGTGCCCGCTTCATCGAACGCAACACCGCAACAGATAGCGCCGGAGCCGCATCGTGAGAGGCGATTTTCTTCATCAGTCTCATCATCTCGCCGGGAGCACTCAGATCGCCGCAGGCAATATCATGAGCCTTCACCAACGCCCGCAAATCCTCCAACTTTTCCGGATCAGGCGGCTCGTGCACACGATATACTGAGGGTCTTTGAAGCCGCCTGAGTGTTCGAGCCACGGCCTCATTGGTCATCAACATGAACTCCTCGATCAACTGGTGAGACTCATCGTGCTCTACCACTTCGACAGCACGCACCCTTCCCCGTGCGTCGAGTCGGATTTTTGTTTCTGGAAACTCCAGGTTCAATGCTCCACGTTTGAAGCGACGCTGCCTTTGCAACTGCGCGACCCGGTGAGCCGCATGCAACATCCTGCCCAAATCATCTCGCGCAGGAGCACGCAAAATGTCGCGTACCTCCTGATACGCGAACCGGCGTTTGGACAGAATCACCGCCTCGTGAAAGTTAACGCTCAACACCCGAGCATCGCGATCCAATAAGAACTCCACACACTTTGTCAAACGAGCCACACCCGGCTTCAGCGAGCACAACTCATTGCTTAAAGATTCCGGAAGCATCGGTATCACTCGATCTACCAAATACGTGGAGTTACCGCGCAGCCTTGCCTCTTTGTCTAACGCCGTACCCGGCTTCACATAATGCGACACATCTGCGATGTGCACCCAAAGGCGCATCCTGCCGTGCTCCACAGGCTGCAGGCAAATTGCGTCGTCAAAATCCTTCGCGTCATCTGGATCAATCGTCACAACCAAATGCTCGCGACAATCTAACCGCCCCTTTAACTCCGCCTCCCTTACTTCAGTCCCCAAAGCCTTGGCCTCGTTGAGCACAGCGCGCGGAAATTCCGTCGGCAGTTGATAATGCGTGATGATTCCCCGCATATCTACGCCCGGCTCAGTCGCCTTGCCCAGCACGTCCACAATCTCTCCTTCAGGGCTCATGTGGCGCGACTTCCATTCCCGCAACTCCACCACCACCTTGTGCCCAGTGGGAATATTGCTTGCCTGATCTGCGGGGATCGCAATATCCGCGATAATCCTTGGATCATCCGGCGCCACATACGCGAGCTGCTTACTTCTCAAAAGCGTGCCAACTACTTTGCTTCGTGCCCGTTCCAATACACGGATCACTGTTCCCCGGGCCGAGGCAGGATCCCCCGGCCGCACCTCACGCCGCACGAGCACACGATCATCGTGCATTGCCGTGCCGGTGGCTTCCGGCGGTACGGGTATTGGTGTCATATCTGGATTCTCTGGGAAAAGGGTCCCTTGCCCCCGGCGGTTCATCCGAATGCGTCCAGGAATGAGGTCTGCATCCAAAGGCAATGCGTAACGATTTTTCTTAATCCGGGCGATCTTTCCTTCTTTCTCCATCTGCCCCAAGGTCCGCACCAGCACGCTTTTTTTCTGCTCCCCCAGCCGCAGTAGGCGCATCAACTCCTCCAAATGCGTTGGCACATAGTCTTTCTGAGAAAGCGTGTCTAAAATATGTTCTACCAGCTCAGAGGTGCTGGTGTTATTGGTTTTTTGCTTACGCATTTTCCATTAATCTTTCTGCGTTTTGCCGTTGGCTTCCTTTCTTGCTCCAATCCGCAGCAACGCAGGCAGCACGTAAAGACTTGTCAGTAGACACATCCCTACACTTAACGTCATCAACAACCCCAGGGTGGATATTCCCCGATAACTTGATTGAATCAGAGACCCAAATCCAATCACCGTCGTCAAAGCGGACAACCACACACTCTTAGCCGTACTTGTATCGAACAAAGAAACATTTGCGTTTTCTCGTAAACGGTCTACCACGTAAATGCCGTAAGCTACCCCGACACCCACAGTGAGCGGCAGCGTAATGATGTTGGCCGGATTAAACTTCAGCCCCAGCAACGGCATTAATCCGACCGTCCACACAATAGCCAGGCCCAGAGGCACAATCGCCAAAAACGTCAACCGCAGATTGTGGAAATGCACCAACATGACCACCACAATTACCCCCAAAGCCAGTACGCCCGCGCGCACAAATGCCTCGCGCAGCAGGCGCAGATATTCCAGGTTCAAAACGGGTGTGCCCGTCACATCTGGCGCCACGGAGCGCACCTCTCTGATAAACCTCTCAGCCGCCTTGCGCTCCCAGACATTCTCTCGCGGGTATACCTCAATAGCAAATCTGCCATCCATGCCCAAAAATCGCTGCCTTACCAAGGCAGGAATATCCATTACGGTAACTGGCATTGGTTGTTGTCTGCGCAACCACTCGATGGCTGCACGCATAGGCGCAAAGCGCGCCGCATCCCAAGCCTTCAACAACTCTACAGCTTGCTCTTGGGTTAATGGGCGCAAAGCATCTACAGCATTTCGTGCGGCATCTGTCAGTGCCCCGAGCAACTCGGATGCCTCACGGGCATCATCTGAAACCCCAGCAAAAGGCAATGCTTTGTTGCGAGCCTCCTGTAGCAAAAGCACCAGATGCTCCAGCGTCTGGATGAGCTCTTGAACATTCATCATACCTCTGGCTTGGGTGTTAATTGCGCCGGCCCAGGATGTGACCTGCCCGGCCAATAGCATTTTCTCCACATCATTAGCTGTCAGCAAATCCGCGGCACTAGCCACATCAGCCACTGTCGGTAGAGCCCTGAGTTTTTTGGCAATCTCTGCGGCCTCTTGCAAACTATCCACCACTACGACTGCATAGTTGATAGATTGCTGCCCGTGAGCGATCAGATCCTTCTCCACTCGCACCGACTCTAACTGCGGATTCTGCAAATTTAGCAAATTATAATCAAACGTCTCTCCTGTTTTCAGCCACGCCACTACGCACAACAGCACAGTGACCAACGCAGCCAATGCCAGAGCCACGGCCGGCCTATTCCGAAATGGCTCTTTCAACAATAACCCGCCTCGCCAGTGTGTAGCGAGTGCCGTCCCGGCTAAATTCTCCCGCTTCCTATCGGCCAGCCATATTAATGCTGGCAACACCGTCAAATTTGCTACCAGACACAACGCCACACCGGAACCGGCAATGATCCCCAACTCTGCTAGCCCTATAAAATCATTAAAACACATTGTAAAAAACGCCGCCGTCGTGGTTATTGCCCCCACAAAGATCGCGCTGCCGGTGTACGCTACCGATTCGCTCAAAGCATCTAACGCCGTCTTACCACGTGACAGCGCCTCCTCATAGCGACCGATGATCTGTATTCCAAAGTCAATCCCCAAACCCAGCACCATCGCCACAAACGCATTGGAAATGATATTCAAATGCCCCACCGTCACTGTCGCCAACCCAAACGTCCAGAACGTCCCAATCAACAACGTCGCCACAGCCAAAAGCGGTCGTGTGGCCTCTCTGTAACTCACCAAAAACAGCACAACAATCAACACCAGGGCAATGACAGAGGCCCATGCCACCGAGACAATGCTTGTCTCCACCTGGTCTGCATCCAGCACCGGTTCGCCTGTCAGGCCAAAATTTACTTCAGGAAACAGTTCCTTGGCCTGTGAAAGTTTAGCCCGCACCTCTGCGATCGCCTGGTGAAACGGGGAAATCTCATTCTGATTACCAGGTGCAGGGCGTATCAGCATTAAAGCCATACGCCCATCATCGAACTCGATATGCTCGCGCTCTTCCCATGCCTGCAAGCCACGTCCGAGCCCAAGCTGTTGCGTCTGCTTGAGCTCAGACCATTCAGCCTTCTGCGCCACTGTTGCAAATTCAGCTAATTGTTTCTGCAACTCTTCTAAACGAGGTTTTTGCTCCAGCCACAAATCGAGATCTTCACTTTGTCCGCGGGCCAGTGATTGCCGTGCCAAGCTCAAAACAGATTGCCAATCCAACGGCGCACCGGCTAAGCCTCGGGCCAGTGTTGATAATTCCTCAGAGGCCCGCCGCAGCTCCTCGGGATCAGCCAACATCACCGATTTGAATTTGAGTTTAGAGAAATCCAGCCTCCAATCCACTCGCTCAAACAGTGAATTGTCTTTTAGCTGCGCAGCTAACCATTCTAAGGCCTTTCGATTTGCCGCTCTCTCGCCTCGTGCCACCACGACGATCGGCGGCACTTTATCAAAGTCCGTCACATAGGACATGTAGATTTTACGGAAGTGAGCATCCTCGCGGATCAGGTCCATCGTATTGCTGACGTAACCCAATCGTGTAGCTGTGAGCCACAGCCCTACTGCGGCCCAAAATACACCCACGCACACAACAAGCCGTGGGCGTCGACATACGAACTTCGTGCTAAAAGTCAAAACGCGTTCTAAACTGAGCGCCATATATCCGTACATTTCGTTAGATAATTCTGTAAAACTCCAAATACCAGAAAATCCCAAATACCCAAACACCTGCTAAAGCAAGACTGAAAGCGAGACTGCACTGAATTTGGTATTGAGCTTCTATGCCCGAGAACTCCAAAACCAATCATGGTTAAATACGCTCTAATATCTGTTTCAGACAAGACAGGTCTGGTTGAGTTTGGCCGCTTCCTTAGTCATGTTGGCTATAGTCTTATAAGCACTGGAGGCACTGCCAAGGTACTACGCGACTCAGGCCTGCCGGTCACCGATGTTAGTCAGTTTACCGGCTTTGCCGAAATGATGGACGGACGCGTCAAAACCCTTCATCCCAAAATCCACGGGGGCCTGCTTTACCGTCGCGACATACCAGAACATTGCGCCCAGGCGGCTGAAGCTCAAATCCCGCCGATAGATGTTCTCGTCGTAAATCTCTATCCGTTTGAAAAAGTAAGTAATCAGCCAGGTGTTTGTTTTGAGGAATGCCTTGAGAACATCGACATCGGAGGCCCTGCCATGTTGCGTAGTGCGGCGAAAAATCATCATGCCGTCACCGTACTTTGTGATCCTACTGACTACCACACTGCTGCCGAGCAGCTTGCCAGTTTGGGCCACACGACCTTGGAATTTCGACGCGAGCTTGCACAGAAGGTGTTCGCCCACACTGCATACTATGACTCCCTGATCGCACAATACTTTGCGAAACACACAAACTCAGATCCAACCGATCTTCTCCCCGCCGGCAAAGATTGGCCGCCCACGCTCACTTGGCCGATGCGCAAAGCAGCCACCCTGCGTTACGGTGAAAATCCGCACCAGCATGCCGCCCTTTATGGCAAGATGCTCAGTGAGTTTCAACAACTCCAGGGCAAGGAACTCTCATACAATAATATCCTGGACACCGCAGCCGCACTCGATCTGATTAACGAATTTGACCAACCCACCCTTGCTATCCTTAAGCACACCAATCCTTGTGGCGTCGGCCAAGCAGCCACCATGAGACAGGCCTGGGAGTTGGCTCTCGCTACCGACCGTGAAGCTCCTTTTGGCGGCATCATTGTGATGAACAGAACTTGTGACACAGAAGTTGCCGAGGCAATAGCGGAGATTTTTTCCGAAGTCATTATCGCCCCGGATTTCGAGCCCTCTGCTTTGGGCATCTTCAGTAAGAAAAAAAATCTCCGCTTACTGAAGATGAATGAGGCTGCTGCTTGCCCTTGGCGCGGGTTGACGATCCGCACCGTGCGCAGCGGCTGGCTCGTCCAGCAAGCAGATAGCTTGCCTATGGGCAGTCACGAATGGAAATGTGTCACTCAGCGCCAGCCTACACCCACTGAGTGGGCAGCCCTCACCTTCGCCTGGCGAGTAGTAAAACACGTCAAAAGTAACGCCATCGTATACGCCTCAGCCGATCGAACTTTGGGCATCGGCGCTGGCCAAATGTCGCGGGTGGACTCTTCACGCCTCGCTACTTGGAAGGCCAATAACGCCGGTCTCTGCCTCCAAGGCAGTGTTGTGGCCAGCGATGCTTTCTTCCCCTTTGCTGATGGTGTGATCGCAGCGGCACAAGCTGGGGCGACGGCCGTCATCCAACCAGGCGGTAGTGTGCGTGATGAAGAAGTCATCAAAGCCTGCGATCAGTATGGCGTTGCAATGGTTTTTACAGGTCTGCGCCACTTTAAACACTAGCTCGAAGTCTTTACGCGCAGCCAGTGCCTCATCTGGAACTATAAAACTTTCAGCCCTCTATCGTTTGCAGCTCCACCGGCTCGACGAGTACCCTGCGCGATTCCAGCCAGCGCACAGCGCCGTGCACACTCTCATCGGGGCCGGAGAGTTCAATCGCTATTATGCCGCTGTCTGCGTTCACTGTGGCTTGGCGGATGTTGAATGTAATATCGGCAAATTGCCGTGCCATCTGGCAGATCACCGGCTGGTGTGCGGTTTCTTTATCAAACTTCAGCCAGTAACGGGCGGAAAATTCGGCCATTTCTTATCCTCCAGCGATTGCAGGCACGATGGAGAGCTCATCGCTTTCCTTAACCGGTGTGTCCAGCCCTTGAAGGAAGCGGACATCCTCGCCGTTCACGTATAGATTGACAAACCTGCGCAACTGGCCCGCTTCGTCCAGCATCCGTGCTTTGATCCCAGGATATGTGTTTTCCAGTGATTCTATTAATGCTGCCACAGTCGCTCCTTCTGCACTCACCGTATCGGCGCCCCCAGTTAAGCCGCGAAGAGGTGTTGGTATTGTGATTGAGACTGCCATTTCTTTTTTTTGCCTAAGTTCTTATTGAGTGGCAAATCGAAAAACCCACTTTGAGCACCAGCTTGCTTTTTTATTAGGGACGATTCTTGCGCAGCTGGCGGAAAAACATTCACCGTGAGGCAAAGCCGAAGTTACGTCAGTGCGTTTTGCGATTCAGGATCAAAGAAGTGCGCTTTGCGCATGTCGGCCACAAGGTCAAGCACTTCGTTGGCGGCGATTTTGTGGTGGCCTTTGGAGCGCGAAATGAGTGAGTGGCCGGAGCTGTGCACGTAGAGGAAGGTCTCGGCACCCATCGGTTCGACCACGTCCACACGCGATTGGAAGACATGCGCCGGATCAGGATCAAAGGCGAAGAGTTTGTCCTCGATGTCCTCGGGCCGGATACCCATCACGATGGGTTTGCCCACGCGGTCGGCGAGGATTTTCCCGGCCTCGTCACTGACCTTTACGCAGAGGGGTTTGAGTGTGGAGTCGGGCTTCTTATCCTCGGTAAAAAACATGCCTTCGCGCGAGGAGGCGAGGGTGCCGCGGAAGAAGTTCATGGGCGGACTGCCGATAAACCCGGCCACGAACATATTTGCCGGTTTGTTGTAAACCACGAGTGGCTCGTCGGCCTGTTGAATCACTCCATGGTTCATGACCACGATGCGGTCGCCCATCGTCATGGCCTCGACTTGGTCGTGGGTGACGTAAACTGAGGTGGTGTTGAGCCGGGCCTGGAGCTTGGAAATTTCGGTGCGTGTTTCTACGCGCATCTTGGCGTCGAGGTTGGAGAGTGGTTCGTCGAACAGGAAGACTTTGGGGTTGCGCACCACGGCGCGGCCGAGCGCGACGCGTTGGCGCTGCCCACCGGACAGGGCTTTGGGTTTGCGGTGGAGCAGGTTGTCCGGCTCCAGCAGGCCGAGGAATTTGGCGGCGGCCATCACGCGGTCGTCGATTTCCTTTTTGGGTGTTTTGCGCAACATGAGGCCAAAGGCCATGTTTTTGTAAACCGTCATGTGCGGATAGAGAGCGTAGTTTTGGAAGACCATCGCGATGTCGCGGTCCTTGGGTGGCACGTCGTTGATCTTGCGCCCGTCGATGTAAATCGCGCCGCGGGAGATTTCCTCCAGGCCGGCGAGCATGCGCAGTGTGGTGCTCTTACCGCAACCTGATGGGCCGACGAGGACGAGGAATTCGCCATCTTCGACTTCCAAGTGAAAGTCTTTGACCGCGACTTTCTCGCTGCCTTTAACCCCCTCGTAGATTTTCCAAACGTGTTCGAATGTGACTTTGCCCATTGTGTTACTAGTTTTGTGTGTTAGCCGGAGCCGTGGTTGTGAATAATCATCCTTTTCGAACCGGATGAACACAATAACTTTTTTCGCGGGTGCAAGTTTTTACAGCAAATTCTCTTTTTGTAACAGTTGCGGGCAGGGGAATGTTAGCTCGCCATAATTCCTCGGCAGACCTTGGATTTTGAGGGAACTTGTCAGCCAAAGAATTGTGCCTAACACTTTCTCATGCGTTTTTTCCTGTTAATGCCCTTCGCGTTATTTTTTTTAATCGGCTGCTCGCCACAAATCCGCGTCGCCATGCCCGATCCGGTGCAGATTGATGTGAACATGAAAGTGGAGCTGGAACAAAAGATTACGCGTCCGGCTGGTTCCTCCGCAGAAGATACAGGCACGCCCGTCGCACAATCCCGCCGCAACCGGATGGGCGAAATCGCCAACCTGAAAAACAACCGCATCGTGGGTGAAGACAAAAACGGCTACCTCTCTGTGCGGGCCAACCCGCTGCCGCCCGCCTGGGAAAGCCACGCAGACTACGTGAATTCCGTGGTGGCTGCGGAAAACGCCGACCGGCAGACGCTTTACACCATGGAAGCAGTCAAGCGCGGCCGCTCGATCGCGGATATCGAGGCGGAGTTTGCCGCCCGTTTCCGAGAGCAAGCTTTCACCGGGGAATGGATTCAGATGCCCGATGGGCAATGGATGCAGAAATGAAAATATTGGAATATACCAATATTGCAATAAAATAATATTTTTTGTTACTTAATTGTTACAAAATTTTTCGTGCCTGAAAGCCAACTGCCAGCTATGTATCGCATGCAAATTTTTAGAGAAGAAATTATAGAAAGGAGATATCAATGAAGACGATCCAAGGTCCGGCAATATTCTTGGCACAGTTCCTCGGCGACACTGCCCCGTTTGATACGCTCGACAATATTTGTCGCTGGGCTGCCTCACTTGGCTTCAAAGGCATCCAAATCCCCTCGTGGGACATGCGGTGCATTGACCTGCAAAAAGCCGCGGCCTCCCAAGATTACTGCGATGAACTGCGCGGCCGCGTGGAATCCCACGGGCTGCAAATCACCGAGCTCTCCACGCACCTGCAGGGCCAACTCATCGCCTGCCATCCCGCATACGACCCGCTGTTTGATGGCTTTGCCCCCGGCTGGGTACGCGGCAATCCCGAAGCCCGCCGGCATTGGGCCATTGAACACCTCACCTGGGCCGCGGAGGCATCTCTGCGCCTTGGTCTGAAAGCGCATGCGACATTCTCCGGCTCGCTGTTGTGGCCGTATGTTTATCCTTGGCCGCAACGCCCCGCCGGTCTTGTGGAAACAGGCTTTGCAGAACTCGCCAAACGCTGGTTGCCGCTATTGAACAAGTTTGATGAGTGTGGCGTGGACGTGTGCTTTGAACTGCATCCCGGCGAGGACTTGCACGACGGTGCCACGTTTGAACGCTTCCTGGAAGCCGTGGGCAACCATCCGCGCGCGAACATCCTGTATGATTCCTCGCACTTCGTGCTTCAGCAGCTCGACTACCTGGAATTTATTGATATCTATCACAGCCGCATTAAGGCCTTCCACGTGAAGGACGCCGAGTTCAACCCCAACGGTCGTGTCGGCGTTTACGGCGGTTACCTCCCCTGGCAAGAGCGGGCCGGCCGCTTCCGCTCTCTCGGCGACGGGCAGACCGATTTTGGTGCCATCTTCTCAAAACTCACTCAATACGACTTCTCTGGTTGGGCCGTTCTAGAATGGGAATGCTGCCTCAAGCACCCAGAGCAGGGTGCCGCCGAGGGCGCGGCCTTCATCCAAGATCACATCATCCGTGTGACAGAGCGGGCTTTTGATGATTTTGCCGGCTCTGGTGTGGACGATGCAGCAAACAAGCGCCTGCTGGGAATTTTCTAGCTGAATAGTTTAACAAAAAATTGAACCATCAGGCAGTGATGATTGTATTCTTCAACCGAAGGTAATAAGCATCATCGCATGATTGAGTGCAAAAATTTGACTAAAGACTACGGCCCGATACGCGCTGTAAACGATGTGAGTTTCAAAGTCGAACCGGGCCAGGTGCTCGGATTCCTCGGCCCCAACGGCGCAGGCAAGTCCACCACCATGCGTATGCTCACGGGCTTTCTCACTCCCACCAGTGGCACAGCAAGCATCGCCGGATTCGATGTCCGGGAGCAGCCCGTTGAGGCAAAATCGCGCTTCGGCTACCTTCCGGAAAATGGCCCGCTTTATCCGGAAATGACCGTTCTCGAGTTTCTCACCTTCTGCGGGGAGATTCGCGGTCTGTCCGGCAATAAACTTAAAGCCGCAATTGATCGAGTCATCGAGCTCTGCTCGCTGCTTGGTGTGCGGCATCAAACGATTGAAACACTATCCAAAGGCTTCCGCCAGCGCGTTGGCATGGCTCAGGCCATCATTCATGACCCAGATGCCCTAATCATGGATGAACCAACTGATGGCCTTGATCCCAACCAAAAACAAACAGTCCGCCAACTCATCCGCAGCATGTCGGAAAAAAAAGCCATCATCCTCTCCACGCATATCCTGGAGGAGGTGGATGCTGTCTGTAACCGCGTCATCATCATCGCACGCGGGCATGTGCTTGTTGACGAAAGCCCTGCCGAGCTCCATGCGCGTCACCCCTTGGCCGGCGCTGTCACCGTTGTTCCAGCAGCTTCCACTAATACGGCCGCTCTGCACGAAAAAATCTCCCAGATCAAAGAATTTTCCAAAGTTCAAATCCAAAATGGCAGCATTCTCGTAATCCCAAAAAAAGCAACTAACGCCATGACAGAACTCATCAAACTCCAGAAAAACCAGAACCTGGAAATCGCAGAACTTCAACCCGTGCGCACCCGGCTCGACGATGTTTTTCGCGAGCTGACTCTGCCGAAAACAATCGAATCGGAAAACACAACAAACTAACTCCCTATGCATTGGTCGGCACTCTTCAAACGCGAATTTTTCGGCTACTTCCGATCCCCAGTGGCTTATGTTTTCGTCACTGTTTTTTTAATTTCTGTGGTAGGGCTCACCTGGTTTGTCGGACGCATCTTCGAGAGCAACGACGCTTCTCTTCGCCTGATGTTCACCTTCCTCCCGTGGGTCTATCTTTTCCTGATCCCTGCCGTAGGCATGAGGCTCTGGTCAGAAGAAAAACGCTCCGGAACACTTGAACTTCTTATCACCATGCCCATCACCTTACCGGAGGCGGTGATTGGAAAATTCCTTGCCGGTTGGGCATTTATCGCTCTAGCACTCCTTCTCACATTCATGTTGCCGCTCACTGTGTTCTACTTGGGGCAACCAGATATTGGACCAATAATCACCGGTTATTTTGGTGCCCTTCTTATGGGCGGAAGCTATCTTGCTATTTGCTCTCTCGCCTCGTCATTATCCAAAAACCAAGTCATTAGCTTCGTAATTAGTGTCGTCACTTGCCTCGTGCTCGTATTACTCGGCTGGAGCGTTCTGAATAACATGCTCATCTCCCTGGGTTTCCCGGCCTTCTTGGTGGATGCCATAGCCAATTTTTCCTTCATTACCCACTACGAGGCATTCTTGGCGGGTGTGATACAAGCGTCTGACATCATTTTCTTTGTTGGTCTGACGGCTGTTTGCCTTGGTCTAAACGTGATTGTCCTCCAACGCTGAAGTGCTATGAAAAAAATCTTCCAAAACAAACTAGTATTAGCGGCGCTTTTAATAATAGGATTAATTCTTATAAACATCATCGGCTCGGCAGTCTCTTGGCGTCTTGACCTCACTTCCGGCAAGTTCTACACGCTCAGCAAGGGCAGTCGCGATCTCATCAGCAAGATTGACCCACGCGATCCGATAGACGTCACATTCTACTACGCCTCCAGCCTGCCCCAGGTCCCCATCATGTTCAAAAATTACGCTGAGCGCATCCGTGGGCTGCTTGAACAATATGCATCCGTTTCCGGCGGTAAAATTCGCCTGCGTATCGTTGACCCGCGCCCGGACACTCCAGAGGAAGAGCAGGCCATCCGCG
>CALLMV010000030.1 GCA_938005615.1 uncultured Verrucomicrobiae bacterium
CACACGTCGCCGCAATTCTGTCAGAGGCAAGGCATCCGCATAAACAGAAGAGCCTTCCAGCAGGATGTCTCCTTCATGACGTGTGCAGTCTAGCAGCTCGTTCATGCGGTTGATACTGCGAAGAAGAGTGGATTTTCCGCAGCCCGAGGGGCCGATGAGGGCTGAGATCTGTCCATGCTCTACTTGGTAGTTAACATTTTGAAGGGCCTGCTTTTCACCGTAGAAAAAAGAAAAATTTAGCACTTCAAGCAACGGTGAGGCTCTCTTGGCATTCGTATGGCCGGGTTGTTGAGCCGAAACATTCACACTGTGCAGTTACACTCAACACCTAATTTGGCAAGCAGTGGCAGCAAGCCGAACTTCCTCCCGCAAGGAATATCCTGCCAGTCCTTGAGTTTCGTTTGAGATACGCTTTCATGTTGGTTATGAGTGAAATTGGCGTTGCACTAGCAGGGCTTGGGACTGTGGGGCGTGGGGTGCTCCGCAACCTTGAACGCAACTGCGATTTAATTGAGCATCGTTGCGGTCACATTTTTCCGGTGCGAGCTGCAGCCGTCCGTAACATGGAGAAATATGCGGACTTCCAAGACAAGGGAGTCAAGCTAACTACCGATCCATTGTCACTTGCGGAGCGCGATGATGTGCAAATCGTTGTGGAACTGATGGGCGGCGAACACCCTGCACTCGAACTGGCTGAAAACACAATGAAGGCAGGCAAAGCCTTTGTGACGGCAAACAAGGCGCTGCTCGCATCGCATGGGGCACATCTCATGCATCTAGCCAGAAAATATTCAGTCCCTTTTTGCTTTGAGGCAAGCGTAGCGGGAGGCATCCCGATACTTAAAGCGCTTCGTGAAGGACTTGTGGCAAATCACATCAGCAGTATCACAGGTATCGTCAATGGCACGTGCAATTACATCCTCAGCTCCATGTCGGATGAGGGCATGGGTTTTGAGGAGGCACTTTTAGAGGCCCAGCGTCTCGGCTTTGCCGAAGCTGAGCCGAGTCTCGATATTGACGGTTTTGATGCTATGCACAAAGCCATCATTCTAGCTGCACTGGCTTATGGTGCATGGCCCAATCCAGGCGAGGTTTACGTACGTGGCATTCGCTCAATAGAAGTCGCAGATGTGCGTTTTGCCGCACAGCTTGGATACTCTATCAAGCTGCTCGCTGTGATCAAACGTGCAGATGCAGGCAAGGTGGAGCTGCACGTGCAGCCCAATTTAGTTCACAACTCACACCTGCTTAGTTCTGTCAGTGGCTCCTTCAACGCCCTTGTTATTGAGGGCGACGTCGTCGGCCAAACAGTCTTTACCGGTCGAGGGGCAGGTGCTGACCCGACAGCAAGTGCAGTGATCGCCGACTTGGTTGAAGCCTCACGCAATATGAAATTACCACACGAACACCTACCTACAGTTTGCTGCGAATCGCAGGCACTGACTCTGCCGTATGAAGAAACCTGCTCGGCACATTACCTGCGCTTCACCGTGCTAGATAAGCCCGGTACTTTGGCGAAAATAGCAGGTATCCTAGCCGCACACGCAATCGGAATTTCATCAGCACTTCAGCCAGGACAGTCTGAAGGCGCTGAAGAGGAGTACGTGCCATTGATACTCATAGTTCACGTAGCGAGGCAGCGCTCGCTCATCAAAGCATTATCCGAAATTGAAAAGTCCGGAGTCACGCGAGGGGGTGCCGCATTCTATCGAGTGGCCCACTTCCCCGGCGAAAACAGTTAATGAGCTTTAATCCGAAAGTTACCTCAAACACACTCTTCGAGGCCCGCGGTATTGCGAAGAATTACGGTGGATGTTGTGCTCTTGAACCGATGGATCTCGAGCTTCACGCGGGTGAACTCACCGTGCTTCTGGGCTCAAATGGTGCAGGTAAATCCACGCTCTTGCGGCTCATCAGCGGCTTGCTAGCACCGAGCCAGGGCAGTTTACACCTCTACGGCAGCATCGGATACATTTCCGGTGATACGAAACTATACGACAGACTTACCCCTCGTGAGACTTTGGATTTCTTTGGGCGGCTTCAAGGTCTGCAGGCAAATGTGCTCACCAAGCGCATCAGCCTCATGACAGAAAAAATGCAGCTTGGTCCATTTTAGATCAACCTGTTGGAGTGCTCTCCACAGGTATGAAGCAAAGAGTGAACATTGCCAGAGCCTTGATTCATGACCCGGACATCTTGCTGCTTGATGAAGCCACTACTGCACTAGATTTCCTCTCAGCCGCATTTATAGTAGATTTTCTTGGTCATCTTCGTGCGGAAGGAAAGTGTCTGCTATTCTTTACACACATCTTGCAGGAGGCCGACTTTCTAGCTGATCGCGTTGTCATTCTCAAACGTGGGCAAAAAATTTGCGACAGCACCAAAATCCACCTACTTGCAGAACAAGGTACGCATGATTTTTCCTCTGCGGTGCTAAAGATTCTTAATACCTGAATTTTTTACCACATCCGGTTATCGACTGAAACACCAACCTGCGTTGAAAAGGGAACTTAACAACCTAGCCAGTTTAGCACTCGCTCGATCTCCCTGTCCCACACATCCCATGTATGCCCGCCCTCGAATTCATGATACTCCAGCTCTGGCAACCGGAGCTGCAATAGATGTTCGCGAAATTTCACATTATCTTCATACAGGAAATCACTGGTTCCACAGGAGAGATAAATTCTGGGCAACGGACCGCCCTCGCGAACCAAGCGCATAGCCAAGGGGAATAAATCTACATCCTGAGGAGCAGGGCGTCCCACTCCAAAAATAGCGTCTATCCTCGCCTTGTCTTCGTGGCTTCCCCCGCGTTTTTTGACGGAGGCAAACCCGATGTCGCAAGCGGCGGAAAGTGCCGCCACCGCACAATAATTGCCGGGGAACTCCAGCGCCAGCCGTAGAGCGCCGTATCCGCCCATGGAGATACCAGCTGCGAAGTTGCGGCTTCTGGCTGCGTCAACTCCCAGCCAACGTCGCGCAAGCGCCGGCACCTCCACAGAGACGTGTTCCCAGTACCGCGCTCCTGAGGCAGTATTCTGATAGAAACTTAACCCCGCCCTGGGCATGATGACCACCAGAGGGCGGCCTTCGCAGTAGCGCTCCAGGGAGGTGCGCCTTAACCAGATAGTCTCATCGTCGCCCCAGCCGTGCAGAAGAAGTAATGTGGAGCATTCTGCCGAGCGGAACTTTTCCGGGATGATGGCCTGTAATGAGGTCATCATTCCCACGGCGTTAGAGAAGAAGTCCAGTGTGAGGCGAGCCATCACTCCGTATAGGCAGGAATTTTCTCACATGCAAATTTATCGCGGTAGTCACTGAAATGGCATGTGCTTCGATTCAACTTGAGAAAGTGTTCCTCTGCGGCTAATCGGAAGCATGGCTGAAGTGCAAAGACAACGAGGCGCAGATTTGCCGCCATCGACACCTTTTATTGAATTTGTGATGATGCAGGCACAAAATATACTTTTCATGCTTGGGCTTATCCCCACGCCAGACGGACGCAGAGCGCGCCCAGACATTTCGAGCGCTCGCTTGTTGATTGATCAGTTGGCACTGATCAAAGAAAAAACTCGCGGCAACCTGACGCCTGATGAGTCGTCTGTACTCGATCAGATGTTATCTCGCGTTCGGCTGACTTTTGTAGAAGTGGCGCGCAGTCTCGGGGAAGATCCGGAGATGGACCTGAGCGAAGCCTTGGGTGAAGAGGATAACTCCGTGAAAAAAATGTCTTCTGCGACACAGCGCGAATCCTCTATGGATGTAAACCAACCCGTCGCGGCTAATTCCCCGGGTGAAGTCAGCCGCGCACCCCAGGAGCCTGAGGAGAGCAAGAAACGTTTCGTGAAGAGCTACGGTTAATGAGCGCAGAGTCGCAGCCAACTGCGGCAGTACATCGCGAGGCCCTGCCACGTTGCACGTTCGAGATTTTTTGGTTAGCTCTGATCGGTCTACTTTGTCTCTTCTGCCGTTTGTCGGATTGGGAAAAAGTCTTCACTGAGCACGGGGTTTGTTTTTTTGATACAGACACCTACACCCGTATGGAGCGGGTGCGGCAGGTCGAGCAATCCGGAGGCTGGCCCGTGCGTTTTCATGCTTTCGAGAATGCCCCTTGGGGCATTGTCTCTCATGCGACTTCGCCTCTGGATTACACCATTCT
The DNA here is from genome assembly GCA_938005615.1 of uncultured Verrucomicrobiae bacterium. GTDB lineage: Bacteria > Verrucomicrobiota > Verrucomicrobiia > JADLBR01 > CALLMV01 > CALLMV01. Next base: position 4,160 of record CALLMV010000030.1, read on the forward strand.
TTTGTTAAGCCTGCCGCTGAGGTTTTTTCTGGAGCCTCAGGATGCAAGAGATCTGGCGGGAGCGTGGGTGTCACCACTTATTGGGTTGGCCGGTTTGATCTGTTTGTTTTTTCTTTTGCGTGGAGAGCCTGGCCGTTGGTGGGCATTGATTGCTTATTGTGTTTTGCCGGCGCTGAGCTGGGCGCAGAATCTTGGCAGGCCGGATCACCAGTCACTGCTAACAGCATTGCTGACAGTGGCGTTAGCGATCGAGTGGCGGATACTGCGCGCATCTGATGGTGAGGGATTTTTGAAAATTTCTGCCGGTGTGGTCTGGGGCTCTGCGTTATGGGTTTCACTTTTTGAGCCATTGATTTTTGTGGTTTTGTGTTTTGCTCTGTCCTTTCTCGGTCGCTCTCATTGGCTGCGGCGTGGATGGCATTTTTATACTCCTATTGTGGTGCTTTTGATTTCTCGTTTAGTGATTGATCCTTGGCCGACTCTACCGCCTGCATCAGATGCGGGATGGTTGCGGAATTGGAGTTTAGTGGTAGGTGAACTAAGGCCTTCTTCGACGCAAGAAATGATCTATTGGACTGGTTTGTGGCTGCCGGCCGTTGTAATTTCTTCAGGTTGTGCGATGAGCTGTAAGCCTCTGCGCAGTACTGCAATTTATACAATAGTTTTTGCTGCGATCTGCGGTTTGCTCACGTTCTGGCAAATACGCTGGTCTGCGTATCTTGCGGTGGTGCTTGCTGTGCCGGGCATGCTGATTTTTTTTCGCGAAGGATACAATGCCCGCAAGGTTGTGCTGACGGTACTTTTTTATGTGCCTGTGTTGATGTATTATGTGAATTATCATCTTCGATGGAAGCAGCCTTCTGAGGGATTTGTGGAATTGAAAAAGGCTGCAGAGCTTATCGCACAAGAGCCTGCCACGATTCTGGCACCGTGGTGGCTTTCCCCGGCGCTTGGGTACTTCTCTGGTGCAAAGTACGTGGCATCAAGTTCGCACCAGTCGATCCAAGGGATTGTTGATGTATCAGAGTTTTTGCTGACGCCGCACTGGGAAATGGCGCGCGAAATCTTGCTTGAACGGAATGTGGGCTGGGTGGTGAGTGCCGATCCAGCGAGGATGTTTTCACAATCTCAGGCTATTGCGCACGGTTTGCGCGTGGTGGAGGATGAAAAAGTTTTATGGCGGGATATGTCCTATCGGGTGGCGTTGGGTACGCGCTTGGCCCGAGGGTTGAGCCCTGCTCCCGCTGAACTGAAACTGGTTGCGGTTTTGGGAGAATATCGTGTTTATCGGTTTCTGCCGCGTAACGGAGGCAGTGTCTCGGACTGAGGCGGGGGAACAGCAGGCGTGAGGATGCGCGGCTCCCATCGGACGTTTGCCAGAGGTCCGGTGCCACGATACTCAAAAATTTTGCTGACTGGGAAGAGCAACAAGCCTGCAGGACCACGCACATTTAGTCGGACATCGAGCTGGGTATTGTCGTTGACATAATCATAGAATCCTTCGCCGATGAGGGCCATGGTGAGGCTGCGGATATCAAGGTCATTGGTGATGATCTTCCCGTTATCGAAGCGAAATGTGGCGTCAGCTTCATTGGCACGTGCCTTGCCCAAGTCAAAGAGGCCTGTCACTTGTGATAGTGCACCCAGGAAGGGGATGTCTATGAGAGAACCGTTACGAACCGAGATCTGTCCTTCGCCGCGCATAGTTCTGAGATCCTCGAGTTTACCTTGGATATTGGCACCGCCAGTGACAGTGCCTGTCACGTCGTCCAAATCAAAGAAGCCTTTCATCACCGCGTGCATATTTGCGTTACGCAGGGCAAATTGGATTTGGTAATCGGTACCAGTTTCTGCCATCTGAAAGTTTCCGCGCAAATCCAATTCGCCGCTATCCACTGAGGCTTTGAGCGCCTGAATTGTTAGGTTATTGCCCGTAATGGAAATGTTGCTTGAGATGTGCTTTGCAGGAGTATCACGGCCCAAAAGATGGTAAGTGAAATTACGTCCCTGTACGAAAATTCTTAGGTCCGTATTGCGGCCACTCTCGAGATCTACATATCCATTAACCTGGAATTCTGGCACATTAGAGAAACGGTACGGGGCGAGATACTCTTCGAGTTTCGGACCAAAAATTCTCGCCGTAGGCAGGGGGAAGAGGTTGCCGCGGACGTTGTGAAGGCGCACGTTAGGGGATACATAATCGTAATCCACCCTATCTGCTGAACCAGAGCCTTCAGGCCTGAAGAGCTGAACCTTTTCTAAAACAAGCAGTGGCGGCGAGAGTAGAAAGTTCGCAGACGCGGCTTTGATTTCGACTTGCTTGTATGTGAATTGGCCGATTGATGCGGCACCTCTTAATTGCATTTTAAACTGTGGACGTAATTCGATGAAACCCGTCAGACTGACGTCCATAGGGCTGTTGAATTTTATGGAATCAAAAAAAGCTTTTGCTTCAGGCAAAAGTGGCGAGAAGACATCCGGTTTGATGCTGGCATCTAGTGTAATGTCGAGACGTTCCGTTACTGAGGGGGCGGTGAGCGTAAAATTCAGACTTCCGTGCAAGGTCTGGATAGTTGAGTTTCGTATGATCAGCTTGCCTTCACGCAGGTCTGCCGCGAGCGATATCGATTGGATTTGATGCGGTCCAAGCTTGATGTTTTGCCAGTCAAGTGTGAAGTGTGCGACCATATTTTGAATTTCTCGGATTCCACCAGATGCTTCCAAATCAAGGGAGAATTTTCCCTCAGTTCTCAAAGGCTGAAACCGCTTTGAAAGATACTCTGGAAGTAAGAAAGGTACTGAATCAGGTGGCGTGTCAGAGTGCAGTTTAAAAAAAAACTCCTGTGCAACCGAATCCAACTGTGCGGCGAAAGTCAAATCACCGTGCGGCGTGGTGAGAGCGAATTTAGGAATCGTCAGTCTGCCACCATCCCAAAAAAGTTGGGCCGAAGCAGAGAGCCAATTTACGGTTTCGTAATTTCCGCCTGATGAGTAAAGAGAAGCCTCTGCCGTGATGGCCGACCAGGAGAAGCCGGCCCGGGGTGCGATTTTGACGACGACTTCGAGGTTGGATCGTCTAGCCGCAGACAGGATCCGGGAGAGAGACCCCTCCCATTCGTCAGGCTTGTTGCTGATTGCGGATTCATCCTCAACCGGGCTGATACTGGGCGCCTTTGCTGTGTCTGGGGGCACCGTAAAGAATGTTCTTGGCAAGATGCCACGAATTTTGAGGGTTGCTCCACCCGTGCTTGCAGAGAAATACTCCACATTCACACGCTCGGAGTGGAATGTGAGGTTTGCATCCAGAGTATCGAGCTGCAGGGATTCTCCTGTGTTGGTTTTGACATCCAAAGATGCCCTCCGAATCTGAAGGCCTCGAAGGAAATCCTCCCCACGAAGCAGCGCAAGCCAGGATATTTCAAGTGCCGTGCGCTGGACGGAGACTGTCGATTTCCTTCCGGGAATTGCATCAAAACATCGGAAGTTGCGTACGACAAGCCGCGCAGCAGGATCAAAGCCAATATAATCCCAATCGGCGCGGATTCCGTATTCTTCTAACTGCTCACGTACAAGTCGCTCAAATTCTTCAGGCACGCCACGAATGCCAATGTACGTCAATATGATAATAACGATCGTAAATCCAAGTATCGTAATGAATCCAACAAAGCTCCAGAAAGCACGGCTTAGAGCATTTAGCTGAAAGATCAGACGCATCATTTTTCAAGATTCTCACTCGAGGGGCTTTCGTGCTCAGATTCCAGAATACGCTCCAACGCAGCGAAAAACAATTTTGCCCAAGCTTGAAGGGGTACGAAGGCGGTTGAGCCTGTTTCCTCTTCAAAACGCATTTGGCAAATGAGCTGGTCACAAATACAAACGATTAACCGCGAGTTTGATTCGGATTCTAGAATGAGTTGTCTGTGATCCAAACCGCACTCGGATTCTGCAGGCAGCCAGGCACTCACATCTATGCGCTGTAGAAGAGGCAAGAAAGTTTGGTAACGATCGAGAGATAATTCCTCGAGTCTGCTGTTAAGAATGGTCGCACGCTTGAGGGATGTTCTCGTGAAGCTCTCAGGCAAATTCCAAATTTTTGGGACAAAGTCCTCTGCGCGTACAAGCAGGGGACGAACTGTCTCCTCGTCCAAGGAATAAAGATCATAGAGATTCCGTAATCTGCCCCAAAGTGAGCCTGTTGGGCCACGGTAGATGAGAAACTCCTCAGTGAGAGTTTTCTGATCGCTGGGGCTTTCAATGTGAAATTGAAAAGACGCCAGCTTATCATAGTGTTCAGTGTCAGCGGCAGTCGGCGAAGATGATTTCCGGGCCAGGGGGCGATTCATGAACGCAAGAAAGTTTTCTACCGAGGCTGTTTCCGCGAATTTTCCTTCTGGTTGGATTAGCCAACCACCATCAACCCGATGAATTTGGAAGCTCTCTGCGCGTGTTGTAATGTCCGCGCGGCTCACGGCGCTGGGCGGATACCTCAGTGGACGTGTGTTCAGGAAATCGGCAGGGTCATTGTTGAGATGCGTGGCTAGCTCTTCGTCAACGTACATCCATGCAGTTTCCCCGATCCGGCGGGCTGCATGCAGGGGTGTTCCATCAGAAGAGAGAGTGCTGATGTAGCGCAACCCAACAATGGCTTGCCCCTGTTCATCAAGAAACTCAAGCGAGATGATTTTCTCTTGGGCGGCACGGCGGACATCATCCTCCTCCGCGGGTGTGCAATACCTCGCGATGCGTGAACTGAGGATGCTAGTAACCCAATGATTCACGGAATCTTGGTCCAACGTAGCGGGATCTTGAGATGCGACCGTCCACAGGTTTTCATTTACGTTGATTTCTGATGTTTTAGTAGAAGACTCTCGGCGGATTTTCATAACACGCCTGCCTCGAGTATCGAGCAGGCGCCTATTGCGCCAATCAGTAGCGGGGCGCGCCAGGATGTCTGACACTTCCCGTGGAATCGTGTAAACCCAAGCATCATTTTTACGGATTTGTGCATAGATGGAGCCCGGTCGGGCTGAGTCATCACCGATGCGCAATTCAATTTCATCGCGCCGGCCCCAGTTGGCGCGCAGAACGTAACGAGGCGAGCTCAAACCGTAGGCGGAAAGTCTGGAGCTGTCGCGTGGCACTGGGATTTTTTGGATGTACTCAAGGTCAGCCAATAGCCACAGCAAATCATCTATATCAAACTGGTCTGCGGTGAACTCAAAAGGCTCCACGATTCTCCAAGTGCTTTCTTGCAGATTGAACCGCAGATCTTCCTCTTTGCTGCGTCGTATGGTGATGCGATGTGCGCTTTCGGGATCGAACTTCGCAAAGAGCCTTTTCTCCAAGAAGATGGCCTCTGCGGTACCAGCTCTCTTTGAATCGAAGAAAATGAGGTAAGCGGTTGCAATAATTACCAGCGAAATCAAGATCAGCGGCAGGCGCCACGTTTGCATGTGCTGAGTGTAGCCTAACTACGCCTTTGTAACCAGGTAATGATACCCCACGCCAGGACAGCGCCAGGAATTAATACGACGACGACCACAAAAAGCGTGCCCATTTGCACAGCGTCTAAGCGGAGCCGAAAATCCCTGGCCTGTTTGGGACCAATTCCCATGAGGGATTCACGTTCGGTCAGCCAGCTCACTGCGTTACTCCATAGCTCAGCCGCGCCTAATTGGTTTAGGATGTTTTTGTTGTCAAACGCCAATGCACCACCAAAAACCACAAGCCTGGCGTTAGCAGGGCCAACAGCGACAGCGGCGACAGTGACGGGGCCGGGGATGTCTTCATCCTCATCGAAAGTCGTGTTCTCATCCCACTCGCCGCTTTCTCCCCAGAAAGCTTGCGGTGCTTTGAGGAGGGGTGACGCTTGCCAGCCACTGCGCTGGGGTTGTATGACCTCAAGCGCTCGAAGATTTGGGAGGAGTATAGTATTCAAACGCAGTGTGCGGAGCATGGGATGGTCGGGAAATTCTTTATCCAAAATGGGAACGGTTGAGCCAAATTGACGAACCTCGACTCCCCCGAGAATCTGGCTGATGCCACCTAGCAACTTATGCTCGCGTACTCTAATTCCTCGCTCGAGCAAAATGCCATCCAGGCCAGCATCACGATCCCAGTCCAAGGCGCATAGTACCCGGCCGCCTCGATCAAGGTAACGTGAGAGTGCCTCAGCTTCGCTGGGCAAGAGTGAATTTCGCGGTCCGGCAATCACGAGGAGGGACGCGTCCTCCGGAACATCAGAATGAATAATGAGCGATAGACCACGCACTTCGAAATATTCCCGTTCGATCCGGCTAGCAGCTTCTCCCCAACCCCGATCGGAATCTCTGTCGCGCCAATCCCCCTCGGCATGGCCCTCCAAGAAATAAATCACTGGTTTTTCCTGAGTGAGCAACTCTAGCAATCGCGAGGAAATCAGTTCCTCGCCCAGCCATGCCGTGACGCGCCGCGGTGTGCCAGTCATAAAATCAGGGGGCGACATCTCGTAGAGCTCATCTACGCGAAGAATGGCACGCCGTTCCCCAGTACTAATAAGCAGCAAGTCTTCCTGCATGGAGAGATCGAATTCCTTGACCAGGCGAAGAGCCGACTGCTTATCCTCGGGGGCATCGGGATCCACGAACGCGGTAGTGATTTTCCCGCGGGAAGCTCGTTCATAAAGGGGTAATATCCTGCGGAGGTAGTTTTCTGCAAAAGCTGGCGGCGAGCCAAATACTGTGATACTTACTGGCTGTTCTAATGATCCTACAAAATTGAGTGTTCTGTCAGAGAGAGTGAAGTCCCTTGTCAGGGTGAGATCGAATGTCTTAAAATGGCGAGCCGAAAGATAGTTCACCGCAAGCACAAGCAAACACGCCGCAAGGATAGTGGCAATGCTTGCAGCGAACGAATTCTGTGCGAGATTCTGTTTTGGGCTTGCTAAACTTTTAGCTTTGCTCACGAACGACCTCTCCTGTTGAGAATAAATTGTTGGGCCATCAATAAAAACAGTACTGCAACACTTAGGTAAAATACTGGCTGTTGCGTCGAGAGTAGCCCTTGTGCCGCAAGATCTAGATGCTCATAAGCAGAAATGTAATGACCCAAGAGCCTTAGCCAGCCAGGCGGTTCAAAATAAATCACAAACCCCACAAAGAAAAACACGCAAGAGATCGCAAACGAAGTAATGAAAGAGAGCAACTGACTGCGGGTGATCGCTGAGGCAAAAACCCCGATTGCACCATAAAAAGTACCCCAGAGCAGATAAATCCAATATACTGCCCAGACAGGCCCGTTTTCAAGAGGTGTATTATCGAGCAGGATCAAACGTAAGATCGGCACATAAAGCACCGTCGGGGCCAGCAGCGCGGCATAAACAACAAGACAGGCCAGGAATTTACCCAGCACTGCATCCCACTCCGTTACGGGTGCCGTCATCAAACCCTCAAACGTCCCTAAACGGTATTCTTCGCTAAAAACGCGCATGGTGAGCAGCGGCATAATGATCAACTGTGCAAACCAAAGAAACGGAATTTGGAAAAAGAACTGTGTGACAGAGTACTCGGAGGATTGGCCTTGCAGGGCATTAACGACAAAGAAAAAAGTAACGCCCGTCATCAGCAGAAAGAAAAATCCCAACCCGTACACTAAGAGTGAACGGAAATACATCGCCAGCTCGCGCTGCATGATTACGAACATTGTAGTTGGGTTCATGCACGGTCCTCGTGTGTCATCTCTACGAACACATCTTCCAGCGTGGCCTGCTGGCGGTTGAGTAACCGCGGGGGCCATCTTTTGGAGATAAGCAATTCGCCGACTGAAGCCGCCAGGTCCATACCTCGTTGTTCCAGAAGAGTCACCGAGCACCAGCCCTCACTCATAGGCTGAGGCTCGACATCCTCGACACCAGGCAAGGCCCGAAGCGCCTGCACCAGTTCTTCTACAGGGGCTTTGACCTCCAGGCGCAATGATGAACCCGATGCGGCAAGACGTTTGAGATTTTCAGAAGTGTCAGAGGCCTCAATCCGGCCCTTGCGCATGATGAGCACCCGCGAGCAAATGGCCTCCACTTCGCTGAGTATGTGAGAGGAGAGGATGATAGTGTGGCGAGAACGAAGACCGCGAATTGTCTCGCGAAATTGTCTGGCCTGTGCAGGGTCAAAGCCAATGGTCGGTTCGTCTAAGATCAGCAATTCCGGTTGATGCACAATTGCATCAGCCAAACCCACACGTTGTTGAAAGCCTTTGGATAGTGTACCGATGATTCTGCGCGAGACATCACCCAAATGACAGAGGGCAATCGCATCCTCCACGCGTGCACGAACGCGGCGGGGCCTTACACCCTTAAGGCGCGCTCGAAAGGTGAGGAATTCCTCCACCCGCATTTCCTTGTACAGGGGCACCTGCTCTGGCATGTAGCCAATGCGACGCCTTACTTCCAGCGAGTCGCGTATCACGCAGTATCCTGCAACCCGCACCTCGCCAGACGTAAACGGAATGTAACTGGTGAGGATGCGCATCGTGGTGCTTTTACCCGCCCCATTTGGCCCGAGGAGGCCCAAGATCTCTCCGCGATCCACGGTAAAGCTCAAGCCTCTCAAAGCCTTTACTCCGGCGTAATTTTTGACGAGATCCCTGACCTCAACCATAAGCGCACACATTCCGCTCAGTTGGGCATAGAGTCAAGAACTCCAAGCCAACGATGTACTTAAGCGGGAGCCTCGCTAGTGGCTACTGTGCAGCTTCTGCAGACTTTTCGGTCGAAGAGGCTTTTGAGCGGGCGGGGCGTTTGCCCCGATTTTTGCGCTTTTCTTCCAGCTCTTTAGCTTCGGCTTCTTGCTGGGCTTTCAGGGCCTCAAGGCGTTCTTGATCGGCTTTGGAAAGAGCCAGAACAACACGCAATGTGGCCTTGACTTCCGGATGCAGGTTAATTTCCACCTCGTGTTCTTTGAGCTCTTTAAGCGGATGGTACAGTTTGATGCGCTTGCGATCCACGTTCAGGCCTTCTTTAGCAAGACGTTCCATGATGTCTTGGGAAGTGACAGAGCCGAAGATTTTGTCGAATGAGTCGCCAGCCTGCACCTGAAATGTGAGGGTCATTTTGTTAATTTTGCGCGCATACTCGTTTGCGGTGTTAAGCTCGTTGGCCTCGCGTTCTGCACGAATTTGGCGAAGGCGTTCGATTTGGTGCTTGGAGGCTTTGGTGGCAGGGATGGCCAGACCGCGGGGAAGCAAAAAATTCCGGGCATAGCCAGGGCGGACTTTGACGATGTCTGCTTCACCGCCTAGGCCTTCAATCTTGGTTTTTAGGATGACTTCGGTGTTCATAGCTTACTTTTTTCTGATTGTTGGTGGTTGATTAAAAAGGAATGTCGTCGTCCGAAAGGGGAGGTTCTTCTGAAGATTGTGTGGCTGGTTGCTGTCGTGAAGCTGTTGTTGGCCGTACAGCGCGACGCATTGACTCTTCACCCGCATTTGCCGCACTCCCTGAATCTTGCCGCTGAGTGAGGAACTGGAAGTTTTCCACAGTCACACGGTGTTTAGTGCGTTTTTGTCCGGTTTGTTTATCGTCCCAGGTATCCATGGTAAGGCGTCCTTCGATAAACACAGGACGACCCTTGGTGAGATACTGTTGGGCAGTCTCTGCTTGGCGCCCCCAGAAAACGATGTCCATGAAAAGTGTCTCTTCCTGCTTTTGTCCGGCCTCGTTGTTCCAAGTTCTGTTGACAGCAAGGCCCGTTTCAGCCACCGCCGTGCCTTTGGGGGTGTAACGTAGCTCGGGGTCGCGAGTCAGGTTACCCATCAGTAAGACTTTGTTGAAAGATGCCATGGACAATCAGGCAGTTACAGGCGACTCCTTGCGTTTTACGTAAAACTGACGGTAGATCGCAGGATTGAACTTTAGTTTAGAACGGATTTCGGCGATGGCGTCTGGCCGAGAGCGGAAGCGGAAGTTAACGTAGTAACCGGAGCTGTATTTGTTGTTAGGGCGTTCAAATTCTCGTTTGTCGAGTTTCTGGACGGCTTGGATATCGCAACCCGAGGCAATAAGTTCCTTTTCGATTTGAGCGATGATCTCAGAATAATTCTCGTCTGATCCCTGGGTTGAGATTATGAAGAGTGCGTCGTATGAATTCATATCATAAAGAGATGACTGTTTAAGTTTGACGGACTAATCTGTCAACGCAGTTTTCTCGTGAAATCTCTGCAGGCGTTCGATACACAGAGTTTTACTATATCGGACGCACTACCCTGACTAAAATTATCACAAATAAAATCCATAACGGCATAATTGCCAAGGGTAGGAGCGGTTCCCCTAATTTGCTTGGAGAATTGTAAGCAATGTATTAAGCACAGCGAGTCACCAAAGAGAGTAGCGCCTAGGTATTAAACAGAAAGCATACTGAAGTTGTTCTTGGAGCGAAAGGATTAATCAAAATTCTAGCTACCTAGTAAGTGATGGACCCTACAACAAATGATTGTCGCTGCAGTCGAGCTAATCCGTGTCGTGTTCTTTCTCTTCATCATGGTCTTTTTGTTTTTTCTTGGCTTTCAGTTTGGGTAATTCTGGTGCACTGGCGGCGCCCGCTTGCGCCCCGCGGAAATCCGGCCTGCGGATGGGGCCGCCAGATTCTGCGATCCAGATTCCGGAGAGGAGCGAGGCCGCACAAAGCACCGCGGCAGGCACCGTGACCGCGCGCACCCAGGCCGGCTTCCAGAGCAGAAGGGCCAAAGAAATGGTAGCCACAACGGCGCTGACATACATGACCTTGGACCAGGCCTCCGCGCGGTGTTCGTGTTCTTCCAAGGAGGTCTCGGCTTGGGGATCGAGGAATTGTGCGATGGGGCCTTCCTCGTATCTCTCGTAGGCGGCTTCACCAGTGGCCATCACAAACGGAGTGGCCCAGCCGGCGATCACGGCGCAGATCAGCCCGGCGAGTGCGGCCGTTTTGTTGTTGGTGAGGAAGGCCAGACCCAGGGGGATCAGAGCAAACGCCGCTCCGAGGAAGGGCAGGTGGTTCAGCGCAAGGTGAAGATGTTCGGGTGTGGTGTTCACGACTTATCGTTTAATCAGCACAGTTTTTTTTATCCGTTTTTACCAGCCGAGGATGTAGGCAAACATAAGGGGGGCGACGATGGAGGCGTCGGATTCGATCACGAATTTTGGTGTATCCACCGCTAGTTTACCCCAGGTGATTTTTTCGTTGGGCACAGCGCCGGAGTAGGAGCCGTAGGAAGTGGTGGAGTCGCTGATCTGGCAGAAGTAGGCCCAGACGGGAACGTTCTCACGCTTGAGATCTTGGTGCAGCATGGGCACCACGCAGATGGGGAAGTCGCCCGCGATGCCGCCGCCGATTTGGAAGAAGCCGATGGGGGCTTTGGCGCTTTCGCGTGTATACCAGTCGGCGAGTTCGATCATGTATTCGATGCCGGTGCGCACAGTGTGCACGTCGCGCACATCGCCACTGATGCAGTGGCCGGCATACATGTTGCCGAGGGTGGAATCCTCCCAGCCCGGGACGAAGAGGGGGATGTTTTTTTCCATCGCGGCGTGGAGCCAGGAGTGCTGCCTGTCGACTTGGAAGGAGTTTCTGACTTTGGGGTTGCGCAGCACCATGAAGAAGTATTCGTGGGGGAAGTGGCGTTCGCGTTTGCGGTCGGCCTTCATCCATTCTTCGAGGATGAAGTTTTCGATGGCGCGCATGGCTTCCATCTCGGGGATGCAGGTGTCAGTGACGCGGTTGAGGTGGTTGTCCAGAAGCTGCTGTTCGTCCTGCGGGGTGAGGTCGCGCCAGTTAGGGATGCGGCGGTAGTGATCGTGGGCCACAAGGTTGAAGACGTCCTCTTCGAGGTTTGCGCCGGTGCAGGTGATGGCGTGCACTTTATCGGCGCGGATCATTTCGGCTAGGGAGATGCCGAGTTCAGCGGTGCTCATGGCGCCGGCGAGGGTGACCATCATTTTGCCGCCTTGTTCGATGTGGTCGCTGTAAGCTTGGGCGGCGTCTTTGAGGGCGGCGGCGTTGAAGTGGCGGTAGTGATGCTTGATGAATTTGGTGATCGGGCCGGTTGTCATGAAACTGTGTTGTTAGCGTGACATTGCAAAAAAATCGAAGCATTTTCTTGTTATGCAAAAGCACAATCTCAGTCGGGGCGTGATCCTGGTGACGGGTGGTGCGGGCTTCATCGGAAGCGCGATCATCCATGAGCTGAACCGGCGCGGCTTGAGCAATATTTTGGTCACGGACTTTTTGGGCACCGATGAGAAGTGGAAGAATCTGGTGCCGCTGCGTTTTGCGGAGTTTCAGCCAGTGGCTGCGGTGCGCGAGTCGGTACGCACGATGGGGGACCTGACGGCGAACGTGACGACGATCTTCCATCTCGGCGCGTGCTCTTCAACGACCGAGCGAGATGTGGATTACCTGGCGGATAACAACTACCGATTTACGATGGAGCTGATGGAGTTTGCGGTGAAGCGCGGGGTGCGCCTGGTGTATGCTTCTTCGGCAGCCACGTACGGAGATGGCTCGCTGGGCTTCGAGGATGAGGAGGAAAAACTCCCGATGCTGCGCCCGCTGAATGCGTATGGGTTTTCCAAGCATTTGACGGATGTGCACGCCTGGCAGAAAGGGTGGCTCAAAAAAGTCGCGGGGCTGAAATATTTCAACGTGTTTGGCCCAAACGAAGAGCACAAGGGCGATATGCGCTCGGTGATCTCCAAGGTGTATCGGGAGGCGCGCGACAGTGGGATAATCCGGTTGTTCAAATCACACCACCCGAAATATGGCGACGGGGAGTCGGTGCGCGATTTTATTTATGTGAAGGACGCGGCGCGGATGACGGTGGACTTGGCGGAGAACGCGGCCGCCACGGGGTTGTATAACATCGGCACAGGACGGGCGCGCAGTTGGAATGATGTGGCGCGGGCGATCTTCGCGGCGTTGGGGGTGGAGCCACGTATCGAATACTGCGAGATGCCGGAGGCATTGCGCGGGAAGTATCAGTATTTCACAGAGGCGCGGATGGAGAAGTTTCTGAGGGTGTGTCCGGGCGGGGGCTGCAAGTTTTCCTTGGAGGAGGCCGTCGCGGATTACGTGAAGAACTATCTCGTCGCGGAAAAATTTCTGGGCGAGTGAGGCGGCGGCGTTGCGCGCAGGCGCGGGCGCGGGCAGGATGTGGCCATGAAGGTGATCATTCACTGGTTTCGACGCGATTTGCGGTTGCGGGATAATCCGGCGTTGGCAGCGGCCACGCGCGATGCGGATGAGGTGGTGCCGGTATTCGTGATTGATCCGGCGATCTTGGCTCGGCCAGATTGCGGACCAAATCTTACGGCTTTTTTCTTTAAGTGTGTGGAGTCGCTGGCGGCGGAGCTGGAGGGTGTGGGGTCGCGGTTGGTGCTGCTTCACGGCGATCCGCTCGTGGAGATTCCCAGGCTGGTGAAGCAGATAGGGGCCGCGGCAGTGTATCACGGGCGGGACTACGAGCCGTTTGCCAAGGAGCGCGATGCGGCGATGGCGGCGATCGGGCAGCGCGAGGGGTTTGTGGTGCGGAGTTTCAAGGATGTGGTGGTGTTTGAGTCGCGTGAGGTGCGCAAGGAGGACGGGGGCATCTATACCGTGTTCACGCCGTATTCGCGACGTTGGAAGAAAAATGCGCTGCCTGAGTTGGAGAAGAATACGCCAGGCAAGGGCGGGCTGGCAGCCACACTGCAATCAGAGAAGTTGCCCGATAGCGGCTGGCAGAAGGACTCAGAGAAGCTGCAGTGGGCGGGCTTTGGGGAGGCGGCGGCACGTGCCCTTTTGGAGCGGTTTTTAGAGAAGGCGGCTGCGGGGTATGCGGACAACCGGAATTTTCCTGGCGTGGAAGGCACGTCGCGACTCTCGCCGCATTTGCGCGCGGGCACGATCTCGCCGCGGCAGATCATCCACGCGGTGGAGGGGTGGAAGGCAAAGCAGCAGAGCAAGGCGGCACAACACTCGGCGGATGTGTTTATTTCGGAGATTATTTGGCGGGATTTTTATCAGGGGATCCTGGATGAGTTTCCGCATGTGACGCAGCGCAGCTTTCGGCCCGAGTATGAGGCCGTGCAGTGGCCGGGATGCGAGGAGCACTTCGTAGCCTGGTGCGAGGGGCGCACAGGCTACCCCATCGTGGATGCGGCGATGCGACAGCTCGTGGCCACCGGGTGGATGCACAACCGGTTGCGGATGATTGTGGCGATGTTTTTAACCAAGGACCTGCACATCCACTGGCAGCGGGGGGAGGAGTTTTTTATGCGGCATCTGGCCGATGGGGACTGCGCGGCGAATAATGGAGGTTGGCAATGGAGTGCATCCACGGGCACGGACGCGGCACCGTATTTTCGCATTTTCGCGCCGTTGTCGCAGTCGGAGAAGTTTGATCCCGAAGGGGAGTTTATCCGCAAGTGGGTTCCGGAGCTGGCGAATGTGCGGGGTGCGGCTGTGCACGCGCCATCGGAGCGCGCACCACTGGAGTGGGGCAAAAGCGGGTATCCGGCACCAATCGTTGACCACGCCAAGGAGCGCTTGGTGGCGATGGAGCTTTACAAAGTTGGGTTGGGTAGGGTTTAAGCTGCAACTGTGGGAGCGGGCCTGCGGCAGAGGTTTAGATTTTTGTGCGGAACTGGGCGGCGTTTGTGGCGGCGAGGCTGAATTCTGCCAGGAGACGCGCCATGTTGGCGAGGTCGTCGAGGTTCACGACTTCCACGGGGGTGTGCATGTAGCGGTTGGGCACGCCGAGGCTGGCGCAGGGCACGCCACCGCGTTGCAGGAAGATGGCGTCGGCATCGGTGCCCGTCCAGCGCGGGTTGATCTCAAATTGGTGGGGGATGTTTTCTTTTTTGGCGATTTTTTCGAGCAGGGCATTGACGCGAGGGTGGTTGGAGCTGCCGATGCTGATGACGGGCCCGGCGCCGAGTTTGACGTCGCCGTGTTTTTTCTTGTCGCTGAGCGGGGTGTCGGTGGCGTGGGTCACGTCCACGACGAGGGCGACGTCGGGCTCCAAAGAGTAGCCGGACATACTTGCGCCGTAGAGGCCGTTTTCCTCCTGGATGGTGGAGAGGGCGATGACGCACGGGCCGCCAGGTTGGGTTTTGCGAGCGGATTTGGGGCGTTTTTCTGCAAAGAGGCGGAGTGCTTCGGCAGCACAAAAGATGCCTACGCGGTTGTCGCAGCCGCGGGCGGCGATGTTTTCACCGGCGAGACGCTGAACTCCGGCGGAGTAGGTGATGGGGTCGCCAACACGCACGAGTTTTTCGGCGTCCTTTTTGGAGTTGACGCCGATGTCGATGAACATGCCGTGGATGTCGGGGACTTTTTTGCGGTCGTCTGGGTCTTGCAGGTGGATGGCGAGTTGGCCGGTGACTCCAGGGACGGGGCCATCTTGGCCGTGGATGGTGACGCGTTGGCCGCGGATGAGGGCGTTGTCCACGCCGCCGATGCCTTGGAAGTAGATGTAGCCTTCGTCGGTGATGTGTTTGACCATGAAGCCGATTTCGTCAGCATGGCCACTGAGGAGGATGCGCGGCGAGCCGCCCGGGTTGATGATGGCGTGGCAGTTGCCCCAGGCGTCGCTGCCGGTTTCATCGGCGAATGCGGACACATAATCGAGCCAAGTGCGCTGGATGGTGGATTCAAAGCCCGAGGGGGAAGCAGTTTCGAGGAGCTTGAAGAGGAAGTCGGCGGATTTTTGTCGCATGACTTTTAGGTTGGCGATTGTGGCAGCACGTCACAAGGTTTTCCTTTGGCGACTAGTAGGCATGCTATTAAACACTGGTAAAAATCGAGTTGTTTGGCAAAAAGCGATTTGGATGATCATTCCTAAAAAAAAATGTATATCCTTGGCTTTACAGAAAAGTTTGTTGCGTTTTTTGTTTTTAGGAACTTTTTGCCTGGCGAGCGTGTTTTTCTCTGGTTGTGCTTCGCAGGGGAATAGTTCTTCGCAGGTCGTGAGGGTTTGGCCTGGACCGCAGAGTTCGTTGCCCGCATACGACGTGCGACCACGTTCTCCATCACAAATGTCAACAATAACGGGACCTAATGCTCCGCGGGCGAGTTTGGCGAATCAGCCTGGCGAACCTGCCGTGATTAGTCCCTCGGGAACCAACCGGCCGGCGCTTGTGCGGCCATTTGGTATTCCTGTGGAGGTGGGGGAAGGTGGTATGAAGTTTATGCGTTCTCCCCACGCGCCGAATGCGGGTTTGATAGATGTGACAGGATTGGCACGCGGTGTGGAAGTGCGTTGTCCTTACACGGGTAAAATCGTGGTGGTGCCTTAGCATGGGTTGTGTGCAGGAAGATATTCAAGCCGTCTCGCTTAGAATGATTTGGACGGCTTGGGTAAAGTCGGTCGCTTTGTGAGTAGGGAGAGGGTCGCTGCAGTCGCGAGGATCTCGAGGTATCCAGATGGTTCGGCATCCAGCGTTGTGCCCACAAGCAACGTCTGTTGGTCGATCACCTACCATCCAGCAGGAGGGCAAGTGAAGGTTGTGGGTGCGTGCAGCTTCTAGCAACATCCCGGGGGCGGGTTTACGTGTCGTAGAGTGTTGCTCTGAGCTGTCGGGTGAGTAGTAAACTCCTGTAAATTTAACTGGCTGCAGGAGTTGGCAAAGCCGGGAATTGACGGCCCGTACTTCGGCGTGAGTGCAGTAGCCTCGGGCGATGCCAGATTGGTTGGTAACGATGAACAGGAGCCAGCCCGATTGTTGTAGTCGCAACAATCCATCGCGTACGCCTGGGAGGAGTTCGACAAGTTCGGGGTCACGACAGTAGGGTATGTCACGCATGAGTGTGTCGTCGCGGTCGAGGAACACTGCGCGTGCTTGCGGCTGGGTGTAATCAGTGGCTGGCACAGTTTGCAGACGGATTATTGTGCGGTTTTTTCCTCGGCAGCAATGAGTTGGTTAACAGTTTTCACGCAGAGGGGGAGTAGGTCCTCCTGAGCGTTGAGCAAGGAACCGCGAATAGTGGCCCCAGCCGCTAGGGGATGGCCGCCTCCGCCAACAGTCGCCGCAAGTTCGCTGACGTTGATGCGGCCTTTTGAACGGAGAGAAACTTTGACCGTGCGGTCTTTACGCTCTTCGAAGAGTAATGCGACTTCCACGTTTTGGATGGAGATAATGTTTTCGATGAGGCCCTCGGTATCTTCGGGTTGGGCCCCGGTGAGGCGGTACATTTCTTGTGTGATGATGAAGAACGCCAGACGTTCCTGACAGCGCAATTCGAGCTTTTGGAGCACTTCCCGCTGGAGGCGCAACCGGCGCAGGGGGTAGTTGGCAAAACATTTTTCAGATAAATTGGCGATATCAGCTCCGGCCTCGGCGAGCGCTGCAGCTACTTGGAATGTGCGTGCGGTGGTGCCCCGATATTTAAAAGAGCCGGTGTCTGTGATGATGCCGGTGTACAGTGCGGCTGCGATATCTGGGGTGATGGGCCAGCGAGCTATGGTAAAAAGTTCGTACAAGAGCTGGGCCGTTGCAGGTACGGCAGGATCGATGATATTGATCTCACCGTAAAGGGAGTTGGAGGCATGGTGGTCGATGTTGATTGCCACCGGCATTTTCCAAGCAGCGAAGGTTGTCCCAAGTCTTTCAGGTGTTGATGAGTCGAGGCTGATGATCATGTCGAGGTTAGGTGCTGCAGTTGGAGGCTCGATGACTCGGCTTACTTGCGGCAGAAAAGTGTATGTGCTGAGAATGCCGCTTTGGTTGTAAAGTATCACGTCCTTGCCTAAAGATTCTAACGCAATTCCCAGTGCGAGTGTGCAGCCGTAGGCATCACCATCAGGCCGGATATGTGAGATGAGGGCGATGGTGCTGGATGCACTTATACGATCGAGTGCCTTGGCCCACTGGAAAGTGATTTCTTCGTTCATGATGTGGCTTACTAATGCTCACCACTCTATTATTGCGGATGCCCAGGTGAGTCCACCTCCGAATGCGGCGAAAAGGATTTTGTCACCAGGGTGGAGTCTTGCTTCTGCTTTGGCTTCTGCCAGCGCTACGGGGATGCTAGCTGCCGACATATTACCGTAGCGGTGAAGGTTGAGGAAGAAGCGATCCATAGGTAAGCCGAGGCGATCTGCCAGTGCGGAGATGATGCGTGTATTGGCCTGGTGCGGGATGACACAGGCGATCTCTTGCGGAGAGATTTGATTTTTTTCGAGAATTTCCTCCACAATATCCTGCATGGCAGTAACTGCGAGTTTAAAGACTTCTTTGCCGCTCATTTGAATGAATTGAAGATTTTGCTGGATCACATCTGGTGTAACTGGCATGGCGCTGCCGCCAGCAGGTACTCTCAGAATCTCATGATAACTGCCGTCCGCGCGAAGTAAGATATCGATGACTCCTCGTGAATTATGCGTAGCTTCCAGGACGACTGCACCGGCACCGTCACCAAAGAGCACGCAGGTAGACCTGTCCTTCCAGTTGGTGATGGCGGAGAGCTTTTCAGCACTTACCAAGAGAATATGTGAATGTGTGCCGTTGCATATGAATTGGTGAGCAATCTGCAAACCGTAGAGGAAACCAGAACAAGCAGCTGAGATATCAAATGCCGGTACGGGGGCCAGCCCAAGTTTTTGCTGCAACATACAAGCCGTGGAGGGGAAGAGCATGTCCGGGCTAGCTGTGGCAACAAGGATAAGGCCGATCTGTCGAGGATCAATACCAGCATCACTAATTGCTGCGCGTGCCGCGTGCAGTGCGAGGTCTGAGGTAGCTTCGTCAGGCGCTGCAATGCGGCGCTCCTGAATACCTGTGCGAGTAGTAATCCACTCGTGTGTAGTATCTACCATCTTCTCCATTTCCTGATTGGTAAGCACCCGGCTGGGGGTGTAGGCGCCTACTCCGGCAATGCGCGTCGAGATGTTTTTCACTGAAGCACTGATTAAACTTGAAAAGGCTAATTGAATCAAGGGCGAGGTATTACATTCGTGGAATGGTGATACCTGTTTGCCCTTGGTATTTTCCGCCGCGCTCGGCATAGGAAATCTCGCAAGGTTCTGCACCTTGCAGAAAGAGAACTTGGGCGAGGCCCTCGTTGGCGTAGATCTTGGCAGGCAGGGGAGTGGTGTTGGATATTTCCAATGTGACATGACCATGCCACTCCGGCTCAAAGGGTGTGACGTTTACGATGATTCCACAACGTGCGTAGGTGGACTTGCCAATGCAGATGGTGATAATATCGCGGGGAATGCGAAAGTACTCCACACTACGAGCCAAGGCGAAAGAGTTGGGAGGAATGATGGCGACATCCGTTTTGATGTCCACAAAGGAGGTTGGGTCAAAGTTCTTAGGATCCACACAGGAGTTGAACACGTTGGTGAAGATTTTAAATTCATCACTCACACGTAGGTCGTAGCCATAAGAGGAAAGGCCGTATGAGATGATGCGACCTGATTGCGAACTGCGCACTTGGCTATCACAAAAGGGGTCGATCATCCCGTGTTGCTGAGCCATTTTTCTGATCCAAGCGTCGCTGTGTACTGACATGATTTGGGGCTAGGCGGAGCAAGCTTGTCTTTCAAACTTAAATTTAACCGAATGTGTGGTAATGCGCAGCCAAAAGCACCACTGAGTTAAAGCATTACAATATGCCTATATTTTAATATTCACAGTGGATGATTGTTTTTCTGCTCTATGAGGAATGTGAGCATCAGAGGCTTTGCGGAACTTTTTCTAGTGTGTAACACTCGATGATGTCACCGACCTGATATTCATTAAAGTTGCCAAGGCGCACACCACATTCCAGACCAGAACGGACTTCGGAGACGTCTTCATGAAAACGTTTGAGGGTTTGAAATCCGCCATCGTAAATAGGTTGTTTACCTCGCAGTACTCGGGCGCGAGCGCTGCGCACGAGTCTGCCATTTTGTACGGCACAACCCGCCACTGGGAATTTCGAGAGTTGGATGACTTGTTTGACGAGAGCAGTGCCGATTACGTTTTCGCGTGTGATGGGGTCGAGAAGCCCGGCCATAGCCTCTTTGACTTGGTCCAAGAGTTCGTAGATGATGGAATAGAGTTTGATCTGGATGCCTTCACGCTTAGCTGCGGCAGCGGCGTTGGATTCGGTTTTGGTGTTGAAGCCGATGATAACGGCGTCAGAAGCTACGGCTAGGGTAACGTCGTTAACGGTTATTGGCCCGACGGCAGCGTAGATGATTTCGAGTTTAACCTTGTCTTCAGGGATTTTCTTGAGTGATGCAGTGATGGCCTCGACAGATCCTTGAACGTCGCCTTTGAGGATGACGTTAAGTGTCTTACGTTCGTCTCCTGCGCGTTCGAAGATGTTTTCTAGGGTGGTGACTCTCCGTTTTTCCAGTTTGCCGAGGCGTTTGGCTTCGAGCTGTTGCTCGGAGTGTTCCCGTGCAGCCCGTTCGTTGGGGGCGACCTCAAAGGGATCTCCGGCTTGGGGAATATCTGAAAGGCCGAGGATCCGTACAGGTGTGGAGGGGCCTGCTGATTTGAGTGGCTTGCCTTTGTCGTCGTAGAGGGCTTTGATCTTGGCCCAGTGGTCGCCGCAGATGATTGCGTCGCCTGTGTGGAGTGTGCCTTGCTGGATGATGAGTGTGGCCGTCGGGCCGCGGCCAGTCTCTATCTGGGCTTCGATGACTGTACCGCGTGCCGGGAGCCTGGGATCCGCCTTCAGCTCCATGATTTCTGCGAGGGCTTGGATGTTTTCCATCAGGTGATCTATGCCGATTTTTTTTAGGGCTGATACTTCGCAAACAATCGTTTCTCCGCCCCATTCTTCGGGCTGTAGGCCGTGTTCTTGTAGCTGGGTTTTTACGCGGTTGGTGTCGGCACCAGGGAGATCGATTTTGTTGATGGCAACTATGATTTTGACGCCCGCAGCTTTAGCGTGAGCAAGGGCTTCGAGGGTTTGGGGCATCATCCCATCATCAGCGGCAACCACTAGGACGACGATGTCTGTGACTTTGGCTCCGCGGGCACGCATGGCTGAGAAGGCTTCATGGCCCGGGGTATCCATGAAGGTGATGGGAAAGCCTTTCCAGTTAACGGTGTAGGCACCTATGTGTTGAGTGATGCCGCCCTTTTCTGCTGCTGCGACGTGGGCCTGACGGATGGCATCCATGAGGGAGGTTTTGCCGTGATCCACATGCCCCATGAAGGTGATGATGGGAGGGCGGGGTTTGAGGTTTTCTTCTTTTGGCTCCTGCTGCTCGGGGATAACGGGTTCGGGGGGTGGCGGCGGCGGGGCTTCTTTTTTTTCTGTTTCGAAAAGGTATCCGTATTTTTCGCAGATTTTGCGCACGGCGTCGGCTTCGAGAGCTTGGGTGAGTGTGGCAAAGATATTTTGTTCCATCAGGTCATGGACGAGCTGATGGGGTTTTTTGCCGAGTGCAAGTGCGAGGTCCTTTAGCGTGACAGGTGGTTTGAATTTAAATCGAGGTGGGCCGGATTCCTGTTGAACAATCTCTTGCTGGGTATTTGCAGAGGGCTCCTGCTCTTGTTGTGGTGGCTGGGGTAGTTTTTTTTGTACGTCTTCGGCAGGTGTCGAAATTGCAGCTTTAGGGGCGGTGATGCGATTTTTGGTAGTGCGTTGTGCGGTGTTGCCCGATCGAGGGCGGTTGGAAGCTGGGGCGGGCATGCGGCTTAGGTGGTGGTGTTAGCAGGTTGATGTTTAGGGCTGTTTTCAAGCAGAGTTTGATCGGTGTGTGCTGCAGTGGGAACGAATTCTTCTATCGGAGTTAGGCTTGTGGTATTTTCGGATAGGTTATTAGTTGACTTTTGAAGTGCTGCAAGGATTTCTTTGACAGCATCCTCGTCGGCTATTGCACCTTCGATATCTTCTGTATCGGCCTCGCGAAGCATTTCTGCGTTGGCAAAACCGGCGGATACGGCGGCGATGGCGGTTTTTTGTGAAATATTCATTTCAGTGGCGAGCTGTGCGGATGCTTCAGCTAGTTTTTCCTGGAATGCGATTTGGGCTGTTTCGTCGCGACGGATGTCGATTTCCCAACCAATCAGTTTTTGGGTGAGTCTGGCGTTTTGGCCACGTTTACCGATGGCTAGTGAGAGATTTTCGTCGTCAACGAGCACAGTGACACGTTTATTGACTTCATCGAATTCGAGGCTTTTGAGTTTGGCAGGTTTAAGTGCTTCGATTGTGAGTTCGCGGATGTTTTCGGAGTACTTGAAGATGTCCACACGTTCGTTGTTAAGTTCGCGAACTATATTTTTGACGCGAGTGCCTCGGATACCAACGCATGCGCCTACGGGATCGACTTTTTCAAGTTTTGAACCGACGGCTACTTTTGTACGATATCCAGGTTCGCGAGCCATGAGCATGATTTCCACTGTGCCGTTTGTCAGTTCGTTGCATTCGAGCTCTAAGAGGCGGCGAACAAAATCGATGTGCGCCCGGCTGAGGATTATCTCCGGCCCGCGCGGTGTGAGGGTGACTGAGAGTACAAGTGCGCGTAGACGATCGCCAACATTGTACTCTTCAGTGGGCACGCGTTCGCTGGCTGGCATGATGGCTTCAAATTTGCCGAGATCGATCATCACATCGGATTTAACAAATCGACGCACAGTGCCTGTGACGATGTCGCCTGCACGGCCTTTGAACTCATCGTAGATGGAGCGGCGTTCTTCGTCACGAAGTGCCTGCATAATACCATGACGAACAGCTTGAGCTGCTATACGCCCCATGTCGTTTGGAGTGACTTCAAACTCGTAAACACCGTTGAGTGCGGAGCCCGGGCGGCGTTTACGTGCCTCGGTGAAGGAAATTTCTTCAGTGGGATTTTTGACTTGGGCCACAACTTTAAGTGTAGCAAATGCTTTGATGTCCCCTGTTTTGCGGTCTATCTGCACGCGCAGTTTGTTTGCAGGGCCCTGTGCTTTGAGGGTGGATGCGAGAATGGCATTTTCCACCAGGCTGAAAAGTGTTTCCTTGGGGATCCCTTTGTCTCTTTCCATTTGCTCCAGGACTGCTATCAGCTCTGCATTCATACTCTTCTCCGTAGTTGTGTTTTCACGAAAGGACGCCTAGAAACCAAAAAAGGTGGAGATTGAAAAATCTGCCACCTTTTTGCGGAGACGTGCTTTCGAGATTCTAATCTTTGCAGGAGGTTGTTGTGATGTCAACACCCAAGCGGCCAACAAAAGAAAAGGAGAGCATTTGCTCTCCTTTTCAAGGGAACTCCCGTAGGCGGGACACAAGCCCGCAGACCAGTTATTTCTTAGTGGCTGGAGCTTTCTTCGCAGGAGCTTTTTTAGCAACCGGTTTTTTGGTGGCCGCTTTTTTTACAGGGGCTTTTTTAGCCGGAGCTTTTTTCGTGGGTGCCTTTTTGGCCGGTGCCTTTTTCGCGGTGGTCTTAGTGGGCATTGTGTCTCACCCCCTTTCGCTGTGCGTTTGCACTAAAATTTTTGAAGAGATGCACTGTCATCTTCTATAGTGGATTGTGCATTATCGTTTAGCGGAGTCAACTATTTTTTGTGAATAAAGAAGATTTTTTTTGAATAGCTTTGCGGTTAAGAAAAATTTAGATAAAAAATCATACAAGATATTGTAGCACGGACTGAACGATCTCTTCGACATGTTGTAATTTACCTGGCCCGTTGTAACCACATGCAAGCATACCATGTGCCGGGCCAAGAATTTTAGCACCACGAGATTGAAGAGTGGAAATGTGCGCCTGAGTGGTAGGATGATCCCACATGTGGGAATTCATGGCCGGCGCAATTACCAGTGGTGCCCGAGTAGCTAACAACAGAGATGTTAGAGCATCTGGCGCAAGACCCAGAGCTGCCTGTGCGATGAGATTTGCCGTGGCTGGCGCAAGTAGCACGAGGTCGGCAGCATCAGCCAGAGCAATGTGGCCAGGTATGCCGGGCTCTTCATCGCTCAGATGAGTTAGTACTGGATTACGGGACAGTGTGGCAAGGACAAGCGGTGAGACAAATTTCGTTGCCTCAGGTGTCAAAACGCAATGTACTTTATGTCCGAGTTGAGTTAGTGCACTGGCGATGTCTGCGGCACGGTAAGCGGCAATAGATGCGCTAATGCCGAGGATAATTGTTTTAGTGCTATTTGCCTTCATGCTTCAGGGCGGCTGACAGGCAGCGGCAGATCCAGACGGAGTCTGATGGT
Source organism: uncultured Verrucomicrobiae bacterium (assembly GCA_938005615.1). Taxonomy (GTDB): domain Bacteria; phylum Verrucomicrobiota; class Verrucomicrobiia; order JADLBR01; family CALLMV01; genus CALLMV01. The sequence continues at coordinate 28,285 of CALLMV010000030.1, forward strand.
GCGATAGCGTTCCGCACGGATGATGGCGCGAACTTTTTGGAGGTCTTCTTCCATGGTTTCGGAAAGAATCACGTAGGTGTATTCTTTCCAGTGAGGGAGTTCATTTTGTGCTGTTTTAAGACGAATTTGGATTTGTTCTTCAGTCTCGGTGCCGCGTTTGCGAAGGCGACGTTCAAGTTCCTCAAATGTAGGTGGCATGATGAAAATGTCCACAAGAGCACCGCAAAGCCAGTGTTCTTTGGATTGTCGGATTTGCTGGGCTCCGTTGACGTCAATATCAAGCAGCAAGTCTGTGCCTGATGTGACAGCAGAACGGGTTACAGATTTCAACGTACCATAGCGATGACTGTGCACTTGCGCCCATTCCAGGAAATCCCCCGCAGCGATGTGTGAATCAAATTGTTCCTCTGTCAAGAAATGGTAGTCCACACCATCAACTTCGCCCGGACGTGGTGCGCGTGTCGTGCAGGACACGGAGTATCTGAAGTCCGGAGTTTGTTTCAGGTTTGCACATACGGTACTTTTACCTGATCCTGAGGGTCCGGATACAACGAATAAAATGCCTGATCGCTGCATCTGCACATTGCTAAGCATGCGTTTTGTTAGCACAGACGCATCAACTGTGTCAGGGAAAATTGTTTTTCTGACTCAGTGTGCTTCAAGAAAGAGCGGGCGGCGGCGGTGTGGGGGGAGGATTACTACTTGCAAGTGGATTAGGTCCGTACTGATTGTCTTGTGGTTGCCCAGGCAATACGAGCAGAAGAATCAGTAATATGAAGCCAACGCATGGAATGAGAATGGCCAAATAAGCATAGCCAGGGAAACCCAAGTCCTGAACTCTTCTAAAGCCCAATGCAATACTGGGCACAATCGTGGCCAACATGTATATGAACAACAAAACCGATAGAGGTGTAAAATTAGTAATCTGCGCAATGATGGTGTCAAGTACAGTGAAAACGATAGCTATCGCGAATTGAACCAAAACAAAGTAGCCTAGCTCTTTGCGTGAAGCTCGACCGTCAAACTTTGCATATTTTTGTGTGATAATGGTTTTAAAGTTTTCAATTATTTCATTCATGCAACCATGCTCTTATCGATTAAAACATTGTCAATTCTCAAAACACAGTTCAGTCGGATGTCTTTTTGCCTTAATATAAACATCAGCAAAACATAATCACATTCTTCTCCGCTTTATGAAAAACAACACCAATCTGGAAGCCGCCTATGCGCTTTGCTGCGATAGAGCGCGAAAGCACTACGAGAACTTTCCTGTCGGCTCATTCCTGTTGCCTCAACGCGAACGGCGGTGGATACATGCCATTTATGCTTTTGCCCGCACAGCTGATGACTTTGCAGACGAGAACATCGGAAGTTTTACAACCGAAGAGCGATTGGCTTTATTAGAAAAATGGGAAGAAGAACTAGATAAGGCAATCCAGGGTGAACCAACGGGTCCTGTTTTTACTGCCTTGGAGCGTGCCGTGCGGGAAGCGCAACTGGAAGTGCAGCTTTTACGCGATCTATTGAGCGCATTTCGGCAGGATGTCGTTAAAAGCCGTTATATGAATTTCGAAGAGGTAATAGATTACTGCCGCCGCTCTGCAAATCCCGTGGGCCGTTTAGTGCTTCAGGTCTTTGGCTACCGTGATGAGGAGCGCGCCCTTCTGTCGGATAACATTTGTACCGCTTTGCAATTAACGAATTTTTGGCAAGACATTTCAGTGGATATCAAAAAAGACAGGGTCTATCTGCCCTTAAGTGAAATGGCTCAATTCGAAGTTGGTGTTGAGGACCTGCGCCATGCTCGTGCGACCAGTCGGGTCCGTGAGTTGATCCAATTCCAATGTGAAAGGACTTGGAAACTATTTGAACGAGGTAAAAAACTTTGTTCGCTTTTGGACAAAGCTTTGAAAACAGAAATCCGTCTCACCTGGTTAGGAGGAACAGAAATTCTTCGCATGATTGCCGCCCAAAATTACGACACTCTATGGCGCAGACCCAAAATCTCGAAACTTAAATTCCTTTGGCTCTTCATCCGGGCAAACACCAAAAATTGGGATCGGAATTTATGACCCCATTCGCAGATAAAAACCTTCAAAATAGTCTTGCAAGGCGATTGACCCGCAAAGCCCGCTCAAACCTCGCTATGTCGTTTTTCTCACTCTCGTCAGAAAAACGTCAAGCCATGGAAGTCTTCTACGCCTTTTGCAGATCTGTTGATGATATAGCCGACGACGAGGGAGCCTCAACAGAAAGTCGCCGCGAACAACTCGCGCAATGGCAAACATGGATTTCCGAAATGTATATCACTGAACCATCCGATGCCTTGGCCGCTGCGCTCTCTGACGTCGTAAAAAAGTACTTCATCCCTCCAGAATATTTACGCGATATCGTCCGCGGCGTAGAAATGGATCTAGATAAAACACGCTACGCAAACTGGAAAGAACTCGAGCAGTACTGTTACCGAGTGGCATCGTGCGTGGGACTGGTTTCAATAGAGATTTTCGGCTACTGCCATTCATCGACCCGTCAATACGCCAAGTTGCTCGGGCTTGCACTTCAAACAACCAACATTCTCCGCGATGTGTGGACTGACCTACAGAAAGATCGAATCTATCTGCCCGAGGAAGACTTCCTGGCTTGTGGCACAACTTCCGACATTCTGCACAAAACAGACCCCGAATCGCTAAGAGTACTTCGCAGCGTTTTGCACAAAACGGTGCTGCGCTCACAATACTTTTACGCAGCTGCTGAAAGAGCACTGCACGAAGATGACCGTCCAAACATGGTCGCCGCACAAGTCATGTCGGCGGTGTATCAAAAACTGCTCACCCTACTCAAAAGCAAAAACTTTCCTGGCCTCACATCGGCCTACAAGCTTCCTCGCTTGACTAAAGCTATCACTGCATACGCTGCCTACAGAGAAGAAAAAAGCACAAACACCAAGCGCGTCAGACCACGAAGCCGTCACGTCGTCGTGGTTGGAGCAGGCGCGGCTGGACTCGCCGCTGCCACTTTCCTAGCCCGCGAAGGCCACCGCGTAACCTTGATAGAATCCCGAGCCACAGCAGGTGGAAGAACGCACTCCTGGCCTGATGCGAAGCTTGGCATCACTGTTGATAACGGGCAGCACGTACTCATGGGCTGCTATCACCAAACGCTCGACTGGATCACCAGCTTGGGAGCTGATTACCTGCTTCCTTCGCAAAGGCATCTCGATGTCTGCTACACCCAAGAAGGGGGAGTTCGTTCTCGGCTACGTGCATCCCAATGGATGCCCTCCCCCACTCACCTCATCTGCGCTATATTTGATTTTGAAGCCCTCAACAACTCAGAAAAAATTGAAACAAGCCGAGTCATCCTTTCCGCCCGCAACAAGGAGGGCAAATGGCGCGGACAAACAATCGCTGGTTGGCTGGCAGATTGTAAACAAAGCTACAGAGCGATTACGAGACTTTGGGAGCCTGTGGCCGTCGCCGCACTCAACGAACCCATCTCAACAGGCTCCGCAGAATTGTTCCGAAACGTCATCCTAGAAGCCTTCACAGGACACGCCACACACAGCGCGGTCATCATTCCCCGCTCGGGACTCACACAACTGTACGTCAACCCTACTCTAGATTTTCTGCAATTCACCGGATCAACAATCATAACAGGCTCGGCTGTCTCAGGCATCAACTGCCAAAACAGAAAAGTCACACATGTCATCCTACGCAACGGCTCACGAATCGAATGTGATGCAGTCATCTTAGCCACACCTTGGTATGCAACTGCCGCACTCCTCCGCGAATCCCACCCAAGCCTGAGTGAAAAAATCGCTCACCTTAGCGCTTCGCCCATCGTGTGCATCCACCTGACAGTGGAAGAAGAACTCTTTTCCGAACCCTATCTTGGTTTTTACTCCTCACCATTGCAGTGGATCTTCCATTTGAACAAAACACAGAATATCCCTTCACAATTCAACCATCACTACACGATTACGATTAGCGCGGCATATCGCGAAGTTGATTTGTCGCGTGAAGAGCTTCTTGCACTAGCCATAAAGGAACTCGAAAAATTTTTTCCTGAACATTCTCCTATTAATCCTTTGCAGAGCTTTGTTTACAAAGCCAGACAAGCCACATTTGCCGCCACTCCCGACAACTTGCCATTTCGTCCAAAATGTGAAGAGCCAGACACAAACCTTTTCCTAGCCGGCGGTTGGACTGATACCGGACTACCAGATACCATCGAGGGGGCTGTGCGCTCCGCTAAAAAAGCCGTTTTAGCCATCGAGGACTTTTTCAATAAGTAGTGATTATTAATTATCCTTATGGCTTAGACGACCAACTGGATCAAATGAAAAAGATGGATGTCTGTTAATTATAAAAAAGCTAAGTTTTAGTATTGTACCTGCTGTTAGATCACAAAAAATCTGCGATTGGATAAAAGCTTGCGAATTTTTGGGATGCTCTTTTTAGGGGCTGTTTATTCAGGCGTTATGAGGGGAGCAGATAGAAGAGTTTCTTCAGATGTTTGTTGGGGCTGATCCTGAATATGAGCATCAGTGAAGAGCGCTTGCTCTGTTTGGGGCAGGGCATTCCAGAGTGTCTCGGTGGATACCGGCAGGATGGTTTTTGCTGCTTCGGACCAGACGAATTTTTCGGGGGCACTTTCCAGAAAGATGAGCACGGGCCCGGCTGGTGCCGCTGTGGTGTTTTGTTCGTTGGTTTGATCTGAAGTTTCGCTAACTTGTGGGGGTATTGTAGCAGGGCGGCGACCGATGCGCAGTGAGAAGGTTTCTCCGTCGCTGAGGCTAAAGGTAATTTCACGTGAGTTTTCGTAGGCGGGAATGGCTTCGGTGTCGCCTCGGATGTGGTGCTGGAAGAAGCTGGTGGTGAGGAGGAGTTGGAGAATTCTCTGGGGGATTTCTGTATTGATGGTTTTACCTTCTGGCGGGGTTGGTTCAACGAGTTGCCATTGTTTTTCGGGGCCACGTTGGTAGATTGATTTGGAGCCGTCAGGCAGTTCGACTGTTAGGGCAGTGATGTCTTCGGGTTTGAACTGAAAGAGGTCGCGGGCGAGCCATTCGTCTGGTCTCGCACTGAAAAAGATTTGGGGATGTATTTCGACGGCGGCCGAATCGTTTTCACGTTTGGCAAATAGGCCACCTCCCTCGGATGTTTTTCCTAGTTGGAGGTTGTAGATGGTTTTGTTTTGATCGTCGCGAAAGGTGATGGTGCGTTCACCCAGACCAAGACGCGGAAAGCGGTCGGGGTTGGATGTGACTTCGCGCTGGATCTTGGAACCTTGAAGGTCGTCAGTGAGTTTGGCTATGCGGGTGAGGTTGGCTGGGGCATTGTGGTAGGAATTGATGCGCCAGAGGTTGGCTTGCGTGTCTAGCTGGAGGATCAGGGGCTGCGGCTCAGTGCTGTCTTTGATTTCGATGGTGTTGGTTGCGACTAGAGTTTGGTTGCTGAGGAGGGCTTGTCCTACAATCGATGCAGGTGGTGTAAGATTGCGGTTGCTGAGGGTAACAGCTAGCCAGGCTATGATTCCAAGTGCGAGCAGTGTGATGAGGAGGGTGCGGGGTTTCATCAGTTTTCTTCTTTGATGGTAGTTTTCTGGCGTGCAGTACGGTTGCGGAAAAACCAGAAACCAAAACCGGAGATGAGGAGGGGCACGAGTAGGAGGTTGACAGCAGCAAGTGTGACGTTAAGCCGTTCGATGTCTTCGCGGAGGCGTTTGCGGATCTCGCGCTGCTGGCGACGCACGTTGACTTCCTGGGCACGGAAGTCGTCTATCTTGGCCTGAACTTGCGGGGAGATGGCCAGGATGCCTTGGTTGCGCTGTTCGCGGGTGAGATTTTCCAACTCGCTGCGGATGCTTTGAAGGCGGGCGTCCAGTTCGTTGAGTTGTTTTTGGAATTCTTGCTGTGCCTTAACTTCCATGGCTAGGACGCGCTCGAAGGGACGAGCGACTTGACCCTTGCCGCGTAGGGAGATGAGGTCGGGGCTACCACCGAGCAGTTCGAGGGTGTTGGCTGTAAGGGCAAGGTTATCGTTGAGAGGTTGGATAGCACGTTGACCAAAGAAGTTGAAGATCTGCACAGAAAAAGCATCGGCAAGAAAATCGGTATCCGCAAAGAGCACCAAGGTGCTTTCTGTGGCTGACTCTTTGAGTTGACTGGCTCCGACATCTGAAGTCGATTGATCTTCGGGATCGGATGTTGGCGGACCATCGGGGAATGCCGTGGGAAATTTGCCGCGAATGATGGCTCCAATCGTTTTTTCACCTTTGGGTGGGTTGACGAGGTTCACGACTTCGCCAGGGACACTGAACTGCAGGCGTGATAGTTCGATCAGCTTGCTACGAGGTGAGGATTGGACCAGGGGAGTAAGCTTGAGGGTGGATCCTTCCACGAGAGTAACAGCCCCTGTCTCGGCAAAAAATGCGCGGCTCAAGCTCGCCGTGGCAGGGGATTCTTGAGGGAATCTTTTCACGTCGAGCCAGACTGCGTAAGGTATCGGGGGCTGCCCGGGTTCTGCGTTAACGAAGGCAGCGAAAATCGTGTCGCCTACAACGCTTTGGGAATCGTAGTTGATACCATAAGCTTGAAATAATGTAGGAAGGTCAGAGGTGTTGTTGATGCCCACAGTGAATGCCATCTGCCCGCTCGAGGGATTCTGCTTCATGAAGACAGAGGAAGGATCGACAGCAATAAATACCGGTCGACCCCGGAGCAGGAATTGATCGATCTGGTATTGGAGCTCAGAGGACAGGCCCACAGGATGCAGGACGGCGAGAACTTCAATATCCTCGGGAATTTGATCTGCCAGCGGAATTACAGAAAAAGATTTACGCAACTCTTCAATAATGACCCAGTCGGGCTGGCCGCCACGCATTCCAGGTAAAGCGCGCCCAAACATCGGCAGACCGGTGATGACTCCAAGCTTGGGTAA
>CALLMV010000031.1 GCA_938005615.1 uncultured Verrucomicrobiae bacterium
CACCGAAGTCCTCAAAGCCATCGGCAGAGAAGTGTTCGGGCCCAACACCGATGTAACCGAGCAGGCTAGGATGGCACTTCCCCTGATAACCGATGTTATGAATTGTGAGTACAGAGCGTACAGCAGAAAGTGGTGAGTTGACGCGGTCCCAGGTCTTGAGAAACAGACCACACAGTGCCGCAGACCAGTCGTGCCCATGAATGATATCAGGGATCCAGGCTTCATCTTTACAGATTTGTAAAGCTGCTTTGCAGAGTAAGGTAAACCTCCAGCCGTTGTCGTCGTAAGCTCTGCCGCCTTCGTCGTAGATACCGCGCCTGCTGAAGAACCGTTCATAATCCACGAGGCGGAGATTCACACCGCCAGGCAATTCACAACCGTGGACTCCGATCCAGTTCTCCTCACCACAGCCGAGATGCACACAGCTTGTGTGGAGAAAGCCGATGTTGTAGCGCGCGCGGTCGATAAAATGATAGAGTGGAAGGATCACTCTTACGTTGTGACCTGCAGCCGCTAGTGCGGAAGAAAGGCCCGAGACGGCATCACCCAAACCACCGGATTTTGCTAGCGGAGAAAGCTCCGCTGTCACCATGAGTATCTTCACAGCTAGAGATTCCTCGCGAATTCATGTCCACGTCAAGTCTGGCTGTGCGGTCTTTTGCTTTCGGGCAGCCGTGGAAGTTACGGTGAATCACCTACGGCTGGATATCGCCGAAGTGTATTCCCATCGCTTTGGCAGCCATCACGACCTGACCGTCTGGCGGTACCGTTTTGATTTGCCCTACAGCTTCTGCGATCGGCACGGAATCAATTTTATAATCCTGATAAGAAACCATGTGTCCGAATTTGCCCTGTTGCACAAGTTGCACCGCGCCTACCCCGAAGCGCGTGCCAAGAATGCGATCCAACGCTGTAGGCTCCCCTCCGCGCTGCAGGTGTGCGAGGATGATGTTCCTGCATTCGTATTCAAGTTTTGAAGCCAAGTATTCTGTGAGGTGATGTGATACGCCACCCAGGCGTTTTTCCCCGGGCTTTGCGGCATCTGCCTGTGTGACAAAGCCCTCGCCGACTGCCCGTGCACCTTCAGCTACGACGACCATCGTCGAGCGATACCCCGCTGCCATTCTCTGGTTGATGGCGTTAACAACATATTCGTAGTGAAATGGAATCTCTGGGATAAGGATCACATCGGCACCGCCGGCCAAGCCGCCGTAAAGCGCGATCCATCCAGCGTAGCGGCCCATGGTTTCGACAACCATCACACGTTTGTGTGAGCGTGCAGTAGTCTGCAGGCGATCAATGGCGTCGGCTACGCAATTAACGGCTGAATCAAATCCAAAGGACGTCGCCGTTGCCGAGATGTCGTTATCAATTGTTTTGGGCACACCCACACAGTTCACCCCAGCCTCTTGAAGCTGTAAGGCAGTGGATAGAGAGCCGTCGCCTCCGCAGCAAATCAGTGCTTTGATCTCAAGTTGGTCGCAGGTACGTTTAGCTTCCTGCAGTACTTCTGCAGGGATACGAGCCTTATCACCGTGGCCGACCTTTGCAGCGAACCTTCCGCGATTAGTTGTACCGAGGATGGTACCGCCGAGCTGCATGATTCCCGAGGTGCGTCGGCGAGTGAGCACTTCGTAGCGTACCGGGTCGAGCAGTCCCTCGTATCCATCGTTAAATCCCAGTACCTCCCAGCCAATTTGCGAGCAGGTGCGTACTACAGCACGGATCACGGCGTTGAGTCCTGGACAGTCGCCGCCTGATGTCAGAATTCCAATTCTTGTTGGTGATGCCATGAGCCTAGCTAACGCCTCGACATGCCAAAGTGAAGAAGGAAATTTTTCTGGTAGGGTAAGGAAACTTCTAAACCGCCATTTTTTCGCGAGGCTTATGACTGGAGTGGAAGGGCATAACGTCGCGAATTGCTGAACAAATTAAAAAAGTTCCCATCGCCAAAAGTTCATTGTCTAGATAAAAGCCGTCCATGTCCAAAAAACAAAAAGCCTACGCTGCCGCCGGTGTAGATGTGGACTTGAGTAACCGAATTAAATCTCGCTTGCCGGCACTTTTGCGCTCCACGCATACTCCCGGTGTAATTGAGCTACCCGGTGGATTTGGCGGGCTCTTTAGTGCGAAGTTTCCTCGGATGCGCCATCCTGTACTTGTGGCAAGCACCGATGGTGTAGGAACAAAGCTCAAGCTCGCATTCGAGTCAGGGGCCCACGACCGCGTCGCCGCCGACTTGGTTTACCACTGTGTAAATGACATTCTGACTTTGGGCGCCCGTCCGCTTTTTTTTCTAGACTACTTTGCCTGTGCCAAGTTGGAGCCCGAAGTCTTTGGCAAAGTTGTCAACGGGCTGGTCCGCGCTTGTCGTGCCACCAGGTGCGCACTCCTCGGCGGAGAGACAGCCCAGATGAGTGACATGTACCAGCCCGGCGAATACGACCTAGCCGGAACGATTGTGGGCATCGTAGAACGTTCTGCCATCATCACTGGAAGCAAAGTACGAAAAGATGATGTACTCATCGGTCTGCCTTCCACAGGTCTGCATACCAATGGCTACACCCTCGCACGCAAAATCCTCTTTAGTGATAAAGGACTTCGCTTGGATTCGCGTTTGCCCGGTCTCAGTACCACATTGGGTGCGGCCTTACTGCAACCCCACCGGTGTTATCTTCGCGAGTATGAAGTCTTAAAAAAAGCGCAAATCCCCATCCACGGCATCGCGCACATTACCGGGGGAGGCCTTCCAGATAACCTACCGCGGGTCTTGCCGAAAAACTGCGATGCTCACATCCGCCTCAGTTCTTGGCGTGCTCCCGCATTGTTTCGCCATTTAGTCGAGTTGGGCGGGCTGGAACGCGATGAAGCCTACCAAACGTTCAACATGGGTATTGGCTTAGTCATCATAGTGCCAAGTTTAGTGGCTGCGAAGGCCGCTAAGCTCCTAAGTGGCAAAGTAATCGGGCACATCATCCCTGGGTCTGGAAAAGTTCAGTTTCACGATTAGCTTGAAGTAAGCCGGGCAAGAGAAAAGTAGCAAGTTACAATTACCTCAGTTACTTCTTAGAACTTACGGGCAATCAAACTAAGCTTTGAAAGATTCATCAAGTTTGATTTCGATAATGTATAGAATAGAAAATTTTAAATAGACAAGTCATTGTTATTAAAAACATTTGATTTTTGTTAACTCATGAGAATGTTAGCTTTTGGGGCTACTGAATTTGGCTCAAACGACAGCTTCTGAAATAAACTCGCAGAGGCGAAAAGTTTCTAAATAACAGCTATGGAACAAGCTCATTAATAATTACTGCTGCTCTCAGGTGATAAGAATCGTTGTGGCTAAGCTGGGACGTTTGAAATTAAGCAGTTGCGCTTAAAAGGGAAGCACCCTGCAAAGAACCTCATGCGAAATTTGGTATGGCAGATTTCACGTACTTAGATGGCCAATAAGATCTTCTCAGTAATTTGATGTAGCATTTTATTTGGAAAGTTTAAAATGTAACATAGACGATAAAAAAACTTCTGATCGATATTGCTTCCTGTTTAAAACTGGCGGAATAATTCAGCTTGCCACACCTTACTTTTGTGTTATCTTGCAGCATCTTCAGATATCGGGCCAGTCAGTAAGCTAGAAGAGGATGTGCATAACAGCCGCGGTTATACATCATAAAGTCTGAGCAGTAATGCAAAGAACTAGGGTTAACTGTGGAAGAAAATTGCAATGTAGCGGATTCATCAGCCAGAGATTTGCCTGGCTTTTTAGAATATCTAGTAAAGTACATCCTCCGCTGGGTTAAATACTGATTCTTTCTGGATCGCTTAGTTTTGGCAAAGAAATTGACCCTAAAAAAGTTAGATATCTTAGATCCAGGTGTCTGCTGTGATAATCCTACACAAAAAATTTATTTAAAAAAAAAATTGTCAATTAACAGTATTCGTGCCCTAACTTTTTATTTTATTACGGATTCGGTAACTCGAAATTTGGCATGATGTCTGCTACTGTCTTTTTATGAAAGTACATCAACAGAATTTCCAAGACATTAGCTTCGATCAGTCTATACTGCACTCAAATCCACATGGACGTAGGGTTAACAGTCGAGTGAAGTTATATGAAAGAGATGATCGGTTTCATAAAAATTATGTTGAAAAGTTTCTAAAGGAGTTTTTTGGCATATCAGCATTTGTGTTTTCTTTAGTACTACTTTTTGCAATTGCATATTATCTAGTGTCGATGTCCTAAGTCAATGACTAGGGTGGATTTAATTTTTGATTTTTGCGCATAAAATTTGATCATTATTACTTACAACTGATCTGATTACTGCCTGCAACTTCGAACCTTGTCTTTTAGAGTATAGCCATATTTTGCTTTGAGTGATTGTAATTAATTTTTTATTTGGATATTTTTTTACATCCAGCTTACTAGTTAATATTAACTAAAAACTTGTTCATTTTTTGATCTGTCGAATAAGGATAATAAGGTCGATGCTCGTTTTGACAACAACAAGGATAATGAGAAGTGATAGTGGTGAGCCGAAAATGATGGCGGGCAATGCTCCGAAAATGATCGTCAAGTGCAGCATAATAATCCGCGGGTAGGGTTTGAATGTTTCTTCAATAGGATTGGTATGCCGCCACTGGCCGGATCGAAGAAAGTTTATGACGAAAGAGACGCCATGGCTGAGAAATAGCGCAGCCCAGGCGATAACCCTGCCATCCTGGCGGTTGTTGATTAAGTTTGTGAATATTCGGACAATTATCTGAACGAGAAGAAACGGGCTTGTCCAGTTGTCCTTGGTATTGATTGGAATTAATTCTTCGTTCTCTGTTGAGGTGTTATCGCTAACAAGAGGGCTCTTTGTGATGACGTCAACAAATAAGCCATGAATCCAGCAGAATGCCCCGTAGTGAACAGAGAAAAACAATGCTATGCCGACAGTGGTAAGCCAAGCAAGTAATGTCTTCTTTTCGCCGCCAGCCATTATGCGCAGCAGGGAGTAAAATCCGATGATGACGTTTTCAAACCAGTAGGTGATGAGAAGGATGCGCACATCCCATCGCCAGACAACTACTCCAAGTAACGGTAGCAGGTTGGCGAATAGGAGACTGAAGATAACTAGACGGTGGCTTCTTGAGTCGCGTTGCGGTGCTGAATTTTGTGTGGGTGGGATTTTAGGCTGGTCAATTGGCTGCATGGCGGTTGTTTGTTCTTAGTGAGGCTGATACTAAGTGTTCTGTTTTCTTGCGCACAATTGTCTTTATGCCATGCACAAGATCGTACTGTTATTATACAGCAGTTGGGGATCTCTCTTAGAGTTCCATGGCAATTTAGCTCTGTTTTTGAGGAGGGGCGCTTCCATACATTCAGTGGAAGCTTGGGTACAGTGAAAGTGTATTTATCGGCACGCTGTTGTAAGAGTCCTAGGGATAGCGTTCGTGAGGCGATTGCCCGTGCGCGAAGTGGTCGAAATCCCCGAAGTTATCGCTACCTGGCGCATAAGACGGTAAGAACAGCATCCGGGCTAGAAGGAGTGCGTGGAGAGTTTTTTTTGCAAGTTAGTGGGGGAAAAATGGTGCCGTTTGTAGATAAGTATTTTCTGCCACTGCCTGGTGGGGGCGTTTGCTGTGTCAGTGTTGTGTCGCGCTTTGATGATCGCAGGGCTTACCTCGGGGCATTAGTTTTAGCCAGCTATCAGCATTTACCTGGGGTGAGAACTGTGAGTGCGACGCAATGAAGCTGCCTTGCTTTGCGCCGTGAGGCAGGGCAATATCATTATGATGAAAAATGTCAACTGGCAGGAGTTATTTGAGAAAGCCTATCGTTCAGGCGTGGAGAAATACCGCACAGGAACAAGGGGTGCTGATGCTTTGTTTAGTGCGGAGGAGAAGTCCTTTCTGGCCTCGATTGGGCATACGCCGCAAGAGTTGTACGATTTCTGTGAAGATGCGGTCAACTACGGGGAGCCGGATTATGGATCGGCGCTGCTGATAGCTGCAGTGAGGCGGGACTATTTCCTTCATGTAATGAAGGGGCAAATCGTGGAGCCGTTGCCGATGGAAACGCTGCCTCCAAAGGAAGCCTCCGTCGAGGGTATTGTGTGGTTGCCGCGGTTGATCGAAAAGGCTAGAAGGAAATTGCGCGGCCAGTTGGATCCAAATTTGATGTACTGTTGTGGTGGCGATCGCCGGTTTTTTCGGGAGCATGACATTCATCCTGCGGATTTTTTGCGCGTGGCTTGGGCCGCAGGTGATGATGATGCGCGCTTAATCCGCTTTGTCAAAGAAGGCCTGTGATTTTTCAGCATGCGCGTGCTGCACGACTTTGCGGAGCTGCCGAGTTTGCCTCACCCTCTAGCGATGGCATTTGGGGTGTTTGATGGAGTGCACCGAGGTCATGTGGCTCTGATTGAGGCGGTGCTGCAACGAGCGGCGCAGATGGGGGCTGTTGCCATGGTCACGACATTTGATCCGCATCCACGTAAGGTGTTGGCTCCTGAACAAGCCCCGCTGATTTTGACAAGTACGGATCACAAGCTTCAGATTTTTTCGCGATTGGGAATCAACCTTGCTTTGGTATTGCCCTTTACCAGACAGCTATCCTTACTGACCCCTGAGGATTTTATCACTGCGATTACTTCACGCTGTGAGTTGAGACTTATTGGTGTGGGGCATAGGTGGGCATTTGGACATCGGCGTGTGGGCAACGTGGCCATGCTGGAACAATTAGGGAGGTCACATCACTTTCAGGTGATGGAGTTGGATCCCGTGACGGATGAGAACGGGGTAATCTCCAGTACACGGGTGAGGCAGGCATTGAGCGAGGGCCGATTGGATGTCGTGAAAAATCTGCTGGGGCGTCACTTTTCAATTTATGCCCCTGTGGTTTGGGGAGAGGGCAGAGGCAGGGAACTGGGTTTTCCCACAATGAATTTGCAGCCGGTTTCCGAGAAGTTTCCGCCGGCGGGGGTATACGCGGGCCATGCTTTGCTTGGAAGTGGTCGGGCATACAAAGCGGCGATCCATATAGGGCCGCGGCCGACCGTTGACGCTGGGCCTTCGTTGGAGGCTCACTTAATAGGTTTTGAGGGGGATCTGGTAGGGCAGATGGTTGAACTATTTTTTTGGGAAAAGATACGTGATGTGAGCAAGTTCGAGTCGCTCGAGGATTTGGTGGGTCAAATTCGTAAAGATGTGGAATGTGCGATGAAAATTGTAAATTTGGATTAGTGGATGGGATTAGTTGGCGTCAGAGAAAGGTATTGCCCTAGAGGAAGGGTCTTCGGTGTGATGTTGTTCTTCGCGGCGATAAATCTCGATTTCATCAAAAGCGGTGCTTTGGCGTACACCGAGCCGGCGGAGGCGGATGAGTTCAAGGAGGGCTAGAAAGGTGCAGACAACCTCAGTGCGTCCTGCATCTTCCGGAAATAGATCTGAGAATTTGGCCGTAGATTGTGTTAGGAAGAATTCGCGTAAGTAGATGATTTTTTCGCTGACGGTGTATTTGTCCTCAAAGATTTCTCGGAGGTTTTCACGTTTGGCCTCGGCTCGTTTGAGGACTTTTTGGAAGGCGGCGATGAGGTCAAAGACTCCCAGGCTACCGCTGTTCCAAGGCTCCGGGGCAAATTCGATGGGCCGGGGGTTGCGCTCAAACATGCCTTCACGCTCGATGGCCCGGAGGTGAAGCTCGAAGGCGGCTTCTTTGAACTTGCGATATTCGACGAGTTGGCGGATGAGATCCCACCTGGGGTCGTGTTCATCGGTGTCGTCTTCAGGGGGTTGTACTTCTGCGGGCAGAAGAGTGCGGCTCTTGAGGTACATGAGAGTGGCTGCCATGACCATAAAGTCGCCAGCGGCTTCAAGGTTTACAAGTTTGATGACTTCGAGGTACTCGAGGTACTGGGTGGTGATTCGTTCAATGGAAATGTCGTAGATATCTACCTCGTCTTTTTTGATGAGATAAAGCAGGAGGTCGAGCGGCCCTTCAAAGACAGGAAGACGCACGCGGATTTCTTCGCGCTCAAGGTTCAGCATGGGGGGAGGTCTCCGAGTCCTGTGGCTTTGCGGACTTGCCGCATGGTTTCGCGTGCGATAGCGCGCGCTCGCTTTGCACCGTCTTGCAGCACATTGTCAATATAATCCGGGCTGGAGAGGATT
The DNA here is from genome assembly GCA_938005615.1 of uncultured Verrucomicrobiae bacterium. Classification (GTDB taxonomy): domain Bacteria; phylum Verrucomicrobiota; class Verrucomicrobiia; order JADLBR01; family CALLMV01; genus CALLMV01. The sequence continues at coordinate 8,155 of CALLMV010000031.1, forward strand.
TCATGCCTGCGTTTACGGTAAGGAGCGAAGTGATTCCAGAGAGCGTCGGCGAGTGTTTTTTTGTAGTCGCCGTAGCCGCGGCCACCAGAGAGGAAGCTGTTTTCCATAGCGGCGTATTCTTCCGGTGTTGCGACAAGTTTGTAGAGTTGGAGGATGAGCGAGTCCTGGGTGGATTTGGGGAGTTCAACGGGTGTGGAGTCCGTCTTTAGGGACATAATTTTTTTGCGGAAGGATTTTTCGTCTTCAGAGAGGTAGATGCCGTTGTTGTAGCTCTTGGACATTTTCTGACCGTCGGTGCCTGGAATGTGGGCCGAGTCGGCTTGGATCAGGGGTTCGGGGATGGTGAAGATGTTGCCATACATGTTGTTGAATTTTTCTGCAATGTCACAGGTTACTTCGAGGTGTTGTTTTTGGTCGCGGCCTACGGGGACGAGGTTGGAATTGTAGATAAGGATGTCCGCAGCCATGAGCACTGGATAGCAAAAGAGCCCATGGCTGGCAGCGATGCCGCGAGCAAGTTTGTCTTTGTAAGAATGGCAGCGTTCGAGTAACCCCATAGGCGTGACTGTGGAGAGGATCCAGGAGAGCTCCGTGACTTCAGGGACGTCGCTCTGACGAAAGAAAATAGAGCGTTCGGGGTCAAGTCCTGCAGCAAGGAAGTCCACTGCGATGCCGTTGACGTATTCGCGGAGTTCTTTGGCGTTGTGCACAGTTGTTTGGGCATGGTAATCGGCGATGAAGTAGAGGCATTCTCCGCCTTGCTGGAGTTGAATAGCGGGAAGCATCATGCCGAAATAATTACCCAGGTGAAGGCGGCCTGAGGGTTGGATACCGGATAGAATTCTCATATCGCAAAGAAGCACACGATAGCGTACTGGTTATGTCGGGGGAAGTGGTAATCGCTAATCTGTGATTAAGTGCGTCGCTCAACATCAAGGCAGGGTTGACGCATTGCGGGGGTTTGTTGCACGTTTAGGTATGCGCAATCCTAAGGATGTTTTGGAAATGATTCTCGGGTACTTAGGG
>CALLMV010000032.1 GCA_938005615.1 uncultured Verrucomicrobiae bacterium
TGCATGAGGTGAAGTATCCGCATTCGCTTGGTTTTCTCTACAACGCGATCACGCTTTATCTGGGTTTTCCAAACTACGGTGATGAATACAAGGTGATGGGTCTGGCACCGTATGGTGAGCCGCAGTTTGCAGACGTATTTCGCAAAATCATCCTCCGGTCCGGCATGGGTTTGGAGTTGAATCTGAATTATTTTACTCACGCGGGTCGTGGAATTGATATGAGTTGGGACTACGGCAATCCCGTGGTGAAGCCGTTCCATTCGCCGCTGCTGGAGCGTGAGCTGGGGCCGATGCGACAAAAACACGAGGAGCTAACACAGCGCCACAAGAACATCGCCGCATCGTTGCAGAAGGTGACAGAGGAAATTTTGCTCGGCATGTTGGATGACCTTCAAAAATCCACGGGTCGCAAAAATGTGTGCATAGCTGGAGGTGTGGCGATGAATTCTGTGGCAAACGGAAAAGTGCGTTTACATACCAGATTTGAAAACGTGTTCGTGCCCGTGGGTGCTGCGGATAACGGGACCGCAGTGGGTGCTGCCTTCTGTGTTTGGAAACAATACGGCGGGAAACGGGTCTTCAAACTGGAACACGGTTACTGGGGTCCGGATGTTGATACGGAGTTGTGCCGCGCGGCTTGCCGTTCCGAAGGCGTTCCCTTCAGTGAGCATGACCCCCCCGCGATGAATGAAAAAATTGTTGAAGCCATCACGAGCGGAAAGGTGGTCGGTGTGTTTCGCGGAAGGATGGAGTTTGGCGCACGCGCTCTGGGGAACCGCTCTCTTGTTGCTGATCCACGGCGCACGGATATGCGTGACCTGATCAATACGAAGATTAAGTTTCGCGAAATTTTTCGTCCGTTTGCCCCCAGTGTTCTGGAAGAGCATGCGGAAGAGTTTTTCGAGATGTGCGAGCCCTCACCGTTTATGGAAAAGGTGCTCGTGGTGCGCCCGGAAAAACGGGCGATGATTCCGGCAGTCACGCACGTTGATGGGACGGGTCGGTTGCAAACGGTGAGCCGCTCCACCAATCCGGCTTATTGGGAGTTGATCGAATTGTTCCGGCAAAAAACCGGCGTGCCGATGATTCTTAACACATCGCTCAACGAGAACGAACCAATAGTAAACACCCCCGCTCAGGCCTTGAGTTGCTTTTTACGCACGCGAATGGATGCAATCGTGCTTGGGAACTTGTGGGTGGAGCGAAAAAGTGCCGCTGCATGAAAAACGAACCGCCGTTGTGCGTGGACATGGATGGTACTCTCATCCGTGGGGATTGTCTGTTTAGTGCGATGGCTTGGCTGCTGAGAAGAAAACCTTTCTCTTTCTTCTTTTCTTTGTGTGCTTACGCCAAAAGTGGCCGGGCTGCATATAAGCGATATCTTGCGGAAAATACAAATTTTGATCCCACTACTCTGCCAGTTTTTGATGATGTTTTACAGTGGTGTGTAACTCAAAAAAAAAACGGTCGTGCTTTGTGGTTAGTTAGTGGAAGCGATGAAATCTGGGCAAAAAAAGTGGCAGAAAAGCTGGGTATTTTTGAAAAAGTGGTTGCCAGCGATGGGCATCATAATGTTAGTGGTAAAGGGAAGAGAGAACTTCTTAACAACTTGTGTGGTGAACATAGCTTTGACTACGTAGGAAATGCTGCGGTTGATTTTCCTGTATGGGAAAGTGCCAGATTTGCCGTGCTAGCTAACTGTCCCAAAAGTCTGGCTGCAAAAGCTCGAAAAAAATTTCAAGTGATTGCCGAAATTGGCCAAGAGCCAAAGACTATTAATGCCCTACTGAGAGCAGCCAGGCCAGTGCAGTGGTTGAAAAATTTGCTGATTTTTGCGCCAATTATTACCTCCCATCATTGGGCTAATATCGAAATGTGGAAAAGTGCGTTGGGCGGGTTTTTCACTTTTTGTCTAGCGGCTTCGGGGGTTTATTTTGTGAATGATTTCCTGGACAAAGAATCTGATGCCATGGTTCACATCAAGAAGCAGCGTCCTGTGGCAAGTGGTGAGCTTGGAGAATTGACGGCTTTGTTTGCGGGGATTGTCTTACTGATTCTAGCAGTCTTGGGTGCTTTCTTTTTTTCACTGAAGGCTGTCCTGGCTGTATTGTTCTATATCGTTGTCGCCATTTTCTATTCCGTCTTTTTTAAGAAAGTTATGGTATTGGATGTGTTAATTTTAACTCTATTTTATTTGATCCGGATTTTTTCAGGAGGGATTTATGCTGGGATAGATATTTCACCCTGGCTCACAAGCTTTGCTGCAGGAGTTTTTTTGTTTTTAGCTTCTCTCAAACGGATCATGTTTGCAGGAGAAACTTGGAGAGGTTTCACAAAAACATTGCCAAAGAGACTAGCAGTTATCGGTATGCTTATAGCAACAACAACATTGTTAGGCTACAGATACAGTGATCAGGCGGCAGAGCTTTATTCGAAACTAGATTTGTTAGTGATGATGCCAGTTATTGTTCTAATATGGTTTGTGTGGATTTTTCGCAGATGTATGCAACTTTCCGAAGCAAAGGTTGCCGTTGATCCCTTTACCGTCGTGATTCGCGATGCGTGGAGCTGGTTAGCTCTCTCTGTGTTTATCTTAATTGTGTTGTTCGCGAAATGAAAAATTTTTTGTTTCTGGTCGCTCTTACCCTGCTTGCTTCTGCAGTGAGAATCGGTGTGATAAGCGCGAAACCCCAAAAGTGGTGGAATAATGATACTAGACTTTATTTCGAGCAGGCCGATGAATTGTTAAGGGGAACATGGATAAATTTTTTTCCAAATGGCTATCCGGCTATCATCGCATTGCTCAAAATGTTTTTCATGGGCAATGAAAATCTAATCATTCTTACGCTGCTAAGTTTGAATGTGACCTTAGCCGGCTGTACGTTAGTTTTAATTTACTGCATCACACTAGAGCTGACACGGAATAATTCGGCAGCATTGGTTGCATCTGCACTCTATTCAGTGTGGCCAAACCAAATCAATTATTGCGCTCAATTGATGACGGAAGTAACAGCTACTTTTTTACTGCTTCTAGCTGTGTTTTTCCTACTGAGGAACAAGGGGATTTTGAGCGCGATTACTTTTGGTGCGATGATTTTTGTACGCGTTTCGTTGGCCCCACTCGTGGTGCTGATGCCTTTAATTGCTCAAGGAAATAAAAGATTAAGTCTGCGATTTTTAGTGATAATTATCTCGCTGGCTGCAGGAGTGCTGTTGCCTGCTCTCGTAGCGCGTGCTTTTTTTGAGGAAAAAGGTTCTGGGCATTTGGGTGTTAATTTCTTGATCGCTGCAAGAACCACAGGCGGAGAATTAGCTGTTCCACCTGGCGTCAAAGCGGGCACAGTAAGCACTATTGATGGATTGAAGGAATACTTTGCCAGTCTTTTGGAAAATCCCTCGCGTTTTTGGCGCCAGCGTGCGTTAGCCCTGTGGGAGTTGTGGGGTCCTTGGCCATCTCAGAAGGTCTGGGTATCGCCGCTGACAGGTCATGTTTACGGACGTTCTTTTGTAGAATCGCTTTTGATTGCTCTGCGTTTTCCGTTGTTTGTTTTTGGAATAGTAGCGCTGTTGATTTATGGCAAAAAGAGAGAGGTCTTATTTATAAGTTTGCCGGTGATTTATCTAACAATTCTGCACACGATTTTTTATGGGCTTCCGAGATATACATTTACATCGGAGCCTTTCTTAATGATTCTTGTCTCCTACTTCATTCAACCAAGGCCACAAAACGATGCGGGAAAATCTGCTCGTATAAGTCATCTTTTCTCTGCAGAAGATTTGACCGGGCAGATACATAGTCAGTAGGATTTCTAGATGCCTAACAAGATTGCTCTGATTACCGGGATCACTGGCCAGGATGGTTCTTACTTGGCAGAACTTTTGCTGAATAAGGGTTACGAGGTACATGGATTAGTGCGTCGTGCCTCAACGTTTAATACGAGTAGAATTGACCATCTTTATCAGGATCGTCACGTTTCTGGTGCGAGATTGATTTTGCATCATGGGGATTTGACGGATGGTGCCGGCCTGATGCGGTTGCTGTCGGAAATCAAACCGGTTGAGGTTTACAATCTTGCTGCGCAGTCGCATGTGAAGGTGTCGTTTGAGATTCCTGACTTTACGGCGGAGGTCACGGCTGTTGGTGCGTTACGGATGTTAGAGGCGATTCGTCAGGTGGGGTTGAACTGCCGATTTTATCAAGCGTCTTCCTCGGAGATGTTCGGGAAAGTCGTTGAGACACCACAGAAAGAAACGACCCCGTTTTACCCGCGTTCGCCATATGCTTGCGCAAAGGTGTTTGCACACTGGATCACGGTAAATTATCGAGAGTCCTACGGGCTGCACGCCTCTTCGGGGATCTTGTTTAATCACGAATCACCACGACGAGGAGAGACGTTTGTAACACGCAAGATCACACGCGCTGTGGCGAGGATCAAAAACGGTTTGCAGGAAAAACTTTATTTGGGGAACTTGGATGCCAAGCGGGATTGGGGCTACGCGCCGGAATACGTGGAGGCGATGTGGCTCATGCTTCAACAGGACACACCGGATGATTATGTGATTGCCACGGGAGAAACCCGCACGGTGCGCGAATTTGTGGAGGCGTCCTTCGCCTACGTCGGCCTCGACTGGAAAAAATACGTGGAGGTGGACGCGCGCTACTTCCGGCCCGCAGAGGTGGATCTGCTACTGGGCGATCCCAGTAAGGCGAAGAAAAAACTCGGCTGGTCGCCGAAAGTGACGTTTTCTGAGCTCGTGAAAATTATGACCGAAGCCGACCTTGCAGATGTGGAGCGCGAGATGTTTGGAACTCACGGAAAGAAATAAGAGAGGGCTGGCAACATGTCTGATTTTTGGAAGCAAAACAAAGTCACACTCACAGGCGGATCCGGATTTCTCGGTTCGTTTGTGCAAGAGGAGCTGGCGCGTCGCGGAGCAGAACACATCGCGATTCCCCGCTCGCGGGATTACGATCTGACGCGACCCGAGAATTGTGAGCGATTGCTTGCCGATACCCGACCTGATGTGCTGATTCACTTGGCGGCTGTTTGCGGCGGTATTGGCGCAAACATGAAGGAACCAGGACGCTTTTTCTACGCAAACGCTATGATGGGGATCGCACTTCTTGAGGCCGCCCGGCGAGCCGGCACGAAGAAAGTGGTGATTATCGGGACGATTTGCGCCTATCCAAAATTCACTCCTGTACCCTTTCGCGAGGAGGAGTTGTGGAACGGATATCCTGAGGAGACAAATGCACCGTATGGACTCGCGAAAAAAATGCTTCTGGTTCAGGCCCAGGCTTACCGGCAGCAGTATGGTTGCAACTTTATTTACTTGCTACCAGTGAACTTGTATGGCCCGCGGGATAACTTTGATCTGGAGTCTTCGCACGTCATCCCCGCTTTGATACGCAAGATGGAAGAAGCACGCGTTGCAAAACGCGATTCGATTACCCTTTGGGGCACAGGGTCCGCTTCACGCGAATTTCTCTACGCAGCCGATGCAGCCGAAGGCATTTGTCTTGCGGCTGAAAATTACAATGGCGCTGATCCCGTCAATCTCGGGGCTTCCCGGGAGATCACGATCCGTGATTTGGCTGGTGTGGTCAGAAACGCAACTGGATTTGAGGGTGAAATTCTCTGGGATTCAAGCAAGCCAGATGGTCAGCCGCGCCGTGCCTTAGATACCACGAAGGCGGAAAAATTCTTCGGCTTTAAGGCACGAACTTCTCTCGAGGAAGGTATTGCTCAAACTGTGAAGTGGTGGCGGGAAAGTAGAGGTCTCTAACTGGCCCAGTGTGATTTGAACTCAGACCGTATCCCTGAAATCTAAGGCTTTCTGAGTGCGTTGACTGTGCTTCAATAAACGAATTAGTTATGTCCACGATTCTACATCATACCCCTCATCCGCTGTTGAAGCGCTTGCACTGGACTCACAAGCGGCCTTCGCCCGGCGCACTTGCGGGGGATTACCGCTCAGCGTTCCGCGGGCGGGGTGTCGAGTTCGATCAGGTGGTGAAATACAGTTACGGCGACGACATGCGTACGATTGATTGGAACGTGACGGCACGCCGTGGCGAGCCATACCGCAAGCAATTCATTGAGGAGCGTGAGCTAACATTTCATGTGTTATTCGAGGATGGTGCAGGAATGAATTTCGGCACGGGAATTCGTACACGCCGTGAGAGTGCGCTAGGCATTTTCGCGTTACTTGCACAACTCTGCGTAAACAACCGCGACCGTCTCGCTGTAACGTATATTGGTACGGAGGTAGAGTGGCACGAGAGGGCTGTGCGCGGACGCTCTTCGATTTACGCATTGGCTCAGAGGATCTTTGATTCTGAGCCAAGTGAATGGGGGGCGATTGGTGAGGAGCGCGTCTTTAAGGTGTTGCGGACTTGTCTGCGGGTGCTTCCGAAACACTCAATCTTTGTGTGGATTTCGGATTTTGCTCCGCGGCAGATCTCTCCGCAATGGGCTTTATTGAGGAAGAAATTTATGTGCATCGGGATTCGTCCCGACGATGCTTGGGATCTGCAAACTCCCAAGCTCGGTGTCTATCCCGTTTTGGATCCTGATTCTGGCGAGGTGATGACGTTGGATTGGAGGCAAACTGCCGTGCGAAGACGTCATGAGAAATGGCGTGAGGCGCGAGAGGAGTATTTTGCAAACTTGTTTCCATCAAGACTCGACAGGCTGAGCTTGCCTCCGGACTCTGAGCCTGTGCAGGCATTTTACAAATTTCTCGAGGCAAGAAGATTGGGTGGCGCTTAATGAACATGGATGAGTGGACATTAGCTTTTCCCTGGGCATTTTTAGTTTTGCCTGCTCTGGTTGTTGTGGCCATTGTGCGAGGCCGTCGTAAACGTGAAGTTTCAGTTGTTCCTTATGCGGCGATGTGGTTGCCGCAGGGAAAGACCCGCCCGATGCCTTCGTGGAAAAGCGTATTGATGTACCTTGGTGCCACTTCAATTGTGTTTGCGTTGGCTCGTCCGCAAATTGTTAGGGAGGAGGCGCCAACGGAACGCCAAGGCTATGACATTATGCTCTGCATAGATCTTTCGGGTTCGATGCTTGCAGAGGATGCCTTCCGCAACGGGCAGCGGATCAACCGTCTGCAGGCTGTTTTGCCCGTGATTCAGGACTTCGTAAGAAAACGGCCTGATGATCGGATCGGTGTGGTTGTGTTTGCCGGACGCGCATACACCCTGGCCAACCTCACGATGCAACATGAATGGCTGGAACGGCAGATTGGTCGTTTGAGCGTGGAAATGTTAGAGGACGGCACAGCGATCGGTGACGGTCTTGGTGTTGCTCTCTCTCGCTTGGAAAACTCTCTACGCTTGGAGGAGGAGAAGCGTGCAGGTGCTTTTATTGTGCTTATGACGGACGGCTCTAACAATTCCGGCTCGCTCTTGCCACTGCAAGCTGCAGAGCTGATTGCGCGACGGGGCATACCAGTGTTTACTATCGCTGTAGGTCAAATCGGCATTGTGCCCTTTCCGGTCTTCGACAGATTTGGACGACGGGTGGGTTACGAAAACGTCGTATCTGATATTGATTTGGAAGTTCTGGAAAAAATTGCGAAATTGACGGGCGGGAGAGCATTTCACGTGGATAATGCCGCAGTCACAGATAAGGTCTTTCATGAAATCAACAAAGCGACACCCGTCCGAATCGAGTCGGAAAAATTCCGCATAACGAAAGAATACTTTCATCACTTTGCGGCAGGTGGATTTTTTCTTGTACTACTAGCAGCTCTTTTTGATGGGCGTAGCGCGACGTTACTCACTCCTTCTGGCATAAGGCGGGCATGAGCACAAGTTTGTTGATGTTTTTTTTGCTAGTGGATGTGAGATTTGCCGAGCCTTTGTGGCTTCTAGCAGTGCCTGGATTATTGTTAATTTTTATTGGTCGCTGGTATGCGCTAACTGCCCGCGGCCTGGGCATGAATGCAACCGTATCTGAGCGGGAACAACGTCCGCGTTACAGATTAATGTGGCGTTCTTTTAGCGCATTGTTGCTGTGTGTTATTGCCCTTGCCCGTCCCTTTGCTGGTGAGACGAATATCCGCACAGAAACAACAGCTAGCGTGCGGCACGTGCTGATTGCCTTGGACGTATCGCGTTCTATGTTGGTAGAAGATGTGCCGCCTAACCGACTGGAGAGGGCAAGATTGATCATCCGATCTCTTCTAGATGAGCTACGCGGAGATCATGTTGGGCTGATATTGTTTGCTGGTACGGCTTTCTTACAGTGCCCGATGAGCACTGATCAAGATGTCCTGCGGGAAATGTTGCCTGTGGTTGGTCCGAATTTCATTCCTCTCGGTGGCACAGACTACGAGGCCATGCTGAGGATTGCGCTGGATTCCTTCCCCGCACAAGAAGGCCACTCCTATGTTCTAATTGTTGTAAGCGATGGTGAGAGTCTCAACGAAGAATGGCGTTTGCACATCCCTAGGCTCAATGAGCGTAGAATTTCCGTTGTCACACTGGGTGTTGGCACACTTGAGGGTGGTTTGGTTCCTGCCGAGCGAGGAGGGTTTGAAAGGGATAGCAACGGGGCTGTGGTGATTTCACGTATCGAGCCACGGACTCTTCAGGAACTAGCTGAAGAGACTGGCGGGATGTATTTGGATGCAACCCGGTGGATTGACATTGCGACGGTGATCGAACGGGTGGAAAAAACTAAGGCGACCGCAACTGTGCGCCAGAGTTCACGTGTGATCAGAAATGAAATTTACTATATACCCCTGTGGCCTGCTTTTGTTATGCTGCTATGGGCATTACTGAGCGAGTTAAGCTCACGACCAGTTCGCCACAAAGTTAAAAACTATAAAAAAACTCAGCTAAGCAACAAGACTCTCGCCAAAGCAAGCGGGCAGATCGCACTATTGTTGGTGGCATTGCTGCTCACGGGAATTACGAATTCATATTGTGAGAATGACGATGTGCCGATCCTTCTTCCACAAATCGGGCCATCCACAGAACAGTCATCTGATTCCCAGTTAGATCCTCTTGGGGAGTATTTGCAGAAGATCCAGGAGATTGCCCCCAGAGGTACCCCCCGAAGTGCTTCAATGCTGGAAGATATCGCGAATTCTACTATTACGGTGCTTGAGCATCTCGCGCCAGAAATGCCCGCATCATTGTTGCGTTCGGTAGTGAGTGACGGTCTTGCAGCCGTGGACCGTGGAGAAATGTCTTTTCCGAATGATGCTGACTGGAAAACCTTGCGCGAAAAACTGGAGCGATTTCTTAAGAAGAATCAGCAGAGCCGAGAAAAACAAAAACAAGAACAAAATTCCAAGGAAAATCAGCAAGAATCCCCCAAAAATCAGAGCGAACAAAATCAGGATAAGGAAAACTCCGCAGGTGAGCAGAAACAGCAGAATCAAGACAAAGAAGAAGAGCAGAACGATAATCAGGGCGGTGAACAAAACAAACAGCAAGATTCACAAAAATCTTCTCAGGGGAAATCCGGCCAAAGCGGGGAGGACAAGCAGGAAGGAGAAAACCAATCAAACAACAACGCATTCCCCAAGCAAAATGACAGGCGTGATGAGGAACAACGCTCGCAAAACACAGGAGGCGAAAAACCACTACAGAGTTCTGAACTATCCCAGCCGCAACAACCTCCTCAGACGACTCCCATCCCCGGGCCGAAATCTGCTGAACAGGCACCCAAGGGTGATGAGCCGCCCAAAATCGGCGGCCATCCTGTGCAGGGGAGAGCAGAGGATTTATCGTCTCTGCCACAGGAGTTGCGTGAGGCTTTATTGCGATTGGAGCGAGCACGTGAAAATGACCGCCCGGCAGTGCTCTTTCAGCGTATGACAGGCGAGCAGCAAAAAGACAAAAGGCAGGAGAAAAACTGGTGAAAATCGAAGCTCTTCATCATCGGATCGGTTTAGCTGTAATGCCCTTGAGATCAGCTTTGGCGTGCGGTTTTGTGTTGCTAGTAAGCTGCGTGATAGTGTGTGCTCAAGGTGTACGTTGGGACGCTCCCTTGGAGGTTGTCGTAGGGGAGAGTTTTCAGGTTTCCTTGGTGTTTGAAGACTGCTCACCCGATGGCCGGGTAGAGGCCCCCCAAGTGGATGGCTTAGACCTAAGATTTCTGGGCAGTAATCGTCAAATCACGATGAACAACGGAGTGGTCAGTTCGATGTTAAGTTTTACTTTCTCTGCCAGGGCGACGAGAGAAGGTAACATTGTGCTGCCTGCAGTGTTGATGAGTACAACTGCCGGAAATCTTGCGGTAGCGGAGCTGAAATTAATAGCGAGATTAGCTGGCGGCCCGCAGCAAACCCTTCCTGGGCAGTCTGCCCAAGGGATGACGAGATTGCAGCAGTTGATTACTGCCAACATCATCACGGAAATTCTCACTAACACGGACGAAGTTTGGGTTGGGCAGGTGTTTCCGTTAACCTACCGGCTTCTGGTCAGCCCGCAGCAACAAATTCAGTTGCGCGGGCGGATGAACTGGCCAGGTACTGGCTGGGTGGTGGAGCCGTGGACTGATGCGACTCAGGGAGAAGCATTTCACTTGGGCAGGCAGTGGGTGTCTCTAACGCAGGATACTTTTGCGATGACCGAGCTTCCCGGCGAGAGGGTGCTGGAGCCTGCAACAATTGATGTACTTGTAACTGTAGGAAGGCGCAACACTTGGCCCTTTCCGCAGGCAATTCAGGAGGAAGCGACTCTGGCAACAGAGCCGCGAGTGCTGCGTGTAAAGCCACTACCTAGCGGTGCCCCTGAATCGTTTACGGGAGCTGTGGGCCACTTTGATGTGTCAGTCAACGCACAACCCCTTGAGCTGAGTGTGGGCGAACCTGTGACATGGAGTGTGAGGATTCGCGGCCTGGGTAACTGGCCATCTAACTTTAAAACACCACTGCGCAACACGCCACAGGGCTGGCGTGTGATTGGCCCGGATGTGCGCCGCGAGTCCGAGCCAGGCAAAATCTTCGAGGCTTCTGTGCAGGAAGATGCCATCCTCATTCCGAGCGCTGCCGGGGAATTCGTGCTGCCTGCTGTGGAGTTCAGCTGGTTCGACCCTGCGGAGGGAGTCTACCGGACTTATCGCAGCGATGAGTTTCGCATCATTGTTAAGCCAGGTGCGAACTTGTTTACCGCCCCGAGCACATCTATCACAGAAATAGGCACTGAGGGGGAACTAACGGGCCGGCCCTCTGTGGTAGCGCCCGATCCATCAGTTGTAAGGGTTGAACCGGAGCTTTTGCGCGCCCCGCTCGTTGGTCAGTCTGTGGCGTTTGCGCCACTTTCTCGTTCCGTTTGCTGGATGCTTGTGTTGCTTCCTTGGTGTGTGTTGCCGATTGCAATTTTTTTCATCGGGCGCAAACGGGCACGGGCGGAAGATCCGGCAGAGGTAAAAATCCGTGCTCGTCGGGAGATGTTGGCAGCAATTCATCGTGCTCAGTCAACAGAAGGCCGTGCGGACAGAAGTGCTTACATCCAAAAATGGAGGCATAGCGCAGCGGTTTGTTTCGGTGTGAGAAAGGCAGCTCCGTTGGTTGAGGATTTCGAGAAATCTGAATTGTTCCTTCGATTGCCTGACTCTGACCGCACACGCTGGGTGGAACTGATTTGCGGGGCCGATGAGTTCCTTTATGGAGGTGCCCCGAGCCTGCCAAGAATGTGGCTTTTACATGCGGAGGAGTGTGCGAAGCGCTTGGTGATTGAGCGTTGTGGACCGTTAGAGGGTTGGCAGCCGCGTTACTGGTTGGCGCGACCAGCCGCAGTGGCGATGTGTCTTCTCTTGCTAGTAGTGTTAAGCCTGCCTTTAACACGATTGCAAGGAAATGAAGTTGATTTAAAAGATAACATCCCCGTTGATCAAACTGCGCAAACACAAAAAAGCGATGAGGAAAATATTTCAGACCAGCGCAGCAATACACGCGGAAAAGATGATGCTTTATCAGCATACAATAACGGAGATTGGCAACGAGCTGAGCAAATTTGGCGTGAACGCGTAGCACAGCAACCACGTGACTGGAAAGCTCACAATAACATAGCTCTTGCGCTGGCTCAGCAGGGTTTTTGGGGTGAGGCATCGGCTCATGTGCTTGCGGCTCGGCTGCTTGCTCCCAGGGCTCAGGATCCTGCTTGGAACGCAGCCATCATTGCGAGGAAGTTAGATAGTCTTACCCGAGAACAGGCAACATGGATGTTACCCCGCAGGCGTGTGTTGCCTGGTGCATGGCTTAGTGTGTTCCCATGGCAAGTGCTGCTTGTAGGAGCGTCTTTGCTGCTTGTGTATTCGATCTGGCGAGCACTCTGGCTGCGGCAGTTTGGTACGAAAAAGTCGAGTCAAACATTTGTGATCATCTGCGGGATGTTGGCAGTCGCGATCGGTCTCCTTGCTTTAATTTCTTTGTATCAGTGGGGGTACCTTACAGAGAGTGAGTTGGTTATTTTCAAGCAAGAGACGCAGGTGCGAACTCTTCCTAGCGATCTGGAGAAGCAAATTGCACGGGGTGCACGTCCCGGTGAGACGGCGCATGTGGCATCTGCTTTTCTACGCTGGTTGCTTGTAAAACTGCCCACGGGCGAGAGAGGATGGGTGTTGCGCGACTCCGTGGTACCCGTTTATCGACCTCTGACTGAGTAGATAATTTAGGCTATATTTGTCTATAAAAGTTCCTATAAGCAATCAGATATAGTTTCTCAGACAATTAAAATTATAATTTTTTACTTTAAAAGTAACTGAATATTATTATTTTAAAAATATAAATTGTATCTAAAAGTAATCAAAATAATATATAATTATTAATTTTTAATATCTTTTAACTTTTTATTTTTTTAAAAAATGAATTTTTTTATTTGACATGGTATCTACTTTGAGAGTACATAATTTGATAATATCATGAAAAGCTCGCATTTTTTTAAGATAATTAATGCAAAAGCCTTCTCTCTGATTGAAATCATAATCGCACTGTCACTTTCAGTGTTTGCGTTGATCGCAGTGATGGCACTTTTGCCGAATGCTTCGAAGACACAAATGCAGGCGATGGATTTGAGCGTTGTATCGCAAATTAGTCGCAAAATTTTTACTGAGGCGCGTCAGGCAGATTTTGATGCGTTGATCACAGGGCCCACCTTGTCCTACAGGTATTTTGACTACGAAGGGCTAGAAGTGCCACGCGCCCAGCAAGTATATACGGCTGAGGTCAAAATTGATCCCAAGACGGATGTGCCCGGGCCAAGCACAGGGCGGACTAACCTTTATAATATGGCCCGGCTTAGAGTGCGCGTTACCCGCAACCCTTTGGGCAGTAATCCTACGGACTCCGCGTTATTTACGCCAACGAACCCCAATATCCGCACTGCGGCTAACTACATCGCCCGCCATGAATCCCAAGTTAAATAATCCGGTTAGAAATTCCTTCCGAACACAGGCATTCACCTTGGTGGAAATGCTTGTGGCCGTGGCAGTGGTGATGCTGATGCTACTGATGCTGGTGCAGGTGGCAACCAATGTTCAAAAAAGTTTCACTGGCACCGTGAGCAAGGTGGAACAATTCCGCGAGGCACGCAACGCCTTGGAGACGATTTCCCGACGGCTTTCCCAAGCCATGCTGAACACTTACTGGGATTATGACAATCCGACCAACCCGCAAAGATACCTCCGCGTCAGCAATCTGCGATTTGAATGCGGGAAGACTTCGAATCTACTGGCCGTAAACAGCGACGTTTTTCCAGGGCACAGCGTTTTTTTTCAGGCTCCGGGTGGGTATTTGCAGAACACCACCTCCGTAAACGTTCTTGAACCAGATACGCGGCTGGAGGAGCTGCTGAATACGCAGGGCTTCTACGTGCAATATTTGTCGGATGCCAGTTTTCGCCCGCCGTTTCTGTCCACCACGGCCCGGTTGAGATATCGGCTGATGGCTTTGATTGAGCCGACGGAAAGATTCCTGCACCTCGCGGCCCCCAGTAACTCGCGTCTTTGGTATAGAGACAGTGCTCCCAACACGCCACACACCCGGGTTTTGGCGGATAACATCATAGGCATGGTGTTTTGGCCTCGTCTTTCGCGGCGCGATGATCCCTCGGGCACGGCATTGTCCACAGATTACTCATACAATTCAGCTCCCACCGGTTCTTTGTCCACAATCCAACCGGCTAAAGAAAATCAGTTGCCTCAGATCATTTCTTTAACGCTGGTGGCCATTGACGAGAAATCCGCGACGCGTCTGGCCGGCCATTACAGCGGCCCGCCTCCCGTGTGGGAGAGCACTTGGTTTAGCAGCGTTTCAAATTACAACGACGACATCGAAAAGGTGCGCGCCCGCCTTTCGGGTCGCGATGGGGTGCTGCCCTTTGGTTTGGAATACCGCATTTTCACTACAGAAATTCCGCTGCGCTCCTCGCGTTGGAGCCGATGAAAGCCCCTCACCATGACGACCACACCTTCAATTAACAACCCTACGCGCAAAAAGAATTCTAAATCCGGCATGGCACTTGTGCTCGTGCTTTCGATACTCGTGCTCATCACGCTGCTTGTGGTGTTCATCAATATAAGCGTGCGTCGCGACCTGGAAGAATCTTCGAGTTTTGCGGCGTTCACCACGGCCCAACAACTTGCAGATTCTGCAATGGATATCGCCATCGGCCAAATCCGCGAAGCCACCTCAGGTTTTGAAAAAGACAGTGCAGGCAACCCGCTGCTTAACCAGCCTTTGGCCTGGGCCAGCCAGCCTGGGGCGATCCGCAC
>CALLMV010000033.1 GCA_938005615.1 uncultured Verrucomicrobiae bacterium
GGGGTCGCCGGGACGCGGAGCTTCTTCGACCGCTGGGATCGGGTGTCCGGTGATTTTGCGGGCAAGTTCGATGACTTGTCGTACGGAAAACCCTTCACCGGTTCCCACATTGTAGCTAGCGCTTTGTTCGGCATGGAGGGCAAGCTCATGAGCGTCGGCCAAGTCGAGAACATGCACGTAGTCGCGGATGCAGGTGCCATCAGGAGTGGGGTGGTTGGTGCCGTAGATTTTGATGTGGTCTTTTTTGCCGAGGGCGACTTGAAGTACGTTAGGAATCAGGTGGGTTTCGATTTTGCGGTGCTCACCAAAGCGTGCTGATGCGCCTGCGGCATTGAAGTAACGGAGGTTGACGGCAGTGATGCCGTGGATTTTTACAAACCATTCGATGATTTGTTCGCACATGAGTTTGGATGCGCCATAAGGGTTCACGGGTTTTTGCGGTGTGCGTTCGTCTATCGGTATGCGGTCTGGAATGCCGTATGTTGCGCATGAAGAAGAAAATACGAGTCGGCGACAGCCATGGCGGATGCCAGAATCTAAAAGGTTAATGGTGTTGGAGACGTTGTTTTTAAAGTATTTTGAAGGGTTGGTCATTGATTCGCCGACAAGTGCACTTGCGGCGAAGTGCATGATGGCATTTGGGCGGTGCTCGTCGAAAGTTCTGTCGAGCAGGCCAGTGTCGGCGAGGTCGCCTTGTATGAAAGTGGCTTCAGGATGGATAGCACCACGATTGCCTTCGGAGAGGTTATCAAATACGAGAACTTGGTGCCCTTTAGAGAGGAGAACTTCAGTTGTGACACTGCCGATGTATCCGGCACCACCTGTTAGTAATACTTTCATGCCAAGACATCGAGTATCAGTCACTATTTTTTTTACCAGTTGATTTTTTCGACGATAAAGTAGCCTTATTCTGCTATTTGAACGACGTTGAGTTTTGTTTGCGATTTTCGCTAGAGGGCTGTAAGTGGGAAACTAAATGTATTTAATTTTTGCACTAGTTACATTTTTACTGATAATTGGAACGCTCCTTGGGCTTTTTTTCATAATTGTAACTTCTGGCTCCTTTGAATGGCCTACAGTCCTGTTGATTGCTTTTATCTCCATACCCTTTTTGGCTCATAAAATTTACAAAATTATCATCGAGTACAGTAATTTGGATTTTCTGTATATCGGTCATGATATTTCATCAGAAGAAGAACAAGCATGGAAAAGAATTTCCAGTCGTTTGACTCTTGGATTATTTTTGTTTGGGATTTTCATGGGTGGGGCATGGATAGCTTTTTTTGTCTCTGGAGGCCCTGGACTTCAGGAATCTGTACCTAGACAAGGGCGCATGGTCCTGGTTGACAGAACTGCCATCGACTTGATTATAAGCTATTTTTTTTATTTTGTTGGCGTGATATTCACGACGCTTTTCTTTGCTTACTTAAGTGTCCTCATACGTGGTTGGTACTACTCAACTCATACAACTTCACGATTTTTCAACACCGCTGCCTTGATTCGCAATTTTTTACTTTTTACACTGGGTCGAATGACTGGGATGGAGATGTCCGAAGAGAAAAAGATCAAAATGAGAATGGATAAACCCCCGTCACCCGAATCTAATGAAGTTCAAGCTCGCGAAACACTTGGCGCGGTTAATACAAATGATTTTTTTGATCAAGAAGTTCGTATTTCTAAAGAAGAAAATGCCTCACTGCGGGAAGAAGCGACAGCAGTAGAAGAAAAACCTCAAAAACCAGAAGGAGAATCTTGGGTGGTTGACAACAGCAAGTCGTCTTGAGAGTCTGCCAAGAGATGTGCGGTTGTTTTCGACTAGCTTCTCTTTTGTTGCTGTCATTTTGTATTGTAGCTTGTGATGACGGGCAGGGAAAAATTCGCCTGCCGCCTCAGAATAAAAAGCAAGCTAAGTCGGGGTTAAATCCAGAGCGTGAGGCGTTTGCCGCAGAAATCGGAGAAGTGCGATTTTTTCTTGAGGTAGCTGATACTCCCCAACTAGCGCAAATGGGTTTGATGCACCGGAAGTCTTTGCGTCCGGATCACGGAATGCTTTTTTTCTTCGATCCCCCGAGGCGGGTATCTTTCTGGATGCGTAATACCCTCATCCCTCTGAGTATCGCATTCCTTGATGCAAGAGGCAGGATTCTGGAAATAGTGGATTTACAGCCACTGGATGAGAGAGTGGTATTTTCCTCATCCTCTGAGGTGCGATACGCAATAGAAATGTCGCAAGGCTGGTTTGATTTGAAAGGTGTAGGAATCGGTGATGTTGTTGATCTAAGTGGAATTCCACTCCCAGATGTTATTAAACCACTTCAAAGTATGTGATATATGAAATACATTTTTGTAACAGGTGGTGTGGTGAGTTCGCTTGGTAAAGGTCTTACAGCGGCCTCCCTAGGCACGTTGTTGGAGCTACGTGGTCTGCGTGTAGTGATGCAAAAGTTTGATCCTTACCTGAATGTGGACCCTGGTACGATGAACCCCTACCAGCACGGAGAAGTTTACGTATTAGAAGATGGAGCAGAGTGCGATTTAGACCTTGGGCACTACGAGCGCTTCACCAACTCTCGGCTGACACGATTAAATAACACAACCTCGGGACAGATCTATGAGAAGGTTTTGGCAAAGGAACGGCGTGGCGATTACCTCGGGAAAACAGTGCAGGTCATCCCGCATGTGACCGATGAAATCAAGAGTCGCTTGCATGAGATTACAGAAAAACAACCCTGTGACATTCTGATTACCGAAATCGGTGGCACGACTGGTGACATCGAAGGCTTGCCATTTTTGGAAGCAATCCGGCAGTTCAGCTTAGAGCAAGGGCCCGGTAATTGCCTTTTCATTCACGTAACGTTGATACCTTATATTTCTGCGGCTGGTGAACTGAAGACGAAACCCACGCAGCAATCTATCGCTAAGTTGCGGGAGATAGGTATATCGCCGCACATATTAGTGTGTCGAACAGAGCACCCATTGGACGCGGACATACGTAAGAAGCTCTCGTTACACTGTAATGTGACTCAGGAAGCGGTGATCGAAGAGCGGGATGTGGCATACACAATTTATGAAGTTCCCCTTATGTTACACAGTGAGAAGGTGGATGCTATCGCTTGCCGTTATCTGGGACTAGATACGCCTCCGCCGGACCTTTCTGAGTGGTCGAAATTTGTGCAACAAATCATCTTTCCCAGCAGAAAGGCTAGAGTTGGATTGGTTGGGAAATACACCGAGCACAAAGATGCTTACAAATCAGTTAAGGAATCCTTGACCCATGCTGCTGCAGCAAGCTCTCTTGGGGTCGAACTCATTGAGATAGATTCTGAACAAATCGAGACGGTCGGTGCAGAAGGCCTGCTTAAAGGGCTGCACGGCATACTAGTGCCTGGAGGATTTGGCTCTCGGGGGATTGAGGGGAAAATTGCAGCTGCACGCTTTGCTAGGCAACATAACATTCCGTATTTTGGGCTTTGCCTGGGCATGCAGATAGCCGTGATTGAATTCGCAAGAAATTGCGCAAATCTCACTGACGCGCACTCCACGGAATTTCTTCCACAAACGCCTCATCCGGTTATCTCACTAATCGAGGAGCAACGTGGCATCGAGCGCAAAGGCGGTACCATGCGCTTAGGCAGTTACGTATGCAGAATTTTGAGAGGAACACGAGCATATTTGGCTTATGGTCAAGACGAGGTCACGGAACGCCATCGACACCGATATGAATTCAATAATGACTACCGCGAGACGCTTAAATCTGCAGGTTTGGTTTTATCGGGCACAAACCCTGAAGGTGATTTAGTGGAGATCATAGAACTTGCAGACCATCCTTTTTACGTCGGTGTACAATTTCATCCTGAATTTCAATCTAAGCCAACTCGCCCACATCCACTGTTCCATGATTTCGTGCAAGCGGTGTCTAATTACGCGGCATAAAAATCGCTTTAGATTAAGCAGAAACTAATTTAAGTTTTTTTCATACATGAAAAATCTACTTTTCATTACGCTTACAAGCGCAGTTCTGATGGTGATGACGTACCCTGCCGATGCGCAGTCTAGAAGTAAAACATGGAAAAAAATTGACGGCTGCACTCTAGTCAATAACGAGTTCAACGACGGAGATTCTTTCCACGTCAAGGCTTCCGGGCGGGAGAGAATTTTTCGGCTGCACTTCGTTGATTGTCCTGAAACCAGTGACCATAATGTAGAGATGAAGGAGCGAGTGCGAGAGCAAGCAAAAGTCTTTAACTTGACTGCTTCAGAGGTTATGAGGGCAGGGAAAAAAGCTTCCGAATTCACTCATGCACAGCTCTCACGGGGTCCCTTTACGGTTTATACGCGCTGGGCAAACGCAGGCGGAGCCAGCGAAAAAAAACGGTTTTATGCTTACATCGTGGTAAATGGTCGTGGGCTCGATGAAATACTTGTGGAGAACGGATGGGCTCGAGTACATGGCCTTCCCGTAGTCTTGCCCGATGGCACTGACGGATTCAAACATAGAGAGAAGCTCCTCAAACTCGAACAAAATGCGCGGAGAAACAGAGTCGGTGTCTGGCGCAGGAATTTTTAATCATTTTTGTCGAGCTGCATTTGGTTGCTGCACGGTGGTAGTTCTTCTAGCACCGTGCACAGGAAATGTAGCACAAGACATCCCAATACTGCGGATCATGCATGAAAGATTTATCCTCCAGGACTTGCTTAGCACTCAAGACCTCACACCTGCTATTGCCTGGGGCATGCAACATAAATTCAGTCCGGCCGTGCTTGTAGTTCCCAAGAGAGTAGGGGAGAGCGCAAACAAAGACACTGAAGAAATGCACGAACTCAAAGACGGTATCTATCGTATCTCGGGAGAACTGCTCTGCAGGTGCACTTTGGCAGACTTGCTTTCTTCGCTGTATCGTCGCTGGTTAGGCACGAACAGCGCTCCAGCCGTATTGTTAGACTTGCGGGGTGTAGCCTGTCATCAATCCTGGGAAGAGGCCGCCAAGGTAGCATCGTTTTTTATACAACCCGGAATTGAACTCTACGCGATAAAAACCTCACTGGGTGAAATTGATGTTTTTACCTCTCAAGAAACGCCCTTGTTGATGCAAAAACCTCCCCTCGCTGTGTTAGTAGACGAGGAAACATCAGGCGTACCAGAGCTTTTGGCTCTTTTGCTTGCTCAACATTCAGCAGCGGTCATCTTTGGGAAGACGACTGCAGGAGCACCTTACAGATACTATTCATTAGATTTGGATGAAACATACTCCCTGCTCATCGCTGATGCGATGATCGTGTTGCCGATGCAGCCTGATAAACCGATTCAAGCAGTCGTCCCTCATCAAACCGCGTTAGATTCAGCTCAACAAGTTGCAGAAGATTATTTGCGTGCAGCGTCTGTCATCTCAAGTTCGGTTCTTGCGTCCGAGGCTGATTAAACCCATTTTATCTTGATGTCCCAAACGACTAAAAAAATTCTCTTTGTCTGCACAGGGAATGTTTGCCGTTCCCCAATGGCAGAGGCTGCTTTCCGTAAAGTGGCAGGCCCGGACAGCGACATCGAGGCTACTTCTGCGGGAATATCCGCCATCCAAGGGCAACCCCCCAGCCCTCACGCACAGACGGTGATGCGAGAGATAGACATCGATATCAGTGGACAGCGTTCGCGCCTGCTTACTCAGCAGCTTGTGGACGAAGCAGATGCCCTTTTCGTAATGACTCGCTCCCACCTTGAGGCACTGGCCATTTTTTTTCCCAAGGCATTGGACAAAGCCTATTTATTGCGCGATTTCGCGCGCAAACCAGCATGCGCACATGATGAAACTCTGAGGGAAATTGCAGACCCCATTGGCGGAGGAATAGACATTTATCGTAAAACAAGAGACCAAAT
This sequence comes from uncultured Verrucomicrobiae bacterium, assembly GCA_938005615.1. Taxonomy (GTDB): domain Bacteria; phylum Verrucomicrobiota; class Verrucomicrobiia; order JADLBR01; family CALLMV01; genus CALLMV01. Next base: position 5,873 of record CALLMV010000033.1, read on the forward strand.
AATCGCAGCGATTCCCGGGGTGTTCACGTTCGTCAAAAACCTGAAGCCAAGATACACTACAACAGCTCCCTCTATGAATAAACCATCTGTCTCTGTCAGAATTATCGCCGGTGCAGACCATGGCGGATACCTACTGAAAAACTCACTTGTCGCAGCACTGAATGATGCCGGATTTGCCGTACAAGACGTGGGCACCAACTCTGCTGAGTCCGTGGATTATCCAGACTACGCCGCACGGGTGGCAAGAGCGGTCGTGAGCGGAGAGGCCGATCTCGGTGTGCTCGTATGTCGGACAGGAATCGGCATGTCGATCGCCGCCAACAAAGTCCCCGGAGCACGAGCAGCCGTTGTACACACGGCTGTAGAAGCCTCGCTGGCCCGGCAGCACAACAGTGCCAATATCCTTTGTATGGGAGCAGACAGCATAAGTACTGACGACGCACTTTTGTGTTTGGAGGCATTTCTGGAAGCATCACCTCTGCCAGGGCGACATGCTGCACGCGTGGACAAAATTAACTCACTTGAAAAACCCAACCTGCTGGATGAAAGTACGCTAGTATCATGCTGCTCTATGACTACTCAATCTAATTCCAACAAATGGTGCCCTGAAGATTTTCTCAAAAATTATGACGCCGAAGTCGCTTCAGCCATCACTAAAGAGCACGAGCGCCAAAACACGCATCTTGAACTCATCGCCAGCGAGAACTTCACCTCGCCCGCTGTGATGGCTGCGCAGGGATCTTGCCTCACCAATAAATACGCCGAGGGCTATCCAGGGCGGCGGTGGTACGGCGGTTGCGAGTTTGTCGATCTCGTGGAGACTATTGCCATTGAGCGGGCCAAAAGGCTCTTCGGTGCAGAACATGTCAACGTCCAACCCCACTCAGGCGCTCAGGCCAACATGGCCGTTTACCTCGCGATACTGAAACCTGGCGACGTGCTTTTGGGCATGAATCTCTCCCACGGCGGCCACCTCACTCACGGCCATCCGGCGAACTTTTCTGGTAAAACTTACACCGTTCACCAATACGGCGTGCTACAAAATACTGGCTTGATCGATTATGAAGCCATGGCCGAACTCGCACGCACGCACCGCCCTAAACTTATTACTGTCGGAGCTAGCGCTTACCCTCGCGTCATTGATTTCCAGAGGATGCGTTTAATCGCAGATGAAGTTGATGCACTACTACTGGTAGACATGGCGCACATCGCCGGGCTTGTGGCAGCCGGGGTTCACCCTAGCCCGGTACCTCACGCGCACTTTGTCACGACCACCACGCACAAGAGCCTACGCGGACCGCGCGGCGGCCTGATCCTGTGCAAGGCAGAATTTGCCAAAGCCATAGACGGGGCTGTATTCCCTGGTATCCAAGGCGGTCCGCTTATGCACGTCATCGCCGCCAAAGCTGTTTGTTTCCAAGAAGCGCTGCAGCCCAGCTTTGTGGAATACCAAAAACAGGTTGTGGCCAACGCACGTGCACTTGCAGCCGAGCTTGCCACACTGGGCCACACCATTCTTTCCGGCGGCACGGATAATCACCTTTTGCTCGTGGATGTGCGCCCATTGGGAATCACCGGCAAGGATGCTCAAGAGGCACTGGATCGTGCGGGTATCACACTCAACAAAAACTCCATTCCGTTTGATACAGAGAGTCCTTTCAAGAACGGGGGCATCCGTATCGGTACGCCTGCTCCCACGACGCGCGGGCTAAAGGAGGGTCATATGCGCCAGATCGCCCATTGGATTAACGCCATTCTCCGAGCCCCATCCGACTCTGCACTGGCTGACAATGTCCGACGTGAAGTTCACGACCTCATGGCGCAATACCCGCTACCCGCCTGAAAAACTTACTCCAAAAAGCATCCGAATTTCCGCTTGACCAGACTCAATAATCATAAAACATCACACCTGTGAAAAAACTCACCTCACTAATCTGTTTCTCATTGATATACGCTTCCGTCCTCCCCACCCACGCTCAAACTGAAGTGCCCGTGGAAATCCTCTCCCACAGCCTGCGCCTCACAGAAGAAGGATCCGTCCGCGTGTTAGGTGAAGTGAAAAACACCCATGAAAACCCCCTTTGCTTCGTCACAATCAGCATCGAGTATCTGAGCGAATCCGGCAAGCCCCTAAGTGTCGAACGCTTCACTTACGAGGACGCCGGTGAAATGCCGCTCGATCAAGTCATGGCTTCCCGATCACTCATACCTCCTGGCCAGACATCTCCCTTTGAACGCGTACGTGACGTCTCCAAAGTGGAAGGTCAAATCGCCTCCTGCAAAGTGACTGCCACTGGTCTGCTTCTCCGCGAATCTTTCGCCTCCGCCGAAATCGCCGACATCACCACGACACCCGAAAACACCGCCTTGCGCATCAAAGGCACTTTCACTGCCACAGGAAAAAACCCCTGTAAAAACCCGGCTGTAGTTGTAGCAGGATACAACCAGGAGGGCAAAATTGTTGCCCATGAAACCCTCTTTATCACAGAAGATGGCACGGCGTATGGCGCCCCACTGAACGCTCTCGATCCAAATCAATCCAAACAATTCGCACTTCTCCTACCCAACCCCGATGAGCAAGTCGCCGAAGTTAAAGTTTTCCCGAACTTCGACTGTGATTAACTTCCGCCTGCTCACAATCTAGGCCCCATCTCAAAAACACATCGCCCACAGACCTAGGAGCAATATTCGCACAAGGCGATCTTCAACAAAAATAGGAGGAATAAGAAATCACGGGCCTTCATCACCTCCACGCCTTCATGGGGGGCAATCTAACCAGCAAGTGGGAATGACACCCAGAGGACTGGCCCGCAAACATCCTGGCGCAATCTCACCTTCCAGCGACTGTATGCCGCTCACGCCAGCAAGCCTCGTTGGCTGTGGGTTAGCTGCGGTGGCGTTGGGATTACGCTCGCACGAACTCGTGTGGGCCTCGGCGCCGACAGTTCTCGGCGTCGCGTTCACTATCCGTATGGCGATGATCGCTCTGGCTTTTCCCTTAGGTTGGATAGGTGGCCGGACGACTTGGGGTGAAGCGATCTTTGATAGCCTGCGATCTGCTCCGGGTGGTGGTGATGCTGGGTTTCCTCGCCCCTGATCATGTGTGGCAGATCTATGCGCTGGCATTCCTGCTCAACGCCGACTCGGGGATTTTTACGCCTATCTACAGGGCGACCATCCCTAGTGTGGTGACACAGTAGGATTACACTCGTGCCCTGCCTGGGGCATTGCCGCTTACGACACAGCCAACATTCTCAGGCCGGCCGTGGCGGGGTTGGTCATCGCGCTGGTTGGGTTCGAAGGCGATTTCATCCTTAACCGCAACTGCTTCTCAGGAAAACCCGCCGCCCGCCTCTCCACAGGCGCATATTTCTCTCGGAGCAAAAACATCAACAAAAGCGAAACCCCATTCAACACCAGCACCGACCACCCAAGAGCATCGCGCC
>CALLMV010000034.1 GCA_938005615.1 uncultured Verrucomicrobiae bacterium
TGTCGTCCAGTTCTGATTCGGCTTCAGTTGCCAGCGAGGTCGAATTCGGGGACGCGTTTGATCCCCTGCCCCGTGCTTTGGTTGATGAGCGTATGTTTGAGGTGGGTTTTTCGAACTATCCGCGGCTAAGCGAAGGGGGGAATGTCTTGCCTGGGAGCGAGCAAGATCGTTCAAACACGCTTTGCAATCACAACGGAACTGTGGTGGTGGCGCAGGATGGACGACTCATGTACAGCCCCCACCGGCAGGAGCGCGCTATGGTGCCGTACCTGGTAATATTGGATTATTTACCGGGCGATGTGCGGCGGAATGCGGCAGCAATTCGTTTGGCTAACGCTGAGCATATTATGCGGGGCGGAGCATTGTCCGTTGTACAGCCGTTGGCAAGTGATGCTCCTGGATCGGAGGAGGCAGAACTGGCTGTGCTTGCAGGTGTGGTGGCAAGGCACTCGGAAGTATTTTTGTTTGCTGCTGTGATGGCTCTGACCTCTCTGGTGGTAGCGGCAAGGTTTGTGTTTGTGCGTCGGCCGGCTGATGCGATGCGCAAGGTTAAGTACGAATCTCTCAAGATGCGGCGTTATCTGGAAGTGCGGGATGCCTTTTTGGAAAATGATGAATTATTGCGTTTGATTGCGGGGCCGAGAGTGTCGCGCTAGTAAATTATTTAGTTGTTTCGGTATCACTCGAGCTGAGAGCGGCTAAAGGATTTTGCAAGAGGCCTTGGCTTATGAGGGCTATGGGTCTAAGAGGTGGTGATGAGTGTCAGGCCCAAACGTGTCGCTCGGCTGCATTACGCAGCTTCGGAGAGTGACGCTGATATGCTGTATTTGACGGGGTTTCATGCGCCGGATGCGTTCTGGTTTTTCGACGCAGGGGAGCCGACAGTGGTACTGAACGATCTTGAAGTGGATCGTGCACGTCGGGAGCTGGATGGGGTGCGCGTTGTGCCGTGGGTGGAGGTGTGCAGAAAGGATCGTGAGAGGGAGAAGCCGTCGCAGGCGATGGCGCGTTTCTTACTGGGGATGAGAATTTGTCGCGTGGAGGTGCCGAGGCATTTTGGTGTGGGGCTGGCCCGAGAGTTGGAGGCAGCAGGTCTGGTGGTGACTGTGGCCAAGGGGGCTTTTGTGCCTGAGCGGGAAGTAAAGAGGAGCCGGGAGATTTCATTGCTCAAGGCGGCGCAAAAGGTCGCCGAGGCGGGACTGTTTCGTGCGCGGGAGGTGTTGCGGGATGCGAAGGTCCGGCGCGACGGAGTGTTAACTTGGTGTGGGAAGATATTAACTAGTGAGGTGTTGCGAGCAGAGGTGCAAGTAGCATTGTCGCGGCTGGGTGCGGCCTCTTCGCGTTTGATCGTGGCCGGTGGGGAGCAGGCGTGTGACCCGCATGAGGTGGGCTACGGGCCGCTGAAGTCGGGGGAGATGATCGTGGTGGATATTTTCCCGAGGGTGATGGCTACTGGGTACTGGGGCGATGTGACGCGGACGTTTTGTGTGGGAACGCCGCGTGCTGAGGCGGCAAGGTTGTTTGATACGGTGTTGCTGGCACAAAAAATGGCTCTAGAAAAGATCTGTGATGGATGCGATGGCAAAAAGTTGCAGGAGGAGGTGAAGGAGTTTTTTGTGTCTCGCGGTTATGTTACGGGTGTGCAGGATGGAAGAAATTGCGGGTTTTTCCACGGGTTGGGTCATGGAGTCGGATTGGAGATTCATGAGGCTCCGCGAATTGCTGCGGGTAAGCTGCGTGCTAACCAAGTGATCACGGTTGAACCCGGTTTGTACTATCCGGGCTTGGGCGGTGTGCGTATTGAGGATCTGGGTGCCGTGACGCTGGAGGGCTTTGAGAATTTTACGCATTTTCCTAAGAGCTGGAGGGTGCGATAATGAATATCGTAGTAAGCGGGCTTGGGGAAGTAGGGGCACATATGGCTCGCAAGCTTTCCCAGGAGGGGCATTCGGTCAGTGTAATTGAGCTTGTGAGGGGATTGACACGGGAGTTTGAAGAGGTGGTGGATGCGAAGTTTACCTGTGGGGATTCAACCTCTCTGCAGGTGTTGCGCGCGGCTGGGGCAGATAATGCAGATTTGTTTCTGGCGCTCACTTCAAACGATCCGGTCAACTTGTTGAGCGCCTCGCTGGCCAAGCACTTAGGTGCTAAGCGAGTTGTGGCACGGTGCCATGCGGGGGCTATGCGGGAATATCGAGAGTCGGGGGTGCTTGTTAGATTGGGTGTCGATGATTTGATTAGCCCAGAGCTTATTGCTGCGGGAGAGCTGGCGCGGCGCATTCGCTCGAGGCATTTGCCGCTTTTGGCGAATTTTGCACGTGGCGCGGTGGAGGCAGCGGCCGTGCGGATCGGGCCACGTTCGTCAGTAGTTGGTAAGAGGCTGGCGGACCTGAAGTTTCCACATGATTTACGCATCGGTTTTGTGACGAGGCAGTCTCAGTCTTTGTTACCCGGGCCAGACTTTGAGTTGGCGGACGGCGATGTGGCGATGGTGGTTGGGGTGCCCGAGGCGATCCGTAATGCAGCACGCTTGCTTGATTCGCAGATTCTGAGCCGTTCCCGACCGAAGATCACGGTTTATGGCGCAGACGATGTCGGAGTGGGGCTGGTTTCTTACTTCTTGGATGAGGAGGCCGATTTGAAGGTAATTGATCCAAACCAGTCACGCTTGAGGCTATGCTTGGAAATAAATCCCTCGGTGAAGGCTGTTGTGGGCGAGGCAACAAATCCCGGTGTTTTGATTGAGGAAGGGGTCATTGAGTCGGATTATTTCATTGCTGCATCCCGTGATGATGAGAATAATGTGATGGCGTGTTTGCAGGCAGTAAAGTTGGGTGTGTCGCCTGTTATGTTGGTCATACATCGACCGGATTATGCGGGAGTGCTGAGCGATCTGGGGGATGTGTTGAACATCGAAGCTGTGATTAGCCCAAGGGTAGTTGTCGCGGAGGAGTTGGAGCAATTTGCATCAAACACGCCGTTCCGAGTATTGTGGAAATCCTCGGATGGCGTGGTGGAAATCATTCAGACAATCTATCGCGCTTCGGATGAGAGTACTGTGCGTCATCTGGGATTACCTCCGGGTGCGCTGGTCCTGTCTGTAGAGGGGGGCGAGGGACACCAGATGCCAGAACCTGACAGTCGTGTGCGCCGTGGAGATGGATTGACTCTGCTGATACCTGCCACTTCGCGTGGAAAAATTCTAGATTTGGTGCATAGCGCGTTTACAGGGGCGTTCGAGGAATGAGTTATCGAAGAATTTTTGCTTTGGTAGGGTGGATTGTGATGATTCTCGGGCTGGCGATGTGCGCTGTGGCGGTTTTCAGTGGGCTGACCGAGGTTAAGAGCCATCCTGGCGTACCGACCAAGTGGTTGAGTTGTTGTGTGGCTGTTATCGTATTTTCCTTGGCTTTGATCGTGGTGGGGCGAGGCAAAAAGAGTTCCATGTTGTTTGTGCGTGAGGCTGTCGCTGTGGCTGCACTTTCTTGGATTTTTTGCTCGCTGGCCTGTGCTTTGCCTCTGATGGGTGTGGGAGCGATGTCGGCACCCAGCGCGTTATTTGAGGCGGTATCATGTATTACTACGACTGGCGCAAGTTCTGTTAAAAATGTGGAGGCGTTTCCACCGAGCTTAAATCTGTGGAGATGTCTTGCGAACTGGGTTGGTGGGTTGGGTGTTGTTTTTCTCTTTGTGGCAGTGTTGGGTGCTGGTGGGCGCAGGCTCATGCATAGTGAGGCAAGTACGTTGAGCAGTGACAACCTGCAACCACAGATTCGCCGCGTGGCATGGAGCTATATGATGATTTACGGGTTGTTGAGTTTATTATGTTTTATCGGCTATTTACTTTCTGGAATAGATGTCTTCCATGCAATTTGTTTCACGATGACCACGGTTTCTACCGGTGGCACTGCACCTGTGGGGGATCTTTCGTCTGTGTTTTCAACGACTTTTCGTCAACTCTGGGCCACTGTGATGATGATTTTGGGTGGTATTGCTTTTCCATTACATTATCAAGTTTGGGTATTGCGTCGATGGGGTTTGCTTGCAAGGGATCTAGAGTTGAGAGTTTATCTGAGCGCTTTGCTGGTGGTGACTTTTTTCGTTGTGATCAACTTGAAGTTTACTGGGACATTTAACGATTGGGGGCGTGACATCGTCACTTCTCTGTTTCATGTTACGGCAATTATTACCACGACAGGATATGCCTACGATAATTTTGCAGCCTGGCCGGATTTTTCTCAATTACTGTTGGTTACTTTGATGATTATCGGGGGTTGCGCTGGATCGACCTCAGGCGGGTTAAAAGTTTCAAGGATTTTAATTTTTTGGCATGCTCTGCTGATTCGTGTGCAAAGCAGCTTTAGCCCGCGTCGTGTGAGCAATATCCGCTACGGTCGCGACCAAATACCAGATCACGTGGTTTATGGAGTGATCTCCTACGTGGGGTTGTACTTTGCTGTAATGCTTGTAGGCGTGGTTGTTTTGGCACTCTTGGATGCTGGGCAAGACATGGAGACGCTGGTTTCAGCAGTGGTTGCATGCTTTAATAATGTCGGGCCAGGTTTAGGGTTTGTTGGCCCGATGTCGAATTATTCAATTTTGAGTTGGAGTTCGCAATTTTGGCTTTCGTTTTTGATGCTACTAGGACGTTTGGAAATCCTAGTGCTACTGGCCTTGTTGCTTCCTTCTTTTTGGAAGAAGTTTTAATTTTACCAGTTAAGAACTAAGTTGATGCTTGATTTTGATTGCAGTTTTTTACTTTTTTAGTGCATCTAACTGGACATACATCGGATGATAGAAATGGAGAAATTTTTGGAGCAGCGTCGCCGTCAGGTAGATGCTGCTCTGGAAAAGTTCCTGCCTAAAGCAAAGTCGTCTCCTGTTACGTTGCATGAAGCGATGCGGTATTCGATGTTTGCTGGTGGCAAGCGTTTGCGGCCGATCTTGTGCCTAGAGGCTGCCTCTGCTCTGGGTGCAAATGACTCGGAGGCGTTGCCGCTAGCATGTGCTTTGGAGATGGTGCATACATATTCTCTGATCCACGACGACTTGCCTGCAATGGATAATGACGACTTCCGCAGAGGCCGCCCGACATGCCATAAGGTGTACGGGGAAGCGATTGCGATATTAGCTGGGGATGCTTTGCTTACTCTGGCGTTTGAGACAGCAGCTCGCGTACGCTCCTGGCCAAGATACAAGCACGATCAAATTATCACTGAACTTGCTGTTGCTTCCGGTTCGCGCCAGTTGATTGCCGGACAAGTCTCGGATTTGGAGAACGAAGCAAAGGAAATCGATGCGCGCACTCTGCGGTCTATTCATGAACGCAAAACAGGAGCACTTTTTACAACATCCCTTCGCCTCGGGGCGATGGCAGCAAATGCGACTCCCGCAAAACTCGAGGCGATCACTAAATTTGGGCGTGCGCTTGGTTTAGCTTTTCAGATCGTGGACGATATCCTGGATGTCACACAAACTTCGGAAAAACTAGGTAAAAGTGCTGGAAAGGATATCAAAGCTCAGAAAGCCACATATCCTGCCCTACTTGGAATTGATGGGGCAAAAAAGGCTGCCGCGCTTTGGACCTCTCGTGCTCAAGCTGCAGTCAAATCACTGGGGAGCGGTGCCAAACGTTTGCTAGACCTGGCGGATCACATGTTGCATCGGGAACATTGATTTTGAAATCATCTGACGCGAGGTGTTTGTGAGAAGATCAATTGATTAGTGTTCGGGACTTTATGGCTGTGGACCTCTTGGAAGAAATGAGACGCGCAAGCGAAACCTTTCGACTTGCAGAGAGCGAGCTGCCCAATTTGCGCCTGCTTGCACAAGCAACTTTGCATGCAATTCGTGAAGGGGGAACCCTCTTTGCCTGTGGTAACGGAGGTTCAAGTGCTCAAGCGCTGCACTTAGTTGAAGAGCTCACCGGACGCTTCAAGCGGGATCGTCCACCACTTCGTGCTATGGTCCTTGGAGCTGATGCTCCTGCTTTAACATGCACAGCAAATGACTTTGGATATGAGGAGGTATTTTCACGTCCGCTGAAAGCTTTTGGCACCCATAGAGATATTTTGGTGGCATTCTCTACATCTGGAAACTCTGAAAACATCATGCGCGTACTTCTCGAGGCCAAACGATTAAATCTGAAGGCGGGACTTCTGACTGGATGTACCGGTGGTCGTGCAGCTATGCACGCTGATATTGTCTTGCGCGTTCCGTCTGATGATACTGCGCGTATCCAGGAAGTACACACGTTTTACCTTCACGCGATTTTGTCGGTTGTTGAAGATGGGCTGTTCCATTCTTCTTAGGCTGATAGATGCTATTCGGGACAGATCACGTTTACGGCAGAGGGAAGTGATTGAAAAACAACTGGCGTACGTCCACAGACCTCACCGTCGCATTCCCATGGTATTTCCTCTAAGGGGCATTGAACTTCAAGCCTACTAACTCGATATCGGTGCACATCCTCGAGTTGTTCAGGTGAACCGCTGATAATGCCGTGTAGGTAACGAAGCACGTCCCAGTGAGACATCCTTTGAAACAGCAGTACATCGAGCAGACCATCGTGTAAATTTCCTTGGGGGAAAAGCTCAAAAGGACCGCCGTAAAATCTTCCATTACCAAGCATAACGAACGTCGCGGGTATGGGCGTAGAGGAGTCGACTAACACGCTAAGCTGCGACGCAGGACGGCCAGCAATTTCCAGTCCCTTAATCACATAGCTGATGGGACCAAGCTGCCGACGCAATCCAGGGTCCGTCTCTGCAACGACTTGGGCGTCGAGGCCAACACCTGCGTTAGACAGAAACAACCTGTCGTTGGCGCGGCCTGCATCAACACTTTTGACTTTTCCAGCAAGAATGATTTCCCAACAAGTACGAATGTCTGCGGGCAAACCGAGTTCGCGTGCAAAAACGTTCATTGTGCCAACTGGCATGATCCCCAACGGGCTAGTGTTATTAACACCAAGTCCGCGAAGAACAGCATGGATGGTGCCATCGCCACCGGCTGCGACTATGCAGCGCGCCCCTTGGGATTGGGCATAACTGGCAATTTTTGTGGCTACGCGGGGTTCTGAGGTTTTTTCAGTAATGACATCGTCAGCAGACTCCCCATTCCAGGGCATTTGAAGAGGTTCGTTTTTTCCGCCTCGAGATAGAGGATTGTAAATGACGACAATTTTATTTCGCACCGGACAAGACTCGTTGATTTATGCTTTTAAAAACAATAAAAGCCCCGCCGCAGCGGGGCTTTTTTGATATCTTATTAGTAGTTTTCAACCGCTGTGTTTCGAGTCTACCTCTTCTGAGGTTTGTGGAGCAGGCGCGATAGCTAGATCCAAGTCAGCCGACGGATCAGATTTATCCCGGGCGGAGGTTGCAGGCGTGCGTCGCGGTGTAAGAGCTTTTGCGCCGCTTACCAAGAGCGGACGACCGGCAAGTTCATATTCGTTGAGTTTAGCCTGGGCAGCTTTAGCATCCTCAACTGAGGCGAATTCGACGAAGCCAAAGCCTTTGCTTTTCTCAGATTCGCGGTCGCGTGCGATCTCGACGTTGCGAACTTTTGCGGCCTGGGAAAACAGATCGAAGAGATCGCTTTCCGAGATGTCGTAGCTGAGGTTACCAACATAAAGTCTTGGTGTAGTCACTTCGAGCAGCTCAGCTTTTCGGCGTACGTTGCTTGTTGTTTTTGTTGTGGCTGGATTTGTTGTAGTTGAGTCTGACGATGTTTTCGCGGTTTGTTTTGAATCTCGATTTTCGCGGTGTTCTCGCCGGTTGTTAGGTGATCCATTACGTTGACGCGAGTGTTCACGGTTTTGGTTCTGCTCTGTTCGCTGACTTTTTGTTTGCTCTTTTGGACTAAGTCCAAAGAGTTTTTTCAGCCACCCCAGTAGTCCTTGAGGCTTTGTCGCTTTATGTCTCTGATGTGTGGAGGAGTTCTCCTGGGGCTGTTTGTTATTGTTGTGGCGGCGTCCGCCGCGGGAGCGCCGACGGCGCTTGCTTGGTTTGTAGTCTGACATAGTGTGTGTTTCCTCGAGTTTCACGCCACCAGCAGATCACAGTCCTTGAATTGTGTATTCTCATACATGAGCGAAACGCAGATCGAAAAGTCACTCGTTCAGTTCCTAGATGTTGTTGATCGGGCAAAGGGCGATAGAATCCCGAGCTTGGACTGGCTCTGTGAAGACTTTTCAGTGTGCACGTTGAGTATGCTCCGTCATTTGAGGGAATACAGACGTGATCTTTGACTGACACTTCGCGCAACAGGCGCGACAGGCATCCCGTCATACTAATCGCAACTCTTCTACAGTGATGCGTGGAAGGTAGATTGTTTGGGATGCGGACGATTTTGTCCATGGCAGTTTTGGTTTTGTGATTAATTAAATATCCTATTTTAAAAAGCACAGAAATCAAATTCTTAGTGTGATCTGCAAATGCGATAGTTGGAGAAATTTTTGCTTTTCGTCACAATTCCGTAACAAAGCTCAGTCATTTTTTGCCGCGTGACTTGTCCACCGTGTCAGAAATTTAGCACAAAGCTAGTGGCTGGACTGATTGCTTTCGCTAGCTGGTTGGCGCCTTTACATCCGCAGAGTCCGCCGACTGCAGATGCACTTTTGCGCATGGCTTTCGTGGATTTTGCAGGTGGCAAGTGGGAATCTGCGGCAAAATACTTTTCTGAGTTCTTGAACTCATATGGGGCAAGCGCAGAGGCTCAGACTGTACGGCACCAGATCCTTCCGGCCCTTGCCGGGTGCTACATTCAACTGAGGCGTGGTGCTGATGCTATACCTATTATAGAACAATATTTGTCTGCCTATCCGAACGGAGAAAATGTTGAGGAGATGACTTTTTGGATTGGTCTGGCTCACTTCATGGAGCAGAGCTTTGCCGAGGCGTTACCGGCGTTACAGAATTTTCTTCAAAAATTCCCTAGCAGCAGGCGCGCACCAGACGCAAGAATGTTGATCGGTGTGTGTCTTTTCCAGGAGATGAAATATGAGCAGGCGGCAGAAGCATTTGCAGAGGCGGCTCGATTTTCAAGCGATCCTCTGGATGTAGAGCGCTCGCGTTTAATGAGGCTTCAATGTTTTATTGAACTTAAAGATAAAGACAGAGCATTTAGCGCACTGAATGACTTACGAAAACAAGAACGCCCTTTAAATCAGCAGGTTTTGCTGGCCATCCAGTCTTTGGCAATCGGGGATTTGTTCTTTGAGGACGAGGAGTATGACAAGGCGTACAGGTGTTACTTATTCGTACCACTCAAGCAGACGCTTATCGATAGGCAAAACGAGGTGCTTGCCGATGTTCGCAGGAAAATGTCTGATGCCCAAAAACGCGGAGTGGGTGGTGCAGCAGTTTTGCAGCGTCTGGAGCGGCTTGAGCAATCACTTGTCAAAGAACTTGGAGCCATCGAAAAGATGGTCGCATTTGATGCGACTAGACACCTGAGACTGGCTCAATGTTCTATGTTGCTTGGCCGTTACCGAGAGGCTTACGTCGCGGCGATAGCTGTTGCTGAAAAAAGCGAAAAAGACGCCCTCGCATCCTCCGGCCACTACATGGCAATACTTGCCAGTGTGAGCGTAGACAGATGGGATCGCGCACTGCGCGACATACGCACGTTCATTGAGCGTTATCCCAAACATGAAAGGATCACTTCCGTAGCTTATTTGGAAGGGCAAGCCTTAATGGGACTCTATGAGTGGGCGGAAGCAGCATCCGTTTTCAAGGCGTTTCACGAAAAATACCCCGCTGCCCCAGAGGCGCCACGTGCCTTGTTTTTATCCGGTTACTGCGTCCTCTTTAACGAGCGTTACGACGAAGCAACAAACATATTTACAACTTTTCGCACCAAATACCCATCAGATCCCCTGGCAGAACAAAACGCCTACTGGTATGCGATGACAAGTGTTTTTGCGAAGGATTGGCCTCAGGTAATTCAAAGGTTCGGTAACTACCTCAGCCAGTTCCCTCAAGGCGCGTTTCGTGCTGACGCTGAATACCGTATCGGACTAGCTCATCTTCGCCTTAAGGACTTCAATAAAGCCATTGAATTGCTAAGCACTTGGATCAGACGGCATGAGGGACACATTTTGCAAAATGAAGTCTTTGCTGCTCTAGGCGATGCTTATTTTGCAGAGGGTCTCACAGATGAAGGCATTGCAACATTCAACAGAATACGAGCCGACGAGAACCGCAAGCTTTTCGATTACGGACAATTTCAAATCGGGCGAGTGTATCGGGAACTCGAACAGCCACAAAACGTGATCGATCACTTCAAAAAATTCGTGGCCGAACACGGCGAGAGCTCTCGGATTATCGAGGCACTTAATCAAATCGCTTGGGGCTACAGAGCTCTCGAACAACCGGATGAGGCAAGGGCTGTTTACGTAGAAGCTATCAATCGTTTCGCCAACGATCCCAAAAATACGACAGTAGAACAAATCCTCCAAGGACTTGCAGGAATCACCCGCGACCCCGATGCTCGTGCTAAGATGTTAAACGATCTTCGCAACGAAGAGCAGCAGCTTCGTCGCGAGAAAAAATACACTCACGCGGCACGAAACCTCTGGCTTTATTCGCGTATGCTTCGCCGCGAAGAGCCCATTTCCTCCAAACGAGCTTTTATTGATTTGATCGAAAATTACGAAAAAGAAATCATGCCTGCATCCATGCTTGCAGAAATCGGAGAGTTTCTCATCGCGGAAGATCGCCATGCTGAAGCAGAACCCTACTTCAAACACATCCTAGAAGTCTATGGGGGTTCGGCTCAGAAAAACCAAGCGCTCGCCGGTCTTGGGCTACTTTATGCTAAGCAAGGCCTTTTTAAAGACGCACTCAGAAGCTTTGAGAGACTCATCAAAGAAGCACCACAGTCTTCACTGATGGCCAAAGTTTTGGAAGCACGCGGCGACATCTTCGTTCAGCAAAAAAAATATGACGAAGCAATTGCGGATTACATGCAGATTCTAGAAATACCCACAGCACGGGGCCTGCCGTGGGTCAGAGCCTTATTTCGTATCGGCCAAGCCCATGAGGCAGCCGGACGCCATCTGGAAGCTACAGCTTTTTATGAAAGGATCTATCTGCTTTATGCGCGCCATCGCGAATGGGTAGCAAAAGCATATTTGGCGCGAGGCCGAGCGTTGGAAGAATTAAATAAATACTCTGAAGCCCTGGAGGTTTATCGCGAAATGCTCGCCAAGGAAGAGCTTGTTGAATTTCCCGAATTCCGCGATGCACGTGCTCGCGCAACAGCGCTGGAGGTTCGCTTGGCGTCATGAAACATATTGTCCCCATCATCCTCTACAGCGTTAGTTCTTTAGCCCTACTTCCTGCAAAAGACATTGTCCACCTCATCGATGGAGAGCCAATCCAAGGGAACATCGTAGATATCAGAGGCGACCAACTGCGGATGGACAGGGATCTAGGACGTGGTACAGCTACAGTTTCTTATCCACTTAATCGCATCCAAAAGATCATTTTCTCCCCTGCCAAGCAGTTCAGTGCCGAAAATCTTCCCACAGATCCACAAGCAAGACTCAATGCCCTCAATCTTCCTTGGCTGCGCGCACGCCCCTTTCTATCCATACCCGAGTCAGACGCAGGAGAGATTGCTCTTGTGCGTGCTAAAACGCTCTATGATCTCAACCGACATGAGGAGGCCATTGAATTTATTGATGAAGTGTCAAAACTCGACTGGAACACTCGCCGCAGATTTCTGTATGCGCCCATCAAAATCCGTTGTCTGGCTGCACTTGATCGCTTCGACGAAGCAGTAAAACTTTCCCGCACTCTTGAAGAGGAATCCTCAGACCCTTCATCGATGGCTTTTGTGCAACTTGTCTTGGGTCAAGTTGAGCTTTCCCGCAAAGACTACGCCACAGCACTCGACCACTACCTATACAATCGCGTCATGAATCCCCACCTAGCGGATGAAGCTTCTCGCGGCCTACTCGGTGCGGCTCAAGCCTTCCTAGGTCTCAACCAGCCTCGCGAAGCGGTTCGAATGCTTCAGGACATCCTTGAAGATTACCCGCAGACTTCCGCGGCTCAGGAAGCTAAAACCACTCTCCAAAGCATCCAGGAGAAATACAAAGACATCCTTAACCAAGAAGAAACCACCCAGGAAATATAAACCATGAAGAACCTCATCAAGCAAACTACACTTATACTTAGTGCGAACGCTATATTGGCCAGTACAGCCTTTGCCCAAGAAGGGCCAGAAAAAGCCCAGGACCTTACACTCCTCTACTACTTCAACCTGGGCGGTATCTGGATGTATCCGCTGCTGTTGTGCTCTTTTGGTATGATTGGCGTGTGTGTTTTCTGCTTCATGCAGATCAACAAAAATAAACTAATGCCACCCGATCTTCTCAACGCATTTAAAAACTTCATGGCTAACAGACAAGTCGGTGAAGCCTATCAGCTTTGTCAGACCAACCCTAGCACGCTCAGCAAAGTGCTTTCCTCCGCACTTATCCGCGTGAACTACGATAAAGAGATGTATAACAAACCCGCCATGGAAGCATCCGCCGGTGAGTCTCTTTTCCATGAGGAGACAAGACTTATGTTCTGGGTCAACCTCCTCAACGTCTTTGCAACAATCGCTCCGATGCTCGGGCTGCTCGGCACGGTCGTCGGCATGATCGGCGCCTTTGAGGACCTGAAGGCCGGAAAGACTGAACCCAGCGATCTCGCAGGTGGCATCGGTGTAGCCATGCTCACCACGGCCGGAGGTCTTATTGTTGGCATTCCATCCATGTTCTTCTACTTCCTTTTCCGCGGCCAGCTACAGGGCTTGCTAAGCGAAGTACAAAAGAACGTTGGCATCCTCCTGGACATCTTCTCAGGAGAACTCACTGCCGAAGGCGGGCGCCAAGCCACTGGCTACACCCAGGCAGTTCCGACCATCGATCCCTCCTCCGCACAAGCTGGCGCTGCAAAATCCTGACCATATAAAACTCGCCTAACATGGCTATTGCCGCACAGCGCAGAGAACAGGAAGAAGTGCCGATTCAGCTTTCGGCCATGATCGATATCACCTTCTTGCTGCTCATCTTCTTTATGGTCACCACCAAGATTACGGAGGAAAAGAAAAAGCTTGACATCAATCTGCCCATTGCACCAGACGGCATCGTACCAGATGAACTCGGCGAACGAGACATCATCAACCTCGACGGCGAGGGCAACTACTACATAGGAGATAACGCAGTCACCAAAGAAGAACTCAAAGCCCACCTCAAAAAACGTTTTATCAATGCCCCTCCGTTGAAAATTTACTTACGAGCAGATGCAAATTCCCCTGCCAAACGCATCAAAGAATTCATGAAAATGGCCGCTGAAGTTGGAGCAGTTGAGGTAATTTTCGCATCCTACAAGAAACCCCAGTAACCATGGCCCTCAAAACTCGCAAGCGCTACTACGGCACGCAGGAAATCCCCATGGGGCCGATGATAGACATGGTGTTCCTTCTGCTCGTTTTCTTCATGGTCACTGCTAAACCAATCAAGCCCGAAGCTGACGTAGGCATCGAACTTCCAGGCAAAGTCGAACAATCAGAATCCCTCGACCTTCCCGATGAGCAGCGCATAGAAATCCAGCGCAACGGTCAAATCGTACTCAACGGCACAAACCTCGATGGCCCTGGCTCTACTGACCTCCCCCAACTCAGGGCACTCATGCGCAGATTTAAGGAAGCCTGCGACCGAAATAAAACAGAAGCCATGGTCACCGTTTTAGCAGATGACGAAGCCAGACATCAGCGTATTGTAGATGTTATGAACGTTATGGCTGCCTTGGAAATCACAAATGTTACAATAGTCACGGAGGAAGAAGATGGCTTCTGAAACACCCATAATCCAAGCAGACTTGGCCTCGCAAATGGCAGTTGATGAGGCCAACAAGCGGCGTGCAAAAAAAGCTCTCCAGAACGCAATCATCACAAGTATCCTTGTACACATCGCTCTGGGCCTGGGAGCTGCGGCACTCGTCGTCGCTGTGCTTTACAAACCCACACCTGCCCAGTTTGAATCTCGAAAGATCGTCAAAATTGACCCGAAAGAGCGCGAGGAAAAAATGTCTCTCGCCGAATTTGAAGAAGCCGCATCCGCCCCCTCCTTTGATGACCGATTGCAGACCGACCGCCTCATGGACAAAGGCCTGCCTGACTTGCCCAAGCTGCCCATAGAGACAGTCATGACTCTCGAACCCTCACAGCTCCTTTCCGATGCCATCACAGGCCTCACTGGCTCAGGCTTTGGAGCCGGCGGTGGTGGTGGTGGTGGTGGTGGGATCGGTACAGGTTTTGGATTCATGGGCATCCAGACTGAAGGACGCCGCATACTCATCGTTGTTGACGTGTCACTTTCCGTCGTCAACGCCGCCAAACGCACCGGAGAAGATTTCGAAAAAATCCGGGAAGAAACCAAGCGACTGCTCGACATCCTTCCCATTTCAGCCACCTTCAACTTCATCCAACACTCCCGCAACTACGCCCCGTGGAAGCCGGAGATGGTTCCTGTCACCGACCAAAACCGTGAAGATGCCAAAGCATGGCTGGACGAATGGTTTGCTGTGGATGGTTCGCTCAAACGGGGAACACCCAACATGGTCACCGGCGGTCCTGGCTTCATCAAGATACTCGAGCGCGCTTTTCAGATGCAACCGGATGTCATTTTTTTCATTTCTGATGGCTCCTATCAAAGATCCTTCGGTGGTTCAGAAAACATCCCCTGGGATGAAATTGTGAAAAGAGCTGAGGAACTCCAAGCCACACTGGTCAAGCCCGCCACAGTGCATTTCATCGGGTTTGCCATGCGAAATGAAGCACGCGACGGTGCCCGCCGCCTGACCCGCACTGGCGAAACCCGCGGCAAGGTCAGGGAGCTCTAATATCAGCCCCTCATTCAGGTACTGATCAGTCAATGCTACCTTTTTTTGAGAAAATTGCTAATGAAGAAACAAAGCACACATTTTTTAAGTTATTTTTATGACACAGAGCAGTAGCTGAGATCGCCTTAAAGTTCATATCATAAAATTTTTTTCCCAGTTAGATGAAGGTAGTTAATGTTTCCCAAATGCGGGCTTTAGAGCAGGCCGCCGCAAACGCGGGTGTCAGAGAAGAAGAATTGGTTTTTGAAGCTGCAAGAGGAATTCGGGATGTGCTTCTGAGCAAATTTCCAAATGATTGCCTCTACGCTTTTTTTTGCGGTAAAGGTAATAACGGTAACGACGGACGTTTGTGTGCAAAACTCCTACAAAATGCCGGGCGGAAGGTGAAGATTTTTTCTGAATCCTACCGGGAGAATCCCGCAGAGTGTCCGTTCCAAGAAGCAGGTCAAATCAGCCAAAATACAGTTCGCGTAGATGCTCTTCTTGGAATCGGCTTTCAGCCACCTCTTCGTCCGCAAACTGCACAAATTATCAGAACTTACCTGCAGGATGATTTGTTAAGTCCTGTCGTTTCAATAGATGTCCCTAGTGGTCTTGATGCTGATAGCGGCAATTGGAGTGAAACGGTTGTAACTGCCCGAATGACAGTAAGCTGTGGTCCTCCGAAATCTGGTTTATTTGCCGATAAAGCTTTGCCCGTAGTTGGCAGGATAGTCAGCGTTCCTTTGCCTATCCCGACTGGAGATCTCGAGCACTTGTCTGACTGTGATCTGTGGTGTGAAGCTAGGACTGCGCGCGATCTCCTACCCAAGCGATACTGGGATGCTCATAAATATTCCAAGGGGCATTTGCACATAATTGCTGGTGCTCCAGGGATGAGTGGAGCAGCAGTGCTTTGCGCCAAAGCCGCAATCTCTACTGGTACAGGCCTTGTAACAGTATGGACGCAAAATGAGTTGAAAGACATCATCGCACAGTCTGTTCCGGAGGTGATGGTCCGTGGTGTAAAAACCTTGGCCGAGGCAAGAGTCTTCGATGCTGATGCACTCGTTGTAGGCCCGGGATGGGGGAGAGGTGAAGATCGAGTATTTTGGTTGCAAAGAATTCTGGAAACTTATCACGGTCCAATACTTCTTGATGCAGATGCCATATATGCCCTCTCGCGGCTTCCTGAATGGTTTTGCCTACTTGGTTCACATCACCTTCTTACTCCCCATCGAGGTGAATGGGAACGGTTGCCTCAAATGCCACCGGGAGAGAGACGTGATGCAGCGCTGAAATTTACTCAGCTCACTCAAGCATGTGGCTTGTTCAAGGGACCAGCTACACTTGTTGCTCAGCGCGGCCTGCCGATGAGTTGGAATGCCACGGGCAACTCAGCACTAGCAACTGCTGGCAGCGGAGATGTCTTATCCGGAATTTGTGGCTCCCTCTTGGCTCAAGGCTTAAGTGTTTACGATGCTGCACGATTAGGCGCACACATTCACGGATTGTGTGCCGACCTCTATGTGGAACAATTCAGGTGTAGGAGTACCTTAACTTCTAGTAAAATTTCCGATCTTTTGCCAAAGGCATTTTCATACTTAGAATCAACGTGCTCATCGATCACGCCCTGACCAGCCCAAGCGTATATAAAAATGAGCTGATGTTTGCTTTGTCATCGGAAAGTCCAGGAAAATTTTAGCCAATCAGAATAGGCCTCTCGCATGAGGCGGTAACCAACATGGCCTTGAGGGAAAATTTTGCATTCACACTCCCATTTCGAAGCTAGCTGCTGGATCAATTTTGGTGGGCAGATTCTGTCAAACTCACCGCCATAAAGTGTGATTCTTCGATTGGAACATTTGGGTTGCAGTGCCACGGGTGATACCAGGTGATCTATTTGCTTGATTAACTCGGGGGTGAGCCCGTTGTTCAACAGATCTTTGCGAATCGTCCTTGAAGCCGGGCTTTCCCAAATTGCATGTTGAAAATCCACAGGCGGCTCGATCAATAAAAGCGGGGCAGCATCAACTTCTAGACAAGCCAAGATCGCACCGACCCATCCTCCGTAACTCATGCCGAGCAAGCCCCACTGTGGTACGCCTTGTTTTACCGCCCAAGACGCCAAAGACCTGACTTCTGTAACGGCTTGCCGCAGGGCGTGAATGTTGCGTGTGCCGTTGGGTCCAAGGGTGAGTTCGCCGCTTATTCTGCCACGAGGGGTGCGCGCGTAGTGGTAAGGCAAATGAATGAACATCACATGCCACCCCTGATGATTCATCCGTTTTGCCCAGGAGCGGTATCCAACGTCACTGACCGACATCAGTCCGTGCAATAAGAACATTAAGGGACGCTCCCAGGTATCTGCTGCAGGAAAAAAATCGCAGACCGCCACATCATTCTCTGGAACGCCGTTTTTAAAAGGACTTGCGAATCGGAGGCGTGCTGGTCCTTGCTGGGGATGGTATTCAAGAGAGAGATCTACCTTTAAAAAAAAAGATTCCGGTGTTTGATCTTGGATTTCAGATTTCAAATTTTCTAACAGTTCAAGTGTCGTTGATTCCTGGGAATGTCGGGAATGTAGTAAGTTAATCAACTCACAGGAGCACCAATCCACAAGCGTAGCGATCTTTCCATGAATCTTATGGATCGAGTTCATCCTAAATGTTGGGCTTGGGACTGCATACAGTCTAGTGTGATTACCGTTGCTTGTCTAAGCGCTCAAGATGGCCTAACCCAAATTTTGTGCGATTGCTTGATATCTTGAATTTGACCACAGCTCATCTCGAAAAGCACGGCATCGCATCTGCCCGGCTCAATGCAGAGAAGCTCATTTCTTACGTTCTGGGCATTGAGCGTATGCAGATTTATCTTCAGTTCGACAGACCTGTTAGTGAGTCAGAGCGTGAAAAGTTGCGAGATGTACTGAGGCGGCGTGCTTCAGGTGAGCCGCTGCAACACATAACGGGAACGGCAGAATTTTTTGGCAGGATGTTTCGTTGCTCTCCCTCTGCTCTGGTGCCTAGGCCGGAAACGGAAATCCTTATTCAGGCAGCACTCACGAGATTATCAAACACGGCTGATGATCAAACTCTCCTGGATGTTGGTACTGGTTCCGGCATTGTTGCGATAACATTACTGCTCGAGCGAACGGGATTGCGTGCCATAGCTACAGATATCTCTGAGGAAGCGTTAAACCTCGCGAAGGAGAATGCTCAAAGCTTTGGTTTGAGTCAGAGGCTTACTTTAGTGCAGGCCGATCTTTTTCCCGAAAACATGAGAGGGGATAAGTTTTCCATAATCACTGCTAATCTACCATATCTACCCAGCTCGCTGCTCATTTCGCTCCCGCGTGAGGTCAAGTTTGACCCACCCGTGGCGCTGGACGGTGGCACAGATGGACTTGATCAGATTCGCCGCGTAGTGGCTCATGCTTCGCAGTGGCTTCTGCCGGGCGGATACTTGATTCTTGAATTTCACCCGCCGCAGGCTTCAGAAATTTACAAAATGATGGAAGCGAATGGACTAAGGGAGATACAAATCCTTAACGACCTAAACAACCTGGCACGGGTCGCTGTGGCACAGCTTCCCAGTAAGCAAAATCAATCACCACTGCCGTGACACAAACCAGCCCCGAGACTTTTTATCCAGAGCAGCGGACGTGGGCAGAGATTAGCCGTTCTGCTCTCGAACACAATCTCCGAGCACTTCGCAACATCGTGCCGACTAGTACGAAAATAATGCCAGCCATTAAGGCCCAAGCCTACGGGCATGGAGCCTCGCTAGTAGCACCGCTCCTCGCGGAGAATGGTATCTCTCATGTGGCTGTGGCGAACCTAAAGGAGGCAAAAGAAATCGCCTCTCATTTTCCTCCACAAAATATCTTGTTGCTCAGTGCGCCTTTGATGTCCGAGCTGCAGGGCGTCGTTGAGTCAGGCTTTGCTACAGTGATTTCCCAGGAGCATGAAATTGAACGTTTAGAAAAATTGGCACAAAAACTTTCCCAAAGGCCGCCTGTACATCTTAAAATTGATACAGGTATGGGCCGACTTGGTTGCGCCCCTGCCTTGGCTCACCATCTTGTGACGCGCATCATCAGCGGTCACCGTCTTGAGCTTGCTGGCGTGATGACTCACTTTGCTTCAGCAGACATTTCATCTCGCGAGACAAGGAGACAGCTCGACCTGTTTCTCTCGACCATTCAAAGATTACACCTTCCGCGTGACTGCCCTTTGCATGCTGCAAACAGTGCGGGCTTGTTAAGCTTGCCTGAGTCGCGACTTGATTTTGTCAGGCCTGGGATATCACTGTATGGAGTGGCACCAATTCGGCGATTCCAAAAGTTCTTTCGTCCCGTACTCACTTGGAAGGCGCGTGTCACACTCGTCAAAGACATCCCCGCTGGACACGGCGTTAGCTATGCAGGGACGTATCGTGCCTCAATGCCGATGCGTATTGCCGTGGTATCCGTGGGTTATGCCGATGGTTATCCGCGTGCAATTTCCAACAAAGGCCACGTCTTACTGCGAGGTCGCAAGTGTGCTGTTCTGGGCCGTGTAACGATGGACGAGATCATGGTCGATGTGACACGTGTGCCTTCACCGAGTGTGAATGAAGAAGTCATTCTTCTGGGCGGAGGACTCCCTCTGACTGCACTTGCGAAATGGGCCGACACGAGCCCCTACGAAATCCTAACCAGGATTGGACTGCGCGTGCCCCGAGTACTAGTGGATTAAATACAACCGGTGTCAATTTCTGTAAAACTTAGCGCCTTACTGCTACGGCTCGATGAGCACACCAGTCATCACAGGCACTAGATCAAACAACTCGACGATGTCTGAATTTCGCATCCTGATGCACCCGTGCGATGTCGGCATACCGATGCGTGATTCTTGATTGGTGCCGTGAATGTAGATGTACCGATATAAGGTATTGCGATTGGCACAGTCGCGTCCATCAAGTCTGAGGATGCGTGTGAGTATTAAATCCTTTTCCTGATCAATTTCTGAAGGCTCCTTGCTGTTCCAAACTTTCCCTGTGGCAACGCGGTTTTTAAAAATCGCTCCCAAGGGCATTCCCGCCCCGATCTTTTCGTAAATTTGAAAAAATCCAACCGGTGTGCGCAGGGAGCCTTCCAGATAACCCAAGCCACGGAGGGATGTGGATACCGGCCAGACTTTCACAATTCTGCCGCTTTGCATCAGCATCAGCCGTTGTTCGGCGACTTTTATCCAGAGCAGTTTTTTCGCGCTTAAGCAGTTTCGCACGAGCCAGTTTACCATCCGCCATGCTCTTGAAAAAAATAAAAATCACGCCTCGCTGAAACGGCATACTCATACAGCAGTTACTAGATGCTGTGTATATGCTCGAAGGAGCACAGCATGGTTAAAATTTTCAATCATCAGACTGTGGACTTGCTTGATATTACCAGCTGCAAACTCATTTTACTGACAAAGTCTTTGCGTTGATGAAAAAGTATTCCCAAGTTTTGCTGTTAGGCATCGCATTCTTTGAGTGGACTGATGCTGGTGCGCAGACTTTTCTGCCTTCGAGTACTTCGGCAACCGTCAGGGTAGGGGAGGAGGTAGAAATTCGCTTGGGTGTAACAGAACTGCGCCGCGGCGAAATGGTCACCTCCGGTCGCGAGCTTTCTTTTCAGATAACTGGTGGCCCTAGACATGGCCAGATTCTCCGCCTTACACAGATGCCACGCTCTGGTGCAAAGGATGCGGCTGTTCTGCTTTACAGACACGATGGCCAGCGTGGTGCATTGCGTGATGTAATCCGTTACTCCGTCATCGAAGATGCCTCTGGTCGTGAAGTGACTTCAGGTACCGTCCTCGTTCAAATTGCCACTAGTCACCTCGAGCTTGTTGGAGACAGTGCTATTGATTTCGGAAACACAGCACTAGGAGATACCCAGCAATATTTCATCACCATTAGAAACACAGGTACAGATACTGCCACGGGGAGGATAAATGTAACTGACCCCTTTATCTTGTCGGTACCTACTTACAACATCCCATCCGGTGCGAGCCGTAGGTTTGCGGTCGGTTTTCGCCCTTTACGACCGGGTCGTTGGTCAGCTCAGATTTCATTTTCCGAAAACCCGGAATTGCTTGTACCAGCCACTGGCATCGGAATTGGCAGCCTAGTAGTCGTATCAGATGATCTGTTTTGGGCTGTCGCACTCGAACTAGAAGATCGCCTGCCTGAAAGAGAAATTTCCGTAAGGCTGGCTTCAGGATTAGGTCGTGATATATCCCTAAACATAGATGGACCTCTGAGAGCAGAGCCATCCCAATTCTACCTTCCGGCAGGACGCAGTCAGATTGTACGAGTTGGCGGGGCCGTTCCACCAGTAGGCACGTATAACGGCACGATAAAAATCGATACAGGTGTGGAAACACAACAGCTCGATTACACCCTGATTGTACTGCGACGCCCACTGTTGGTTCCCTCGCACAGTGTCATCTCCTTACGCAGTCCGCCTCCGGCCCATGCGACAAAAGAACTTATGCTCTGCAATACGGGTGAATTTCCGTGGATTGGCACGTTGAGTACAGAACCGCCGTTTCGTCTTTCCGTCGGGAAAGTCCCCTTTGTCGTTATGCCAGGCGAGGATTATACTGTGCGTGTTTCGCTCGCTCCCACAGAGCCGGGGCGTTTTTTTCAGCAGATCCAATCCTCAGCTCCAATGGCAAGAGCGATAAGTCTTCGGGCTGATGTCATGACGTTACCCGTTGCGAATCAGTCTCGTGTTAGCACTGTGCTAAGCGGAACGGATACAGCATCCCTTCACAGCCGTGTCGGTAGGCTGCTACCTATCGGAGCTAGCCTCATCAGACATGGTGGAGAGTACCTGGTTATCACAGAACAGATGCGAGTAAAAAACACGCAGTGGCAACCTCGCGGTGATGGCCAAATCACTATTTTCTGGGAAGATGATAATGAAAAAACAATCAACCTCCAAGTGCGTACCATAGGACTTAGTCAGCGCAAGGACGGCACTGTTTTTTCCGGTTGGCTGCCAGTGCTCGACGGACAAATCTCAAAAGATGAGAGCAGATGGACGGCTCATATTTGGGGACTAACTCCAGGTTTGAATTATCAGTTCACCATCTGGCGGCAGCTTAAAGACGGTGGCGAAGAACCGGCTAGTGATCCCATACAAGTCACCGCACCGGGGCTAAGATATAGATCTTCAAACAACTTTGGTCTGTTGATCTTTTTTTTAATCCTCTCGATCCTAGCTGCTATAATTTTACGTTTCTTTAAGGCGAACCAAAATCGCATTTAGCCGTTAGAGGAAGGTAATTTAAAGATAAGCTATTTTGTCTTACCTCGAACCATATGCTTCTGTAAGGTTGACAATGGCGTTACTTTGCAAAAGCATTTGATATGATTTTAGGAGGCACGTGCTTTTTCTGTGTAGTAGCGTATACTACGCTGCTCTTAACCCTGAACATTGGATTTACACAAACCACACTCGACAACGCGACCACTGGTTTTGTTGTGCTAAGCGACGCAGACCGCGGACAGACGATTTGCGTGCAATTTCGTAGTGTGCTGACTTCGCCTACTCACGTGTTCATTGAAACACCTGAAGGGCGCTCACGTCAGTTTTTCCAAAAAAATGTTCTTGAAGTTTATCGCCTCTCATTACCCGACCCAGCTGATTCACAAAATTTTTTTTCAGACTCACATATCATTCCGGTGAGAAACTACTTGCAGGAGCTCAATGTTTTATCAGCCAAATATTCCTGTGCCGCAAATCTCCTGGAAGGGCTGATCCGTAGGCAGATGGAAGTCTTGGAAAAATACAATTCCGGGCTACGACGCCTGAATGGTCGTTGGCTCAACGCGCAGGAATATGCCCGGCAGTTCGAGAGCCAGGAGACATCCAATCAAGGCACTGTTCTCCTTCGCCTTAAAAACGGTACAACCTTGCGCTGGCCCCGTGTGCAAATCCAAGGTGAAAGACTTCTGTACGTCTCGGACATAGGTGTGGAAGCAGTTCATCGCGACGAGCTCGTGGATGAAGTCAGGTGGGTGTACTTTCCCGATACGCGCCCCAAGGATTCTGGCACAGTAGATGTGTCTAACCGCGCTTCCGTATCACATCTAACAAACCAAACAGAAGCAGTAAGATCAGAATCAATGCGTGCAGACAATCCTACAAAAACAGCATCAACAGAAAACGTTGCGAGAACAAAATACACGGAAGGCCAATCCAGATTTTTTCGCATGAAGGATGGGACCACCCATATAGGACGCGTCATCATCGCTGACGAGGATTCCGTAACTATTTTCACGACAGCTGCCAAGCGATATCGTTTGCCTCGCAACATGATTGTCGAAGGTTTGGACTCAGCACATCAGGCTGATTGATTTTTAGTAAACAATAAAAGTCAACTCCAACCGCATGCTATTACCCACTTGCAAACGCAAGTCATCTGAGAAGCGCGGAAATGGTGCGGCCCTGCGTACGGAAGCCTCGCTCACTACCCCCAGCATGGTGCCTTGCTGGGGCCATTCACGCATGCGCAGCTCCATGATCCTACCAGACTCCGCAATCTCTACACTAATCACTGCCCTACCATAACTGATCAGTGAACGACGCTCTCGGATCATCCTGTGCCAAAGCTCTCCCACACGGCGGTAGATCTCTGCCTGATACTCCCCGAAAGTAGTTGCGCGTGCATCCCAGCTCGACGGCCCCACATCAGTGGCTCGCCCTTCCAAACGTGTCTTTTGCTCTTGAAAGGACATGCTGCTGGCAGCTGCAGATGCAGTTCTGCGCTCCGCTGGTTTTGCGACACGCACGACTTGGGTGATTGAGTTCTCAAGCTGCTCCCCACCCGAATGCACGTTTACCGAAGAAACCTCTTCGGGCAAGTTCACATCGTATGGTATGGTGCTTGCCGGTTTGGAATCTGTTGCGACATCTTCATGCAGGCCCCCTTGTGTGGTACTCACTTGCTCAGGGGTATTAAAATCTTGCTGTGAGATTAAGTTGGAATCTGCAGAGCCAATCTGACCTTGTATAGCAGGGCTTTCCGGTCGGTCTCGGAGGATGAGAACATCTTTCTCAACACCATCTTGATCGGCCACATCCAAATCGGAGCGTTGCCGCTCGCCGCGCAAAATCGTATCAACATCTGAAATCCTAGAGGTATCTTCCGGCTTTTGTTCACTGCGCTCCATAAGCTCGCTAGGCACAAACATCTCCTCGATCTGCCCGCTTAGCAGTGTTAGAACCAAAGGCTCGTTGACGACATCCGACCCGCGTTCCAAGCTCATCAGCCAACCAACCACAATCAACACAAAAGCATGAACGAGCAGTGAGAGCGTAAGTGGCTTTAGGTAATCTTGCTCTGCGGAATTCGGCTTCACGATCACCTCTTGCATAAACAACAGATTACGCTCAACGAAAAGTGGCTCAACACTTCAAAAAAATCATTTCCCAGATTTCCTCTCTGCCCTTGAATAGGGCCTATGTTTCTCAAATATATTGAACTTACAGGGTTCAAATCGTTTGCCGACCGTATCAAACTTGAATTTCATCCGGGGGTAACGGCCATAGTCGGCCCAAATGGATGCGGCAAATCTAACGTCCTTGACGCAGTGCGCTGGGTCCTAGGCGAGCAGTCTGCTCGTGCACTACGCGGTCGCGAAATGGCCGATCTCATTTTTAACGGAACAGAAAAAAGAAAACCACTGGGCATGGCTGAGGTCCTCCTCACCTTTTCCGACTGTCAGGGAGAACTGGGCGTGGAGTTTAGTGAAGTAACAGTGGGCCGGCGAGTCTTCCGTGACGGCTCTAGCGAGTACGAGCTGAACGGTAAGATCTGTCGCCTTAAAGACATTCACGATCTTTTCATGGATACAGGCATCGGTCGAGCCGCCTATTCCATCATGGAACAAGGCCGAATCAATCAACTCCTTTCTGCTAAACCTGAAGACCGTCGAGAAGTCTTCGAGGAAGCCGCAGGGATCACCAAGTACAAATCTCAAAAACGCGAAACACTCCGCAAACTCGAAGCCACAGATGCAAACCTGCTTCGAGTCACAGACATCATCAAAGAAGTCAAGCGCCAGTTATCATCGCTCCAGCGCCAGGCTGCCAAAGCTCGAAAATATCAGGAAGTTTTCTCAGAGCTTAAGCTGCTTGAATGGACCCTAGCGCACCTTCACTGGCAGCAGCAATCCCAAGCGGCAGAGACTACAAAAAAAAATCTGAGCGAAAAACGTGAGCAAATCCTCAAGCTTCAATCCGTCCTACAAGCCGCTGAAGAACAATCCACTACGACCAGAGCCGCACTCGAAAAAACTGAAACCGAACTCGAACAAGCTCGCCAACGCCAACTTACAGGCAAAACTGAACTTCAGCGCATCGAAAGCCACATCGGCTTCAACTTAGAAAAACTTCAAAGCCTCGACACCGCAGACCAGCTCGCACAAGCCGAAATTGCCCAGCTCGAAGAACGCCTCAAAATTCAGCAACAAGCCGCAGAAGCCACCCAAAAGGAGCTTGCCCATGCACGCGAAAATGCACGTGAATTCACAGCCAAACTCGCAGAACAACAAACCCTCCAATTCTCAACTGAACGCACACTTCAAGAAGCTCGCCAACGCCTCTCTCAAGAGCGACGCGAACAAGAAAGGCTCGAAGCCGAATTAGGTCGCCTCGCCTCAGAGCTGGCAGCCCGCGATGCAGATCGCCGGACAGCCTTACTCAGGATTGAAACCTATGAAAACGATTCCCACGATATACGCACAGCAAGAACGTTTGCCGAACAACAGCTCAATGAAAAAAAAGCCGCACTTCTTGATGTGGAATCGGCCATTAAAACAGCAAGGGAAAAAATTCAAAATCTAAAAGAATCACTTCAGCAGGCGGAAGCTGCCCTAGCGCACACCACCGCAGAGCGAGATGACGCTGAGCGACGCCTTGTGGAAACTCAATCGAGAATCTCCATCCTTGAGGCCCTAGAAAAAAGTCACGAGGGTCTCACCACAGGTACACAGAAACTTCTTGATGCATTTTCCTCAGGCCGTATTCGCATCCCGTGCGCAGGCATTCTCTCGGAAAAAATTCAGATCCACCCCGAGGCAACAGTCGCAGTTGAAAGGCTCCTCCAGGGCCGCTTTGAGGCACTTCTGCTCACGAGCCACGATGCTCTCTGGGAGCTAGCTCAATGGTGGAAAGCCAATGGCCAAAACCAACGTGTCTGGATAGCAATACAAGGCGGCATCGCTCCACCTTCAGCCGTTGCTGCTCTGCCTCCCGAATCCGCTCTGCGCTACATCACTGCACCCGATGAACTCCGTCCACTGATAGGTAGATTGCTCGGGGATGCCCTCATCGCTTCCGACCTTGCCCACGCTCGCATTCTCCGCCAACACCATCCCGGCTCTCCCATAGCAACACGGGAAGGCGACTACCTCTCACGCGAAGGCGTCCTCGAGATTGCTGGAGAAAGACGTTTGGGGAAAATCCTAGAACGTCGCGAGGAGATCATCCGCCTCCACGGTTTGCTCGAAGAGCTTCTTCAGCAGAGACAGAATGCAGAACAGGCCCATGCGACTGCCGTAAAAGCAAGTACACAGGCCTACGCAGACTTTGAGTCAGCCAAAGAAGCGCTGCGTTCCCAGGAAAAAATCCGAGATGAAATCGCTGCAGAAATCCGTCGCGCCGAACAAGAGCTTCAAAACTACGATCGCCGAGAGCAAGACATCGCACGGCAGATTCAGGCAATTCGTGATGCCGAACAGCAAGCAGAGTCACGTTTCGCCCAACAAACAACTCGCCGTGCGCAAATTGAAGCCTTACGCGCCACAGCTACGCAAACCCTGGCGGAACTTTCTATCCAGCTTACCGAATGCGAAAATCAATCTTCTACAGTGATCGCCGCACTCACTGAGTTGCGCGTACAGTCTGTTTCCCTCGAGGAAAAGCGCAAGTCCTTGGAAGCACAGGCAACTACTCAGCGCGAGCGGCTTGCCGAACTAGAGCACACACTACAATCGCGCCGATCACAAATCTCCGAAAACACACGGCGACGCGATGCCATCAACGAGGAAAACACTGAACTCCGTCAACAGCTTCATCAGCTAAACGAAGAACTTCAAACACTTGAGAACACGATAAGCGAATTAGTCGGCAGTCGTTCTCATCTCATCGAACAAGCCCGTGCTACCAATGAAGAGGAGCGTCGTCAACGCACTATGCTTAGTGCGCTTCAGGATGAGCGCACAGCACTGGAAATAAGCCTAGAGAAACACACACTGGCTCTTGAGGCAATCCTTGAACGGTTAGCTCGCCGCTACCAACTCACAGCTCAGGACATTGCCAGAGGTCCTGAGCAGCCACCCAACTACGATGGCGGCACTGAATCTATCAGCACCCGCGTTGCCGAACTCAATCAGATCATGGACCGCATCGGTCCTGTAAATGTGGAAGCCATTTCCGAGTTCGAAGAGCTTGAAGCCAGGGAAAAATTTCTTGAAGAGCAATTCAATGATTTAACCAGATCCAAGGAACAGCTCACTAAAGCCATCGAGCAACTTAACACCTCCACCCACCGGATGTTTGCCGAAACATTTGAAAAAATTAAAAACAACTTTCAAATCATGTTCAGCGAACTCTTCGGCGGTGGCAAAGCCACCATACAACTACAAGACGAGAACGACCCTCTTGAGTGCGGTATTGATATCATCGCCAAGCCTCCGGGTAAGGAGCCCAAAAGTATTGTCTCCCTCTCCGGCGGCGAGCAAACGATGACGGCTGTGGCCCTGATGTTTGCAATCTACATGGTCAAACCTAGCCCATTTTGCATTTTGGACGAGATGGATGCCCCTTTAGATGAGTCCAACATCAACCGCTTTCTCAATATACTCAGACGGTTCACATCACAGTCTCAGTTCTTACTCATCACACACAACAAGCGAACAATCGCCTTTGCCGATGCGCTCTACGGCGTCACTCAAGAAGAAAGCGGCGTAAGTAAAGTTGTCAGCGTTCGCTTTACACCTACAAAATCTTCTTCAGAAGCTCAACAATCTCCGCAGACAAAAGAACACGAGCCAATAACAAACCTAGTCACTACATCTGACCAGCACCCTGAAACCACTTTGCAACAACAACCCGCACAACATTCCTTCACTGAAACCCAGACGCACAGCCCAACGCTAAACCCTCAAAACCCGCCCTTACCACTGCCTGGCATTCCCAAAGCCCAAGATCTCAGCCCTCAAAAATTAGCGGATAGTCCCCCGATGGATATTACTCAACCACTCCCTGGTTCACAAATCCTTAGACGGATCAATAGCCTGCAACCACCAACCAAACCTGCTACGGAAAACGAAGCACTCAAATCCACGCTGCCACTTGCACGCCTCTCCCCGATTGATCCAAATGCCGCGCTTGTACCCCCAAAAACTAGCAAAAGCCCTCGTCCCGTATTCCAGTCGGGGAACCCAGTCTTTCAGCCCCAAAAACAAAACCCTCCCGAACATCCTCAACAACAAACAAAGAAAAAAGAAAGTTCTGACGAGCCCCCCCGGCAGCAGCCTATTGCAGGATTTTTTAAGCGATTCGGTAAAAAAAACTCACCAAAAAATGACCCACCTCCCACAAAATAATTCAAACATCCAGGCAGACTTTACAACTAAACATCAATAATCATGCGGTGATTGAAACACAGTTGCTTATCACAACACTTCAACGCTTCATCAAAAACTAAAGACCACTCTGAGGAGATGATCGATCCACAACAGTTTGTAGCCCAGCTATGCGCATATCCGATTTAGGTTTAAGGAAAGTTCCGGCTCAAGTTTGTATTTTCTGGCTTAGGATGTCGTCTGTCACGTTCAGCTCAAATTCAAGACGCTTCAATTCGCGGCGATAACTAGCAAGAGTGGGAAACTTCCTACGCAGCATATCCCTGATCATATCGCTGTGAGGTGTGTCTGGTTGGATTGCCATCTCAAGTCGCAAAGAGTATTCCAGCAACTGGCGCAACCGGAAAAACGGCATGTAGTGATCGTCTTCTACAACCGCCCTTGCCTGCAGAAACGTGTCGAGTAGGTTTTCCCAAGTTACCTCATCTAAGAGCATCGAACGCAGATCTAACAAAATGTCCACTTGTGTCGATTTGGCATGAGGCAGAATTTCTTCCACGATGGCTGCAGCTTGGATCCGCCAGCCAGTTGAATGTGAGACTCGTTCTCTAAAGAAGTGTGTCTGCACAAAACGATTCCTTTACTGAGCCTTACAGATTTTTCAGGGTGCTGCGCAGCATCCAGCACGTCTTTTGATGCACTTGGATTCGTCCGATCACAAGATCCTGGGTTTCCAAATCACCGGCCTCATCGCAGGCTTCGCGAAGTTGTTCAGCTCTGGCAATGAGCTTCTCATGACCATCTAACAAATGGGCGACGAAGTCTTTCGCAGGGAGGTGTTCTATTGGTAACTCGGCAATAGGGCTGAGCTTTGCCAAGACAGCCAGGCCGCCAGGGGCGAGTTCTTCCAATGCACGGAGTCGCTCAGCGATTTCATCTACAGCTTCAAAGAGTTCTTCGTATTGCTTCTGAAAAGCTTCGTGTAAGCTGAAAAAGTGCGGGCCTTCAACATTCCAGTGCGCAACATGGGTCTGAGCCATCAGCGAGTAGCTATCAGCTAAAAGATTTTTCAGTCCGTTGATTACAGCATTTGTTTGTTTGGTCGTTAATGTTGGCATATTTAAAGGTAACAGCTCTTGTGGGAGATGCAAAAAATTTCACGAACCTACGAGCAGTTTGCTCTCGAATCAGTCGGTCTTTGGTGCATAATTCGGTCGGGTCTGTAGCTCAGGGGTTAGAGCAGGGGACTCATAATCCCTTGGTCGCGGGTTCGATTCCCGCCGGACCCACTCATCCAAATCACACTTGCAATAGGCTCAACTCCGGAGGGCAGTTAAACCTCAAACCTAGCAAGGATCCCACGCCCCGAGTAATGTGTAATGTACGACCATGCCAATTGTACAGACCCTCCACAAAGCGTTTATCCTTTACTGGAAGTACCGGTCTCCAGCCAAATACAGGCACCACGCACTGACCGCCGTGGGTGTGACCACAAAGCATCGCATCCCAGTGCCATGATGTAAGTCGATCTTTGGTGTCGGGATTGTGAGAAAGAAGTAGTACGGGAAGGGTGTCGGCGAATGTTTTCAACGAAAGTTCGGGTCTCATACTGCCCGACCAGAGATCTCCGACACCCGCGAGGATAACCCGTCCCCCGGGCAATTCGAGCTCAGTGCGTTTGTTAACCAAAGGATACATGCCCGCTTGTGTACAGATCCGATCAACAAAATCTGTGTTGGGGTAACCCCTGTAAGCGAAGCCAGACCATCCACCTCCATCATGATTTCCGTAAGTCAAATAGCAAGGTGCGATTTTGGCTAAACGCTGCAATTCACCGAGCAGCCCCTCCGGATGCGGCAGCCTATCAGTGATAAAATCACCAGTTATCAGTATTGCGTTAGGCACAGGTCGGATTTTTTCAATAATCCTCACCGCCTTCCTCAAAAGCCCAAGATTCACCTCATCTGAAGCGTGCAAATCAGAAATATGCAGCAGAGTTCCTCCATAAGGCCCACCGGGCAGGTGCAGCCTGCGCCTTGTGATTTGAAAATTGCCTGGCTCGAAGAATTTCATGTAGGAAGCACCCCCCGCAGCAGCTAATCCCCCTGCGGCAAATAATTTCAGAAAGGTCCTTCGATTGAAGGGTGAGCCTTTGATGTTGATCTTTGGGTGTCCGTGCACAGTCGTAAATTATGCGTTTCTGTAAAAAATCAACACTATCTATTCAGTTGGCACTTGACCAAGCTACAAATCAGTATGATTTGCAGAGTGTATTCAAACCATTTTCATCTAATCGGCCTGAGTCTAACAGTTAATAAGCTAACCCACTTCGTATAAAAGACGGCCATGCTATTCAGATCTGGGCTATTGCAAGCCGAGTAATGAAGATGAGCTTTCCGCCAAAAAACAGACAGATTCGGGCGAAGCTGTCGTCACAGCAGCCATTCTTGCAATTTGTCATCTTCGGTTGCAGTTATCCCAATTAACCAAGACGATCCTCTCAGAATAAGATCGTGGTACACTCAAATGCGAATGAAAAGACTACTTCGTCCGCTTCAAAAGCCTTCATCGCAATTCCTCGAATAAGAAGTTAAAAACTATGACGCCACAATGGTAGCAATTTAAAAAAAATTAATCATAATTTTCGATGTTAGTACCCTTTAGCTAAAAAATATAACTTAGCATTTCCCACACGATTTAACGCTCTTCTTTACGGCCCTTCCTAGTTAATCATTTTTCTATACGTTTGTTAATAGTTAAGTAATATTTAACATGTTGTTGTTTTATGAAACTGCAAATTCCAGAAGGCAAAAGTAAACTCCTCCTCCACTCCTGCTGCGCCCCTTGCTCCGGGGAAGTGATGGAGCGCATCGCAGAGGCCGGGATTAATTACTCCATCTACTTTTACAATCCCAACATCCATCCGCGCAAAGAATACGAGCTGCGTAAAAACGAGAACATCCGCTTTGCCGAGAAAAATGGCATCGCATTCATAGATGCCGATTACGACACCGAGAACTGGTTTGCCCGAGCTAAAGGTCTGGAGTGGGAACCCGAACGCGGTGCCCGTTGCACCATGTGCTTCGACATGCGTTTTGAACGCACCGCCCTTTACGCTTACGAAAACGGCTTCGATTCCATCACTTCCTGCCTTGGCATCTCCCGCTGGAAGAATATGGAACAAATTAACGAATGCGGCCATCGCGCCGCAGCGAAATATCCAGGACTGATCTACTGGGATTACAACTGGCGAAAAAACGGTGGTTCCGAACGCATGATCCAAATCGCCAAGCGCGAGCATTTCTACCAGCAAGAATACTGCGGCTGCGTTTACTCCCTTCGCGATACAAATGCCCACCGCGAAAAACAAGGACGAGAAAAAATCCGCATCGGCGAAAAATTTTATTCCTAAATCAATCAGTCCTCTTTAGAGGAAAATTATGGAATTGCTCAGCTCCATCCAACGTATCCGCGATGCACTGAGAACGATTCCCGATTTTCCGAAACCCGGTATCCAATTCATTGATATCACCCCCGTGCTGCAAAACGGCCAGCTCTTCCGGCTCTGCATTAATCTGCTGATCGAGCGCTACCACAAGAAGAAACTCGATGCCATCGTCGGCGTGGATGCGCGCGGGTTCATCCTCGGTGCCGCAGTTGCCTGCCAGCTCGGCATTGGCTTTATCCCCATGCGCAAAAAAGGGAAACTGCCCTACAAAACTAAATCCGTTTCCTACGATCTTGAATACGGTTCGGCCACACTTGAAGTCCATGAGGACGCACTCCAGCCCGGCCAGCGCGTCGCTCTGATAGACGACCTCCTTGCGACTGGTGGCACCTCTGCTGCTGCTGCGCAACTAATCGAATCGCTCGGAGCCGTACTTTACGAAATGGCCTTCCTCGTCGAGCTTGCAGAACTCAACGGCATCCAAAAAATTTCCCAATACCCAGTTTATTCGATCGTCACCATCGGTGAACGACCGCTGTAAAACTTAATCGTCCGTTATCAAAACATCCTCATGAATTGATGTTCTGTCAGGGATGGTTAAGATGATCTCGTGTTAAAAAACGAAACTCCCAAAGCTCACCGCCTCCGCCAGCTTCTCGCCCAACGGATCGTCATCCTCGACGGGGCCATGGGCACCATGATCCAACAACACAAGCTCGGCGAGGGAGACTTCCGCGATCACCCTCAACTTAAAGCCCATCCCACCAACCTTAAAGGCAACAACGACCTGCTCGTCATCACCCGCCCACACATCATCGCCGGTATCCACCGCGCCTACCTCGAAGCCGGTGCGGACATCATCGAGACCAACACCTTCAACGGCACACGTATCGCGCAAGCCGACTACAACCTCCAGGACTGGGTCACCGAACTCAACCGCACCGCCGCACGGCTCGCGCGCGACACCGCCGACGCCTACACCCGCGACACTGGCCGCGAAGTCTGGGTCGCAGGCGCCATCGGTCCCACCAACAAAACCCTCTCGCTCTCGCCCGACGTTAACGACCCCGGCTTCCGCGCCGTCACCTTCGACGAAGTCGCCCACAACTACTACGAACAAGCTCGCTGCCTCGTCGAAGGCGGCGTGGACGTCCTCCTAGCCGAGACCACCTTCGACACTCTCAACCTCAAAGCCGCCATCTTCGCCATAGAACGCCTTCAAGACGAACTCCCCGAGCGCGTGCCCCTCATGCTCTCCATCACCATCAGCGACGCCTCCGGCCGCACCCTCTCCGGCCAGACCACCGAAGCCTGCTGGAACTCCATCGCCCACGCCCGCCCCTTGAGCGTCGGCATCAACTGCGCTCTCGGCGCTGCCGCCATGCGCCCCTACATCGCCGAACTCTCTCGCATCGCCGACTGCTACATCTCCTGCTACCCCAACGCCGGCCTTCCCAACCCTCTCGCCCCCACCGGCTACGATGAACTCCCCGAAGACACCGCCCGCCAACTCGACGAATTCGCCGCCTCTGGCTTCCTCAACATCGTCGGCGGCTGCTGCGGCACCACCCCCGAACACATTGCCGCCATCGCCGCTGCCGTCTCAAAACATCCCGCCCGCAAAATCCCCCCGCGCCTCGACGGCCTCCGCCTCAGCGGACTTGAGCCTTACAACATCGACCACAACAACACCTCATTCACCCTCATCGGCGAACGCAACAACGTCACCGGTTCCCCCCGCTTCCGCAAACTCATCGAAGAAGACAAATTCGACGAAGCTATCGAAATCGCCCGCCAACAAGTCGCCAACGGCGCCAACATCATCGACGTGAACTTCGACGAAGGCATGCTCGACTCCCGCGCCTGCATGCGCCGCTTCCTCAACCTCATCGCCGCCGAGCCCGACATCGCCCGCGTCCCCGTCATGATCGACAGCTCCAAATGGGACGTCCTCGAAGAAGGCCTCAAATGCCTCCAAGGCAAAGGCATCGTCAACTCCATCTCCCTCAAAGAAGGCGAAGAAAAATTCCTCCACCAAGCCGAACTCATCCGCCGCTATGGTGCCGCCGTCATCGTCATGGCCTTCGACGAAAAAGGCCAAGCCGCCACACGCGCAGATAAAGTCGCCATCGCCAAACGCGCCTACCGCCTCCTCACCGAAAAAATCCACTTCCCCCCCGAAGACATCATCTTCGACCTCAACATCCTCACCGTCGCCACAGGCATCGAAGAACACCGCACCTATGCCCTCGACTTCATCGAAGCCGTGCGCGAAGTCAAAGCCACCTGCCCCGGCGTGCGCACCAGCGGCGGCGTCAGCAACATTTCCTTCTCCTTCCGCGGCAACAACCCCGTGCGCGAAGCCATGCACTCCGTCTTCCTCTACCACGCATGCGCCGCCGGCCTCGACATGGGCATCGTCAACGCCGGCATGCTCCAAATCTACGACGACATCGACCCCGAACTGCGCGAACACGTTGAGGACGTCCTCCTCAACCGCCGCGACGACGCCACCGAACGCCTCCTCGACCTCGCCGAACGCATCAAAGCCTCCGCCAGCGGCAAAAAAGACACCGCTGCCACCGAACAAGAATGGCGCACCTGGCCCGTCGCCAAACGCCTCGAACACGCCCTCGTCAAAGGCATCACCGACTACATCGACCAAGACACCGAAGAGGCCCGCCTCGCCCTCGGCCGCCCACTCGACGTCATCGAAGGCCCACTCATGGACGGCATGAAAGTCGTCGGCCAACTCTTTGGCGACGGCAAAATGTTCCTCCCCCAAGTCGTCAAAAGCGCCCGCGTCATGAAACGCGCCGTCGCCTACCTCACCCCCTTTATGGAAGCCGAAAAAGCCGCCGGCGAAGGCACTAGCGCAGGCACCTTCCTCATCGCCACAGTCAAAGGCGACGTCCACGACATCGGCAAAAACATCGTCGCCGTCGTCCTCGGCTGCAACGGCTACAAAGTCGAAGACCTCGGCGTCATGGTCGACTGCGACACCATCCTGCGCCGCGCCCGCGAAATCGGCGCCGACTACATCGGACTCAGCGGCCTCATCACCCCCTCCCTCGACGAAATGATCCACAACGCCCAAGAAATGCAACGCCAGGGCTTCACCACACCCCTCTTCATCGGCGGCGCCACCACCAGCCGCCTCCACACCGCCGTCAAAATCGCCCCCCACTATAGCGGCCCCGTCGTCCACGTCTCCGACGCCTCACTCGTCGTCGGCGCCTGCCACCGCTTCAAACCCGGTGCTGCCCTCCCCTCCGCACTCGCCCAGCTCCAAGCCGAACAAGAAAAAGAACGCCAAGACTTCGCCGCAGGCAAAAAGGACGCCGACCTCCTCCCCCTCGCCCAAGCCCGCGCCCGCGCCGAACACACCGACTGGCACACCCTCACCCAACTCCCCATCCCCCCCCTCGGCCTTCACATCTGGGATCAGATCAACCTCGAAGAACTCGCCGCCTACATCGACTGGTCCCCCTTCTTCTGGACCTGGGAACTCAAAGGCAAATACCCCGCCATCCTCCAATCCGAAAAATACGGCCCCCAAGCCCGCGAACTCTTCGCCGACGCCCAGCGTCTCCTCGGCGACATCATCCGCCACCAACGCGCCCACCCACGCGCCGTCACCGCCATGGCCCGCGCCTATGCCGAAGGCGACGACGTCCACATCCACACCGGCCACAACGGCTCCGCCCAAACACTCACCTTCCACTTCCTCCGCCAACAAGCCCGCAAAGACCGCGACGACCGCCCCTACGTCTCCCTCGCCGACTTCGTCGCCCCAGAAAACACCGATGCCCCCGGCCTCCTCGGCGGCTTCGCCCTCACCGCCGGCCACGAAATCGAAGACTACGCCGCCCACCACCGCGCCAAAGGCGACGACTACACCGCCATCATCATCCAAGCCCTTGCCGACCGCCTCGCCGAAGCCTGCGCCGAAATGCTCCACAAACACCTCCGCGACCAATGGGGCATCGCCACACACGAACCCTTCCACACCCCCGCACTTCCCGACCCCGACGCCAACCGCTGGCTCATCGACGAACAATACCTCGCCGACCCCATCCCCATCAAATGCATCCGTCCCGCCGCCGGCTACCCCTGCTGCCCCGACCACACCGAAAAAGCCACCCTCTGGCACTGGCTCCAAGCCGACAAACACACCGGCTGCACCCTCACCGAAAGCTTCGCCATGAACCCACCCGCCAGCGTCAGCGGCCTCTACCTGGCCCACCCCCGCGCACGCTACTTCCACATTGGCAAAATCGGCCGCGACCAACTCGAAGACTACGCCGCCCGCAAAGGCTGGAGCCTCCCCGAAGCCGAAAAATGGCTCCGCCCCAACCTCTAACACCCTGGTCACCACTCAAGCCCAACCCTCCTTTGACACCACATCCCAACAACATCCCCCCTTCCAGCCTCCAAATCACAAGGGGAGCGCGGGCATCCTGCCCGCGAAACAACCCACCTTCCTGCGGTTATCAAAAGCACGAGAGGGACGCCGTCCCCGGCATCCGCGAATACTCTCCGCCCGACATGGGTAAGGCCTCTCCCCGAGAATGCCAGTGCAAACGATTCAAGATAATCGCCCCTGCCAGAGCTTGAGCCTACCCACCAAACAAAGACGGCGAGAACGCCGTCCCTCCCCACACCTCCGTGCCCTCCGTGTGAGACCGAACGCAATCCTGTCACTCCGAGCCGATATTTTGTCATTCCGAGTGTCGGCGAGGAATCCTTCACCCTACATCGCCAACCCCGCCACCACCCTCGACGACATCACCGCCACCACCAACACCCTCAACCAATACACCACCTACCATACCGCCTTGCCAACCTACGATGCCAATGGCAACCTCACCTCCATGGCCGGAGCCACCTACAGCTACGACGCCCGCAGCCTGCTCGT
>CALLMV010000035.1 GCA_938005615.1 uncultured Verrucomicrobiae bacterium
ACGACAAATTGATGTTCAACGCGTTCCACTTCTTTCATCAAGCCGTGCAAGACATCGAAAAAATGGGCTGGCTGAACGACTATCCGGCACAACGCAAAATTCTCGCCGACCGTCTTTGGCACATGGGCCGATTGCTCACCGACTCCGGCCAGATAGATACAGCCATGGAAGCTTTCGCTGCCTCCCGCAAGCTCTTGCCCCAAGGCATTGTGCATGGTTCTAGATCTTACAAAATTATTGCCACTTTCTTTGGTTTACGCTTTGCAGAAAACCTACGCTTGAGGTTATCAAAAATAAAAAAATAAATAGCTTATAAAGCATTCTATAATAACTATAGAATATAACTTTTTTTTAACACTAATTCTTTTATTTAACTATCCCCTGCAAGGTTTTATTTAGGAATACCATGAGTCAATCACCCGAACCGATAACATGGACAACACCTTCAAGGGATGCTTCAGGTTCGATGCCTATCGGCAATGGCGACATCACGGCCAACGTTTGGATTGAGAGCAGCGGAGATCTCGTGTTTTATATTGGTAAATCAGATAGCTGGGGTGAATTTGGACAGCTCTACAAAGTTGGTCGTGTTCGCATCAAATTTCACGACACCTCAGGTCAAAAACTTCTTGTTGGAGAGAATTTGCGGTGGGAGCTACGACCACAGACGGCTTCAATACACGCGCAAGCCGCACGAATAAAACTGAAAATTTGGGTCGATGCCCACGCACCGTGCATTCGCATCTTGGCTGAAGGTGCTGAGACGATGATGGGTGAACTGAGCGTCGAAATTTGGCGAAAAGAAAAGAGAAATCTCTACCCTTCTGAACAACTTTTCATGACCTCACACGCTCATGCGCCTTACTCAATGTGGCATGGGCCAGACACGCTTGTCGAAACCTCAGAAGATGAAATCCTGTGGTTTCACCAAAACACTTACTCAAGCTGGCGATCGAATCTCGAACTTCAAGGCCTGGGCAATTTTATCTCAACACAGCCTGATCCCCTGATGAACAGAACCTTCGGGGGCATTATCACGGGAGAGAGGCTTAAAAAAGTCAATAACAACACTCTGCAATCCATCAGGCCAAGCTCTTCCTTGGCGGCCCAAGTCACCATCTTTACGGGAATATTTGCAGACCCTAGTGAATGGATTCAAAAAATTCGCCAGATTGCCCACTCCGTTCAGCCAGTCTTTAGCGAGACAGCTTGGAGGCAGCATGTTCTCTGGTGGAAGGGTTTTTGGGAGCGTAGCTGGATCAGTGCAGACGGGAACGAAGCCGCGCGAAAAGTCACGCAGTCATATTCCCTGCAAAGATACCTAAACGCTTGTGCAGGCCGCGGAGCCTACCCTATTAAGTTTAACGGCTCCCTTTTTACAGTTGATTGGAATTACGACGGAGAAGCCTTTGATGCAGACTATCGCCGCTGGGGAGGAGATTACTGGCACCAAAACACTCGCTTGATTTACTGGCCTATGTTGGCAGCAGGCGATTATGATTTGATGTTACCATACTTCCGGATGTATCTAGATGCGCTTCCGCTTGCCAGAGAGCGATGTTACAAAATTAACAGTCGTGAAGGCGCAGCTTTTCCTGAGGTTATGCCTTTTTGGGGAAGTTTTCAAGAGTTTGTTTACGGTTGGCCGGATAAACGCCCCAAAAATCTGCCTACAGGCTTACCATTAAGTGAATTTGTTCGTTACTATAATTCCGGTTGCTTGGAGCTTATTTACTTATCTATTTTATATTACAAGCACACCTTGGATGATGATTTCTTAGCTCGTGTTGCCTTGCCATTGGCAGAAGCATATTTGAGTTATTATGATTGTAATTTCCCCCGTGACAGAAAAGGTAAATTATGCTTAAAACCAGCCCAGGTTTTGGAGCAATGGTGGCCAGCAAAGAACCCTTTACCAGAAATTGCAGGCTTACACGCGTGCCTAGAAGCTTTGCTTAGTCTAGACCAGCGGTTATTACCAAAAGATAAAATAAATAATTGGAAAAGATTACTCACTGAACTGCCGCCTCTGCCGACTAGGCAAATTCATAAGGATAAGTTTTTCGCACCGGCAGAGTCTTGGAACAAAACTCCACACAATTGCGAAAATCCTGAGCTATATGCAATTTTCCCTTACCAACGCTGCCACCTGCTCTCGAAGAACTTGGAAATTGGGCTTAAAACGTTTGCGGCGCGTATCTACAAGCAAGATATCTCTTGGAACTCAAATGGTATTCAAGCTGCATGTCTCGGGCTAACATTAGAAGCTCGTGAATCAGTAATCAGGCGTTTTTGTGCGAATAGCTCCTACGCGCGGTTTCCGGCATTTTGGGGACCGCGATTCGATTGGATCCCAGATCAAGACCATGGTAATGTAGCAGCACTGACTCTGCAGTTGATGTGCATGCAAGAGGTGGATAATACTCTTCTTATTCTGCCCGCTTGGCCCGAGGATTGGAGTGTAAGTTATCAACTGCATGCGCATGGGAAATCCACGATCCTGGCTAATTATCAGCCCGGTTCTGAGCCACAAGTAACATGCCCCGATGCACGAAAGGCTAAGATTTTACTGCAGCGAAGAGGGTCGCCCTTTGCTGAGCAAGTTTACTTACCTATGGAAACCCCCTGCGTATTACCAAGAGATGATTTTCACAAGAGGCTGTTCAGAAAAATTTTTACACTTTTTAGAAAATACTAAGATATAAGTTTTTTCTTTAGCTCTCACCTGCCCGCTTTTGAAAAACAGGTTTGAATCAAACACAAATTAACTCAGATCCTAGATAAAGACTAGCAGTTTATCTGCGAGTGTGTATAGTCGCTTTGT
Source organism: uncultured Verrucomicrobiae bacterium (assembly GCA_938005615.1). Classification (GTDB taxonomy): domain Bacteria; phylum Verrucomicrobiota; class Verrucomicrobiia; order JADLBR01; family CALLMV01; genus CALLMV01. Next base: position 2,825 of record CALLMV010000035.1, read on the forward strand.
GAGAGTATAACACATCCATAGTCCTCTGACTCGGGGTTGATCAGATCGGTTCCGTCATCCCGAATGGTAAATCGACAAATATTTTCATGACCATCAATAAGTCTAACATTCGGAATAACTATCGCAACAGACCAGGTGTAGGATCCAGGAACTAACAAGTTAGGTCTAATTGTAAACTCGGTCTCTAATTCCTTTGTGACTGGACTTTCGATTTTTATAAATTTCAGAAAAACACGTCTTAAGTGCCGATCGACAAGACAATAAGCCATGCAGCTTCCGGGAATAAAGTCGAGGCATCTGATTTTTGTCAAAAGTTTTATCTGCTCACTAGACCTGATAATACTTGCCGGATTGCCAGAGTTATCTGTGACAGCACAGCTTTTTATAACCATGGGTTTTTTAGTGACATCAGGTATTTTGGCATGGAAAATAGAGTTACCATTTTCCTCTTCATTGCCTAAGTAGAGGTTGATCACGTCTTCAGTTTGACCATCGGCTTTGATTCGTCCCTCGCTAAAGAGGAGTGTTCTTTTGCAAATTTTAGAGATGGCACTCATTTGGTGACTCACGAAAAGAACTGTGCGTCCGATTTGTGTGCTTACCTCGCTCATTTTTCCGAGAGCTTTTTTTTGGAAATCGGCGTCGCCTACGGCAAGGACTTCGTCCACAATAAGGATTTCGGGTTCTAGGTGGGCGGCCACTGCAAAGGCGAGCCGCACATACATGCCCGAGGAGAAGCGTTTGACGGGGGTGTCGAGGAATTTTTCCACGCCCGCGAAGTCCACTATTTCATCGAGCTTGCGCGTCACCTCGGCGCGTGTCATGCCAAGAATGGCGCCGTTGAGGTAGATGTTTTCCTTGGCCGTGAGTTCGGGATGGAAACCTGTGCCGACTTCGAGGAGGGAGGCGACACGGCCGCGGAGTCGAGCTTCTCCTACGGTGGGATCGGTGATTCGGGAGAGGAGTTTAAGCAGAGTGGACTTTCCTGCGCCGTTTCGACCAATGATCCCGATGACTTCCCCGCGCTCTACTTTGAAACTAATATCTCGGACTGCCCAAAATTCCTGAGCTGACTTGTTTTCATCGCCTGGCAAGGTTCTCCCAGTGAATTTGCGCCAGGAACGATTAATACTTTCACGCAAACTAGTCATACCAATCTGGCCGAGCCGATAGCATTTCCCTAGTCCGTTAACTTCAATGATCGGCTTGCGCATACTAAACGGTATCTACAAAGGTGCGCTCGGCACGATGAAACATAGACAAGCCAATCGCGAAGAGGAGCAGTGTAATTATGACAGATTGTGCGTAGTCCAGTGGGTTTATGGTACCCGTGCCCAGCAGAAGAAGTTTCGTAGCTTCCACTGGTTGGGTAAGAGGGTTGAGGTTAGCTAGCCAGCGCCAATTCTCGGGAATTCTAGAGAGGGCGTAAATTACAGGAGTAGCATACATCCAACTTTGGGTGATAAAGCTTAAGAGAAAAGCTAGGTCGCGATACTTGGCATTGAGTGCGGAAAAGATGAGCGCAACTCCCAAGCCAGCGATACCTGTTTGAACGATGACCAGAGGAAAGAGCAAAACATTCCAGCCCAGCACAATTTGATCACCTGCCGGTGTGAAAAAACGAAACCATGCCCAAAAGCAGAAAAAAGTTGCGAGTTGTAAAGAGAATGCGAGGAGATTTGAGATCGTGATTGAGAAGGGGACGATGAGACGCGGAAAATATACCTTGCTAAAAACTTGAGCTTGATTGGTGAAGGTGTTGGCGTTGGCGCTGAACACATTCGCAAAATAGTTCCATGTGAGCAGCCCAGCCATGTAGAAAAGCGTGGGTGGTAAGCCGTCAGTGGGTATTTTGGCGACGCGTGAGAAAATGACATTAAACACGATGGTTGTTAAAATGGGTTGTATGACGAACCACGCGGGGCCAAGGATGGTTTGCTTGTACTTGGCAATGAAGTCGCGCCATACGAAAATCAGCAACAGATCTCGATAGCGAAAAATTTCTGCCCAGTCGATTTGCCACCAGTCGCGATGCGGGCGGATGATGATTTCAGGTTGAGGTGTCATTTGAGTAGCCCCTCGGCAAGAGGGAGGAGCGAAGAGATTTTTTTGCGCAGGTTTTTGAGCTTGCGAATCCGGTTTTTGCGGAAAGAGGCACTGGCCGGGTCGCCTTTTGTGGTCGTGAGGTCTGTTTCGAGTTGATCGAGTAATGCCCCTGCGGATTCGAGTTTGGGTTTCAAAACGTTCTGCAACAGACGTGTGAGGATGGCACGGAAGTCATCACTCGCTTCGTAGTAATCGCGGCGGCTGCCCTTCTGCCAGATTTGGCGCACGAGGCCGAGCTGCTCGAGCTGACGCACGGACATGCTGACAGAGCCTTTGCTGATGCCGAGTTGCTTTGTGAGTTCCTCTAGCCCGAGCGGCTCGGGGCTGAGGTAAAGTGCCGCATAAATCTGCCCAAGCGATCGCGGAAAACCCAAGGCCAGGGAGGCACGCGCTCCCAGTTCTGCAAAGTTTTGTATGATTTGATCTTCAGAAACGTTCAAAACGTTTTGAACATATGAGATGCTATATTTTAAGCAAATAAATTTTTGTATGTCTTCTTCAGCCAGTGTGCGGTGTTGAGCAGGCCTTGCTGATAGCCTTCGCCTTCGCTGAGGCCCAGGAGGGTGCGTGCTTTTGTGGGATCGAAGGATTGATCAAATGCCAGGATTTGCACGGCTTGGCGACTGAGGAGGGTGCGGCACTTCCACTTGGTGAGGGCGTTGATGGTGCGGTAGCCTTTTTCCATAAGGCAGGCGAGGGCGTTTGCCACAGGGTAGGGGAGATCGAAGGTTTTGGGGCGAAAACCAAGTTCGGCGGCAAGGTCCTGCAGCAGATCGTGCCATGAAATTTTGAGGGTTTGAGAAATGTTGAATGCTTCACGCAGTGCCCGTTCATTCTCCAAAGACTTTTCTACGGCTTCGAGCACGGTGTTGATGCTGACCAGACCGGCGTCGGAACGTCCGCCGTTGATTGTGAGCATGCCCGAGGTGCGCAGAGCCATGGCGATTTCCAGCACCACATATATGGAGCCCGGCCCGAAGACGGTGGCCGGACGCAGGATGACCCAGGGGACGTGCGATGCTGTGACGTGCCGTTCTGCAATGCGTTTGGATTCTGCATACCAGTTGAAGCGGGGAATTTTTGCGGGAATGTGTTCGCCGTAAAGTGGGGTGCCGGGATGTCCATAGACGTCGGTGGTGCTGAAGAATACGAAGCGACTGAGGTTGCACTTTTCTGAGACACGCAGCAGGCAGCGGGTGACTTCGACGTTGTGGTGCAGGATGTCCGAGATGGTGCCCCAGTCGCTGACTTTTGCGGCTGCGTGAATCAGCACGTCAACATCACTGAGATTCTTTGCGAGAAATTCTTCGTCATCCAACTGGCCTTCAGCGACACGAAGGCCGTCCGATTGCAGGCTTACAATGCGAGGGCCCGGTCGGCAAAGGCAGAGGACATCATGGCCTTTGCAGGAAAGGTGGCGTGCCACATGGCCGCCGATAAAACCGGTGGCACCAGTAAGTGCGATGCGCATTAGTGAGGTGTGGCCGCGCTGGCGAAGTTGGTCATCAGAGTGCGCTTGGCGATGTCGTAAACGATTTTCCAATTTGAACTGGTGCCTTCTGCAGAAGCGGTGAGCACGGCGTCGAGGGCGTTGAGGAAGTAATCAATTTCTTTTTCTGTGACTGTGTAGGGCGGGAGCAGTTTGATCACATCGTTGTGACCGCTGGCCATGGTGATGATCCGGTGGTCGCGGTGCAGCGGGATCACAATGAGCTGAGGGTAGAGGCCTTTGCTGGCGGTTTGGATGAGGTTCCACTCGATTTTGCCTTTGAGGGAATCTGGGCAGCCCAGCTCGAAGCCGACCATGAGGCCCATGCCGCGCACGTCTTTGATGAGGGGGTGTTTCTTGCGGAGCGATTCGAGGCCGGCCAAAAGTCGGATGCCCATGTTTTGGACGTGTTCGACGAGGTCGTCCTGCTCAATGGTTTGCAACGTTGCAAGGCCGGCGATCATAGCGAGGCGGTTGCGGCCGTAAGTGGAGTGCTGAACGTAACAGCGGTCAAGGGTGTTGACGACTTTGTTGTAGATCTCGCGTCGGGTGGCCATCACGCCCACGGGGATGAATCCGCCGCTGAGGGCCTTTGCGCACAGCACGAAGTCGGGCTCGATATTCCAGTGTTCCAGAGCAAACCATTTTCCTGTGCGGCCGAGACCGGTTTGGATTTCATCGAAAATGAGTAGGGTGCCGTAACGGTTGCAGAGTTCACGCACTGCGGGGAAGTAAGCCGGATCGGGTACAGCGACAGCGCGGCCTTGGATGGGTTCGACGATGAACGCAGCGACATCTTTTTTGCGCAGAGCGTTTTCCAGGGCCTCAATGTCGTTAAAGGGAATCTTTTCGCAGTCCGGCACAAGGGGACCAAAGCCATCTTGAAAATATTTTTCACTGGTGACTGACAGTGCTCCGTAGGTGAGGCCGTGGTAACCTTGGTGGCAGGAGAGAAGCTTTTTGCGCTTGGTGCATGCGCGGGCGAATTTCAGGGCGACTTCGACGGTTTCCGTGCCGGAGTTGGTGAAGAAAAATGCGTCAAGGCTTTCCGGCAGGTGGGAGTGGAGTTTTTCTGCGAGCAGACCGGAGTGTGCGCTGTAGTGGATCTGGGTGCCGTCGGGCAGCTCGTCTTCGATGGCTTGGATGAGAGCTTTTTTCAGAGCGGGGTGGGCATGACCGAGGCTGGCAAAACCTTCACCGCTATGAAAGTCCAGGTAGGCATCGCCGGATTTTTCGTAGAGGTAGTTGCCCTTAGCGTGGGTGTAGATTTTGTTGAAACCCAAGATGTCCATGACATCTACGAGTTTGGGGTTCATGTATTTTTTGGCGAGGGAGTAGCTTTCTTCAGAGCGGTGGTAAGCGACGGTAGGCATGTGCTAAGCTAGGTGAGTTCTTTAGTTTCAACAAGCAGGTAGGTGACGAGCAATTTCGACCTGGATTCCAATACTTTCGTCAATTTCAAAATGGTTGCCCACTCTGCGAAAGGATTTTTCTATCTGTAAAAGTTATACAATATTTCAACATTGTAATATTGTAATAGTTGGTAATCCATCGGTATTTGAGAGCCCAAAATTCTATTTTTTTGAAACACCCATATGATGTATGAATAAAAACCTACCGAACTTCTTTCCGTGAAGAGTTGGCGTCAGTTTCGGGGGGCAGTCTGTAGTATGTAATCCGCCACCATCCGAAGCTCCTCCTGGCTCAGGTGTCCAAAAGAAGGCATCTGGGGAAATCCTGCACGTTTTTTTCCGGGATTCCTTGTCCAAGTGACAATGCCATCCGGGTTGTTACTGTAGAGGCTGGCAATTTCGCGAAGTGAAGGACCCACAAGCACACGGTCAGCGGCATGGCATGCAGCACAGTTTAAAAACACGCGCTCACCTGTCACAGGCATTTTAATCAAGCCTGCAGCTAGTTGTTGCTTAAAATTTGCAAGTTCGGCGCGGTAGTCATCAGTGCGTTCCCGAATCATGAGCCGGTATTCTGCCAGTGCATTTTCGCGGTAAATATGACGTCCACTTCCCATCGCCAAAACGACCGCGGAAAACAACACGCATATCACCACAAATACAGAATCCAGCTTCAGTTCGGTGCGCCTGATCTGAGTGAAAAGCAAGCCCAGCACGACTAACCCCAAAGCAGCTCCGGAGAGAATCACCACGTAGAGCGTGGTGTTCAGCCCCACAGAAGGCAGTGTGAAGAGAAGCAGAGGGCCAAAGAAAAACTGAGCAAGCGTAACAAAGAAGCTAATTTTGTAACCCATGCGCATCAAATCGCTGTGTGTAAATTGCTCTAACTTGGCAGCGGGATATGAGCGGCGTCCCATCCAGCCTGCGATAAACAACCCACTCAGCGCCAGTGATGCGCTAATAAAATGAAAATAACGCGGGAAAACATTTCCAATCAGTAAACTCGAGAAAAATCCGCGGACATCTACCCAGCGGTCTGGGAAAAGCATCAAATTGATATTGCTCAAAAAAATGAACGGGATGCAGGCAAAGATCAAAGCAGCTGCGGTGCCAATCATGAGATGAAAAATCTTGCCAGATCCATGTTCATACCACTGCCGGTGCCAGGAGAATTTGTGCAGATAGGCCAACAGAAAAGCCGTGATCACCATTGGCACGATCAAAATCCAGGCATGTCCGGTGAGCGTGTTCGCTGAGTAAAACTCCGTCGTGTAAAGCAGGTTGATGCATAGGAGCGGGCCTATGCCTAAAACCACGGCCAGACTTTTATTTACGGTAATTGTCTCAGCGATTGAGTAGGCGAGT
>CALLMV010000036.1 GCA_938005615.1 uncultured Verrucomicrobiae bacterium
CCGAAACTCGAGCAGGCTCGCCAAGAAACCGCGCAGTTAAAACAGCGCATTACTCAGCTCGAAACGGCATTCCCCAGAGTATCGGACATATCTCGCCTCAATACATCCTCGGCAGGCACGTCCACTGGCTCTGCCAACGTAGGCTTCGCCACAGGAGGAGCACCAATAGCTGCGGATGGGCAGAGTCAAACGCCCCTCGGTCGCGCAACCTTCTCTGCCGGGGATGCCTCCTCTGCTCGTTCTGCCGAGCAGCGAGAAAGTGATCGCGATAGGCCAGCAGCCGCTGCAGATGCCGCGCGCACTATCGCCAATACTCGCCTCGAGTCACTGCGTCTTGCTCTTAATCTGCGCCCAGATCAAGTAGCCAGAGTTAACGCCTTGCTCAATTCTGCAATCTCTGGGGAAAACTTCTCTTGGCGCGAAATGCGCAACCTCAATCAGCGTATCGAGCAGGCCTTAGAGGGTACCCTCAGCCCAGATCAAATAACCGCTATGAATACCTACAAAGAGCGCGAAAACCGGGCCCGCACCGAAGCCCGCACCAACTTTGAATACTCCATGCTCGATGTGGCCTTATCGCTGCAGTCCTCTCAAACTGACGCTGTGTTCAATACCCTCGCCCGCATGAACTCTCTCGAAAATGATCCGGCCTTCCGAGCCAGCCTCGGCACCGACGACCGGGATGCTATCCGTGCGGCCATTCGCGAACAAAAACGGGCTTCCATGTCTCAGTTACTCACCCCTGAACAAATGCGTGTTTACGAGCAATTCCTTGAGACGCAGGACAGATTTATGCGCGGCATGAGATAGTTTCAATTGGACTCTTCCTTCAACCACGGCATGCTTCTAGCCGCTTACCGCATCATTCCTTATCAGGCCAATTGAGTTCATTTCGTCACAAACAGATAAATTTTTAATCTTCGGTGTCCTCTGTTGATTCATTAAAGTGATGCTGCAGACACAAATTAAGCTGTATTCGGAAATAATTTTAAAAAAAATAAAAATTTCTATTGACTCAAAAGTAAAAATTTAGTAAAGACTAGACAATTACTTATTACTTATGAAAAGCATTAACAAAACAATAAAAAATAATTTAAGATTTTTTTCAGCAACATTTTATTTATTCTCATTACATACGCTTTCTTCTCAAGGGGTAACTGAAATAATAGAAATTTCTTATCTGGGAAACCGCGATGTTTTTGCCGCATTTGGCTCTTGGAAGGGCCACACCGCGCCTGGCCCTCAGGGCGTGGAGACTGCCGAAGGGGCCACAGAATCCGGCGGTGCCAGTCTGGGCAAAGTGACTCTGAACCTTGCCGACTTGGGCAGTTACGAAGCCGAGATCAGCTTCCGCGTGTTGGAAGGTAACGCTGCCGACCGCCTCGGCTTCACGCTCGTAACTAACTCCGGCAGCGATTTTGCCGTGTGGCAATTCCCGCTCAACCGCGGGGCCTTTGGCGAGTCGCAAACCGTTCAAATCAATTTAGGTGACAAACCCAGCTACAGCAGAGGCACTTTCGACCCATCGCAGATCAACGAAATCCTCCTGCAAGGTGACTATACCCCCGGCCAAGACCCCATCCGAGTAGTGATCGAATCCGTAAAAATCTTCCAGAACAACAACTGAAACAAAAAACAACCCCCAACAGGAGTAATCGCGACAGGAGAAAAAAATGAAAACCAAAAAAATGAAAACCAGAACAATAAGCTCAAATAAAATCAGGAAGGGGCCTCTGGTTACAGCGGCTGTGGCCGTAGCCCTTATCCAGTTGCCTTTCGCCGCGCAGGCTCAACTTTTTCTCAAAGACTTTTCAAGTAGTGGCACCTTCAACTTCCTTGGGGGCTCCTGGTCAACTCCAGGCAATGTAGTTCCCGGTCCCAGCTTTATCACTTTCACAGGCACTTCTACAGAAAACGGGATCGGCACACTCTGGACCGGACCTGCGGCTGCCTCTACAGTGGATTGGTCTAGTTACGGTCTGGCAAATTTGGAAATTGCTGTGACAATCCAGTTGGACCCCAGCAACACGGCGGATAATATTCGTGTCGGGCTGCGTTCCGGCGCCGGAAATCAATGGCTCTGGAATATCCCAACAAGCAATTTCAACACTTCATCATTTACCACATTTACGATAAACCTCGGCACACCTCCCGTGTCTACGTCAGGGGTCCCAACTCTGGCGACATTGGACCGCGTGATTTTCCAAGGCGATCTTGGAACCGCTGACTTCCGAATGCAGTTGCAGGAAATCCGTGTCAACCTGATCCCTGAGCCGGCTGTGGTGCTTGCGGTTTCCCCGATTGTGCTCTTGGCCGGGGCCATTTTACTCAAACGCAAAACCCGTGCGCTGGCAGCTCGAAAATCTCACATCGCGCTCGCTGCCAGCCCGAGTGCTTGAGCTAGCTCATCTAGCACATCCTCGCTGCGAGACTCTAAAGACAACAATTCATGACATCACATATTTTCCCGCACGGGGTGCGGGTGTTGCCCACTGCGCGAAGCCCGGAGCTGGACGCCCGGCTGCCCGGATGCGTGCATCAAATCCTCCAAGATCACGGGCTGATTCCCGACCCGCTTGTGGGCATTCAAGAGGAAAAACTGCGGTGGATTTCCGAGCAGGATTGGGAGTTTGAAATGGAGTTCCGTGTGCCCGCATCGGCCGGGCCGATGGCGGAGCTGGAGTGTCCGTGCATTGATACCATCGCCGAGCTTTTTTGGAACGGAGTGCCGCTGGGCAGGGCCGACAACATGTTTCGCACCTGGCGCTGGCAGGTGCAGATCGCGCCCAGCCTGCCAACGCAGAAATTGCGCGTGCGGTTCCCCTCGTTGGATGAGGACTTACGCAAGGCCCGCGAGCGCTGGGGACACATCGAGAGCAACGACGCCGAGGGCGGCTCTGCGGCCATCCGTAAGATGCAATGCAACTTCGGCTGGGACTGGGGTCCGCGTTTTGTCACCTGCGGCTTTGGGGCGCCGCCGCGGCTGAATTTTTGCGCAGGCGTTCGCCCGCCGCATCTTTGCATCGAGCAGATTCACAACAAAGCCGAAGTGGAACTTCAGCTTCATCCCGAGGGCGAGTTGGGATGTTCGGAAGATGAGCTGGTGTGGAGTCTTGCGCTCAATGGCAGCGAGGTGGCTCGCGGCACGGGACTCAAAATCCGTGTGCCCGATGCCCAGCTCTGGCAACCCAACGGCCTCGGGCCACAGCCGCTCTACCAGCTGAGCGTCCGCTGCCGCAAGCAGGAAGCACCACTCTTCAGCGGACGCATCGGGCTCAGGACGATCGAGCTGGTGCAACGCGAGGACGCCTGGGGCCGCTCGTTTGAATTTCACGTCAATGGCCAACCTGTCTTCGCCAAGGGAGCCAACTGGATTCCCGCACATGTGTTCCCTCATCGGCTCACGCGCGGTGATTACGAGCCGCTTCTGCGTGCCGCCGCGCAAGCCGGGATGAACATGATCCGTGTGTGGGCCGGGGGAATTTACGAAAAGGAAGAGTTTTACGATTTGTGCGACGAGTTGGGGCTGCTGGTCTGGCAGGACTTTATGGTGGCCTCGATTGTGCCTGCGGAGGAGGCATTCATCCAAAATCTGTGTGAGGAAGCCCGCGAGCAAGTGCGCCGCTTGCAGCATCGCGCCTGCCTGGCCCTGTGGTGCGGCAACAACGAAATCGAGCAAAAGGTGGAGCTGCTCAACGAGCGGGCCGAACGTGCCGCGACTCACGATCGCGTGTTCTACGATCTGCTCCCGGGCATCGTCCGCCAGCACGCGCCGCAGACGGCCTACTGGCCGGGCTCGCCTCACAATCCCGAGGGGTGGCGGCAGGGGTTCAACAATCCTCGGGCTGGTGACGCGCACTATTGGCAGGTGTGGTTTGCGCGCGATCCCATCCGCAATTACGAGAAACATCCGTTTCGCTTCGTGTCGGAATACGGGATGCAGTCCTTCCCCTCGCGGGAGTGTGCCGCGCTGTTTGATCCTCCACGTATGCCGAATGTTTTTACTGCAGGTGGTGAGGCGCACCAGAAGAACGGCGATGGGAATGTGCTCATCCTGCATTACATGGGCAAAAGTTATCCGTTCCCCAAGGCCGGTTATGACAATCTGGCCTACGTGTCGCAACTGATGCAGGCCCGCTGCATTCGCACGGCGGTGGAATATCATCGGCGCATCAGGCCGCGGTGCATGGGCACGATGTTTTGGCAGTTGAATGATTGCTGGCCGGCGACGTCGTGGAGCGCGATCGAGTTTGGCGGGCGACCCAAGGCGCTGATGTATCAGGCGCGCGAGTTTTTTGCGAACGTCACCATCTGCCCCGAGATTTTGGGCGAAGAGTCCGTTCACCGTTCGACAAACACCTTTCATTCCTCGGTGCACGGTGTCGCTTGGCATGGAGTGAACGACACCCGCGCGCCCTGGGTAGGGGAGCTGCGCTGGCGGTTGCTCGCGTTGCCGGGGGAGTGTCTGGAGGAGGGGCGGGTGGACGTGCGCTTGGAGCCCGGCTGTGCGACGCAAGTTGATCATCGCGATCTCGGCAAAATCATCGCGCAGGTGGGGCGCGAGCGTTTAGTCGTCGCGGCCTCTCTTGTGGGCCCCGAGGGTGTTGTTGCGCGCCGTGCGGCATTTCTCACGGAGCCGCGATTTCTGCGCTTGGGCCGGGAGAAAATTCACTGCACTGCGCGAGCGGTGCCCGAAGAGGGCTGTTGGGAGGTGCTTGTGAGCAGTCCTCATTTTCATCATGGTGTTGAGCTTCTCGCCGATGGAAGCCCGAGGGGATTCAGCGAAAACTACTTCGACTTGCTGCCTCATGAGGAGCGTGTGATTCGTTGGAGTGCGGAGGCAGCCTCTCAGACAGTGCCGAATTTTTCGGTGCGCTCACTAGTGGATGCTTATGAAGAGTAAACTTTCTGAAACGAGCGAGGCCACTTCTCGCGGCAACGAGGATGCGGCCGTGGTGCGCGGGATCCCATCCAGCGACAAGATTCCCATCCTGCAGAAGGCGTGCTTCGCCGCCGGGGTGAACATGGATTATTTTTCCGTGGGGTTGGTGACGTCGGTTTTGTGGATGCCGTTTTTCAACATCGGTCTGGGCATTGAACCGGCCATACTCGGGCTTCTTCTGATGGGGTTGAGAGTCTGGGATGCAATCACCGATCCCATCGTCGGTAATCTGACGGACAACGCCCGAACGCGCTGGGGCCGGCGGCGTCCCTTCCTGCTGGTCGGTGCGCTGCTGACGGCTGCGTGTTTTCCGCTGTTGTGGTGGGTGCCAGCCGGGATGAGTGAGGCTCTGCGGCTTCCGGTGCTGGTCGGCCTGGGGCTGGTTTACTTCACCGTTTACACCATTTGGTCCATGGCTTTTTACAGCATGCAACTCGAGCTGACTCCCAATTACGATGAGCGCACGCGGCTCTCGGCTTGGATGACGGTGATCAGCAAGCTTTCATATTTTCTTGGCGGCTGGGTGCTGGCACTGGCAACTGGCGCCGCATTTCAAGACCCGGAGACGGGCAAGCCCAACATGGTGGCAGGCGTGCAATACTGGAGCTTGTGGATTGCGGTGGCTATCGCCGTGTTTGGCAGTCTGCCTGCGTTGTTCGTGAAGGAGCGTTACTACGACCACGCGGCTTCGCGCCAGCCACGCCAACCGCTGTTTGCCGGCATTCGAGATTCGGCCTCGTGCCGCCCGATGTGGCAGCTCATCGGGGTCGCGTTTTTTCTCATTTTGGGTTCGGGGTCAGTCGGAGCCTTGGGCAACTACCTCAACATCTACTACGCCTGCAGCGGCGACTTGGCCAAGGCCATGCAGATCGCCGGCTGGAAGATGACGGGCATCGTGCTGCTGGGGATTTCCACGGTGCCTTTGTGGCTCTGGATCGGTGAACGCAGCGATAAAAAAATCATGATCTTTGCGATGTTGTGTCTGAGCATTTTTGGCAATTCCCTGAACTGGTTTTTGATGACGCCAGAAAATCCCTGGCTGCAGATCATCCCCGCGCTTTTTGAATCCCAGGCGATAGCGGCGATCTGGCTTTTTTTGCCCTCGATGAAGGCGGATGTGGCGGATTACGACGAAAAATTCACCGGGCGTCGCCGCGAGGGTTCGCTGAACGCCTTTTTCTCCTGGTTTACCAAGGCCGCCGGGGCCTCTGCCATGGGGCTGAGCGGGTTCCTGCTTTCCTCCACGGGATTTTCTGCAGCGCTGGAGCAGCAGACGCCCGACACGCTGCTGAACATGCGGTTGATCTTTCTGATCGTGCCCACCCTCTGCTGGGGGACGGGAATTTTCTTCAGTCTGACTTACCCGCTCGATCGCCACTCGATGGGGATTTTGCGAAGCGAACTGGAACAAAAAAGGGGCTACTTATGAAAAAGGAATTCACTCGTTACTTTGCCAAAAAAGCATTCACTTTGGTTGAGCTGCTTGTGGTGCTAGCCATTGTTGCGCTCTTGGCATCGCTCTTATTCGCCGGGCTGAACAGGGCACTGAAGGATGCCCAGCTCGCCAAGACGATTCACAACTTAAAAGTCCTCGGGCAGCTCTCCGCGCTCAACTCGGGCGAAAGAAACGGACGCGTGGTGCTCGGCAAGGATCAGCAAAAAGATCAGTGGCAAGTGCTGCTTGCGCGCATGGTGCCCTCCTCCAGTTATGTGGCGGGCATTGATAAATTGTATGCCACCCTCTCGCCTGCGCCGCTGCTGAAGAAAGACTTTGAAGTCTTCAGCCCGGCGGGCTGGAAGACGACATCGCAATTTTGGGAAACTGGCTTTGGCATCAACATGCGTCCAGGCTTGCCCACGGTGAACAAGGACAACACGCAAGAGCCCGGCTCAGAGACCTACGGGATGGAGTTCGTCCTGGCGGCAATTACACATCACTCGCTAAGGCCGTTCATCTTCCCTTGGCCGAAGTGGAACGCGTATCCCAATCAGGTTAACAGCACGAATTTCGAGCTGGCCCTGATGGGGCACTCTCGCTTGCCCGTGCTGTATTTCGATGGGCACGTGAGCACACTGCCAGAACAGAATGGTGTAAATCTCTTGAAGGATTTAATGTTGAATCCAGAAACCGCAAGCCCATGAAAAAACACTCCTCCTGTCCTCCCGCCTTTCGCCACGACGATGGCACACTGAGCAAGTTGGCCTCGACTTTGGTGTTCGAAATGCAATCCGGCATCTATCCCCCGGGGTCGCTTTTGCCGAAGGAGACGGAGCTGGCCAAAACGCACGGCTGCGGCCTTGTGGCGGTGCGCAAGGTCTGCAACTGGCTGGCCGATCGCGGCTACGTGAAGCGGATTCGCCGCAAGGGCACGGTGGTGCTGCCGATGGCCAACTGGCACTCGATGGAAAAAGTCGCGCTCTTTTTCCCGAACAACTCCCCCGCATACCAGATGCTTTCCGAGGCGGCGGGGATGGTGCTCTCCAAAGTCGGCTGTGCCTACTTCAAGCAGTTGCACGAGGATGAACCGGAGAAGTTCCAAGAACTGCTCAAGGCCTCACTCACTGCTGGTGTGGAAGGGCTGCTGATTGCCCCGCCGCATCCTTTTGTGCCGGGCGAGCTGAAGCAGCTCACGATGGAGGGCTTTCCTATTGTGGTTGTGGGTTATCAAGCGCCGACGATTAGCTCTGTATTCCCTGATAACCTGGCGACGGGGCAATTAGTGGCCGAGCACTTTGCCAACCTGGGCCGCAAAATTCCCGCCATGATCTACCGCAACAAGCTGAGCGGACAACTGCGCCTGCAGGGCTTTCGCCAGGGGCTGGAAGAGAGAGGCATTGCGCTGCGCGACACGCACGTTCTGCCCTTGCAACACATTGATACGCCCTACCCGCCGCCGGAGGATTTCGGGCGCGGCCTGGCCACGTGGATTCTCTCGCTCGATCCGCAACCGGATTGCGTGTTTGTGTTCAACGACTTTTATGCGGGCGCGGCGTATTACTGGTTGCGGCGCATGGGCGTTGAGATTCCGCAACGCATCGCTATTGCCGGCGTGGACAACGAGGGCAGCCACTTCCTGCCGTTTCAAATCACCTCGGTGGAGATTGGCCTGATGGAGATTGGGCATCGCGCGGCGGAGTTGCTGCTGGAGATCAGTCGCCGGCCGGCGATGTCGGCCGTGCACATCTGCATCCAGCCGCGCCTTGTGGTCAGAAGCTCCACGGTCGAGCAAAACTCATCCTTTCAAAAATCATGAACACCCTCTTCCCGCCAGACGCCCCACAAAAACACTACACCTCGGAGCACGACGTGCTCTGCAGCCACGCGCAGCAGCTCGATGGCTTGTGGGATTTCGCCTACCTGGGGCAAGTCCCATTCGAGGATGCCCCACACTACAACGGCCCCTGGGAGAAGATGCTCGTGCCCTCGGCGTTTGACGTGCTGGAGGGCGTGCCTCGGCAGCGCGGAGTGGCAGTCTATCGGAGATTTTGCACCGTGCCGCACGACGCCGTGGCGAGCCTGGAGATCGGCGCCGCGTCGCTCCGCGCCCAACTCCTGATTGACGGAGTGCCCGTGGCGGAAAACATCCACGGCTACCTGGCGTTTCATGCCGAGGTGCCTGCCTCCGCGCAGCCGCGGCGCGAGATCCGCGTGGTGGTGGATAGCCGGTTTGATCCCCACACCCGGCCGATGCACGCGCCGTATTTTGATTTTTACCAACACGGCGGAATACTGCGGCCCGTCACGTTGCATCTCCACCCCAAGAGCGCGCGCCTCGCGCATGTCGCGGTGATTCCCACAGAGAATTACCAAAGCGGCGAGGTGGAGATACGCCTGCAGCTCGCGCCCTGCGGCTCGGGGAAT
>CALLMV010000037.1 GCA_938005615.1 uncultured Verrucomicrobiae bacterium
GCAAATGCGGCATCCTCTTCTCCGAGAACCTCCCTGAGCTGTCGTAAAGTCCAGACGTAAAACGCCCCTTCGCGTCCCGCGCTGTCTGCGTCCTCCGCCGAATTAAATGCACCTTCGGGATGAAGCATTACTTCGCGCAAATACTGCACCGTGCTGTGCACTGCTTCACGGTAGCGCGCCTTGCGTTGGGCATCCTTGCAGAGTTGATACGCATGAGTCAGTGCAGTGATCAACTGCGCTTGATCGTAAAGCATCTTTTCAAAGTGCGGGACCAGCCACATCTCATCCACGGAGTAGCGTGCGAACCCGCCGCCTAACTGATCGTGAATCCCTCCTTCGATCATCCCATCCAGAGTGCGGAACACCGCCTCTGCGGAAGCGGCAGAACCCGTCGCGTGTGCGTGTCGCATCAGCAGCTCCAACACCGACGGCCGGGGAAACTTTGGCGCTCCGCCGAAGCCCCCATGCTCTGAATCAAAATTTCGTAAAAAATAATTTACCGCTCGATCCACAGGCTCCGAGTTCAGCTCCTCTTCAGTATCCGTCTGCACGCGACTCAACTCCCGCAACTCCTGAGTCAGACGCTCGCTGTTCAAGAGAATTTTCTCCCGCTCCTCGCACCACAGTTGAGAAAGCCGCTTTAGCAAATCCACAAATCCCATCCGCCCGAAACGGCTCTCACGTGGGAAATACGTGCCCGCAAAGAACGGCTTGCGATCCGGCGTCAACCACACTGAAAGCGGCCAGCCCCCATTTTGCCCCATCATTTGCAACGCTGTCATATACACATGATCCACATCCGGGCGCTCCTCACGGTCCACCTTGATGCTCACAAAATTTTGGTTCAACACCTCCGCCACGTCCTCGTTTTCAAAACTCTCGTGCTCCATCACATGGCACCAGTGACACGTCGCGTAGCCGATGCTCAAAAACACCGGCTTGTCCTCACGCCGTGCTGTCTCAAACGCCTCATCGCACCACTCCCACCACCACACCGGATTATTTGCATGTTGCAACAAGTACGGGCTACGAGCACTTGAAAGCCTATTTTTCATTCACACAAACTGCCCTGCTCATCACGCTTTGCAAAAAAAACATCAAGACACTCCTGAGCGCTTGCCAACATCTAACTGCCACACCAATCTAGGCCCCAAAGGAATCCTACCCATGCTCACCCCAGCCGTCATCTTCACAATACTTGCAGTTGTCGTCGTCTTTTTTGCCGTCCTGCTCGCCTTTGCCTCGCGCTACAAAAAATGCCCTTCCGATAAAATCCTCGTGATCTACGGCAACGTCGGTGAAGGCAAATCCGCCAAGTGCCTGCACGGCGGCGGTGCCTTTATCATCCCCGTCATTCAGGATTACCAATACCTCGACCTCACCCCGATGCCCATCGAGATCAATCTCCAAGGCGCACTCTCCAAACAAAACATTCGCGTCAACACCCCCTCGACATTTACTGTCGGCATCTCCACGGAGCCCGGCATCATGGAAAACGCCGCGGAACGCCTCCTCGGCCTCTCGTTGTCGGAGATTAAGGAACTCGCCAAAGACATCATCTTCGGACAGATGCGCGTCGTGATCGCCACGATGGACATCGAAGAGATAAACTCCGACCGCGACAAACTTATCGCTAACATCTCCACCGGCGTCGAAGTCGAACTTAAAAAAGTTGGCCTGCGCCTCATCAATGTCAACATCCAGGACATCACCGACAGCTCTGGCTACATTGACGCCCTCGGCCAAGAAGCCGCATCTCGCGCCATTAACGAAGCCAAGATCAAAGTCGCTGAAGCCGACCGCGACGGCAATATCGGTGCCGCTGCCGCTGAGCGCGACAAGCGCATCAACGTCGCCGAGGCCAACGCAGCCGCTGTTGCAGGCGAAAACCAATCCGCCGTGGCTATTGCTAACTCCAGTGCAGAGCGCCGCGTAAAAGAAGCCGACGCCCTGCGCCGCGCTACAGCCGCAGAACGTGTTGCCCAAGCTAAGGCCCTCGAGGAATCTTACGTCGCCGAACAAAGATCCGAGCAACAACGCGCCGAGCGTGATCGCGCTACCCAACAAGCCAACGTCGTCGTCCCCGCGGAAATCGAAAAAGCCCGGCAGATCGTCGAAGCCGAAGCACAAGCCGAACGCATCCGCCGCACCCAACAAGGCGAAGCCGACGCCCTTCGCGCCATCCGCCAAGCCGAAGCTGATGGCATCCGCTTCACCAAAGAGGCTGAGGCCGCAGGTCTCAAAGCCAAACTCGTCGCCGAAGCCCAAGGCACCGAAGAAATCCTCGCCGCCAAATCCCGCGGCTTCGAATCACTCGTGCGAGCCTGCGGCGGCCCCGAAGGCGCACAAAGCCTCCTCGTCACAGAACTCCTTCCTCAGCTCGTGCGCGAACAAGTCAGCGCCATCTCCAACCTCAAGATCGACAAAGTCACCGTCTGGGACGGCGGCGCGGGAAGCGACGGCAAAAACTCCACGGCTAACTTTGTATCCGGCCTCGCCCGCAGTATCCCGCCGCTGCATGAAATCGCCGCTAATGCCGGAGTCAAACTCCCCGAATATCTCGGCAAAATGGCCGCGCAAAACCAGCCACCAGAAAACGCGGAAAAATAACCATCGCACGCCACTGAGTTTTTTTCTTATCCAGAAGTGACGACCTCAAACAACTCAAGCCATGCCAAGCGCACAAAAACGCGACAGCACAAAAGCTCTCCGACGCCGCAGGTGGCGATGCACGCTCCACATCTTAATTTATCTTACTACGGCGTTGATTTGCTTTACAGCAGACACACTCCACGCGCAAACCACACCTGAGCCCTTCCCCCGGCGCCCTATCCGCATCATCGTTTACACCGGCCCGGGCGGCCTGATTGACTTCACTGCGCGCAAATTCGCCGAAGTCGCCCGCAAATACGATTCCTCCCAACCCATCGTTATCATCAACAAACCCGGGGCAGGCGGCATCGTTGCCTTCGACGAAGTTCTCCAACAACCTGCCGACGGCTACAACGTCCTCGCCGTCACCCGCTCCAATATCACTAAAATCGTCTCCGCAAATCGCGAAGACCTCATTGATGCTGTGGATTGGATTGCATACCTCATGGACAATCCTCACGTCGTCATCACCAACACCGACTCCGGACTCGACACCTGGGACGGCCTTCAGCAGCACTCGCAAAAAAACGCTGGCCGTCAACTCTGGCTTGGTGCTGACATCGGCGGCGTCAAACACATCTCTGCCATCAACGTTTGGGAGCGCACCGGCATCAAGGCACGCTGGATTCCCTACGCCAGCGGCGGACAGGCTGTCTCAGCCCTCCTTGGCGAAATTGGCCACGTTTATTTTGGCAACCCGGCCGACGCCACTGGCAAACCCCAGCTTAAAATCGTCGCCGTCTGCGCAGCCGAGCGCATGAGTGCCTTCCCCGAAGCCCCCACCTTCACCGAACTGGGTATTCCGGGTCTGGAGCACGAAAACATCTGGCGCGGCCTCGCCCTGAAAAAAGGCACGCCCCAACACATCCTCGATTGGTTCGACGACATCTGCCGAAAAGTCACCGCCGATGCCGAATGGCGTGACACCTGGCGAAGCGAAGGTATCACCCTCACTTACAAACCGACGGCAGAGTTCACAAAAATCGTCGAAGCCGACCGCGCAGAATTCCGCACCCGCCTGATCCAACTCGGCCTGATCAAACAACGCAACGAGGAAAAACTCTTCGGCGTCATTCACCCCGAATCCGCCGTCTCCCTAACCAACCTGTTGCTCATCACCATATTTTTTGTTTCCCTCATTTTAGTGGTCCGTTCGCCCTACAAGCACCACTTTGGTGAGGTCGCGATCTCCGCTGCAGCGGCCATCCTCGCCTGCATTTTGCTTGTCATGAGTTTCCTCTTGCCCCAGCCCAACGAGGTAGACCGCGTTGGTGCCTCGGGCGTGCCGCGCCTTTGGTCTGTCGCGCTGCTTCTGCTGGCCGCCATGCAAGTCGTCATTCTGCTGGGCCGCAAGATAGGCGGAGTAAAACTTGAGGAGAACATCGCTACAGCTAGCACATCACAAGGCCTGCTCTTCGTTCCCTTTGTGCTGTTGTTTGCCGCATATTTGGGTGCAGTTGTGTTCTTTGGTTACATCCTCTCCACGCTGATCTTTTTACCACTGGCAATGTGGCTCATTCGGTATCGCAAGTTTGTGACCATCTCGCTCATAGCCTTGTGCTGGCTCGCCTTCGCCTACTTCGTCTTCGAAAAAACTCTCTTCGTGGACCTGCCGCGAGGAATCTTTGCTGGCTTCTTCCAATAACATTATGGACGCGATCCTCTCCCAACTCCTTAGTGCATTTGGCGGACTCATGGGTTGGCAGCCACTGCTGGTCATCGTCATCGGCGTCACCCTTGGCATCATCGTTGGGGCGATGCCCGGCCTCTCCCCCTCGATGGGGGTGGCGTTGCTCGTGCCATTCACCTACAACATGTCACCGACTCTCGCCCTAGTGCTCCTTGTGTCGATCTACATCGCGGCCTGTTATGGCGGCTCCATCACAGCCATCACCATCAACGCACCGGGCACAGCAGCCGCGATGGTCACCAGCTTCGACGGCTATCCGCTCACCCGCCAGGGCAAGCCGGGCATGGCGCTGGGGGTCTCTGTCGTTGCTTCCGCCGTAGCGGGCGTGATTAGCGCACTGATCCTGATTTTCTTCTCCGTGCCGCTGGCGGCCGTGGCCGTCAAATTCCACCCGGCAGAATACTTCGCTCTAGCGCTGTTTGGCCTGGCTACTGTCGCCTCGCTGGCGGGACGCGAATGGCTCAAAGCCTTCCTCGCCGCTTGCCTTGGGCTTGCGCTCAACACCGTGGGCACCGATCCGATCAGTGGTGCGGACCGCTTCACCTTCGGCTTTGTAGAGTTAAGCGACGGCTTCAACCTCATCCCCGCACTCATCGGCCTTTTTGCCCTTTCGGAAGTTTTTACTGCCATTGAAAAGCGCGACTTCCTGCCGCAAAAGCTCGACTCCCTCGGCCAGGCGTGGCCTCGCATCCGCGACTACTGGCAGCTCAAGTGGACGATGCTCCTGAGCTCACTTGGCGGCACCGTGGTCGGAATCTTCCCCGGGGCCGGAGCCACTATCGCCTCCTTCCTCTGTTACGATTTTGCCAAACGCACCAGCAAACACCCGGAAGAATTCGGCAAAGGCAGCCTCCAGGGCGTGGCAGCCAGTGAGAGTGCCAACAGTGCCTCCGTAGGTGGTGCGCTCGTGCCGCTGCTCACCATGGGCATCCCCGGCAGTGCCACGACGGCCGTGCTCATTGGAGCCATGATGATCCACAAACTCACGCCCGGTCCACAACTCTTCTATGACAAACCGCACATCATCTACGGGCTTTTTGCCGCGATCCTGCTGGCCAACATCGTGATGCTGGTGATCGGCCTGCTAGGCAGCCGGCTCTGGGTGCAGGTCACCGCTGTGCCCAAGCAGCCGCTCTACGTCCTCATCACCCTGATGTGCGTGCTGGGCTGTTACTCGGTGCGCAACTCCATGTTCGACGTCTTTTGCGGTCTACTCTTCGGCCTGCTGGGTTGGGTGATGAAACGATACAAGTTTCCGGTCGCCCCGGTGATTCTTGGCCTGGTGCTCGGCTCCATTGCCGAGACCAACTTCCGCCGCGCCATCATGATGGATGGGGAGTGGGTCTTTCTCACCCGGCCGCTTAGTGCTATCTTGCTGGCCGTGGCCGCGCTTTCGTTCCTCATCCCGATGGTTGCTAATATGCGCAGCAAAAGCAGCGAAAACTAAGTGATAAACTTCCCATATATCCAACGCTGCAGGGGCTGGGGACTTATCTTATTATATTGACCTTTTAAAAATATCTTCTGCAGCTCTAAGTTCAAAATTATAATCCAACATTGATACGCTAACATATTACAACATTTATAACTTAAATTACTGGGTTAAGATGAAAAAACCGTTTATTCTTCATCTGCCAATTCACCGTCGGTGATAGCTGGAAAAAGACCAGGTGATATTCTTCGGCGTGGTTCTTCTAATGATTCTAGAAAAGCTTTGAGGTCATCCAAATCCCGCTGATTAAGACCTAAAGGTCGTAAGTGGTGGGATTTTTTAGGAAATAAAGGGTCATTACTTTGCTCATTTGTTGGTCTTAACGTAGGCATGCCCGCGTTATAAAGACGAAGCACATCATCAAGCGTTAACAATATCCCGTTGTGCATGTAGGGCGCAGTGCGTGAAACATTCCTCAATCCGGGTGTTTTGAATTTACCCGAGTCTTCTGGATTTCCCGTGATTTTGTAACGACCGAGGTCTTCTCTTTCCCGGCCAAAGAATGACAATCCTAAATCGTGAAACTTATTATCTGTAAGTAGAGGACCGCTGTGACAGTTCATACAACGCGCTGTAGTGCGGAAGAGGTGCAAACCCCTCACGGCTGCATCGCCTAACGCATCGCGCTGTCCCTGAAGAAACCGATCAAATGCAGAAGCGTTGGAACTGATCAATGTTCGCTGAAATGCCGCAAGCGCGTGCAAAACATCCTTTATTTTTATATCTTCGCTTCCATAAGCTTTATTGAATAATTCCCTGTAACGAGGCACACGATTCAACCTGCGAGTCACTAACTCAGGATCAGAATTCATTTCGTCTGGATTTGTGATGGCCTGTTCTGCCTGTTGCTCAAAGCTGCTCGCGCGTCCGTCCCAAAAAAAATGTGAATGAAATGCGTTGTTCATAATTGAAGGCGTATTTCTTTTGAGAAGACGGCGATGACGTCCAACTGCAACAGTCAGACCATCAGCCCACGCTAAATCGGGGTTATGACATGTAGCACAGGACATCTCCCCGCTTCGGGACAATCTTGGATCAAAGAATAATAGTTTGCCCAAATCTCGCTGTTCTTTCGTATCTGGAGGCCGATCTGCAGAGCGGGGCAGCACTTCGTGCACCAGAGATAGCTCCTCGTGGGGCACCCCTTCATCCAGAAAAGGTTTAGGCCATTTTTCTTTTTCCTGAGAGTAGGTGTCACGTAGAAATGCCGCCAACTCAATGTATTGCTGGGGCTGTAATAGCGGCCTCGTGGGCATACGTGCGGGATTTGGATTTGTGGTGGCATTCTCCACTGTTATAGCCTGCGCAAATGTTGCTTCTTCATGGGTGAACACACGCATCGGATACAGAGAATATCCCGAAATCACGCCGTATACACAGCAGATCAGGATTACTTTGTTAAAGTTCATTCATATTACAGTCATCGTTTTTCCACGTGTCCATCTAAGTATAACCAATTAATTTTTGTGCCTTTATCCCAAGAATAATAACGATAACTTGCAGGTGCGGCGCGAGGACCCCCCGTGCTTGGTTCAGCGACGTTATATACTGAGGGTAATGTCATCGTGTGGTTATTCCATACTATCGCGGTGCTAGCCATATTCCCATGAACAAAAATATTCTTTTCTGTAACATTATTGCTACGAGACCACGCATAGTTATTGCCATATTTATTCAGCTCCGGTCTGCCACCCGGACTCAGCCAGACAGTTTTGTTCACTAAGTAGCCGAGCCGAAAAAATAAATCAGGTAGTCCCAAGGGATCATCCCCAGATCGGTATGAAGAATTCCCAATCTCTTCCTTGCTATAGAGTTTGCCATCTCTTTCCGCCGCCATCAGATGGTAAGCAATGCCTATGTTTCTGAGATTTGAAGCGCATTTTGTACGTTTTGTTTCCTCCAGCGCTCTTTCAAACATTGGAAAAACGAGGATAGCTAAAAGCACAAAAATTGAGAGACACACTGTTAATTCAACTAGTGTGAATGCCTGCTGATTTTTCACTTTAATAAAATTCTGCTAAGTTTCTGAAAAACGATAAGTCCTCCTAGAATAGCTAGTGTGAGCAATACTATCTGAGGTTCTGGGATGATCTGGATCATGAGAAGTGTTCCCCTGCCGAAATCTCCCCCGGCACGGGTAAGAAGAAACAACACGTCGTCGCCGTTATAAGTTCCAAGTGTTAGTCCCCCGCGCGCTTCTTGTCCCCAGCTGGTTATCCCATCATTACCTAAGTTAAAGAGCACTTCAAACGTGTTAGTAAGCAAGTTATAACGATTAATAGTTCCTGCGCCAGCTACGGGGTTTGGCCCTCCGGCATTGGCACCGCCTTGGATGGTCGTGTAATACAGGGAGTCGCCAAAGATAACAGGCTCACTGTAGGCAAAGCGACCTTCAGGAAAACCTGGAGCAGTGGAATGCTGGTGAAGGGTGGTCAGTGCACTGAGTGTCAGGTCATATCGCATAAGAGCACCCGGGTTGGTAGCGGTGCCTGCAGTGGTGAAATACAGTGAATTAGTTATGGAATCATAAACTGGATTATGACCAGGCAACCTATCGCCCGCACCCAAGGGAAGCTGGGCGAGTAGTGTGAAGGTGTTTGTGACTGTATCAAAAGAGCCTAAGGTACCTGCTCCATTTGGCGAGCCGGGACCACTTATGCCTCCAGTGAATGTCGTGAAATAAAGTGTGCTGCCCACAGCCGTGAGACCATGAAAAGGAAATCTGCCATTTGGCACGTTATCAAAGGTATGCAGCACACTGGATGTGGAGGTTGTTAAGTTATATCGCATGATACCTCCTCCTTGAACGCCTAGCGGCCCGCCATTTCGCGCCATCCAGTAAAGGTTGTCGCCGATTTGCACAACGTTACTGTTGTAAGAATAAAGATTTGTAGACGGAGTGTTAGATGGGGAACTGTAAAGAACGGTATTAGTAGATGTGGGGATGTTAAATCTACTTAGCGTTCCGCGATCTCCTGTTCCACCGCGTGATGTGGTATAATAAAGATTATCTCCGGAGCGATATAAACGGCTTACTGGTGTATTACCCGTCGTGTTATCCATTGTGGCAAGCCGTGTGGTTATTGTATTTGATGAAAGATCGAAACTCGAAAGTGTGCCGAAACCCGTTGTGCCCCCGTTTTCTGAAGTAAACCAAAGTTCATTGCCAATTTGGATTGGCTTGTCGTAGGGATTCATAGCTACTGGATTACCAGGCGAAGAAATCTGAAAGTCGTAAAGCTTAGTCAGCACATGAATCTGCGCCGAAAGGTCTGAGCCCACCACACAAATAAAGATAAAGATAGCTGATATATATCTTATGAATTCAACGTTGCAAAGCGGCTTTTGATTTTTCCTCTTGCCCTTGTGATGCAGCATTAATTCTGGCCACGGCTTTCTAGCTTTTCTTTTCGGTAAAACGTTTTCGCAATCCGAGAGAGAGCTAAGCGTTAACGAGCAGGGACTGTGGAATTTCAGGCGAGCAAAGTGAAAGGTGGGGCTTTTCATAAATTTAATAATGAGACTCATTCTCGATTAAGTCAACATTTTTTTGTTTTGCTGGAACTGAATTTGCAGTACTTAAAGGCGTCTGCCACGCCATGCAGCGTGTTTGCCTCTTTCAAACGCCCTGAACTATTTTCCACGGAAGAACTTCAGCTTTGCGACATGCGTTCTTGATCTTTTCCCTACGCGTGAGCGGTATTTTAAGAAATATTTTACCAGCAATGGTGCTGAGCTCGGATTTAGTGCAATCTGGTTTGGAAATTCATTTACCCAGATCGAGCAGCATCTTCACAAACCTGTTCGGATATTTCCTTCGCGGGGTGATAGCATAGAATGCCTCCCTCAGACCCGGCACTGTGAACACTTCCACGAGAGTTCTGCTCTTCAGCTCATCAGCCACGACCACCCGAGGCACCAAGGCGAGGGCGTCGCTCTCGCGAGCGACTAAGCGCAGCATGGCCATATCCTCCACCTCTGCCACTACATTGGTCCTGATGCCCGCCCTTTCCAGCATCGCATCGAAGGCTCCGCGAAGATTGTTATCAGCCGTGGGCAAGACAATGCGCATACCTTCGAGATCTTGGGGAAAACGAAATTTCCTACGCCACTTCCTTGGGCCAGGAGCCACGAGGCAGACATCTTGTTCGTCAATCAGTTGGCTGAACCAAGAGGAACGCTCGTTCCTTTGTGCGGTTTGGTCGGTCAGAATAAGTTCGATCTCGTGCTTCTCCAGCTTGTTCAAAAGTTCATGGATACTTCCTGAGACGACCACAATCTAGGCATCGAGCCAAAAAACTCTGCAGATCATGCTCACAATAGCAGTCATTAGTATGCCGATTGTCATCGCTTACACGACAACTATTTACTGGATATTTCGTGCTAAGACTAAGCTTGATGAGCACAGCTATTGAGTCTGGATGTGTTGTTTGTAACTTTCGTGTTCTTTATTGATTAGAAGTAAGTTAGTTCAGTACAGCAGATTTATCTTTGTGTTGCCTTAAAATTTGGCGAAACTTTTTGTCCCATTTAGGTATCTTGGTAGCTCGTGACGAGAAACAATTCTGGCCTTTGAAATATTCGAAGTTCCACAAAATCTGAAGTTAAAAAAAAGGCCGGGCGGGTGCCCGGCCTGGCGGTAAAACCGACGTGTGTGTGATTAGAAGTCCCAGCGCAAGCCGAGGCTGCCGGTATGGGACGTGTAGCGGCTGATGCCGAGGTTGGCCTCGTAGCCCAGATACCAGCTCAGTTGG
>CALLMV010000038.1 GCA_938005615.1 uncultured Verrucomicrobiae bacterium
CCAGGATTAACCCATTTTTTTTTACTATTAGCGAATAACAATTATCCATCTCTTGCTCGATTTTGAGTAAGGCAATGTTTGAAGCCGCAGCCGATCTGAAGTTGGTTTGTTTGCTGTTGTAAATACGAATTACTAACTGAAAAAAATGTATTTCATCCTGCGCTTCATCTTGAAAAGTCTTTCTCTTTTCGAAGTAAAAGTTCGCCGTATTCGTTCCCTCCGGCAGTAATTGAATCATTGATCTGTGAGGCAAAAAGTTTTCACCTTCGTGGCATAACTCCGCCAATATTAACTTTCGAAGTGTGCCTAGTCTTTCCTGGGCAGAAAATACTTCAGTTTTTAATTTACCACCAGATTTGTGGACAGCGCAGATTTGCATGTGAAGAAACTTTATTGAGCGAGAGTTGATTTTGCATTTTTTTTTTTCATCATTGTGTGTGTTTGTATTTGAAAAGTATTTTGATGTTGCCGTGGTTGGTGCTGGACATGCAGGTATCGAAGCTGCGATGGCCTCTGCTCGTATGGGTTGCGAAACTCTGATTCTCACGATGAGTTTGGATACCATCGGACAAATGTCTTGCAACCCAGCGATTGGGGGGATAGCCAAGGGACATCTGGTGCGCGAAATTGATGCTTTAGGTGGTGTTATGGCGCAAAACTCTGATAGCACCGCTATTCAATGCCGCACATTGAACACCGGCAAAGGCCCTGCAGTACAGGCGATCAGGCACCAATGCGATAAGAAGGCCTATCAATTTCGAGCTAAGTTTCTGCTAGAGAGCCAACCTCATCTGACAATTCAACAAGGCTCTCTGAAACGAATTCTTTTGCAAGATCATGCCGTGATCGGGCTGGAAACTGAGATGGGTGTGTCATATCGAGCTAAAAAAGTCGTTCTCACCACAGGGACTTTTTTAGCTGCCAAGCTGCATGTGGGGGAAGCCAAGGCTACAGGCGGCAGGTTGGGGGACTCCGTCAGTTATTTTTCCAATTGGCTTCGTGAGCACGGAATTGAGACCCGCCGCTTTAAGACGGGCACTCCTCCGCGCATTAACGCCCGAAGCATTGACTTTTCTCAGATGGAGCCTCAAGCGGGGGATGAGCCTGCGCCTGTTTTTTCGTTTCATCCGGAATTGTTGCATCGAGAGCACTTTGATCTTTTTACGCTAAACTTTTGGAATGGGGAAATGTTCCACGTGGAACAAACTGCCTGCTGGCTCACCAAGACCACGAAGCGAACACACGATGTGATCTTGGCCAATCTTGGCAGAAGTCCGCTCTTTAGGGGTGATATTCAGGGAACAGGTCCTCGATACTGCCCCTCTATCGAAGATAAGTGCGTGCGGTTTGCTTCTAAAGAAAGTCACCAGATATTTCTTGAGCCTGAAGGCCGACACACCCAAGAGTTTTACGTAAACGGCTGCTCGACAAGTCTGCCGTTCGATGTTCAGTGGCAGTTTATCCATTCAATCCCCGGGCTGGAAAATGCGGTGATTATTCGTCCGGGATATGCTGTAGAATATGATTATTGCCCAACTTACCAGCTCAAGCCGACTTTGGAGTCCAAAAGCATCGCAGGCCTGTATTTTGCTGGGCAAATCAACGGAACTTCAGGTTACGAAGAAGCCGCAGGGCAGGGTATCGTGGCAGGGATTAATGCAGCTGCCGCTGTGCTTGGACTACCAGAATTTATCCTCAAGCGTGAGGAGTCATACCTGGGAGTCATGATTGATGATTTAATTACTCGAGATTTTGACGAGCCATATCGGCTTTTTACTTCACGTGCAGAATTCAGGCTGTTACTGCGTCACGATACTGCAGATTTACGGTTATCAGGCTACGCGAAAGGCTTGGGGCTTTTATCTAAAGAACGTAGCTTAGCTTACGACAACAAAGTAAAACTTTTTAATTCCTTGATAGAATTTTGTAGCCATACCCGTCTGCAGGGAAAAACAATCAATGAGCATCTCCGATCGGGTTCTTCATTGCGCGATTCTTGCATCAATCTGCTTTTAGAGAAGTTCCCTCATTCTCTGGTTCAACTGGCCGAATCTCTAGCCAAATATGAAGGTTACCATAAAAGACAGCTTTCTGAAGTGGAGCGGTTAAGGCACCAGCTAGATACTCCGATCCCAGATGATTTCGATTTTAATACTGTGCCTGCACTGAAAACTGAAGCGCGCTCTGCACTGAGTAAAATCAGGCCGCCTACGCTCAGGATCGCTGCTCAACTGCCCGCTGTCACTGCAGCAGACCTCGCTGTGCTGAGTGTGCACCTAGCCTCTTCCAAGAACTGAGCCTAAAAGCTACAAAGACTGTGGTTGCTTATTCCGCTGTGGATTGTAATCCCACCAAGGACCAGGCGGTACATTTTTCTCTTCTACAAATCTCCAGCGGGTGTAGCCGCTGCCTCGCAGCCCGAGGAAATCCCTGACCGCCGGTGAGACGTCGAGGCCAGCTCGCCCCTTGTGCCGGGCTCCTCCAAATACGTATTCTGGGTCACTAGTGACCCAAGGGCCAACATCTTTCCATTGGGCGAAGGCCGATCGGCCTTGGTGCTCTATTTCAATCCATCGTCCTTTGAGCTGGCTTGTCCATCGAGGTGTGTGGGGATTCCACCAGGGAACCCACTTTGCGGAGATATCAGGGTTCACCAAGTCATTAAAAGGCAGGGCCACATAAAAGGGATTTTGTTTTGGGTAAAAGGCTGCGGGGCGGTAACCTTCGCGTTTTGTTGGATGGTCCAGGCCACCGTAGGAGGCAACCCAATTCCTGTCCCATGCGCTTTTTCTGTTGCAAGATGAGCCTGGTACAGATTTGAGTTTGCCTTGGCCTATCCAAAATGTGGTAGTCCAAACATTCTCTCGCCATGTAAAAGCAGGATGAACTTTTTTTTTCTCAATTTTACTGTTCGTATTGCCGAAACGATTTGCAAATGTACCAGTGAGTCGGGAGCTGTATGCCTGAGTTTGGTGTATTAGGAGGCACAGTAAGATCAGGATTTTAGTCACGATCTTCATGGGTTTTCACTAGCTGCTATACTATATTAGTCAATAAGAATTTTTTAGCTAAACTAATCTTGATGCATCCATTACTTTGGCTTTAGTATGCTTTTATGGTTAACTTTCCGCGAAGCAGTGGGGTTATGACTCCACTTTTTGCGTTGCGCGGGCGCAATGATATGGGCGTCGGAAATCTCGGAGCCCTCCATGAATTGTTGCTCTGGTGCTCAGAATTTGAACAAAAGTTTATCCTACTTCTGCCGATTAATGCCTGTGGAGCAGACTATAGTCCTTATAATGCGATTTCATCCTTTGCTCTGGAGCATATTTATTTAGATCTTACGGATGAGAATCTTTTTCGCTCTTTAAACCTCCCCCGTTTGCCGCGAATTCCGGCGGCAATGGATGCTGGTGAATTTGTTAATTACAATTTAGTCAGCCAACAAATTCTTTCTTCCTTGAGAGAGGCTTTGGAGGGCATAGATCCTCCGTTGGATTTTTATCGCTTTCGGGAAAAAAACAAACACTGGCTGCATGCCTATTCATTGTTCAAAGCACTTTGTGAAAAATTTGGGACTTCAGATCATCAGAACTGGCCTGTTTCTTACAGGAAATACTCATTAGCTTGCCTTATAGATGACCCTGCTACAGAAGAATTGGCACAGTTTCATACCTATGTGCAGTGGATTTGTGATGCTGCCTGGCGGAGAGCAAGATCCTTAGCAGATAATTTGGGAATCTGGCTGATTGGTGATTTACCTTTTTCAGTAAGCATCAAGAGCGCCGATTACTGGCATCACCCGGAGCGTTTTGTTTCCGATTGGTTTGCTGGAGCACCGCCTGAGCCTGCTTTTCGCGATGATGTGTTCATTCAGAAATGGGGGCAGAACTGGGGCTTGCCCTTATACGACTGGGAGGGTCAAGCCAGCAAAAACCATCCTTGGTGGCAGCAGAGAATAGCCTCATTAAATCGATATTTTCACGGCTTCAGACTGGACCACGCACTTGGTTTTTTTCGGGTTTATAGCTTTCCTTGGCCTCCTGACAGAAACCAAGAGTTCGTAGAGCTAAGCATTGCAGACCTTGAACAGAGAAAAATACCAGCGCCCCGTTTTTATCCCCATGCCGATGATAGCAACGAACACAAACTGATTAATCTGGCTCATGGGCGTGATTTCTTCTCTTTTTTGAGGGAGTTAGCTCCTCGAAGTTTGATTATTGCAGAAGATTTAGGAGTTGTTCCTGATTACGTGCGCCCGGCCTTGCAGGAAATGAATTTTCCTGGAATTGTTGTTCCACATTTCGAACGACTTCAACCCGATCTCAGATACTTACCAGTAGATGAGTACCCTGAATGTTCATTAGCCACTTGGGCTACTCACGACCATCCGCCATTAGCGGCACTATGGAAAAATTGGCAGGAACGAAGATCCGAAGACCCTGCCGCTGACTGGGAAGTTCGTTGCTTTCTGAACTTTCTCAATTTAGAAGGAGACAGACGGGATCATCTTTTGCCGCCAGATCTGCATAGAAAAGCCATCGAGAAAATCGCTTCTTCTCGAAGTCGCTACGTCTGCCTTCAGCTCACGGACGCTTTTTCTTTGGACATTCGTTTCAATGTGCCGGGTACTCTTTCTGGTACGAATTGGGCAAGGAGATATCCGTTTACAATTGAGGATCTCAAACAAAGAGAGCACCTGCTCAATTACTCACGCTTTTTAGCCGAGGTGACGAGAAAATCCGGACGGTGCTGCTCATGAGTTTGTGTGGATTTCAATCCCAACAACTGTTTAAAAAAGACAAGAGCTTTTGAGTTTTGTGTTATTTTCTTACCTGTTCCCAAGTTTTCCCAAATGTGGGTTTTTCTTAACGCGTTGCTCATCAAGACCCCGCGTGCAAACTACTCCTTTTTTCACATTAATAAGACTAAGACTTGTCTTCCTTTAAAAAAAACTTCAAATAAACACTGTTCAAAACTATGCAAATCTCAATTGCCAAAGATAAGATCCTCGATGCTTTACAGCACTTACAAGCAGTCATAACCACAAAAAACACCCTGCCTATACTGGGAAATGTGCTAATCGAAACAAAAGACAATGAGATCATCCTTTCTGGTACAGACCTCCAGGTCAGCTTAACTTCCCGAGTAGAAGCCGATGTTAAAAAGGCCGGCGCGACAACGATACCAGCAAGAAGACTCTTTACTATTTGTCGCGAACTACCTCCCGGTGAAATTCAGCTAGATGTTGATTCCAAAGATGCCTGCACAATTCGAAGTGGTCAATCGTACTTTAAAATTTTAGGACTTCCTAAAACAGATTTTCCGGCCTTGCCCACCTTGAACAATGCGAGGTCAATTACCCTTCAGCAAGCTGCTCTTAAAGACCTTCTGCGCAAGACGGCCTATGCTATCTCTACAGACGAAACTCGCTACGTGCTAAACGGTGTGTTTGTAAACGTCAGAGAAAAGACAATAACAGTAGTGGCAACAGATGGACGAAGGCTAGCCCTTGCAGAAATAGAGCAAGAGTTTCCGAAAAGTGCGGAGTGTGATTTCATCTTGCCGACCAAATCAGTAAATGAACTCCAGCGACTTCTCAAAGATATAGGTGAAGTAAAAATCTTAATCGAAGACAATCAGGCAAGCTTCGAAGTCAACAACATTACTCTCTACACAAAGCTAACAGAAGGCAATTATCCAAACTATCGACAAGTCATTCCCACAGATTCTCATGAAAGAATAACGATAGAACGCGAAGCACTCAACGATATGGTAAGGCGAGTCTCGATCATGACGAGTGAAAAAGCCGCCTCCGTCAAATTTCAACTCGAAAAGGACTCCTTAACCCTCTCCTCAAGCAGTCCAGATGTCGGAGAAGCTAAAGAGACTATGCCAATCAAATATTCCGGGAAGAACCTGACGATTGCTTTCAACCCAGAATATCTCCAAGACCCGCTGCGTAATCTCACGAGTGACGAAGTCCACATCGATCTCATGGATGAGCTCAGCCCTGGCGTAATTCGCACAAATACTCCAGGCTTCCTTTACGTGATCATGCCCATGAGGGTGGCTTAAGACATAGTGATTTTAAAAAGTATACGGTTAGTAAACTTTCGCTGCCACCGAGAAAAACGCATAGATTTCGAAAACAAGATCGCCCTAATAGTTGGGCCAAACGGAACTGGAAAAACTACAGTTCTCGAAGCTATACATTATCTCTCACGGCTCAAAAGCCACCGCACCTCCTTGAGTGGCGAGATGATCGCTTACGGCCAAGACGCGCTCTCAATCAGCGCGACTACTGCGGACGAGGAAGTCATTACTATCTACAAAGAAAAAGATAGGCGACAAATCTATCACGATAACACCCTCGTCTCACCGGAAGAACATTATGGAAGCATCCCACTCGTCATACTAGCGGCGTCAGATATGAGCCTAGTCACACAAGGAGACAAAATACGAAGGTCATACCTTAATGCCCTGATGGCTCATGAAAATCTCTTAGCAAGAAACTGGCTGGTCAAATATGACAGAATTTTACAGCAGCGGGCAGCAGAGTTGCGCAAAGAAAAGCCGCATATTCCCACACTGCGCCTGCTGACGACGCAGCTTGCGGATGTAGGAATTCCACTCCAGCAAATAAGAAAAAAGCTGGCGAAAAAAGTCGCAGTGCTTGCCTCGAGAATTTTTCATACAATCACCAGAAAAGAAGAAAGCATCACAATGAGTATAAGCACTGCAGGTTGGGAAATAGATTTGCAAAACGAAATTAATCAACGCCGCAATCTAATAGGGCTCCAAAGAGATACGATTACTATAAAGCTCAACAACAGGGATGCGGCGAAATATGCCAGCGAAGGACAACAACGCAGCATCGCTGTCGCCCTGAAGGCAGCGGAATTTCTCTACTTAAAAAAAATCACCAACAGAAAACCTCTACTTCTCATAGATGATGTCCAGAAAGAATTGGATCCTGAAAGAACTTCGGCGGCAGAATCTCTTTTGGAACAAGCAGGCCAAGTGATCATGACACGAACTCAGCAAACAAAAACCATCAGAGAAGTGCAAACAATCACACTATAAAACACACAAGTTAATATAGTTACTCACGAGTTATTAACATTAACACAATCTTTTGATATTCATCTGTTTAGAGCAAAATCAAAGCAGTGTCCTCTAAAAAATTCACAGGGATTTATCATTAACAGTTACCGACTGGGAATTGGTGGGGCGAGGAAACTACAACGTCCATCCGACTGGTAACGCCTTTTAGAAATCCTGACGAGTGATACGTAATCATAACGACGAAAACCAGGCTCATTTTCATAAAGACGCATGACACGATCTAAGTCACGTATCGCTTGCTCACGGGTCATACCCCAACCATTTGGCTGGATGATGACACGTCTCCAGCCTTTAGCGATTAGATCAGATTCATTATAAGGCTTTAAGACTTTTTTTTCGTGGGAGCGGAAGCCTGGCAAGCTCCACAAGAGGTATCGCATCGAGAGGCTTTCTTCATGTTAGACGCTCCACAAGCCGAAGTCGAGCAAGCAGAAGCAGAACAGGCGCCTGAGGAGCAACAGCTCGCCCTGTTTGATGCACAAGAAGTAAGCCAAAGAGAGAGACAGAAAACTGCACAGGTGATGAAACGACGTACCATGCAATTGTTCATATAAGCACAGTCTAGCAAGACAAGCTTTTTTGGCGTAGGTAGTAGAAAAAACGCTAATTCGCGCTTGCCACAAAACAGTTTGAGCGCCAATATACTCAGCTCTATGAAAAGCCAAATTACACTCCAAGCTGCTCTCAGAGAAGAGACAGGAACAGCAGCTTCAAAAAAACTAAGAAAGTCTGGTCGTGTTCTTGGAGTTATCTACGGAAAAAAAACCGCTCCTCTAAGTATAGACTTGCCTGCACCACAGATCACAAAAATTCTCCGTGATACGGGGGATGAGCACCTGCTAGTCAACATCACCCTTCAGGGGCAGGAACAAAAAACCCGCTTGGCTCTCGTCCAGGATGTCCAGCATAACCCTCTCAACGGAGAAGTTCTTCATGTGGACTTTCACGAGATAGCGGCAGACGAAAAAATTCGAATCTCAGTACATGTAGAGACTATTGGCGAACCAGTCGGCGTAAAGACCGGCGGGGGGGTTCTAGAGCATGTTCTTCGTGAAGTCACTGTCGAGTGCCTGCCCGAAGACCTACCGCACAACATCACACTAGATGTCAGCAACCTGAATATTGGCCAGGCGTTACACATTTCAGAGATACCCGCTCCCAAAGGAGTCACGATCTTAGGCAATCCCAGTGCAGTAGTTGTCACGGTAGCGGCACCGAAAACTGGTGGTGAAGAGACGACCACAACCGAAGCGGCGAAAGAACCTGAAGTGCTTAAGGCAAAAAAACCCGCCGAAGGCGAGGCCAAAGCTCCGGCCAAGAAATAACGTCAGCCGCGTTAAACGGCCCCATGGCACTTTTCTGCGGACTGGGCAACCCCGAGTTACGCTACCAAAACACACCCCACAACGTCGGTTTTTTGCTGGCCGACGAAGTGGCCCGTCGGCACAGCGCATCCTGGAGCAACGCATCTGCGTGGAGCGCACACGTCGCACGCATCAGCCTCGGAGAGCAAACGCACTGGCTGATCAAACCCCAAACCTATATGAACCTCAGCGGCGAAGCCCTCTCAGCCGTGGCCCGCTTCCACAAAATTCCCCCAGAAGAATGTCTCGTTGGCGTGGACGACATCGAACTGCCCGCGGGCACATTGCGCCCGCGAGCAAGCGGCGGCACAGGTGGCCACAACGGCCTCAAATCCATCGAACAGCACCTCGGCACGCAAGATTATCCTCGGCTGCGCATTGGCATCGCCCCCGTCCCACGCCCACCGGCGGAGCAGCTTGCCGACTACGTGCTGCGCCCGATGAGGACGCCGGAAAAGGAACAAATACTGATGGCCGTCAGAACCGCCGGAGAGCTGATCAACGAATTCTTCCTTGGTGGATTTGAGGCGTTGCTCAAGCGGTATTCTCAACTCTTTAACGAGACAAAAACCCAAGATTCAACCTCAGGTTGACATCACCTCAAGCCACACTTAGCTTGCGCACTATGTCAGTTCCGGTCTCCCAAATGTGGACGGTGGCAAGTTATGTCATCAACCAAAAGCTCCGCGGCAACAAACACTATCCCCTCGTGCTCATGCTCGAGCCGCTCTTCCGCTGCAACCTCGCCTGCGCCGGCTGCGGCAAAATCCAATACCCCGACCACATCCTCAACAAACGCCTCACCCCGGAGCAATGCTGGGCCGCGGCCGAGGAATGCGGCGCACCCATGGTCTCGATCCCCGGTGGCGAGCCGCTTATCCACAAGGAGATTGACCAAATCGTCGAGGGCCTGGTGAAGATGAAAAAATACATATACCTCTGCACCAACGCGCTCCTCCTCAAACGCAAACTCGATCTCTTCAAGCCCAGCAAATACCTCACCTTCTCCATCCACCTCGATGGCTCGCAGGAGGAGCACGACATGGCCGTGTGCCGCGATGGCACCTACGACATCGCGATTGATGCCATCAAAGAAGCCGTCAAGCGCGGCTTCCGAGTCACCACCAACACCACACTCTTCAACGGTGCCGAGCCGGAAAAAGTCGCGAAATTCTTCGATGAAGTCATGACCCTCGGCGTCGAGGGCATGATGGTCTCTCCTGGCTACTCCTACCAAAAAGCCCCGGATCAGCAGAACTTTCTGGAACGCGAAAAGACGAAACAACTCTTCCGCGAAATCTTCAAACACCGCAAAAAATCCTGGAAGTTCAACCTCTCGCCCAACTTCATCGAATTCCTCCAAGGCCGCGTGGACTACGAATGCACGCCTTGGGGCAACCCCACCTACAACATCTTCGGCTGGCAGCGGCCCTGCTACCTCCTGCAGGAAGGCTACTGCAAGACGTTCAAGGAGCTGATCGAGACGACCGACTGGTCGCGCTACGGCCACAAATCCGGCAACCCCGAATGCCGCGACTGCATGGTGCATTGCGGTTACGAAGCCAGCAGCGTGGACGACACGTTTGGCTCACTGGCCGGCTTCGTGCGCACCGTGCAGCATTCGCTCAAATACAACTGAGTCCTCACAGCACGGCTCGCCTCGGACAAAGGCAGAGCGAGCGGAAATTTAGTTCTCTAGAAACGATTCAAATTCTTTCAAATCGTTTGCGAACACACGAATAAGATTAATGATGTGCTTTTTTGTGACGCCGCCGTAAGCGTTGATGGTTATTTCCAACACCGGCCCTTCTTCCTCGAGATACGCCCGGGTAAAGGATTGCTTCTTATTCCACAAATTCAGGCGTTCCGTATCAATCGCCTTACTCAATTCCTGCTTGCGGATTGGCGCGCTTAAAAGGCTGTAGGTGTTCTCAGAAAGCCCGACCGAGACGATAACTGGACGCTCAGGCATATGCACTACCAAGTTTCCGGACTCCAGTACGGTGATCCTTGTGTAACCCTCTTCCGAGAGAAAAATGGCCATGGTTGAACCATCCAGAGTTTTCACGATCTCCTCTTGTTCTGCAGAGCAGGGAGCTGCGCTAAAAAACACTGCCGAGAGTGCACAGCAACAAAAGAGATTTTTTAAAAATGTTTTCATCGCTACCGTCGTCTCTAGTCATGATAATTGAGCTGGCAATCTTTTTTTGCGAACAAACAAAAATAAAAATACCGGCACAAACACACCGAGGATGATGATCAACACACCGATGAAAGGTCGGTAGTAGAGCCAACCCACGGCAATCGTGACGAGTGCAACGGGCGCAGCGATGATGAAGGCGACCAGCCCCGTGCCGAATCGCACCAGGGCGCCGAGCGGCGGGATCACGGAGGCGAGCACTCCCATTGGGGCCAAGATGAAGTTAAAGCCAATGAGGATGGCCAGGAAGCCACCGAGGCGCAAAATCCATGTCATGATCTCGTTGTCGGCCTTAGCATCGGCAAACATTTCCTCGGCAGTCTGCTTGGCCTCGGAGAGAAGGTCCACGTTTTTGCCGGTAGCGGCTTTGTAGGGTCTGAAGCTGTTCCCTGTTTGCACCGCGACGATGGAGACATCGCCTGTGGGCACGACGGAGAATTTAATGCGCACGTCACCGATAGCCGGGCTCTCAGGGTTCACACCCAGGTAGAAACCGCCACCGGAGATTGTCATGCGCTCGCGCAGAGTGTCGGGCAAATTCGCCAGGCTGGCGTCTGTGAGAGTGAGTGTTTCAGATTTTGTAAGACGCTCGATCTGCGCGGGGGTGAGGCGGAAGTCGCCCACTGTGACATTGGATGCCGACCAGCTTTCGTTGGTAAAGGGCATGGATGAGGGATTGAGACCCACGTATTCCGGGTCCTTGAAGCTGGAGGAATCTATCAGTGTGGGCGACCAAACTTTTTCGTAAGTATACGTGGTGACAGTTTCTGTGCCGCCGCCCAATTTTTCTTTGGTTTCGCTTTGAGCGTTCTCTTGCCACTGGAACATTTCCGCAGAGCGGGCGAGGCGGATTTTGCCACTGGTGGAGACGCCCAGTTGCGGGTCGCTCAGCGTGTCGGTTGTGGTACTCACGCCAGAGATGTGGATGAGCTTGCCTTCGTTGTTGGGGTTGAGCTTGGGCTCATCCATCGGGAGAACGACCTTGGCCCCCTCCTCGAGGGCTTTTTTCGTTTGGATGAAGTTGCCCTCGTTCCAGAAGAGGACGCCGACGCCGAGGAGAACGAGCACCAAGCCGCCCACGACTCCCTTGATACTACCGCCAAGGCGCCTGCCGAGGCCCTGTTTAGTGACTGTTTGGTATGCCATACGCCCTCAGTAACAGCCGGGCTGCGCTTGACAATGATAATTGAAGAACTTTGAAAAACCCTCACTGCCACTTCAGACTCCGAGTCCCACACCTCCAGCCGGGATATTCTACCTGAATCAAACAAAGTCCGTGAGCCGGCGCAGAGATCTGCAGCGGGTTGCGGCGGCCCGTGGCGAGCAGCTCGCGGATAAAACCAGGGGAGGCCTTACCCCGGCCGATAGAGACAAGCGCGCCCACAATGCCGCGCACCATGCGATAGAGGAAAGCGTCGCCGGTGATGTAAAACCACACGTCTGCCCCGCTGCGGCAAAAGCCTGCGCGAGAGATGGTGCGCACGGTGTTTTCCCGGACGGTGCGGCTGTTGACACCAAACACCGCAAAGTCGTGCGTGCCGAGCAGGTCGCGAGCGGCGGCATTCATTGCAGGAAGATCCAGCTTATTGATGATGTGCCAGCAGCGGTCGCGCGCCAGCGGCGGCAGCACAGGCGCATTGTGCAGCCGGTAGGAATACGTCTTGCGAAGCGCGGAAAACTGCGCGTGAAAGTCCGGAGCCACTTCGCGAGCCTCGAGCACGCGAAGCGTCGGGGGCAAATGAGCGTTAAGAGCCTTGGTGAGAGCGTGCGCGGAGAAAATTCTAGCACCTGCCGGAGCATCGAAGTGAGCACACTGCCCCAGAGCGTGCACACCGGCATCTGTGCGGCTTGCACCGTGAGTCACGACTCTCGGCAGGCCCAGCAACGCCCCAAGAGCGTTTTCCAATTCCTCCTGCGCAGCAAACCCCGAGGCTTGGCGTTGCCAACCGGCGTATGCCGCGCCGTCGTAAGCCAGCCGGAGCGCATAACGCGGCCCGCCGCCGTCACGTGTGCTGCCATCCCGCATCTGGCGGGGCTGGGGAGTTTGCGCGGATGCCTTGCTCACAACTTCGCGATAGCCCGCATGATCTCCTCGCTGATCTGGCGGTAATACTCCTCGCCCTTGGCCCCGTCACGAGGCGCAAATTCACGCAGCGGCTTCCCGAAAGTCACGCTGATTTTGTGCAGCTTGATGCTCTTGCGCGTGCGTGGCCAAGCCTCGAAACTGCCCCGGATGCGCACCGGCACCACGGGCACGCCCGACTTCGCCACCAACATGCCCACCCCCGGCTGGCCGGGCTGCAACTGGCCGTCGAAAGTGCGCGCGCCCTCGGGGAAGACGAGCAGCCCCTCGCCCTCCTTGAGCACGCGCAGCGCGTTGCGGATGCCCGCCAGATCGGGCTTCTCCTGATCAATCGGCAACGCGTTAATCCGCGGCAGCAGCCAACCCATCACCCCGGGCTTGAACAACGTCTTCCTCGCGAAATAAAAAATCGCCCGCGGGATGCAGCACCCGATGGCGGGAGGATCCAAAAACGACGCGTGATTAGCCGCAATCAACACTCCCCCTTCCTGGGGCACATTCTCCTGTCCGCTCACCTTCAGCCCGAACAATGTTCTAAAGACTGCCCTCGAAAGAGCATGCCCTATCCGATACCAGAGCGTGGCACGTCGCTTCATCACCATCTCCTAACCTGGTGGCCAGCCCAGCGGGCGCCCGCCTAGCACATGCACGTGGAGGTGAGGCACCGTCTCCCCGCCGTGCGGGCCGTTATTAATCACAATCCGGAACCCCTCGCTCAACCCCAGCTTAGCGGCGACCGAGCGCGCAGTCAGCAGCAAGTGCCCGAGCAGCTGCGCGTCGCCCGGCTCGGCCTCGGCGATGCGCGCGATGGGCTTGCGTGGGATCACCAGCACATGCACGGGTGCCGCGGGGTGGATGTCGCGGATCGCCACACAGTGCTCATCCTCGTGCACAAACTCGCCCGGAATCTCCCGGTCAATAATCCTTGAAAACAGCGTTTTAGAAGCCGACATGGCCCCATACTAACAACCGCGGCGTTTTCATGCCAGCCAATGTGCACGCGGCCAGCGCCACACACACAAAAGCCAGCGCCAAACACACACACATTACATACCCAGCTCTGGCGGCAGCGGCGGAGGGTTCAGGCCCGTGCGATCGCCCCCGAGCACATCCACAAACGCATCCTCCAAGCGGCGCTCCCTCACCGTAAAAGACGTGATCGGCACGCCCTCGCGCACAGCCGAGGCCAGGTAAGGCGCGAGCTGCTCCCGCACGCCCACCGGAAAACGCAGAGTCGTGACTGGCGGCCCTGCCATCTGCACCGCCACGCCCGGTTGACGCTCGGCCCACGAGAGCAAGGAGGAGGCATCCGCCGCGGCGAGCGTGATATCCACCAGCAGAGCGTCCTCGTGATGCCGTTTCAAGCTCTCCACGCTGCCCTCGTGGATCAGCCGCCCCTGGTCAATAAACAACAAATTATCGCACATCTCCCCCAGCTCAGAGAGGATGTGCGAAGAGATAAAAATCGTCTTGCCCTGATCGCGCAAGATGCGCACCGCGTTCTTAAACTCAATGCGCGCCTTGGGATCCAGCCCCGCGGCGGGCTCATCCAAAATCAACAACGTCGGATCGTGCAACAACGTCCTCGCCAGGCAGAGCCGCTGCACCTGGCCCTTGGAGAGGCCGTTGATCGGGCGGTCTGCCAGCGGCACCAGATCGGTGAAGCGCATCGTCTCCTCGATACGCCTCTCCCGCTCTGCAGCGCGCAGATTGTAAGCCCGCCCGAAGAAATCCAAATACTCAAGCACCGTCATAAAATTATACGGCGTGAAACTATCCGGCATCCAGCCGATGAGTCGGCGCACGCGCAGCGGCTCGCGGATAGCGTCAATCCCATCAATCAACAAACTCCCCTCATTGGGAATATCCAGCGTGGCCATCACACGCATCGTCGTGGTCTTCCCCGCGCCGTTGGCCCCGATAAACCCCGTCACCGTGCCTGGCAACAGATCAAAAGAAATCCCCCGCACGGCATAAGTGCCTGGGTAATACCGATGCAAATTGCGCACACAAAC
Source organism: uncultured Verrucomicrobiae bacterium (assembly GCA_938005615.1). Taxonomy (GTDB): domain Bacteria; phylum Verrucomicrobiota; class Verrucomicrobiia; order JADLBR01; family CALLMV01; genus CALLMV01. The sequence goes on from CALLMV010000038.1 coordinate 14,791, forward strand.
CAAAGGCTGACTCATCCCTGCACCCATAGCATCAACTCGCCGCCATGCCAGGCAAACATCAACAGCCCAACTAGAGTTTGCCGAGCGCGCCGACATCCTGCAGGCTTGAGGCTCGTGACCACGCACACAGAGACACTCAACCCCGCCCAGATACAACACCTCCGCCAACTCCTGGAAGAACGCGGCTGGGCCTTGCGCCCCGCGCCCCACGCCCACTTTGCCGCCACCGGCCCCGGCCTCCAAATCGTGGCCTACACCAGCGGCAAATGCCTCATCCAAGGCAAGGGCACGCGCGACTTCCTCGAATACACCCTCGAGCCCCTCATCCTCCAAAACGCCACACTCGGCTACGAAGAACTCCTCACCCCCGAGACATACCAAGAACACATCGGCGTGGACGAATCCGGCAAAGGCGACTTCTTCGGCCCCCTCGTCATCACAGCCGTCCATGCCACCAGCGACGCCATCCGCACCCTGCTGCAAATCGGCGTCAAAGACAGCAAACGCCTCACCTCCGAACGCGCCACCGACGCGCTCTACAAAAACATCCTCGCCACCCCTGGCATCACGCACGAGACTATCGAGCTAGCCCCTGCCAAATACAACCAACTCCAGCGCCAGATGCGCACCGTCAACCAAGTCCTCGGCTGGGGCCACGCCACAGTCGCCCGAGAACTCCTCGCCCGCTTCCCTGGCTGCCGCCGCGCCGTCTTCGACCAATTCGCGCGCGATACGCGCCTCATCCTCCGCTACCTGGGCACGGCCGCGCAGGGGCGCGACATCGTCCAGCGCCACAAAGCCGAACAAGACCCCGTCGTCGCCGCCGCCTCCATCATCGCCCGGCGCACCTTCCTCAAAGCCATTGCCAAGCTCTCCCAACAGGCCGGAGAAAAAATCCCCCTCGGGGCCTCGGCGCAAGTCAAGGCCACGGCCCAACGCCTCCTGCAAAAACTGGGGCGCGAGCGCCTCGCCACCCTCGTTAAGACCCACTTCAAAACCTGGAACGAGCTGCACCAAGCCACCCTCCACCTCGCCGACTCAAAACCTCAATAACGCCAGTCAAAACCTCAATGCCGCGACTTTGATCCTCAATATTGCGAGTTGGAACCTCAATGCCACGACTTTGATCCTCAATATTGCGAGTTGGAACCTCAATGCCGCGACTCGGAACCTCAAGGACGTGAGTTGAATCCTCAATGCCGCGAGTTTGATCCTCAATATTGCGACTTAAAACCTCAAGGACGCGAGTTGAATCCTCAATGCCGCGAGTTGGAACCTCAATATTGCGAGTTGGAACCTCAATACCGCGAGTTTGATCCTCAATGTCGCGACTTAAAACCTCAATGCCACGACTTTGATCCTCAATGCCGCGACTTAAAACCTCAAGGACGCGAGTTGAATCCTCAATGCCGCGAGTTTGATCCTCAATGTCGCG
>CALLMV010000039.1 GCA_938005615.1 uncultured Verrucomicrobiae bacterium
GGCGTAGTTGGTGTTGGATTCTGCGCGGGATTTTTTTGTGATGACGGCGACGGTGCCGTGGTCGGATAATTCCAGAGCTAGACTTAATCCAGCGATTCCGCTGCCGAGTATGATGTAGTCAAAACTTTGGCTCATGCCCGATTTTTAATTATCCACGCTGCGGATGATAATCACAAGCGACAAAAATTGTCTTAGGTAATATTAATTAACAGTAATATATTTTTAAAAATTTAATATTGCACTGAAAGTTGTTTTTTCTCGTTTCTTACACATCTAATCAGCGCAGTATTCGCTTTATGCTACCCGAAACACCTTTCTTGCAACTCATCTCAGCTCGTGCGGAAACTGCACTGCGTCGTATTGAAAATTCCGTTTGGAAGGATTTCTGCAAACTTGATGTGGAATGGGCGGGGTGCTCTTCGGAACATGTCGAACTCGCTGTAGCGATGAAAAGAAAAAGGTCTATGGTGAAAGAACCCTTCGCCTGGGGAAAACTTGAAGAGCAGAGTTGGTTTCGCATCAAGATTCCAGAATCATTACGCGACGGCTTGTTTTATCTTGAATGGAAGGAGCAGGGAGAATCCACGGCCTATGTGGATGGTGTGCCGTATGCCGGACTTGATGTGGCGCACCACTTGCCCGATTCCTAAGGGATGTTCTGAAATATGGATGGAGGTTATGGCACTAGAGTCGGGCATCTGGTTGCCAGTGCCTCCACGACGATCTGCTATCACTGAGGCGGGCTGCCGTTTTGAAGTTGCCAAGGCCGTCCAGCGGGATGATTTAGCTTGGGAGGTTTTTGATGACTTTGTTGTTCTGCTGCGACTTTTTCGCGATGAGTATGAGCGGCAGCCGGAACTGCACACGCCCTTTGGTCGCGCTATAGGCCACAATTCGCCTTTTGATAGAGTGAGTGTGCTGTGTCGGCGTTTGGCGCGGCACTTGGACCGGGTGATTATGGCTTTTGAAAGAGAGGGGCTTCGCGGAGCGAAGACAGAACTCAAGAAGGCATACGCTGATTTAAGCGGCTCTGGGGAGAAGGTATCATGTGTGCTCACTGGTCACGCACATATTGATTTGGTCTGGTTGTGGAGTGAAAACGCGGCGGAGTTTAAAGCAGTGCATACCTTCGCCAGCATGAATCGATTGATGGATGAGTATCCGGAATTCCGATTTGGTTACAGTCAACCCGCCAGCTACAGGGCTGTTGGACGTCGGTCTCCCGCGTTGATGCAAAAAGTCAGGGCACGTATCAGGCAAGGGCGTTGGGAGGCACTCGGTGCAAGCGAAGTAGAGAGTGACACGCAGATCGCTTGCGGCGAGGGCTTGGTGCGCAGCCTTCTTTTGGGGCAGGAAGGATTTAGCGATTTGCAGGGCAAGCCATCGGAGATTCTCTGGCTGCCGGATGTTTTCGGCTACACGGGCTGCCTGCCGCAGATTTTGAAGCAGACGGGGGTAAAATATTTTTTCACTACGAAACTGCACTGGGGATCAATCACTCTCTTTCCCTACAGCAGCTTTATTTGGCGAGGTTCAGATGGCTCTGAGATACTTTCGCACGTCTCGCAAGGGATGGGCTACAATCAGAATGTGACACCGGAGGAACTCCGGCGAGGCGCCGAGGAATACCGCCAATCAGATGTGCATGATAGGTTCCTGATGCCGTCTGGATTTGGAGATGGTGGCGGCGGTGCGACGCCTGAAATGTGTGAACGCGCCAGAAGACTCAGTAATCTGGCAGGGGTGCCACCCGCCCGCTGGGGCAGGGTGGATGAGTTTTTTGCGACTCTAGAAACTGTTCGTGACAAGTTGCCCGTGTATCGTGGTGAGCTTTATTTGCAATATCATCGAGGGGTGCTCACCACGCACGGCAACTTGAAGCGGGCTTTTCGAGGTGCAGAGCGTGGTTTGCAAATCTGGGAAGCAGCTTCATGCGCGTGTGGGGCGGGGCCAATTGATCGTAAAGCCTGGCAACGCGTTGTATTTGCACAATTTCACGACTACATCCCTGGCAGCTCGGTGGCGCGTGTGTATGAGACTGGGGTGCCGGAGCTGGAGGGAATTGCGCGTTCTGCTGAGAAGAAGGCGATTGATTTACTGGCCGGAAATTCGCGCAAGTCTACACCTTGCTTATTTAATCCGTTACCTATCGAGCGCATTTTAATTCATGAGGATCGTTTGGTGCGGATTGGTCCGCTCTGCGGAGTGCCGGTTCACGAACTACAAAACGTCGAAGCTCCACCAGTCAAAGCGACTGCATATTCCCTTTCCAATGGACGAGTCACAGCGCGTTTTGACAAGCGAGGAAGAATTGCCTTTCTCACAGTGGATGGATGCGCTGTGGCTACACATGCGCCGCTGGCGGAGTTGATGATTTATCCCGATCTAGCCCATGCATTTGAGGCCTGGGACATTGATCGTTCGACACTGGCCAACGGAATTCCGGCTCCTGCGGCTCGCCATGAATCCACACATTGTGATGGTTTGCGTGGCGAAGTGATATTTTCGCTCCGATTGAGTGCAAAGAGTAAATGTCGCATCCACTACATTTTGGAGGCGGGTTCGAGTGTTTTGCGAATAGAATATGAACTGGATTGGGGTGATCCCCAGCGATTGCTTAAGGTGCTCTTTCCGACGGCTTATGATGGGACCATGGCCCGATTTGGTGATCCATTTGGCAGCACACTGCGGAGCCAACAACCGGGCAAGCCACACGAAGAGGCTCAATGGGAAGTCGCGGGCAATCGCTGGGCGATGGTGGCTGACGACGGAGAAACCGAAGGGCTTTTTGTTGTGACCGAGGCGAAGTATGGATGGTCTGCTCGTAGTGGCACTTTGGGTTTGAGCCTCTTGCGTTCGCCAATCATCCCCAGCCAGGAAAAACATGCGGCCGGAGGATTTTTCGTTTCTGGTGATGAATATTCTGACATCAAGACTCACCACATACGGCTGGCGGTTGGCCGTTTTGACCCACGGAGCGAGCGGGGAGAGCTTCCTGCTGCCCTAGCGGATACGTTGTTTACTCCTTGTGTAACTTATCATGGGCAGGCTCGCTCTGTGGGATTGCTTGGTATCGAAGGTGGCAACTCCCTTGTTCCGTGTTGGGCTATGCCAGGCCCCAAGGGAGAGTGGACTTTGCGGTTGCACGAAACTCTAGGGAGACGAGGCGATGCACGTCTGAAGTTAGAAAAATCATTGAGTGCGCGCAAAGTGGATTTGCGTTGTCAACAGATC
>CALLMV010000040.1 GCA_938005615.1 uncultured Verrucomicrobiae bacterium
CGCCGTGGTCACCGTCGTGGATTGAATACCAGCACTGGCCACGGAACTGTCGAAAAATATTCCGCTTTGTCCAGCAACTGCAGCGGAGAAAGTGCTTCCCGCGTTTACCGTGATGGTGCCTAGGCCCGCATCAATAATCGCTAGGTTGGGCGAGAGACCGTCGTTGATGATCACCGTGCCGGGTGCGACGGTGATGGTGTCGAACCCGCCTTGGGTGGCATTCAGCGAACCGATGAAGGTTCCCGATCCGGTGATGGTGTCGTTGCCAGCTGTGCCGACAGGCGGAACAAACTGGGCTTTAGCCGAAATGGCCGTGGCTGCGAGCAGCGCGACACAGAGGCGAGCTGCTTTGAGGAGTTTATTTAGGGATGGTTTTGTTAGCATTTTAGGCGATTGCACAGACTTATTCCACCCGGTCAAGCAGAAATCTACTATATTGGGCTTATTTTACAAAACTGCAACAATATTTAAAATTACCCCTGCTTAAATTCTTGAAAATATAATTAATGCAAAGCGGAATTGCGTGACGCCGAAACAAGTAACAAAATGTCGAATCATGGCCAAGAAAAAGTCATCCGCAAAAGGTCACATCGTGCCAACTACGACGCTGATAAAGCAACCCGCACACATCGCCGCGCACGCCAGGATCAAGTCCTTAGCCGAGTATAAAAAACTCCACGAAGAATCGCTCCGCTCCCCGGCCACGTTTTGGGCGAGGATGGCCAAGGAAAACATCTCGTGGATCAAGCCGTTTAAGAAAACGCTCGTGTGGCGCGAGCCCCATGCGCAGTGGTTTGTCGGAGGGCGATTGAACGTCTCCGCCAACTGCCTGGACCGGCACTTGAGCACAGAACGTCGCCACAAAGCCGCGATCATCGCCGAGGGCGAGCCGGGCGACATCCGTGTGATCACTTACCAGCAGCTCCACACAGAGGTCTGCCGCTTTGCCAACGTGCTCAAAAAGAACGGAGTCAAATCGCGCGACCGTGTGATCATCTACTTGCCCAACGTCCCAGAGGCCGCCATCGCCATGCTCGCCTGCGCACGCATCGGCGCGGTGCACTCGGTGGTGTTTGGGGGCTTTAGCGCGGCGGCAGTGCGCGATCGCGTGCAGGATTGCGGAGCAAATTTTGTGATTACTGCGGATGGAGGATTCCGCCGTGGTCAACCCTTCGCGCTCAAGCCCGTGGTGGATGAAGGTATTTCCGGGCTGGAACAAATTCGCCGCGTGATCGTGCTACGCCGCACGGGCCAAACCACCCACATGCAGCCAGAGCGCGACGTCTGGTGGCACGAGGAGATGGCCGGTGCCTCTGCAGAATGCCCACCCGCCTCATTGGACGCCGAACATCCGCTCTTCATCCTTTACACCTCGGGCTCCACCGGCAAACCCAAGGGACTGCTGCACACCACGGGGGGCTATCTGCTGGGAGCAACGCTCACCTGTAAACTCGTCTTTGACCTGAAGGAGACCGACCTTTTCTGGTGCACGGCCGATGTCGGATGGATCACCGGACACAGCTACACGGTTTACGGGGCGTTGAGCAACGGAGCGACCACATTCATGTATGAAGGCGTGCCCAATCACCCCCAGCCCGACCGCTTCTGGGACATTATCGAGCGGCACCGCGTCACCATCTTCTACACCGCGCCCACAGCAATCCGCTCCTTTATCCGCGCCGGAGATCAATGGGTAAAAAAACACGACCTCTCCTCCCTGCGCATCCTCGGCTCGGTGGGCGAACCAATCAACCCCGAGGCGTGGCGCTGGTATTACGAAGTCGTCGGCGGCAAACGTTGCCCCATCATGGACACCTGGTGGCAGACGGAGACTGGCGCACACATGATCACGCCGCTCCCCGGCATCACCCCGATGGCACCCGGCTCGGCTACGCTGCCCTTCTTAGGCGTTGATCCCGCCGTGGTGGATGCCAAGGGCCAGCCCGTCAAGCGCGGCGAGCAAGGGCTGCTCGTGATCCGCAAACCCTGGCCCAGCATGGCGCGCACCATCTACGGCGACGCCGCCCGCTACAAAAAAACGTATTGGAGCGAGATCAAGGGCTGCTACTTCACCGGCGATGGCGCACGGCAAGATGCGCACGGCAACTTCTGGATCATCGGCCGTGTGGATGACGTGCTCAACATCTCCGGCCACCGCATCGGCACGGCCGAAGTCGAAAGTGCGCTCGTCTCCCACGCGAAAGTGGCCGAAGCCGCAGCGGTCGGCATCCCCCACGAAATCAAAGGACAAGCCCTCGCCGTTTTCGTAACACTCAAACAGGGGCTTACTGGCGACGACGCCCTGCGCGAAGAACTTCGCCAACATGTGGCCCGCGAGATCGGCGCCATCGCCAAGCCCGACAAAATCACTTTCACCGAAGCCCTGCCCAAGACGCGCTCCGGCAAAATCATGCGCCGCCTGCTCAAAGAAATCGCCTCGGGCAACGAAGTCAAAGGCGACGTGACCACACTTGATGACTTCAACGTCCTGAGCAAACTCAAGGCTATCGAAGACTAACCCAAAACAATGCCAGCCCAAAAACCAGTGCGCAAAACATCGGTCACTCCGCCAGTGGGCTACTTCGGCCCCGAGGGCAGCTTCAGTCACGAAGTCACCCGCGCCATGATCCCCGACGAGCCGCTCGAAGCCTTCACCCCCACGGCCCAGGGGTTTCGCCTTCTCGAGCAGGGGAAACTGGCGCGCATTGTTGTGCCGTTTGAAAACTCCATCGGAGGGGCCGTGCCTGAGACGCTCGACCAACTCCTCCTCGCTCCCCTTGCGCCCGACAACTTTGCGATACTCGAACAGTGGGTTTACAAGATAAACCTCTGCCTGCTTGGGCGCCCTGGCCTTGAGACACGCAACGCCCTGCGGCTCTACTCGCACTTCGTGCCGCTCCAGGTCGTGCGTCCTTGGCTGGAAAAAAATCTCCCAAAAATCGAAACCGTTCTCACCTCCAGCACCTCGGCTGCAGCGCGCGAAGCGGCTCGCGATCCGCGCGGGCTGGCCGTAGCCAATGCGGGCGCGGCCTCCGTTTACGGCTTGCGTATTATTTCCCAGCGACTTGCACCGCCGGACATAAACATTACACGATTTCTGCTGATAGGTCCTCAAAGTACAACAGCCGTTCTACCGACGCGTACTGCCCGCAATCAAAGAGCACTACAAAATCTCCCGCGTCGTGCTATGGCTCATTTGCTTCTCAAAAATCGGCCTGGAGCACTTGCTGATGTTTTAAATGTATTAAAACAGCAAAAAATCAACCTGACTCAGATCCTCTCCCGCCCGGTGCCGGGTAAACCAGGTGAGCATCAGTTTCTAATCGAGTGGGAAACGAAAGGCTCTCATAACAGTACGCTAGACGCTCTCAAGCATTTCACGCAGTCTGTTCGAATACTTGGAGCCTACGTTGTTCGCGAAGTGCGGCGTAAAACCTGACTTGCCATTAAATGGGAAAGGGCAATTTTTCAAAATAAATATAGTGCTTGCTACAAAGTTTAGCATAACATACAGATTTTTTTCATCAGTTCTGAAGAAACAAAAAAACTTGTGAGTGAACTTCTGCGACATTTTTGGCGTGCCTGGAAGTACCGCTTGGGTAGCAACAGAGCAGAGATTAAAAAAATGCTCGCATATTTGCGCCCGGGGGACCTTGCAGTGGATATCGGTGCGCATAAGGGAGCTTACACCCACTGGATGGCACGGGCTGTTGGTCTTAGTGGCAAGGTAGAAGCCTTTGAGCCACAGCCAAGCTTGGCAAGCTTGCTCTCAGAGCGGCTTCCACGCTTATTTATTGTAAATACGACAGTGCACTGCATGGCACTCTCCGATCACATCGGCAGCGAGGTATTGCATATTCCGAGGCGTGGGGGCGGTACACCCTCGGCAACACTTGAACAGGGTGTTTACTGTACCGAGTTTGAAAATTTGAAAGTACCAGTCACTACTCTTGATGAGGTGATCCTTAATCATCCGTTCCGCCCGCTACGTTTTGTGAAATGCGATGCTGAGGGGCATGAGCTGGAAATATTCCGCGGAGCTCGAAAAGTGCTTTCGGAGGATGGCCCCGCATTACTTTTTGAGTGCGAGGCGCGTCACCACAGCAAGGAAAAGATGAACGCGGTATTTAAGCTGCTTCATGAGATCGGATACCAAGGGCAATTTTTCTATCGCGGTGAGTTATTGCCGGTTGACGAGTTCCGATTAGACCGGCACCAAGCAGAGGGAGAATATCCGCGAGCAAATAATTTTTTCTTCCAGCGTTGCTAGCGCGTGAGCAGGGGGCATTGCTATTAATTCTAAAATTTCGTTTTCTTGAGGCGTTTTATTTTAAGTTAGAACATTAGTCCTCATTTTTATCTGGAATAGCCAGGGAGGTTTAACTATCAGAGCACATGCTTTACAAAAATCTCAACCCGCCCCAGGGCGGAAAAATCACTATCACGAGCGGTAAATTAAACGTACCTGATGATCCGGTGATTCCTTTCATCGAAGGCGATGGCACAGGGCCGGATATTTGGGCAGCAAGTGTGCGGGTGTTTAATGCGGCAGTTGCAAAGGCGTACGGAGGCAAACGCAAGCTGGTGTGGTTTGAGGTGTTGGCTGGGGAGAAGGCGTATCATCAAACGGGGAGTTGGTTGCCGGAGGATACCCTGACGGCATTTCGGGATTTTTTAGTCGGGATCAAGGGGCCGCTCACAACTCCTGTGGGCGGTGGAATCCGTTCGCTTAATGTGGCGTTGCGTCAGGAGTTGGACCTCTACACGTGTCTACGCCCGGTGCGTTATTTTCAAGGTATGCAGACACCTGTGAAAACCCCGGAGCAGGTGAATATGGTGATATTCCGCGAGAATACTGAGGACATTTACGCAGGAATCGAGTTTCAAGCTGGTACCGAAGATGCAAAAAAATTTGCGGCATTGCTAGAAGAGCACTTTCCTAAGCTGTTCAAAAAGGTTAGGTTTCCGGCAACTTCTGGCTACGGAATCAAGCCGGTATCGCAGGAGGGCACGGCAAGATTGGTGCGTGCAGCAATCCAATACGCGATAGAAAATAACCGCAAAAGTGTCACTCTGGTGCACAAGGGAAATATCATGAAATTTACCGAGGGGGGATTTCGCGATTGGGGTTATCATTTGGCAAAGAAGGAGTTTGGGGCAGAGGAAATCGATGGCGGGCCTTGGTGCAAGTTGCCAAATGGGATCACCGTGAAAGACGTTATTGCCGATGCGTTCTTACAGCAGATCCTGACACGACCCGGGGAGTACGATGTGATCGCGACTTTGAATCTGAACGGGGACTACATTTCCGATGCTCTAGCAGCTCAGGTTGGTGGCATTGGGATCGCTCCAGGTGGAAACATCAACTACGTAACCGGACACGCAGTTTTTGAGGCTACTCACGGGACTGCTCCCAAGTATGCAGGTTTGGACAAAGTCAATCCGGGTTCTGTGATTTTATCTGGCGAGATGATGTTTCGATACATCGGCTGGCATGAGGCAGCAGATCTGATTATTGCAGGACTGGAGAAATCAATCGCAGCGAAGACGGTGACTTATGATTTAGCGAGGTTGATTCCTGGCGCCACGGAGGTGAAGTGTTCGGAATTTGGTGACCGAATCATCGCTAATATGTAAAAATTATTCCAATCAACCTGATGATCCCTACTGATTGGCCAAATATGGTTGCATGATCAAACTCATTTGCCGTGTGGGTTTCATCTTAACCTGCGCTGTGTATCTCGTGTCGTTGTTCGTGAGAACACCCGCCGTTTATCCAGATCCTGCACCCGGTTTGCTCGCTGCTGCACAACATGTGAACGGGATTTCGCCTTCCTGGGATGTAATCAGGTCGTTTGATGTGTGCGAGGAGGGCCGCGAAATATTTTATCGCATCACCTGGTGGCCGCCAGGCTATCAGGCATTTCCTTGGTTATTTATGCGTTTTGCTGGATTAAGCTTAGGCTACTCTGTGAAGACCAGCACCTGGGTTTTACTCTTGTGCGGTTTTTGGGGTTGGTGGCTTTACTTTAAGCGGGTGTTGCCAGCAAGCTTGGCATTAGGAGCAATAACCACCATAGCGCTATGGAGGTTTGTTAACAACTGGATTGATTACTACGATGGGGGAGAACTTTTACTTTTCGCATTTTCTCCTTGGGTGGTTTTGTTATCGGGAATTACCCAATTAAGCCATGACCGGGAGAGAGTTTTTTTTAAGTTAATTAGTTCGCTATTAGCGGGTTTTATTGTGGGTCTGTTAGTGTTTCTGAAATATAGTGCAATTGCAATTGCTGCAGGTATTAGCCTCGCAGTCTTTTCAGCTTCGCTGAAGTATGGCAAGTTATCCGCGCTAGCTCGTTTGTTTTTTTTCGCTCTCGGCACTGCTATCCCAATTACTACCACTTACTTTGGAATTTTACAGCACGGTGACTCACCAGACAAACCAGCTATCACCGGAGGTTGGAATTTATATCAGGTCTTATGGCACTGGATTTGTTGGCCGCTGGTGTTTGGTGATTGGGATGCATTGGGCCGCTATCTTATCCTCGACGATAACGCCGAGGATAAGGATCTACTTAAATTTTGGACTCTAGGTGCTATGTGGATATTGTCTCTCTCTGTAATGCTTTGGGCAGTTTTTTCTGCTTGGAGTAAGAAAAAATATCGGAGAAAAAAAGTCCTGTCACAACTCAGTCAGGAAAGTTTTTTTTATCTCCAAGTCGGCGTATGGTGTTTGTTGGCGATGCTGATGTTAGTAAGTGTGCTGGGAATGCAAGGTGCAGCCCTTGCTTGGGAAGTTAGATATTATCGCATCCCCTGTTTGATTCTTTTTCCTTTTGTTATACTTTGTTTAAAATTTTTACTTGTTCAAAGAAACGCAAGAGTTCGATTTAATAAAATCTTATCTATTCCTTCTATTATCTTAATGGGAATAGGCACGCTTTATGGTACCGTTTCTAGTTTAAACAAAACATTTTTAACAGCTCACTCGGAAGCTTATGTTAGAAATATTTCAAATGGATACCGCGTTAGTATAAGTGCAAAAAGTACCAGACTGGATGATGTTTGTAATGTTGTAAGAAGTTTGAGCGTAATGTATAGAAACGATGTCTTTGTTGTTGAAAGTGAGGTTATTTCTTTGTTAATACCGGACTTACCTGTGATCAACTGGGAAAACTTTCGGTCTGTGTTAGAGTGCAAGGATTGGGAAAAACCAATCAAGAGCGCAATCGTTTTGGTGCGTAAAAATGCCCCCAGAGCTCTAATGAACGAGTCGAGCTTTTACCACTTTCATGACTGGAAAATAAGAGTATTATACGAAAACCCTGACTGGCAGGTTTTACGGTTGGAGTCCTGAGGCTCATAATCTTATTATGATGATGTTATCAATGGAGAAGACTAACTTCTCCATAAATTTCGCACCACAAGTCGCGTTTTTTATAAAAACCGTATAGTTCTTCCTGAGTAATTTCGCCTTTTACAACTTGGATAGTCCAGTCACCAGTAAGATTTCGTGTTAGTAAAATGTCGCGTACTACACTCTTGTGTGAGCGATCGAGTGCATCAGCGATTCTTAAAATGGCTGACAGTTTGAGAATAAGTTGGCGCTGTTTTGAACTGAAATCTTGTTGAGGGATTTGCTCATAGTGAAATTTCTTACGGTGAAGTTTTGCGACGCAGGCACAGATTCTGACGGCGTGAGGCTCCCAACAGGGCCAAACAGTGTTAAGGATGATTTGTTCTGAGTGTTCATGGTGGGACTTGCCATCCGGAGAATTCATGTAACCTATGTCGTGCAACAATGAGGCGACTCTTAAAATTTCTTCATCACCTGATTCAAACCGGCTGTGAGCCGCGGCTTGTTTAAAAAGGCTCAGAGCCAAATCATGAACGTGACTGACGTGCGCAAAGCGTTCGCCAAGATTGTGCGCCATCTGAATTGCTAACGTGATGGCGTCTGACCGATCATATGATTCCATTGGTTTTCACTACTCTAGATTGCTCTTTCGAAAGAAAAAATCTATTGATTTCAAATTTTTTTTAAACTAAGATATCAGTTCACTGCTAGGGTAGGTTCCGGAGTGGCCAAACGGGGCAGACTGTAAATCTGCTGGCTTTACGCCTTCACTGGTTCGAATCCAGTCCTGCCCAATTCTGCTCAATAGGTTACTAATCTAATGATGCCCACTACAAAAAAAATAATCTAAAAGGGTGTCTCTAGCAAATGCCACACTTTAAGATGAGAAGATTGTTAGTTAAAGATTTTGCTTAAAATAATATTTAAAACATGTTATAAAGTAATAATAAAATTTGCTAAGATACTGCTAACATAGCCTTCTTGAATAACATTTTAACATCTATTTGTTTTATAACATCCCGCAATTAAAATATTTTTTGTATTTTAAGAATTAATTAACATCCGGAGATTCTTTGCAGTCTCGACCATATTTTTCAGTGAAGGCTTCACTTCTTCCCACCGGCGTGTTTTGAGCCCGCAGTCTGGGTTCACCCACAGATTTTCCACAGGCAAAACGGCAACGGCTTTTTTCATGAGGTTTTCCATTTCTTCAACCTTGGGCACGCGCGGGCTGTGAATGTCATAAACGCCAGGGCCGATTTCGGCCGGGTATTTGAAATCCACAAACGCTTCGAGCAGTTCCATGTTCGAGCGCGAGGTCTCGATGGTGATCACGTCCGCATCAAGCTCGGCGATAGACTCGATGATGTCGTTAAACTCGCTGTAGCACATGTGGGTGTGGATTTGGGTGTCGTCGCGAGCCACCGAGGAGCACAGGCGGAAGGCTTCGACCGCCCAGCGCAGGTAGTCCGCCCAGTCGGCATGGCGCAAAGGCAGTCCTTCGCGGAAGGCCGGCTCGTCTATTTGTATAGCGGCGAGGCCGATGCGCTCGAGGTCGGCCACTTCGTCGCGGATGGCCAGGGCAATCTGCCGGGCCGTAACTTCGCGCGGCTGATCCTCGCGCACAAAGCTCCATTGGAGAATAGTCACCGGGCCTGTCAGCATGCCTTTCATGGGCTTCTGGGTGAGGGATTGGGCGTAGGCCGACCACTGGGTGGTCATCGGGTGCGGACGCGATACGTCGCCGAAGATGATCGGTGGTTTGACGTAGCGGGAACCGTAGCTTTGCACCCAGCCGTTCGCAGTAAACGCGAAGCCTTCGAGCTGCTCGCCGAAGAACTCGACCATATCATTGCGCTCGAATTCCCCGTGCACCGGCATGTCTATCCCGATCTCTTCCTGAAACTCCACGCAGGCGCGGATTTGTTCCCGGATAAATTCCTCATATTGCTGCTGGGTCCAGACGCCTTTTTTCCATTGGGCGCGAGCGGCGCGGACTTCCGGAGTCTGAGGGAAGGAGCCGATGGTTGTCGTGGGATAAGCGGGAAGCTGCAACTTCTGCCGCTGGACTTTCTGCCGCTGCGGGAAAGGAGATAGGCGGCGGAAGTCTTCGGGTCGAAGAGACTGCAGTCGCTCTTGGACTTTAGGGTTGTGAATGCGCGGGCTGGTCGCTCGAGAACGCATAGCAGCTTGGTTTTCTTCAAGGAAAGCTGTGTCCCCGCGGCCTTCGGCCAATTCGCGCAGCAGAGCGACCTCGGCGAGTTTCTCATCAGCGAAGGCCAGCCAGCTTTTTAATTCGTCATCCAAGTGGGGCTCGTTGCGCAGAGTGATGGGGCTGTGCAGCAGCGAGCAGGAAGGAGCAAGCCAAAGCTCGCTTTCTGGGCGTAGGCGCCGAATTTTCTCGATCACTGCGAGCGCGGCAGCGAGATCCGATTTCCAGATATTGCGTCCGTTGATGAGCCCCAGGGAGAGCACCCGGTGGGCAGGGAGCTGCGCCGCGACAGCATCAACTTCGGCAGCGGCTCGCACGGCGTCGAGGTGGAATCCATCCACTTCCAGCTGGCAAACCAGCGGGAGGTTGTCGCGCAGTTCGCCAAAGTAAGTGGCAAGGAGAATTTTTAGGGCCGGAGCAGCTTTTCGCAGCGCGGCAAAAGACTTTTGCAAAAGCAGCTTCTGCTCGTCGGCCAAATCAAGGACAAGGATGGGCTCATCCACCTGCACCCACTCGGCTCCCTCGGCTGCAAGGAGCTGCAAGACTTCTTCGTAAACGGGCAGCAGTCGTTCGAACAGATCAAAGCGGTTAAACTCGGGAGCGTTGTGCACTTTGCCGAGCGTGAGATACGACACCGGCCCGAGCAGGACGGGCTTGGCGCGCAACCCCAGTGCTTTCGCTTCGCGGAAGTGCTCGAGAATCCGGCAGGAGGCGAGGCGGAAGGTGGTGTTGGGGGAAAACTCGGGGACGATGTAATGGTAATTAGTATCAAACCACTTGGTCATCTCGCTGGCGAAAGTGCTGATTTTCGACGTCTGGCAGTCTTTCTCCTCTTCTTCGGTGCCCGCCTTTCCTCGCTGCCCGCGGGCAATCAGAAAAGCGACATCGAGCCCGGCCTCCGTCCCTGTCCACTGGAAACGCGCGGGCACGTTGCCCACCATGCACGTCGTGTCCAGCACATGATCGTAAAACGAGAAGTCGCCCACAGGCACCCAGTCTATTCCTGCTTCGCGTTGCTTAAGCCAATGCCTGCGGCGCAGCTCGGTGCCTGTTCTTTCGAGTTCTTCGAGCGAGCTCTGGCCCTGCCAATAAGCTTCGGTGGCTTTCTTGAGTTCGCGGTGTTCGCCAATGCGGGGATAGCCAAGGTTGTGGGTCAAAATTTGATTCATCGTTATCAAAATAAGCTCTTCCCATTATTTGCATAACGAAAGTTATTTATGTTTATTATAAAAATTGTGAATGATGCAGAGAGACCCCTTTCAACCTACTGAGAACCTTCCAAGACAGCAGGTAGAGCGTCCGGCAGAGCCGTGACGGGGATCCGATTACTCGGACTGTGCTTTTGTTCCCTGGGGGGACGAGAAACCGACGACGATTGCTCCTCTCAAATCTCCTTCGGCAAATCCCACGGCCTTATCTTCAGGATAAAATTTCTCAATTAAAGCTGCTGTCTTGGGCTCGATATTTGAGGGAGAGCCGTGACAGGCCAGGCAAGATGCGGCTACCGGCACGGGATGGTAGTAGCGGTGTTGCCCAGTTTGCGGCAAAAAGATGACCTGGCCCGCAGGCGGCTGAGGGGAATCCGGGTTCCAACGTGCTAGAAAGTCCTCGAGAATTTTCCGATCAATCGCATCCGGTAGGTTTTTCGGGTTGCGGACGCGAACGCCCACCCGGCGGACGGAAGCGATGCCTTTTTTGGCCAACTCGGCAGCGGTTTGCCCGGTAAGAGCTTGGGCCTCACTTTGGCAAACTCTTATCGCAGCCTCGGTGCCGCCTTGGCTCATGGCCTCAGCTAAACGTCCCATCAGATTTCCAAACAAAGCGGCCGCAGCTTCCCGTCCCCGTTGAGCCAATTCCCCATCGTCCTGAACTTCAAAATCCACGATTTCGTGCGGCACATCATCCTGGGCCCCGGCGTGCTTTATTCCCACCACTGGGAGGATCGTGAAGGCTAAAGCAACAACCCGAGAAACACTGTCGAAGAATAAATTTTTCATGACGCAGCCACTTTTTTCGGATTTCTACGGTGGGCTAATACAGTGGCGGGAGCAAGATCAGTAATCTACTATTTTCCGAAACTCGAGGCATAATAATTAACTCTAATTGCTTTTGTATTATAACGAGAATGACCCACGATTTTTGATTTATGGAATTGCGACAACTCCAAACTTTCCTTGCGCTGGCGGAGACGGGCAATCTCTCGAAGGCAGCCCGGCGGGTGCATCTCTCGCAGCCGGCCGTTTCGCATCAGCTCAAGGGCCTGGAAGAGGAATGTGGGGTGCAGCTTTTTGAAAGGAAGACCTCGCCTTTACGATTGACTCCCGCTGGGCAGCGGCTCCTCACTCTGGCTTATGAAGTAGACCGCAGCATTCGCGAGGCTCAGCGCGACTTGGCACGCATTGCCCAAGGCAACGCGGGGCGGCTGCGGATCGCCGTCGAGTGTCATTCTTGCTTTGACTGGCTGATGCCGAGCATGGACGCTTTCCGCGAAGGGTGGCCCGAGGTGGAACTGGATTTGGTTTCGGGATTTCATGCCGATCCCATCGGTTTGCTTGCCGAAGATCGTGCTGAGCTTGTGATTGTGTCCCAGACTCCGAAGCGCTCAGGTGTATTGTATTTTCCGCTGTTTCGCTATGAAGTGTTTGCGCTTATGGCTAAAACGCATCCGCTTGCTCGTAAGCCCTATTTGACAGCGCGCGATTTTGCTCAAGAAACCCTGATTACTTATCCCATTCCCGATGAACGTCTAGACTTGATCCGCGAGGTACTGGCACCGGCGAAGGTTAATCCACAGCGACGCACGACGGAGTTGACTGTTGCGATCCTGCAACTTGTTGCAAGTCGGCGAGGTGTGGCTGCGCTACCTGGCTGGACGGTGCAACCGTATTTGGAGCGAGATTACGTGACGGCAAAGCGTATCGGAAAGAACGGATTATTCAGCAACCTGTATGCTGCGATATCCGAGGAGTCGAGTCGTTTTGTTTATATGCAGGAATTTATCTTCATTACGCGACGTACATGTGAGGAGAGATTGAAGTTTGTGCATTCCATCGGAGGTGGTCGTCCTCGCATTAGATAGCCTGATGTGTTAATAAAAATTGATGATGCCGGTTTTGGGATGGTTTAATTCAGCCAGGGGGTTGTACTTGTAAGGCAAGTGAAAAATAAAAATGAATCAGAAGAACAACCCTGGCATGCGATGTCGGTTCAGGACGTTCTGAAGTATTATGAAACGAATGCGGAGCAGGGTCTGGCGTCAGAAAGTGCAGCGAAGCTCTTAAGTCATTACGGGCGCAATCTCTTGCCTCAAGTACGCAAGCAGCCGTCAATTGTGCGATTCTTGCTGCAGTTTCACAATGTTTTGATTTACATTTTATTAGTCGCAGGTGTGGGGAAACTGCTTCTCCAGGAGTGGATAGATGCTTCGGTGATTTTTGGTGTGGTGATCATTAATGCGATGTTGGGCTTCCTTCAGGAAGGCAAGGCGGAAAAGGCACTGGATGCGATTAGAGGGATGTTATGCACTCAAGCCACCGTACTGCGGAATGGGAGGCAAAGCGTTGTGAACAGTGAAGAGCTTGTGCCGGGTGATGTGGTGCTTTTGGAGTCGGGCGACAAGGTTCCGGCTGATTTACGCTTGATTACAGCAAGAAATCTTCGTGTGGAAGAAGCTGCGCTAACAGGTGAGTCTGTGCCAGTGAATAAGGGTGTGGACTCCGTGAGTGCGAATTGTTCCCTTGGGGACCGCACGTGTATGACTTACAGCGGGACGCTTGTCGTCTCAGGATGCGGCACAGGTGTAGTAGTCGCTACAGGATCAAAAACTGAGCTGGGCAAGATCAACAGGATGCTGGGTAATGTGAAGCAGCTTGAGACTCCGCTGTTGGCCCAGATCAAGAAATTTGCGGTCCTCGTTTCGGTAGTTATTTTGGTGATCAGCGCCATTACATTTACCTACGGTGTATTTGTGCGGGGTTTCGAGGTAGTGGCGATGTTCAAAGCGATGGTAGGTATTGCAGTTGCTGCAATTCCAGAGGGGTTGCCGGCGATCATTACCATCACACTTGCAATTGGAGTGCAACGGATGGCATCAAGGCGGTCTATCATCCGCAGATTGCCTGCGGTAGAGACATTGGGTTCAGTTACACGGATCTGCTCAGATAAAACGGGTACGTTGACGAAAAATGAAATGACGGTGATGTCGCTAATCACCAGTCGCACACGCTGGAAAGTCACCGGTACGGGATACGATCCCAAAGGCCAGGTGGTTGCTGAAAATAGAAACGATACTTTTTCAACTCACGGAATCAAAGAGGCAGCACTAATCGCGGCCCTTTGTAATGATGCCAGACTGGTCCAGAAGGACGAGGGTTGGAAGATTGAGGGCGATCCCACTGAGGGTGCGTTATTGCCCTTTGCAATAAAATGTGGTGCAGACCTAGATGCCCTCAGAGCAGAACTGCCAAGGGTGGATGTGATTCCGTTTGAGTCCGTTCACAAATATATGGCGACTTTGCACAAAACTGCTGCGGCTGATTTTACACTTTTGGTGAAAGGTGCCCCTGAAGTTGTGATGAATTCTTGTTTATATCAGTTATCAGCGAATGGTGCGAGGGAAGCACTAGAAAAAACATTTTGGGATGATGCTGCACACAGCCTAGCCGCAGGCGGCCAGCGTGTATTGGCTCTCGCATGGAAACAAAATATCCCTCAGCGTCCCGAGAATTTTGATGCTGCTTGGCTTCCGCAGGATCTGACGCTTGTGGGGTTAGTGGGCATCATGGACCCTCCAAGAGAAGAAGCTATTCAGGCTGTTGCAGAATGCCACGCGGGCGGGATCCGTGTAACGATGATCACCGGGGATCATGCATTGACAGCCGCAAGCATTGCAGCGCGCTTGGGAATCGGCGATGGGACTAAGGCACTTACCGGAGCACAACTGGAGATGATGAGTGATGAGGAATTGCTCCGCGCCTCGACCGAGGTGGATGTTTTTGCACGGACCAGCCCTGAGCACAAGCTGCGCTTAGTGCGTGCCTGCCAACAAAGAAACGACGTGGTGGCGATGACCGGCGACGGAGTTAATGATGCTCCGGCTCTCAAGCAGGCTGATGTGGGCGTAGCCATGGGCATCAAAGGCACAGAGGTGACCAAGGAAGCCGCGGACATGGTGATTCTAGATGACAATTTTGCCTCAATCACCGCGGCTGTTCGGGAAGGGAGGACAGTCTATAACAATATCGAGAAGGCCATTCTTTTTATATTACCAACCAACGGCGGCCAGGGGTTGACAATCATGGCAGCGGTATTTGCGGGGATGACGCTGCCCATCACTGCTCCTCAGATTTTGTGGATCAACATGGTCACTTCCGTGACCCTCGCATTGGCCCTTTCCTTCGAGCCGCATGAGCAAGATGTTATGCGCCGACCTCCGCGTGAGGTGAAGCGCCCGCTGCTGGATGCTTTCGGAATGTGGCGAATCGCGTTTATTTCCGTGCTGATTTTAGGAGCAACCTTTTTAACGTTTTGGTTCATGAAAATGGCTGGGCAGAGTCTGGAGATGAGCCGCACAGCGGCAGTGAACGCACTGATTATCTGCCAAGTGGCATATTTACTGAACAGCCGGTGTAAATTCCGCAGTGCGATACATGCCGGAATTTTATCTGGGAACATCTGGTTGCCGCTGTCGATCTTAGCGATTATCTTGTTGCAGGTTTTGTTTACTTATGCACCTTGGATGAACGGGATATTTGGAACAGAACCTCTGCCAGGGGAAACTTGGCTCTGGCTGCTGCTGGCCGGAGTAGCATTTTTCCTATCTGTGGAACTCGAGAAGTGGATCATAAGAAAATTCGTTAAGATTGCTTGAGCAAACTAAGCCGTGGTTTTTTCGAGGCGGCGGCGTTTTGTGTGATCCAGGATACGCTTACGCAGGCGCAGTTTGCTGGGTGTAACTTCGAGGTATTCATCGGGTGCGAGGTATTCGAGGCAGCGTTCTAGGCTCATGCGCAGCGGTGGTGCCAGTTGAATGCCTTTGCCTTCGCCTGAGGAGCGCATGTTTGTAAGTGCTTTGGCTTTGCAGGGGTTGACGACTAGGTCTTCATTGCGCGGGTTTTCGCCGACGACCATCCCACCGTACACTTCCTCTCCCGGGCCGATAAAAAGGCGTCCTCGCTCCTGGAGGGCATCGAGGGCGTAGGCGGTGGACTCGCCGGATTCAAGTGCGACGAGGACACCTGTTTTGCGAGTTTCGATTTCCCCACACCATGGACGATATTCTTTGAAGAGGTGGCTCATGATGCCGGTGCCTTTGGTGAGGTTGAGCAAGTCGGTCTCGATACCGATGAGACCACGCGTTGGACCGACAGCTTCTACTGTAATGCTATGGGCACCGTGGTGCATGTTAACGACTTCGGCCTTGCGTGCGGCGAGATTCTGCATGATGTCGCCGAGGTGTTCAGGTGCGATGTCGATGTAAACAGTTTCAAAAGGTTCCACTGTTTCGCCTTGGTCATTTTTTCGGAGGATGACTTCCGGACGAGAAACCATGAGTTCAAAGCCCTCGCGGCGCATTTGTTCCACAATAACGGCAATTTGCATTTGGCCGCGGGCTGCGACTTGAAAAACACCTGCGGTGTCGGTGTCACTTACCTGGATACTGACGTTACTGCGTGTTTCGCGGATTAGGCGGTCGCGAATGTGGCGGGCGGTGAGAAATTTGCCTTCACGGCCGGCCAGCGGTGAGTCGTTGACCAGAAATTGCATCTGGATAGTCGGCGGGTCGATAGTGATGATGGGCAGGGGATCACGTTGATCATTGTCGGCTAAAGTGTCGCCAATAAAGACGTCTTCTATTCCAGAGATGCCAACGATTTGGCCAGCTCGGGATTCGGGGATTTGAATTTGCTTCAGTCCGTCGTACCCATAGATGGCTGTGGCTTTACCCTTGACACGAGTACCATCTGGACGCAGGCAAGCAATAGGGTCGCCTACCTTAATGGTGCCGCCGTAGATTTTACCGTAAGCGATACGGCCAACGAAGTCGTTGTAGTCGAGGTTGGCCACTGCCATGCGGAATGGAGCATTCGGAGCGGGATCAGTGCGTGGCGGAGGGATTTGAGAGACGATTGTTTCGTAGAGAGCCGTCATTCCGGAATTTTTGACGTCCTCGGTGACCTCGCCTTTCCACTCGCGCACAGCGTAGCCGCTGAGGCCTGAAGCGTAAATGATGGGGAAGTCGAGCTGATGATCGCTGGCATCAAGCTCGAGGAAGAGTTCAAAGACTTCATCGAGTACTTTGTGAGGATCGGCGTTGGGGCGGTCAATTTTGTTAATTACGACAATTGGCTGAGCACCTGCAGCCAGGGCTTTTTTAAGGACGAATTTAGTTTGCGCCTGGGCTCCTTCCCAGGCATCCACGACGAGCAGCACGCCATCAATCATCTGCATAATGCGCTCAACTTCTCCGCCAAAGTCGGCATGGCCAGGAGTATCTACAAGGTTGATGTGAAAACCGTTCCATTTGATGGACGCATTTTTTGCCTTGATGGTGATGCCCTTTTCGCGTTCCAGATCCATGGAATCCATGACGCGCTCGGCGATTTGTTGGTTTTCACGGAAGGTACCGGATTGTCGCAGCAGTTGGTCTACCAAAGTCGTTTTCCCGTGGTCGACGTGGGCAATGATGGCGATGTTTCGGATTTTAGAATCGGTCATAAGTTTTTCTGAAAAGTGCTGTTGGTGGGGCTTCTAACAATCCGCAAAGCTTTGGCCAAGAGAAAAGAGCTAGAACAAGTCTTGGGACGTTGAGTGTATTGTAAACTTTTTGTAACATGAGCATGAGGAGCTTGCGAGAACACCTATTAAGCTTACATTGTGAATAACTTTTACATGCAGTGAATAAATCAAGTTATCGAGCAGTTTGGTTGTCTGACGTGCATCTGGGGACGCGTGGCTGTCAAGCAGAGGCAATCTTGGATTTTATCAAAACCCACGAGTTCGAGATCATGTATCTGGTGGGGGATATCATAGACATTTGGGCCTTGCGGCGCGGAATTTACTGGCCGCAGACGCACAACGATGTGGTGCAAAAACTGCTCAGATGCGCACGCAAAGGCACACGTGTGATTTACATCCCAGGTAATCATGACGAATTTGTGGATAAATTTCTCGGACACTATGGAAATATTTCCATTCAAAGAAGGGCGATTCACACTCTGCTGGACGGGCGTCGCGTTTTAGTGATCCACGGACACGAGCTGGATACTGTGGTGCAGAATTTAAAGTGGTTAGCACATGTAGGTGATATTGGGTACAAAGGATTGATGAGTTTGAATGGGCTAGTAAATTTTTTCCGTCGTCGCCTTGGAATGGGCTACTGGTCTTTAAGTGCCTTTGTTAAAAAAGAGGTCAAAAACGTTGTTTCTTTCATCGGACAATTTGAAGAATCTATAGTCAGGTACGCTAAGGATTATCAAGTTGAGGCCGTCCTTTGCGGTCATATCCATTCTCCAACAATTCGTGACATAAACGGCATCACATACATGAACTCAGGCGATTGGGTAGAGAGCTGTACTGCCATAGTTGAGCATCATGACGGGCGACTCGAGTTACTGCGGGATGAGAATCCCTTCCGCATTCGAGAAATCCAAGCGGATGCAGAAGGCGAATCTACAGAAGACCAGGTTGCAGAAGGAGTGCCTGCCTATGCATTTTCTGCTCAAACAGCTCTGACTTCGACTGCTGTAGCCGCAGGTAGCAAGATCACAGAGAAAGGTGTTAATTCCAACACCCGCTGGGTAAAGACGATAAATCTTCGTACCTAATATTTTAATTTTTTAAGTTATTGCGCGGAATCATTTCGAGAGAGTACCCCTCGCGGGTATCTTTGACGTTCCAGCCGAGGCATTGAATTTTATCTCGGAGTGAGTCGGCGAGTTTGTAGTCGCGTGCTTTTTTTGCTGTGAATCTTTGTTCGGCAAGCTGTTTGACTTCCGAGGGTGGATCGCATTTTGGTTCTGCCAGATCGAGCCCCAGCGAGTAAATGACACGCTCAAAGGCACCGCGGATGAGGGGAATTTCTTCAGGCGGGTAGTTGCCAGCAGCGACGTGAGGCTGTAATGGGGTAATAATGCTGAAGAGCTCTCCAAGTGCCGCAGGCGTGTTGAGGTCTTCAAGGAGTGCAGCCCAAAAACGGGCAAAGGGGCCGCGCTGAATTTCTTGGGTTTCTGGTGGAGGTAAATCGTAATTGGCTTTGAAGGAATGGGGATTTCCGCCTAGTAGTGTGTAAAATTTTGCGAGGCGACGGAGTGCACTTCGTGCTGCGTGGAGGCCGTCCATCGTGAAGTTGAGCTCTTGCCTATAGTGGCCAGAAATGAGGAGGTAGCGAAGGTCTGCAGCACTGTGGCCACGTGCTTGGACGTCGGCAAGGGTGTAGAGGTTACCTAAAGATTTGCTCATCTTGGCACCTTCGACCATGAGGTGGTGGATGTGAAACCAATGGCGGACAAAAGTTGTGCCCGTTGCTGCTTCGGACTGGGCGATTTCATTTTCGTGATGGGGGAAGAGTAGGTCAATTCCACCCGAATGGATGTCTGTTGTCGCGCCTAGGTGATGGAGACACATGCTTGAGCACTCGATATGCCACCCTGGACGTCCCTGTCCCCAGGGGGCAGTCCAGAAGTTGTCACCGTCTTCGGGTTTGCGTGCTTTCCAGAGGGCAAAGTCGGCGGCTGAGTCGCGGTTGTATTCGTCGGCAGTTTCTCTTTCTGTTAGCTGGGAGGGGAAGGATGATGTAGTTGTCTGACGTTCGGCTAGGCGAGAGAGGTTACCATAGTTAGGGTAGCTTTCTATACGGAAATAAACGGATCCGTCGGGTGTGGTGTAGGCGTGTCCTTTGTCGAGGAGTTTTTGGATGAGGGCTATTTGCTGGGGGATATGTGCGACTGCACCAGGTTCAACATGGGGTGGGAGGATGTTGAGGGCGGCGCAATCCTCATGGAAGCGTTGTGTCCAGAGGGATGTGAATTCGGCCAGAGTTTTACCTTCAGCGCGAGATTGCCGGATGGTTTTGTCGTCTACGTCGGTAAGGTTGCGTACGTGTTTGATACGGCCACCAGTGGCTTGAATGACGCGACGCAGAACATCCTGCATGAGAAATGTGCGGAAATTGCCAATGTGTGCCGGGCCATAGACGGTGGGACCGCAGCAGTAGAAGGTGAGTTCGCGGGTTTTTGGGTCGGGCAGCGGGATGATTTGCCGTGAGAAGGAATCATAAAGACGCATCGAGTATTGCTAAATCAGTAGAGGAAGGTTGCCAAGCAGAGCGCGGTCTTATTTTACAGGCTGCTGCTTTTACGTGGGAGAAGCTATTTTGTTGTTTTTTCAACAATTCTGACGGACTCGACCAAAATGCCGATCATGCCCGGGTTCGTGTAGTCGCCTTGGAGCTGGACCTCGAGGATGTTAGAGAAGTTCACGCCACTGTCGCGAGTGTAAACAGGCGCTATAAATAGCGGGATTTCTATATCTGTGAATTTGTCAGTATTAAGCTCTGACAATAGAAACTGCCAAACGCTAGCATCTGAGCAGGAGGTGCTGCAAAGCATAACGCCGAGCTTTTCTGCGGTGGATTCTGGTAGGCGTTTAGCTCGGATGACAATCGCGTATGAGTCAAGCGAGGAGCTTGATAGGTTCAGTGGTGGGGTAACATTAAATCCGACACCACCGGAATGATCGGCCTGCCCTGAGATGGAAAGCCCCTCAGCTGTGTGGGAGAGTTGATTTATCCAAGACCCATATTCGAAATCAGAAGAAGTGGTATCTGTGAATCTTTTTTCCCACAGGGTGGTTTGTGCCTGAAGAAGAGAGGAGCAGGCGAGTGCTGATGTGTAGAGTAAGATGATGAGGTGTGTTTTCATGGTTTTGTTTTTTGGTTTTATCATTTCTGTTTAGTTTGATTGTTGTTGGGGTGTTAATAGTTTAATTTTAATTTCTAGTCCGTTTTTGTCGAGCGTGGCCTTTTCGCTGGTTGTACTTCCGTCGTGAGTGATTGTGATGAGGTAATCACCCAGGAAGCCTCGGGTTGAAATGGTGCCAGTGGAATCTGTGGTGAGGTTGAGGTTGGTCTTCCATTCTCCGTGCACTTTATCGAGCCAGGCTTTGCCGACGGGGCGAATGTTCCATTCACGATCCCAGAGTGCTGCATCTGGTGCCCAGTGTGCCCCCTCCCAGAATCCCCACATAGTGATGCCTTCAACGGCAGGGTGGCTGAAGACGATCGTGAGGTAGTCACTCATGTAGCTGGCTTGGAGTTCACGGTCGGTAATGTTGATGTCGAGTTCTGTGATGTGAATGGGCAGGTTGTATAAGGCCATACGGTTTAGGATTTCGTAAACTCTATCAGGAGGTGTGAGCAGCCAGCCGAAGTGGCTCTGCTCGCCGAGTGCTTGGAGTGGGGCACCGTTTTCGAGAAGATATTCGACAATTTTGAAAAAGCCTTCTTGGTGGGCCACATTTAATCCTGCGTTGGTGAGTATGGAGAAATCGTTGATGAAGAGTTGCGGTGCGGAATCTGTGGCGTGTGCATGTTTAAACCATTCCACCATTTCAGTATCTCCGAGAACGTTCATAAAGTCGCGATTCGTGTAGGGCTCGTTGAGGACGTCCCACCAGGTGATCTTTCCTTTGGTTTGAGTCATGATGTCGCTGATGTGTTCTTTAAGGTAAGTGCGGAATAATTCGGGGGAGTTTTCAAAACGCGAACGCAGGTCGGGGGGATTGTATCGCCAACCGGGCCAGACGAGCGTATGGCCACGAATTTTTAAGCCGCGGTTGTGAAGCCATTCCACAGCCCGGCGGGCTGTATCTCTGTTGGTTTCGTGTACCCATGAGGCAAGTTTGTGGTGGTTTTCAAGGGTGGCTGCGTTGAAGAGTTCCTCGATTTTTTTGCGGTAAGTATCGGCGGATTTGCCGATGTGGTTAACGAGGACATCAGCATTGACAGCGGTGCCGAATGCAAAAGCGTGTTTCTGAAGCTTAAGATGTACATTTGCATCGGGCAGCGGGTTACCTTGTGGATCAAGGACTGTGATGGTGATGTCCGCTTTGCGGAATTTTTCAATGCGCTCTGCGGCCGCTTTGCGCCAGGGAGCATCGGGTTCTCTGCCGGGGTAAGTGAATTCTGTGCGCGGAAGGTCTTCTATTTTTGCGGAGGTACCGTAGTAGACGAAGAGGATATCCTTGACGTCGATTGATTGATTGGGGAATCCGAGGTGTAATGCTAACTGAGAGGTGTTTGGGGAGTAGTCGCGGAGGGACGTGTAAGCGAAATAGTAGGTTTTCCAGTCTGGGCCGACACTTACGGAGCCGGCGAGGGATTTGTCGTAGGGCTCTCCATTGTCTTCGTGGTTGAGGGTGGCGAAGGCTTCAGATGTGGTGGATTTGTGGGCGCGGGCAGTGATTTGTGCGGCGATGACGTCACCTTTTTTGAAAGATCGGTCAAATGGATAGTGAAAACCGACCCCCCAGGGGGCAGAGGGCAAAAAGTCTGTTGTAATTCTGAGAAATACTTCGCCATTCTCGTCCTCCAATCGTTCAATTGTTGCTTTGGATGCGTCTGCGCCGACGAGCTTCATTTTGTCCATTTCTGCTTTGGAGAAGAATGCGATTCCTCCAGGGTGCAAGGTCGGTTGGGGTGTAGGGGGCTGGGTTGGTTGCTCGTGAGAGGTTTCTGTTACGTGTGCTTCTTCCGGTGTTGGAGCGGGTTCAGTTTCAGTTTTACTTTCTTTGCATGAAGTGAGTAATGCAAAGCTGAGTGTGAATAAGCTGATCGGAAGAATGTTGAGGGCGCGTTTTTTCATGATTGGGTAAGGTGATTGTAGTATTTTTGAGAGTTTTTGTTGGTGGATAGTCTGATTTGCAGAGTTGGTTCGATGGCTTTTTGAACGAGTTCGGTAGTGAAATTCGTGTGTAGGCTGATGAGTAGTTTGGCAGATTCAGCACCGATTGTTTCGAGTCCGTTTTCGACGGATGTGATGGGGAAGGGGAGCAGCGTTGCCGCTGTGTTGTCGATTCCTGCAATAGCGATCTGGTCTGGGACACGGATCCCTCTGTGTAAAAGATTGTGGTAGATGGCTGCGGCGTACGTATCGTTGAAGGCGAAGATCCCGTCGGGAAAAGGTTCTAGTTTAAGTAACCAATCTGTCTCGCGACGGCAAAAGTCCGGGTCATCGAGCTTTTGTTGCTTTTGGTAGGGCACAGAGAGCGCGCGGTTCGATTGGAGTGTTTTACCATTTAGGGCCATGGCTTCGCGAAAGCCGTAGAGCCTCTCTAAGCCAACTTGGTTGTCGCGATAAATGACTGCAGGGTGTGAGATGCCGTTTTCTTGAAAATGCTGTCCAATTAAAAAGCCGCATTTGTGATCATCATGGTAGATGCAGTGGAAGTTGGAGTTTTTTCTCGTCATTAGCACAATAGGGAAGCCTTCTGTATGGAGACGTAAGATAAGGTTACTTTCTCCGGGTGATGGCAAAGTGACAAGAAGACCAGTGCAGCCGTTTTTTAAAAATTCCCGCACAAGTTCTTCTACTTTTCCCATCCGGTCATGATGATAGTGGCAGAAGTAGGAGACAGATTTTGAACTAAGGACTTTAGTTATACCCATCATCAGCTTGAGGTAGGAAATGCTTTCATTGGTGAGGATGATGCCAACCTTTGCTTTTGTATGGAGAGATGAAATGTCGTTGAGCACTGTACCGCGTTTTTTGACGCGGCGGACCCAGCCGCGCGTAACCAATTCAGAATAAGCTCTGCGTACGGTGGCCACGCTGACCTTGCGTTGCGAAGCGAGGTCAATGTCAGATGGTAAGACGTCCCCGGGCTGATATTTGCCAGATCGGATCAATTGATCCAGGTAAACGAGAACTTCTTGATGCAGATGCTTAGCTGACATTCGAATTAATTTAAAAATTTCTTATTAAATACGCAATTAAAAAATTGACTTTATTCCAAAAAATCGTGATATTGTTACATGGCAAAGAGATCTTCGATAGCTCATCAATGGGGATTTACTCTAGTGGAACTTTTGGTTGTTATAGCTGTTATCGGATTGGTTGCCGCACTCGGGTTACCTTCATTGAATAACGCAATATACGGCGCAAAAGTAGCTAAGTGCATTTCCAACCTCAGGCAGATTGGTGTAGGCATGCTGGCGCACGCTAACGATAACAACGGTCTTTTTCCCACGGCTTGGGATACCGCCCAACAAAAAAGCTACAGCACATTTCTCGTGCCCTACATGCAGATGGACTCCGTCGCTTTGAGCACGGTCTATTCATCGCCACTTTCTCAACCCTTCACAAAGGCTCCATCTTACTGGGAGCCCTTCAATCTGAGCTATTCGATGCATGGGTTGCTAGGTCATGAAAATGTCGACGAGCGTGTTCGTTTGGCAGCAGTAAAGCGACCCTCGGAAACCATCCTGCTTGTGACTGGCGTGCAAGTGCCATCAAACTACATGAGGGTTGATGCATCGCTTTATAACCCCTCGCAACTCTTCTGGAAAGCCAACAACACTGCTCTGGATGTCGCGATTCCAACAAACGAGGATAGAGGTTGGCCGGGTTACATCAACAAAGGTAAAGCCAACGTCTTATATGTCGCTGGTAACGCTGGCAGTTTGACGAAAGGTGATATCCGGTGGAGGCATCTGTTACCGCTCAGATCGGATTGATATTTTTTTTGGTTTAGTTTTTGGAATATTATTTTATTCAAGACGCTGGATTTAATATTTTTTCTAGTCTATTAGATCACAGTTGCGTGGGCAGATTACCGAAAAGTTGAAATCACCCAAAAGGGATCTCTCTTTGAGATTTTATATTTCTTGTTTTGGGCTGTGCTAATTCAATAGTCAGGCAGAATTGCATGAATAAAGGCTTCCGCAGAAACAAACCAGAATTACTTGCGCCGGCGGGAGATTGGGAGTGTTTACGTGCGGCGGCGGCTGCAGGAGCTGATGCTGTTTACTTTGGTGTGGAGAAATTTAATGCAAGAATGCGCGCAGAAAATTTTCGTACCGAAGAGCTTCCCACAGTAATGAATTGGTTGCACGAACGCGGTCTAAAAGGTTACCTGACACTCAACATTCTTGTTTTTCAAAATGAACTTCAAGAGTGCGCGGAACTTATTGCAGCCTGCCGCCAATCCGGGGTGGACGCACTCATCATCCAAGATCTGGGAGTGGCTCGCTTAGCACGCAAAATCGGAGTGCCTGTTCATGCATCGACCCAGATGACGGTAACATCGCCGGAAGGTGCTATTTTTGCCAGAAGACTCGGTGCCGAGCGCGTCGTGCTTGCAAGGGAAACCAGCCTGCGTGAGATGGAACGATTTAACACCCCGGACATGCCTGAAACTGAAGTTTTTGTTCACGGAGCTTTGTGCGTGGCATATTCTGGACAGTGTCTCACCAGTGAAGCACTCGGCGAACGAAGCGCCAACCGAGGAGAATGTGCCCAAGCCTGCCGTATGCCTTACGAACTCGTCGTAGACGGCGTGACTAAAAACCTGGGTGATAAGCGGTATCTGCTTTCTCCACAGGATCTGGCCGCACTGGAGCACATCCCCGCGCTCATCGAACGCGGGGTTGTTTCTTTTAAAATCGAAGGTCGTTTGAAATCACCCGAGTACGTCGCAGCAGTGTGCGCAATTTACCGCAAAGCAATAGACACCGCTTGGGACAACCGCGCTATAGAACTCGAAGAGGAAGACCGCTACAAACTCGAGATGGTCTTCTCCAGAGGCCTTTATGATGGATGGATGCGGGGTGTAAACCACCAAGAACTGGTGCACGCCAGGTTTGGCAAAAAACGTGGCGTTTACGTAGGCAAAGTTACTGAAATTTTGCCTACTAAAGATGCCGTAAAACTTGATTTTACGCCCTCCCATCTCAAGGCAGGTGATGGAATCGTTTTCGAAACGGGTGGTGACACCAACAACGAACAAGGGGCACGCATCTTCGCCGTTGAAGGCAAACTTATTCGAATCATGTCAGGACGGATAAATTGGAAAAAAATTCCGATTGGTGCCCGTGTTTGGAAAACGAGCGATCCTGCACTACAGAATCAGTTGCGCGAATTCCTGACCAAGCCAGCACCTCTGCTTTGCCGCAGCGTAAATGTCGTTGTGAAGGGAGCAGAAGGCCAGGCACTTTCTCTCACTTTCCAGTGCGAGCGAAAGCAAGTTACAGTTCACAGCAGAATACCACTCCAAACCGCACGCACTCATCCCTTGGATGAGTCGTTACTGAGGGAGCATCTCGGAAGAATGGGAGGCACGCCTTTTGCTTTGGGGAAGCTGGATTGTACGGCCTTACCAGAAGGTCTCATTTTGCCCAAATCCGAACTCAACCGTATGCGACGTCTGGCATTAGATGAGCTAAAAAAAAATTCGCAAAGTCAAAATATTCAAAACGAAAAAAACATACTAAACGTTCAAAAAATATTAAATAATCTAAAATATGCATTCCAGCCACAAGGCACATCACAGCCGACTACAGTTCAGCGGTATGAATTAGCTGTGCTTTGCCGAAAAGAAGATCAACTCGTAGCCTCACTCGAGGAATCAGTAGATGATGTTTATCTTGATTACGAGGACATCCGCAAATATTCACAGGCCACGCAAAGTTATAAGGGTCGTGGCACACGACTTTGGCTCGCCACACCAAGGATCATCAAAGCAGGCGAAGCCGGCTACTTGAAATTCATAGCAGATACACAGCCTGATGGCGTATTGATTCGAAATTTGGCCGGTTTGGAATTCTACAAACACACACAACTACGCCGCAGGGGCGATTTTTCGCTTAACATGGCAAATTCTATTACTGCCCAAATCCTTCACGAGGCCGGTCTGGAGAACTGCGCTGCGAGTTTCGACCTTACTGGAGAACAAATCCTTGATATTGCCGAAGCAGTGCCTGCTTTGTTTCTCACCGTAGTGATCCACCAGCACATGCCCTTGTTTCACATGGAGCATTGTGTATTCGCGGCATTTCTCTCAAACGGCAAGGATTACCGTGACTGTGGGCGCCCCTGTGAAAAACACAGAGTGCAATTACGCGACCGCGTAGGACAACTACATACACTCGGAGCAGATGTCGGCTGTCGAAATACGTTATTTCACGGAAGAGCTCAGAGTGCAGTTGATTGGTTGAATAGGTTTCAATCGAGCGGTCTATTCCGTTTTCGTATTGATCTGCTTCACGAGTCTGCTGAGCAGACTCGGAGCCTCATTCGCAAATACAAACAGTTTTTAAATGGGAATATTGCAGCTCGCACTAAAATACTTCAAACCGCTGTGCCTGGACTCGGCGTGCCAGCCCGCACTGCCGGGCTGACTTTGTGATTTTTTTCACAAAGTGCTTGATAAATTTTTTACGTCACGCTTTTCTCCAATTCGTGATTCTTGCTGCAGCAGACAAAACTTTGCCTATGGAAGCTCCCACGCTTTTTTACGTGTTTGGTCTGCCTGTCACGAACTCATCTTTAGTATCAGTGGCTGTGGCTTTGATCATCGTTTTGCTCATGATTCCTGCCACAGTCCGGCCGCAGCTCATTCCTACTGGAGTGCAAAACTTTTGGGAGTGGGTGATTGAGGGATTTCAGGGACTCCTCTCCAGCATCATGGGAGAGAAACTGGCACGTGATACCTTTTGGTTTTTCACAACGATATTTATCTTCATTCTATTTTCTAACCTACTGGCGCTCACTCCCGGGGTTGGATCCATCAAGATCCCGGGACCAAATGGTGAAATGTTGCCACTGCTTCGTGGTGTGAATGCTGACGTAAACACGACTTTAGCTATGGCATTAGTCTTCTTCTTTATGTGGTTTTTTTGGGGTTTCAAATACAACGGAGTCGTCGGGTTTTTCCAGCATATCTTTGGCTCGAAAGCCAGTTTCAAGGGTTTGGCAGGAATAGCGCTCTCCTTCGTTTTCATTTTAGTGGGCCTTATCGAGGTTATTTCGATAGCATTCCGTCCGGTATCACTTTCTTTCAGGCTATTCGGCAATATTTACGGTGGAGAAGTTCTGCTCGAATCCATGTTGTACATGCATCCAATTTGGTCTTGGCTAATCGCCCTTCCCTTTTATTTTTTTGAATTGCTCGTAGCTTTTGTCCAATCTCTGGTTTTTTGTTTACTAACTGCAGTTTTCACGGCGATCATGTGTCGCCATGATGAGGAGCATGCCCATCATTAGATAACAGAACCCATCACTCACTGAACATGCTAAAGTGACAAGACATAACTATGACAACTGAACTCATGATACTTGCAGAAGCAGCATCAGCAATTCGCGGTAACCTCCACGTGGCCTTTGCAGCCGTGGGCTCTGCCATTGGCGTGGGAATCATCGGCGCCAAAGCTTGTGAGGCGGTCGGCCGTAACCCAGGAGCCGCTACCCCCATCCTTGTGCAATCCATTCTGGCCATGGCACTTGCGGAAGGTGTTATCTTCTTCTCTATCTTTCTGGCCAACAACTCCCAGTAAAGTAATTAGTTTGACATCGGCCTAACCGAAAAAAACAATGGATATAACTTTATCCTACATGCTCTGCGAAGCCGCCAATCCTATCGGTGAGGTTGCTTCAATGGTAGGTGTCACTTGGTCCAAGTTGATTGCGCAAATCATTATCTTTGGGTTTATAGTGATTGTGCTCAAGCTCTTTGCATTCGGCCCAATCGGTAAAACCCTGGAGCGACGCCGCCATATTATCCAAAAAGGATTGGACGATGCTGCAGCTGCAGAAAAAGCCCTGGCCGAAGCAGAAAAAACTCGTCAACAAATCATTCGAGAGGCTAACGAGAAATCGAAAGTGATCGTAGAAGAAGCAGTAAAAACAGCGGAGGCCGTAGGCCAGAAAAAAATCCAAGAAGCAGTGGCCCAGGCTGAAGCAATTATACAAAAAGCTAAGCAAGCCGCTGCTGCAGACAGAGAAAAAATGCTCACCGAATTGCGTGGTGAGCTCGGACGCCTCGTTGTTGATACAACTGCAAAAGTTACAGGCAAGATTTTGACGGATGATGACAGGCGCCGACTCTTAGACGAAAGCACCAAAGCACTCGTAGCATAACCCTGCTCATGAAAATCCCACGCGAAGCCCAGCGAATTGCAAGAAAGCTCTTTCAGATATGTCTCGAAAGAGACGGCTCGCTTAACTCCGACACCTTGAAAAAGATCATCGCAAAAATACTCGATGAGCGTCCTCGGTTTACTGTGGGCATCCTTCAAAGGCTACATGAGCTTTGCCGATTACACCTCGCCCAATCAACAGCCAAAGTTACATCGGCCCACCCCCTCGGCTCATTCGAAACGGAGATCCGTCAGCGGCTGCACTCAGTTTTTCATCACATCCGCGAAATCCAATTTCACACAGATCCTTCCCTCCTGGGAGGGCTCAAAATTCAAATCGGCTCCCACGTCTGGGACAGCTCTATCAGACAGAAACTAAAAACACTCGAAGAATCACTAGCCCAATCTATCTAAAAAACATGAGTAACATCCTTCAAGACATCGAAAATGCTATTTCTGGAATAAAACAATCCGCCTCCAGAACAAATGTCGGCACGGTCCGCTCTACAGGCGACGGCGTCGTCAAAATCGAAGGCCTCAGTGACGTGATGCTCAATGAGATGATAGACTTCGGTAACAACATCTTTGGACTGGCGCTCAACCTAGAAGAAACAGAAGTCGGTGCTATTATCCTCGGCTCCGGTACAGAAATCAAAGAAGGCTCTGAGTGCCGCTGTACAGGCAAACTCCTTCAAGTCCCCGCTGGCAAAGAACTGCTGGGCAGGGTCGTTAACGCCCTAGGCCAACCCATTGATGGTAAAGGGCCCATCAGAGCCAGCGCCAGTATGCCAGTTGAAAAAATCGCACCTGGAATTATCAAGCGTCGGTCCGTCAACCAACCCCTCCAAACAGGCATCATGGCCATCGACGCGATGATTCCCATAGGTCGCGGACAACGAGAGTTAATCATCGGCGACCGTGCAACCGGCAAAACCACTGTCGCAGTAGATACAATTATCAACCAAGCTAAAATCAACAAATCTAACGAAGGCAACCCCGGCTTTCGCCCCGTGTATTCAATCTACGTCGCAGTAGGCCAAAAGCGTTCCAACGTCGCCCAGGTTTACGGCGTCCTCGAAGAAGCAGGAGCTCTGCCTTACACGATCATCGTTGTAGCATCCGCCTCTGATTCTGCCACAGAGCAATACCTGGCTCCCTTTGCAGGCTGTGCCATGGGCGAATGGTTTATGGAGAACGGCATGGATGCACTGATCGTTTACGACGATCTTTCTAAACACGCCGTGGCCTATCGCCAAGTCTCCCTGGTTCTCAAGCGCCCTTCTGGCCGCGAAGCTTATCCTGGCGACGTTTTTTACCTCCACAGCCGTCTGCTTGAACGCGCTGCACGCCTCGATGAGAAAAACGGAAACGGTTCACTGACCGCGCTCCCCATCATCGAAACACAAGCTGGCGACGTTTCTGCATACATACCAACAAACGTCATATCTATTACCGACGGACAAATTTACCTGGAGACTGACCTATTTTACCAAGGAGTTCGCCCTGCAGTAAACGTTGGTCTCTCGGTTTCACGCGTTGGCTCGGCGGCCCAGACTAAAGCGATCAAAAAAGTTGCCGGAAAAGTGAAGCTAGAACTAGCGCAGTTCCGCGAGCTCGCAGCGTTTGCCCAATTCGCCTCCGACCTGGACGCAGGAACAAAAGCGAAACTCGAGCGTGGCAAGCGCATTGTAGAAGTATTCAAACAGAACCAATACAACCCACTGCCGGTGGAAATCCAAGTGGCCGTTATGTTTGCTGTCCAGAATAATTTTACTGACGACATCCCTGTCGAAAAAATCAAAGACTTCCAAAACCAGCTCACCGATTATTTGCAAATTCGCTGTCAACAAACGTTGTCAAAACTCCGCGAAAAATTTGATCTGACAGATGAGATTAGCGATGAATTAAAGAAAGCAATTCAAGAATTTAAGGAAACATCCTTCCGCGTTTAAAAACCCTAATCTATGGCTTCCACTCGCGAGATCCGGCGCCGCATCAAGTCGGTTAAAAATACCGCCCAGATTACCAAAGCCATGCAAATGGTTGCGGCTTCCAAAATGCGTAAAGCTCAGGAATTAGCCCTCGCAGGTCGCCCGTACTCCGATATTCTTTCAAGCACTCTGCGCGACATCGGTGAGACAATCTCACTCAGTAAACACCCGCTTTGTGAGATACGTGAACCGCGCTCTGATTCCCGCATCACTGTTCTAGTGATCACCACAGACAAAGGACTTTGCGGTGGTCTCAACACAAATCTGTTGCGCAAAGTCTCGGAGTTAAATCCTGCCACAACAGACTTTGTCACTGCTGGGCGAAAAGGCAGACAAATGCTCGCTACCCTCAGGCGTTCTCTCATTGCGGATTTCGAATTCGGAGATGTTTTTGATTTTCGCAAAGCTCGCCAAATCGGAAGATTTCTCACCGAGAGATTCCTCTCTGCACAAACAGATCAAATCCTAGTCGCATACAACTCATTCATCAACACCATCACCCAAAAACCAGAAATCATACGTCTCCTACCACTATCTGGTTTGATGAGTGATATTCTTACTGAGAAGCCGATAGCTCACAATTTAACTTCACCTGAACAAAACCAGCATGCGCAGCTTCATAGCCTTGAATATCTATTCGAGCCATCGCATCAAGAAGTTCTCAACATCCTTTTACCACATGCAGTCAATTACAAAATTTGGCAATATCTTCTAGAAGCTAAAGCCTCCGAACACAGCGCAAGAATGATTGCTATGAAAAATGCCACCGATAATGCAAAACAACTCGTCAAAGATCTCACCCTTGATTACAACAAAGCGCGTCAGGCTTCCATCACTAACGAAATTCTGGAAATCTCTGCGGCCGCCGCTGCAATGAACTAAGCCACAAAGAAAAATTATGAGTACACAATCTGAAGGAAAAATCGTCCAAGTCATCGGAGCCGTTGTTGACGTGGACTTTACCGGAAAACAACTGCCCGCCATCTACGACGCCATCGAAGTCCCTACGACCGATGGGCGCCTTGTGTTGGAAGTGCAACAACACCTCAGTGATGGTTGGGTACGCACCATTGCGATGTCCTCCACAGAAGGCCTCAAGCGCGGAATGAAAGCCATCGCCACCGGCGCACCCATTTCCGTTCCTGTGGGAGAAGCTGTTCTCGGTCGCGTCTTCAACGTACTCGGCGACCCCGTCGACGAACGCGGCCCGGTTAGTGCAGAAAAACGCTACCCCATCCACCGACCGGCCCCTCCACTCACTGAGCAAAACACCAAAGCACAAATTCTAGAAACGGGGATTAAAGTTATAGACCTCATCTGCCCCTTCGTCAAAGGCGGCAAAGCAGGGGCATTTGGCGGCGCAGGTGTCGGCAAAACGGTAGTTATCCTCGAACTCATCAACAACATTGCCAAAGCCCACGGTGGTTACTCTGTTTTTGCAGGAGTGGGCGAAAGATCGCGCGAAGGCAATGATCTTTATCATGAAATGTCCGAAGCGGGAGTTATCGTTCAAAGCGATCTTGCTAAATCCAAAGTCGCCCTCTGTTATGGCCAAATGAATGAGCCACCTGGCGCACGCATGCGCGTGGCACTCACCGGCCTAGCGATGGCAGAATATTTCCGAGACGAAAAGAACCAAGACGTCTTGCTGTTCCTCGACAACATATTCCGCTTCTCCCAGGCAGGGTCCGAAGTCTCCGCGCTTCTAGGTCGCACACCCTCTGCGGTGGGTTACCAACCCACATTAGCGACAGAAATGGGCGCACTCCAGGAACGCATCACCTCTACCAACAAAGGCTCCATTACCTCTGTGCAGGCTGTTTACGTCCCAGCGGACGACCTCACCGACCCTGCGCCAGCAAACACCTTTGCCCACCTCGACTCCACTATCGTGCTTGAGCGCTCCATTGCAGAGCAAGGCATCTACCCTGCCGTTGATCCGCTGGCTTCTGTCTCCAAGGCCCTCGCGCCTGAAGTCGTGGGACAAGAGCACTACCGTGTCGCGCGTGGCGTACAGGCTGTGCTTCAAAAATACAAGGACCTCCAAGATATCATCGCCATTCTAGGCATGGACGAACTCTCACCTGAAGACAAACTCACTGTCGCACGAGCAAGGAAAATCCAACGCTTCCTCTCACAACCTTTCCACGTCGCGGAAGTCTTTACAGGAGTACCTGGTGTTTACTGTACAATCCAAGAGACCGTGAAAGGCTTTGCAGAAATCCTCGATGGCCAGCATGACTCTATTCCTGAAACTGACTTTTACATGAAGGGCAACATCGACTCCGTGCTCTCAAAAAAATAACTGACAACTCCTTACGGAACTAACAGCTTAAAACAACCTCCAACCCGAACTGCTTGATGAAGCTCCGAGTCGTCACACCCACCGGTATCGCAATCGAGACCGAGGCAGCCTACGTCACACTGCCCGGCAGTGAAGGGGAGCTGGGCGTTTATCCCAACCACATTCCACTCGTCACAAACCTCGTGGCAGGTGAACTCGCAGTGCGAGACAAAAATGGGCAAGTGACGTACTATGCCATAGCAGAAGGCTTCGCACAAATCCGTCCAGACCAAATCAGTGTTCTCACGGAGTTGGCCACTGCCGAATCAGACATCGACGAGAAGGCAGCCGAAGAAGCCATGAATCGGGCTAAGCTGGCACTGGAACAAAGAAT
This sequence comes from uncultured Verrucomicrobiae bacterium, assembly GCA_938005615.1. Taxonomy (GTDB): domain Bacteria; phylum Verrucomicrobiota; class Verrucomicrobiia; order JADLBR01; family CALLMV01; genus CALLMV01. The sequence goes on from CALLMV010000040.1 coordinate 33,368, forward strand.
GAGTGATGAAGAAATCGCTGCCGCCGAAGCCGCGCTGGCACGCGCGGCTGCACAACTCCGCCTCAAACGCCGCAACCGGTGACTGCCACACACAACTTAATGTGGTGTCGCATGCCTAATAGCTAGCCCGTTCCCTCTAAATCGATGGCATTGATTAATTACGAAAGCAACGAAGCGCTGTCCCAATACTTGGCTTTTCACTACCCTGACCTTAGCGACTACTGCCCTTGGGAGGGGGCACCACGACAAGCCATCGGCTTTGCACAAAAAGTTGCGGACTTCGCTTTGGCTCATTGCCTAGATCACACACAAACCCTGAAAGCATTGGATATGGGTTGTGCAGTTGGCGGCACGACGTTTGAGCTGACGAAAAAAATCCCTCGCGTCTTGGGAATTGACCTTTCAGAAAAGTTTATCTCTGCAGCGCAACATCTCAAAAGTCATCGTAAATTAAATTACCCCCTGTTGGTGGAAGGGTGTCGCACAATTATCAAAACGGCAGCCCTTGGCTGCCACGTCCGCCCAGAAGCAGCCGAATTTCGCACAGGGGATGCTATGTCTCCAGACTCGGAACTGCGCGGATTTGATCTTCTCATCCTCGCAAACCTTCTCTGCCGCACACCGGACCCCCGTGTTGTTTTGAGTCATTCAACTCGCCTTCTTCGGCCAGGCGGTACGCTAGTCATCACCACGCCTGGCACTTGGTTGGAAGAGTTTACACCCAAGCAAAATTGGCTATGTAATGCTCACTCTGAGACTTTCGACGGATTAAAACAAATTCTTGAACCTCAATTCACACTCCTCGAACGCCGTGATATACCTCTGCTCCTCAGAGAGCACGGACGCAAGTTTCAGTTTACTGTCGCCGATGCCAGCGCGTGGAGATACTTGTAGTTTCTTGACGGAAATTTCTCTAAGAGCGCAGCAGCTCAGAAGTGCCTTCTCGCTTTGTTCGTAGGTTGTAAAAATATGAATAGGCCTGCGCAAAAAAACAAAAAGCAGACCACCCACCATACTGTCCCCCAAGGAATCAAACCATTAGAAACTGATTGGCTATGACTATTAAAATACAACAACGATATTACTATACAATTATGTAAAGCATGCAGCACCATACCAGGCAGCAGTGAGTTGGACTGCTCACGCAGGTATGCGCAGAGCAAGCCCACAAGACCTGTTGGCAGAGCACGAAATACACCATGTGCCAGACCAAACAGAACCCCGTTAATCAAAATCGCAAACCTCGCGGGGAATAATTTACGAAAAGCAAAATAGACGGGGCCCCGAAAAAGCGCCTCCTCACAAACAGCAGGCAGCAACGCGTAAAGAGTGAGAACTTGCCAAAAATGTCTATCTTGCAGATTCAAGACGCCGATCAGACCACGAAGTAATTCTTCCGGCGGTGCGACAAAACGGGCAAGCATCAGCGCGGGCGCCCACATCGTGATACTCAGGACAACTACAAATAACCAGCTTGTCAGACCAAAATGAGATCTTTTCGGCAGATTCATACCCCAGACTTTGCCAACCTGCCACTTGAGAAAATGAGCAGCTAAAATCGGCAAACAGAGAAAGCAAAACACTTGTAGAAGAATCAGCGATACTTCCCAACCCCATAGGGCAGCCGTCCTTCCTAACACTAAACTAGGGGCCAAGAAAGCCAGCGCCAGAAGGAAAACCAAAGCGACTAGGCCAGGTTCCGAATTTTTATTCGTGCTGAATTTTAATTCTCCTGAAAAATCGGCAAATCGGTGGCGCTCGCTGGCAAAGACAGCTGCCGCAAGACGCAACGACGCAAGTGCAAAAAATACGTTCCAGACGATCGATGTTATTACCAGAAGAAGCCCTGGAGCTTTATCCCCTAGGATCATTTTCGTAATCAGCGCACAGTTCAGTCCAGGCACGGCCATAGTCCATAAATTGATGGGAGTTGTGGGCACTAAGCAGAGGAAAACGGGAGCTAGCATTCCCAATAAATAGGGCGCAAAGTAACTTTTCCCTTCCTTATAGCTACGCGCTAGAGAAAATAAAGCCAAGCCGGCAGAGGCATAAAATCCCGCTAGTGGCACATGAATGAGCAATATAAAAACCCATTCCAAGAGACTTGTCTGACCAACCGAAACCCTTGAAGGCAGCGGAAAGAAAATTAGCAGACTCACCATGTTTACCGCCACCCCGGCTAACCCGAGCAATAAGACGGAAAAAAATTTACCCCAAAGAATTGACAGTGTATCTGCTCCTGTAACCAAAAGCGTTGCTAGGGTGCCACGTTCCTTTTCACCCGCTGTCGTATCCACAAGAGGATGAAATAAACTAGCCAACAAAATAAATGGCAGCCCAATGGGAAGCAGACCCATAAGAATTCGTGCAAGATCGGTTCCCGCAGAGAGTGGCTTGTGCGGGGCCGGTGAACTGACCTCTCCCACGGGGAAAAACCCCACGATCTGAGTGTAGATAAAAAACAAAGTAGGCCATAGTAAAAATGGTACTCCGTAGTCCACAAACAACCCACGGCGATCACGCAAAGCATCACGCATCTCACGCTGAAAAACTAAAAAAGGGACGTGGCTACTCATCAACAAATAACTCAAACACAATCACAACTCCTGCCAAAAGCATTTCTGCTTGAAATCGGTAGCTTGGCCAAATTACTAAATCTCATGGACAGCACGTCACCCGACATAGAGCGGTACCTTGAGTTGGACTTCCTGCGGGCTACGGAGATGGCTGCTCTCAACACCCTTCAGTGGCTTGGGAAAGGCCGCAAAGAAGATGCCGATGCGGCTGCCTGCGATGCCATACGCGGAATGTTCGATCTGATGGATATCTGCGGCGAAGTTGTCATCGGCGAAGGTATCAAGGATGAGGCCCCTGGACTCTTTATTGGCGAAAAAATCGGTACTTGGCGCGAAGGCTCTCCGCGCATAGATGTGGCACTCGATCCTATTGATGGCACCACAAATGTCGCCAAAGGCATGGGTAATTCCATTTCCTGCGTAGCGGCTGCGCTGCGGCAAGAAAACGGCGAGCCTGCCCTCCAGGATATTCCCGCCTTTTACATGAAAAAACTGGCTTATCCTCTGGCTGTTCGCGCGGCTTGGATGCGGGATAAATCTCTGCCGATTGATATTGATGCCCCCATCGGAGAAGTTATCGAAGTCACTGCTCGTATTCTTGGCAAAGAAGTGCGTGATGTCGTCGTCTGCGTACTAGACCGTCCGCGAAATGCCGAATTGATCGAAGATATCCGGCGCAAGGGCGCCGCCCTGCGAATGATCGTGGATGGCGACATCGCCGCGGCACTTGCCCCTGCAATGCTCACCTCAAATATCGATCTTTACGCTGGAATTGGTGGCGCCCCCGAAGCAGTGCTCTCAGCCGCAGGATTACGCTGCCTGGGTGGCGGAATGCGGGCGAAAATCTGGCCGCGCGACGAGGCTGAACGCCAATCTCTCATCGCACGTGGTTGGGGGGATAAACTTGATTACCAATACATGTCGCGAGACCTCGCCAGGGGTGAGCGAATCGTTTTTGCCGCCACTGGTATAAGTACCAGCCCATTGTTGCGTGGCGTTGAAGTGCGTGGTTCGACTGCATTTACCCATAGTGTATTGATGCGCGCACGTACAGGCACCGTCCGTTTCATCGAAACTCAGCACAATCTTCAGCGCAAAACGATTCGGCTGCGCTCCGCCCAGAGAGAAATAAAAATCTGAGCTTTGCACGCAATAAAGGCACTGGTGAACACATCCTGTTTTATGTTTGTCGCAAACACTCTTAAGCAGTAGTTTAAGGCTATGAACTTTTTGGCCTTTTTACTGATTTCGCTTGCTTTGGCTCTTTCACAAGCCAATGGGGCTTTCATCTTTTTTGATGAACTTAAACAAAGTGCCCAAGTACCTGAATACGATCCTTCGATGACTTTTGAAATATGTATTCCCTCTGCGTTGCCAAATCTAGTGCGGGAAGACGGTTTTCCCAAAGAGGACAATCCTGACTTATGGTGTCACAACTATGTTGGGTGGATACGTACGACTGATAATCAAGGTGGTTGGTTGGATATTTCGGGTTTGAATCTGGGAGTTTCTACCCAGAAGTGGACTGTTTGGGATTACGCAACGGCATGTGTTGTTGCGCTCCGGGAAAAGGATCTCCCACGCCTCAAAAATATGTCAGACGAGGCGGCATTTGCCAATTTTGAAGCCATGATCGCTGATGGAGGAGAAAATAGTATACCGAAAATCCTTGAGAATGTTACTTCAATGCGCGCTTTGGCACACATCCAAAAAAATAACGTCGAGTGGCTTTTTCTGGAACTGTATTTTGCCCGGCGCGCTCCGACATTGATGGCATTGAGTCTTGAGAAAAATAGTGAAATGACGCATCGCTTTATTGATGCAAAAATCCAATCAGAGCCCTCTGTAATGAATGCCTACATCTACTTCGCCAACGAGCTCAACAGAGCTGCGCGTCAAGCAATGGAGCAGATTCAAAGGCGGCAACAAAAAGCTAAGGAAGAAGGGGACGAACCTCCAGCCGAAGGTGAGTCAAACGAACAGTAATGTTCTTGTCCATGAACTGACAGTTTTTGTTGGTTCTTTTCCTTTAGAGCACACACTAAATTGCGGACAGGTGTTTTGCTGGCAAAAGCACCCCCTTGGCGGTTGGGAAGGATGGATCGGTGAACATCCTGTTGTAGTCCTTCCCGCCCCGAAAGGCTGCCTCAAGATTCTGCACACAGGAGATGTGACAGAACACATCGTGCGTGAGTACTTCTGCGTATGTGACGCCTTGGAGAGTCAGGCCGTTATCTGGGCAGAGCAAGATGAGTTTTTTGCCTTCGCTTGGCAAGCTGTGGGGGCGATACGCCTGGTGCGTCAACCTGCTTGGGAATGTTTGGCCAGCTTTATTTGCTCTGCACAAAAACAAGTGGTGCAAATTCAGGCAATCAACAGAGTACTTCGCAACTTATTCGGAAATGAGGGTCTTTTCCCATCTCCGGAAAGATTGGCGATGCTGAGTGTTGAGGAATTGCGATGTGCCCCGCTGGGCTTTCGTGCGAGAAACCTTCTTTCCACATCACGTTATATTGCTGAGAATACGCTGTGGTTTGAAAATCTTCGACACTTGCCTACAGGCGCGCTGCTTGAAGAACTGCAGCGTCTGCCTGGAGTCGGTCGAAAGATAGCCCATTGCGTAGCTCTTTTTGGGTACCAACGCATGGAATGTTTCCCCGTAGATGTTTGGGTACGCAGGATTTTGGAGGAATTGTATTTCCCTCGTTTACGGAAAAAACTTTCAGAAAACGAGTGTTACCAATTTGGCCCGGAATATTTCGGAGGATACTGTGGGATTGCCCAGCAGATCATGTTTCATTGGTTGCGCAATATGCCACATCTAAAGCGGGTTGAGCTTTTGAAAATGGCAAAAAAGTGCCGAATCGCACGAGCTTTGGAAGTTTTGCGAAAAATTAGGCTTTCCAACAAAAGGTCATAAGTTCCCTGCGAGGAAATAGCAGTGGACGGTGGTTACTAGATGGTCAGGTGAAAAGCTGATTTTCAGATGTCCGGTGCTTTGCGGAGAAACCTTGATGGATGTGAACTCTAATTTACGGAGATGCTTCCAATAGGCATTGGAGGCGCTTGTTGGTGTCGTCCGCAATCAATGCATCGAGCAGGGGCTGTAGGCGTCCGTCCATGATGGCTGGCAGATCGTGTAGAGTGAGGTTGATGCGGTGATCAGTTACGCGATTTTGAGGATAGTTGTAGGTGCGGATTTTTTCGTTGCGCTCTCCTGTACCGACTTGGTTTTTGCGGTTGGCTGCGTATGCAGCGGCCTCCTCTCGTTGTTTAGCTTCTAGCAATCTGGAGCGAAGAATCGAGAGGGCGCGCTCTTTGTTCTTGAGCTGTGAGCGCCCATCTTGACAACGCACAATAATCCCTGTCGGGATGTGCAGCACCTGGACGGCGGAGTCCGTGGTGTTGACCCCTTGGCCACCAGGTCCACCAGCTCGGCTCACTTCGATTCGCAAATCTTCTGGTCGGATCACGACATCAACTTCGCGAGCTTCTGGCAGTACGGCCACGGTGGCAGTTGAGGTGTGTATGCGCCCTTGGGCCTCTGTGGCAGGGACGCGTTGAACACGGTGAACGCCAGACTCGAACTTAAGCAGTTTATGAGCTGTCGGTCCGGAGACTTTGAAGATAATCTCGCGCAGCCCGCCACCCTCAGCGGGGGAGGAATCAATCGACTCCAGCCTTAAGTCGTCACGAGTCTCGCAGAAGCGTGAGTACATGCGAAAGAGGTCGGCGGCAAAGAGGGCAGCCTCGGCGCCGCCTGTGCCAGCGCGAATTTCCATAATGATGTCGCGCAAGTCATTCTCATCCGTCGGGAGCAGAGCCTCAAGGCATTCTTGACGCAGGCTCGTAATTTCACGTTCTAACTCAGTCCGTTCCTCTGCCAATAGGGCAGCAAGTTCTTCGTCGGTGTTTTCGGCGGCAATTCGGTGGTTGGCCTCCAAGTCCGCGATTTTTTTTTGTAATGTGTTGTACGTGGCAAGAGTTTCCTTTAGGCGGGAATGCTCTCTTGTTACACGCTGGGCTGTGTCTGGCTCAGAGAATACCGATCCTTCGGCGATTCTGGCTTCAAGCTCAGCTAAGCGACGCTCGAGAGCAGCGAAGTGTTTTTTTAAGTCGGTCACTTATCAGTGAGTCAAAAGTCTCACACTTACTCGGTCAAGCAGTCCAGTGAATGGACTGGTGTTTTTTGAGATTAACGTTTGCCTTTTTTCTTTTGTGCAGCTTTTGCAGCAGCGGCTGCAGACTTGGCACTGCTACTGCCAGCGCTTGCGGTGGTAGCGTAGCGCTTGGAGAACTTATCCACCCGGCCGGCTGTGTCCACGAAACGCTGTTGGCCTGTGTAGATAGGGTGAGAGTCGGAAGTCACAGAGCAGGGGATTACGTAGTATTGTACACCGTCAACCACCTCAACACGGTCGGATTTCATGGTGGAACGACAAGGGAAATGACGACCAGAGGAGATATCCATAAAAAGTACGGGATTCAGAGTGGGATGAATGTCTTTTTTCACAATTGTGAATCTTGACCTAGGATGAATTTGAGCGCAAGTAACTTTTCATGCAAACGGCTTGCAAAAAGAAAGACTCAGCAGAACGTTGTAATATTGTCGTGCGTACAGGGCCCCCACTTGTGATTGTGGCCGGGTTTCTTGGTGCAGGCAAGACGACGGCCTTGCGTACTCTGATTCCAGAGCTGATTGACAGAGGTTGGAAACCGCACGTTGTGCTCAACGATTTTCGTAACGCAAAGATTGATGCAGAACTGTTGCGTGATTTGAGTGTGGCAGTTGAGCCGGTTTCTGGATCGTGCGTATGCTGCAATTCGCGAGATGAACTGTTAGAGTTACTAGCAGGTCTTGAGTTAGATGATCGTGGAGTTGTGTTGCTTGAGGCCAATGGTACTGCAGATACCTCAATGCTGGTCGAGCTTTTGACTCTTGATCGTCGTACGCAAAGGTACTCCTATCCTGTGCAGTTGACTGTCGTTGACGCCAAACGCTGGGGAAAGAGGGGATTTTATGATTTTCTGGAAAAAGGCCAGGTGGAGACAGCTTCGTTTGTAGTCGTTTCGCGGCGTGATCAAGTGCCGCAAGAACGTTGGGAAAAAGTTCGCAACCAAATATCCCAAGTAAATTCACGCGCAAGTTTGGGAACCAGCATCGATTTTTGTGCTTGGCTCACAAAAATTGCACTGAGAAATCAGCCACAAAATGAAGAAAGCGTTTTTAAGGAAGACCTCACTGAGGCCGATACTTCCTACGCAAACTCTATCTCTGAGCTCAGCCATGAACATCATCACCACTCTGATCAGAATCAATACGATAAAGCACAAGGAGGACATCATCACCACGGGCATGAGGTGCATCATTTTGCGAGTCTAGAAGTACTGCTGCCGGTTGAGGTTGAAACAGCAAAACTAGAACTCTGGCTCAACACGCTTCCTGATGCCGTATTGCGTGTTAAGGGCATAGCACGGTTGCAAGGTGCGCGACAGGGCTGGCACGTTTTCGAGATGGTAAGCGGATTTCGTGAAGTGCTATTTCACGCAGTAAAAGGCGAGCCCGCCGTATCACCACGCGCTGTACTGATTGGGCCTGAATTACCGCCCATTAGTTGGCTTGTTTAAGTTAGCAACAAGCGCATCAAAATGTAACCTTATTCCAAAGGCGAAGAGAAAAAGTAAAATCGCTGTTTGATTATATTCAAATATATTAATATTTAAATATTTTGATATTACAAAGATTTCATCTTTATATGAGTTTGTTTGTGTGATCGGGCGTTTTTTGTTGATTTACTGAGCGCGTTTTTCCGCTCGAATGTGGATCTCAACACGTCTGTTGGGTCGTTGTTCCTCTTTCGTGCCTTGAGGATTTGCAATCGGCCGGCTTTCACCGTAGCCTATGACTTGTGGTGGCGTGCGGAAAATCATAGCAGGTTGGGAGGCGAGCCAATTTGCCACGGCTTGGGCCCGAAGCTCGGAGAGTCGTTGGTTGAATTCTGCTGGTCCGAAAGTGTCCGTATGCCCTTCGATGCTGACCTGAGCCCCGGCGTGACGGCGAAGCAGTTGTGCCACTTCACGAAGCACTGGGACAGCTTCCGCAGTTAATTCGGCCGAGTTGAACTCAAAAACAACTTCGTTTGATAGGCGAAGGATAACGCCTTGAGGCGTCTCCAAGGCTTGTACTTTGCTGGGGTCAAAAAGCCGAGCCAATTCATCAAGACCAGGCAGATCGTCTGTGCGGATACCGCCCAGCCCTCGCCCCGCCCCCTCGATAGAGGCAAGGTCTTCAGAGGCAAGTGTGCCGGGAATGGCAGCAGGCAAATCGAAATCCATACTCGGCATCGCCGCGGTGCTAGTGGCCGATAGAGAAGCTTCGCCTATTTTTGCATTGGGCAGAGTACCGACGGGTACGAGACCGCCGTCGGTGATTCGTAGCAAGGAGGGTTGACCTGCGGACGCTGCAAAATCACTCGCTAATGGAGCTTGCGGGATTACTGGCTCTGGGGGAGCGATACGAGGTTGTGGGGCATTAAAGGCCCGTTCGAAATTTGCAGGTGCAAAAGGTTGCGGCATACGTACACCCGGGGCGGCTTGGGGCGATTCACCTGCAGGATTGGCCGCGGTAGTTTTTTCCAGGCGAGAAGGAATAGAGGTCACGAGAAACTCCCGAGTCTTAGAGCTGCTTTTGTCTGGTGGCAGAAATGAAAAGACACGATAGTTGGAGGCGATGGCAAGAATCGCGATGTGAAAAAGAAATGCAAGAAGCACAGCGATGATAAGCCAACCACGCCGTTGATCATTCATTTTGCGTGGTCGCAGATAGGGGTGCGTTTCTGTAAATGATGCGTTCATATAAAAAAGTAGACCTGCGCATCCGACATTGCAACGGTGCTTGAGAGTCTGATTTTCGATTGACCGCCAACGTAGCAGTTTGCCAAGTTGCCCGCATGGCGAAAACCAACGAAACCAAACAACCTCAGAAGCCTGTCGCACCAAGTGTAGCAAAGGCTCCTTCCAAAACCGTGCGCCCGCACACGCTATCTATTTTAGTACAGAACAAATTCGGAACACTTTCACGTGTGGCAGGCCTTTTTTCTGGTAGAGGATTCAACATTCAAACGCTCAATGTCGCGCCCACACAAAATCCTAAAATCTCACACATGACGGTCACACTTTCTGGAGACAATTCTCTGGACCAGGCGATCAAACAGTTATCCAAACTCGTTGAGGTTCTCGAGGTGCTTGATCTGCAGGAAGGGGATTACACAGAGCGTGAACTTGTACTCGTCAAAATTGCTTGCGACGTGAAAAGCCGCGCCGAGGTCATGCAGTTCTGTGAGATTTTTCGTGGACGAGTGATAGATGTTCAGCATCGTGCATTAATCATTGAGATGACTGGCAGCTCCGAAAAAATTCAGAAATTTCTCGAGTTGCTATCTACGTATAAAATTTTGGAACTAGTACGCAGCGGAAGGCTGGCTCTAGCACGCAACGAAGAACCTGCAAAGGCGCACACCAGTCACATATAAACATACTGTTAATGTACTTTTAGTAAGACACTATAAGCAGTTGCGGCTATGATACAAACCCATCCACTTACCAAGTTTGTATGTTTCAAAAATGGGAAAAAAATATTTGCTGACACATCTGCGGATTTCATTCTGCGATGTTAGCCAGCGTTCATAAGTTGTGCGTTCGGCGTCTATCATTTGATGCAGCGCGGCGAGTTTTTTGTTCAGTGAGCGCAGCGTGGGCATGTTTGTCAGAAGGTGAGCGAGTCTTAGAAAAGGTGTGCTCCAAGGTTCAACGACCATAAACAGGCCATCTGGCTTTAGAGCCTTCGTCACAGCGGCGAAACACTTTTCCAAATCGGCGGGAATTTGCGGGAGGTGATGCAGACCACCCTGAACAGTAAAATAATCCACAGAACCTTCCTTAAAGCGTAAATCTCGGCAGTCGCCCAATATCATTTTTGCCGGGCCATGATACTGTTCGAGAAGATGGGGCGAGAGATCGACCCCCGTGAGGTTTGTGAAGCCCATGCGTTCGAGTGCCACAAGGGCATTGCCGCGTCCGCAAAAAATGTCCACCACTAAGGCATCACGCTTCCAGGATGGAACTCCCATCGCTTTGAAACGCCGTGTAAATTTTGCGATTTCCTCTTCGGGAGTTTCAAACTCTGCGTAAGCACGTTCCCATGTGTCATCACAACAGGGGAGCCCCTCATGCCAGCGTTCGTGGATCATACAGACTCCTTTTTTAAGCGCGCCAGGAAATGGAGATTCGCCCCAAACAACCAGTCAGCCCACGCCGGATACAGAGCGAGCTTCGAAACGACATGCTCTTCTATTAACCCGCACCGGGAAAAAATCACCCGCCATTCTTCCGGGTGTAAGTAATTTGAGGGCACATCTACCCCAAAGCGAATGTTCCCTACCAGATCCATGAGCCGGAGTAATCTGTGCTCAAAAAAATTCCGCGCATAGTGATCTTTTACAATCACGTAGCGTCGCGATACACGAGCACACTCTGCAAGCACTGCCTGAGGATCGGGGGTGTGATGCAAAACGTCGGTTAACAAAACACAGTCAAAAGCATTGTCATGGAAGGGCAGCTTTTTCCCATCATACTCCTGCACAGGGATGCGAGTATCCGCACGCACCAACACATCGACGCCGGACACGTCCAGCCCCGGCCGGAACTCGCGCACACCAGCGGCCACGGCACCATCGCCCGCTCCCACATCCAGCATAGTCTGGACGTCTTGAGGCAGAATTTCTGAGATTAGAGAGATCAGTCGGCGCGCCCGTCGCCCCTTCACCATCCCCTCGTGGAGGGGCTCTAGTAAATTTGCCGGGGAAATTGTAGTCATTTTATTTCCGAGCCATTCCGAGCACACTCACGAAACAGGAAGAAAGTGCCGTTTGGAATGCCGCAACAAGCAGCGTGACCCCCACAGCGGTAAATTTCAGCGACGTGCTGTAATCCAGTGCTCCGAAGTCGGCTTCCACCCACTGCCAAGCCGGGACGATAAGCAGGCCAATCCCTGCAATCGCCGCGATCAGAGAAATAATCAATGCGCGCTCCAGGGGAAGAAGCTCAAAAAATTTGTTAACCCGTTCATCCACGGGCATGAGTCCTTCGGTTTGTCCGAAGACTTTTGCAGCGAGCGCGAAGAAAACGGATTGCAGCCCAATCAGCAACACCGCCGCTCCATAGAGCATCGAATGGCCAGCCAAGGTGGCCTCCCCAATCCGCAGCCCGAGGCCACCCGCCGCCATCACACATGTCCCAATTACGAGCATCGCCAGACCCGGCGTCAGGAAGAGCCAGCGCGGGCTGTAGAGTAAAAAGAAGCGCAGTGTGCGCCATCCATCGCGAAATGTTTTCAGATGCGGCGGGTGGGCCACGCGCCCGTCCTTATGCAAAGTGATGGGCACCTCGGCAATTTTGGCCTTGAAGAGCGAAGATTTGATGATCATCTCCGTGGCAAACTCCATGCCCGTGCAGCGCTGGTTCAGGCTTTCGTAATGGGCCTTGGTAAAAGCGCGCATGCCGCAATACACGTCGTGAATTGGCGCGCCAAACATCACGCGCACCATAAGGGTAAACATGGGGTTGCCCCACCAGCGGTGCAGGAAGGGCATGGCACCGGGCATAATACTCCCGCCGCCCCAGGGGAGCCGACAGCCCTGCACCAGGTCGTAGCCTTCGCGGAGTTTTTCCACAAATTTGGGTGTTTCCTGAAAGTCGTAGCTGTCATCGGCATCGCCCATGAGCACCCACTGGCCCTCGGCTGCGGCGATGCCGCCCATGAGGGCGTTGCCGTATCCCTTGGCGGCCACAGGCACGACGCGTGCGCCGTTGCGGACCGCGATGTCCTGGGAGCCGTCAGTCGAGCCGTTGTCGGCCACTACCACTTCGCCTTTCACACCTGCGGCCTCAATGCCTTTCCAGGCTTTTTTGATGCAGGTTTCCAAGGTATCTGCTTCGTTCAAGCAGGGCATGACGATGGAAAGCTCTATATTCACAACATTATGCAAATTACAAAAACTTCGCGCAAATGAACAGGATTATCGGAATAATCTGACGATTCAACATGAGCAGAAGCTAGGCGCGAAATTTTCAGTTCGCGCAACAAAAATCCGCTTCTATGATCAGCAGCTATAAAATATCTCCAACAACAACTACTGCGACATTGGCCATTCTGGGGAGCTCTTTGCACCATTTTATTTGTTGCGTTTCTTCGAGCCTTTTCTCCGACTTATGTTCATTGGGATGGGGTGGCGCAGGTAGAGACGGCGTGGCGCTGGAGCAATGGTTTGGGATTTACCAGTTCACTCTTTATCAAACATCCTGATGATCTGGCCGCTACACTAGAATACCAGAAGATGACTTGGTGGGCACCGGGTGCGCCTGCAGTAATGGGATTACTGCTGCGCGCGGGTCTTAGTTTAGAATGGGCTTATAAAATTTACATGTTATCGACCATAATAATTGGCTGGATGGGTTGGTTGCTACTAGCAAAAAGATACTTAGCTGACTACCTGTGCCGTTTCTTTTGGGCTGGCGTTCTGTTCTGTGTGCTGCCATTGCAAATGACCCCGCTCAGAGATCCCGACGAGATGGCTGGCTGGGCGGTCCTGCCTTGGTTAGGATTAGCAGTTGCGTCACTTTACTCGAATCGCTGGCTTTTAGTCGCCTTCATTTTAGGCATCCTGTCTGCGGTAAGTTTATTTTTTTGGTATCATTCTTTGCATTATTTGGCAGTGGTCGTGTTTGTGACCGCTATGTTGCAGATAGATTGGAGGAAGCGAATTGTCTCGATCATATTTGTTGCATCGCCAGCCGGATTGGTTTGGGTTCTCCTGCAGCTTTGGTCAGGTTCCGGCATAAGTTATTTGCAAAATTCTCAGGCTGGATTTATCGAACAAGTTAGATTATTTCTGGAGGCGGTTGCATCAACCGGAATTGCGCCCCTCATTGGGCTAATTTATCGATTCTTGCCTAGTCAGTTAGTTATTATAATCGATTCCTGGAGCGACAATCAATGGTGGTTAGGATGGATCTGGATGATAATATGGTTAGTTATAATTTTCTTTTTTCTGAAGTGGTATTTGAGACGCACAAAAGAAGAAGCTAAGTTAGCTGCGAACAAGTTATTTTTTATCAGCGTGGTTATAACTTTACCATTATTTTTGATAGGGGCATCCATTTCTGTTATGAATTATCATGTTTATTCAGAGCAGCTGATGTATTACTACTCTCTGTATCCTACGTGGATATTTGCCGGATTGTTGTTTGCTTCTAACTTTCAAAAACAACGCTGTATGATAAATATTGGAGTTATAGTATTGGCTAATTTTTTTGTTATATTGAGTGTGATTGCGATGTTCCCCCAACCCTCGGTGTTTAGGGCTAATTTGTTAGGATACAGTTATGAAGGTGATCACCTCGCGCGCCAGAGAATCAGTTTTATTCAACCAAATTATCGAGACATGCTGTTGGAGGATCTACGAGACTGCTCACGCGGTATAGTTTTTACGCAGCATCCACAGCACTATGCATTAATTTATCAGGATTCTGCACATAGTTTTCGCCCGCCGCCCTTTCGTGAATACTGGAAAAGGTGCTACAGTTCTGCGCCAGTCACTGTTTATTTTATTTTTCCAGAAGGCACAGCACCGTTGCCGTCGAAGCACTTTATGTTTACTGTTCGAGACCGCACTGAACATGAACCGATGACAGAGTTAACGAAGTTACCTGGTTGGCAAAGGTTAGATGGCAAAGTCTGGGAACTGGGATCGCCACAAGTCATCTATCGTGCAGATATTCCTGCAGGGTGGCGGGGGGAAGAACTTTTTAAACAATAAACCTTGGAAGGTGAACCTATAAATCTTAGCGAATTTGCAGGGAAAGTCGCCTTAGTTGTTAACGTAGCTTCCCGCTGTGGATTTACCGGCCAGTACAAAGATCTGCAATCTCTCCACGAAGAATTCAGCCCGCGGGGTT
>CALLMV010000041.1 GCA_938005615.1 uncultured Verrucomicrobiae bacterium
CGCAGCACTTCCCGGAATGGCGGGGCAGTGCGTTTGTCACGGCACTGGCCCAGCAGATGTTGGTGCGAGTGGTGTTTGATGGGGACCGCGTGGTGCGGCAGGAGGAGTTGTTGAAAAACACGGGCCGCATTCGCGATGTGAGGGTGCTGAGCGATGGGCACTTGTATGTGGTGTACGACGCGCCGGGCCGCGTGGTGCGCCTGGTGCCCGCAGGCTGAGAGGACGGGATGCGCGTTTACTTGGACCACGCCCTGCGGCCGCCGCTACGGGCGGCTGCGCGTGAGGCGATGGTGGAGTTGGATAGTGTAATTTTGGGCGATGTGCGTGCCTTGCACCGCGCAGGCCGGAGGTCAGCACAGATCCGGGAGGATGCGCGCAAGGAGGTGGCTGCGGTGCTGGGTGTGCGCGAGCAGCCGGGTGTGGTGTTTTGTAGCTCGTTTGCGGAGGCGGTGTTTAGTGCGCTGGATGCGGCGACTCTAGGCAGAAAGAACGCCAGTGGCATTGCACTTTCTGCCGTGGTGAGTCCTTGGCTGCGTGCTGCGGTGTTGCGCTGGGCTGCGTGGTGCGGGCACAGGGTGCTCGATGTGGGCTGTGCACCAGACGGCTCGGTGGATGCGCAGAAGTGGAGGGAGGTGTTGGCGGCGGGTGATGTGGCGGTGTGTGTGTGTGCATCGGCAGCGTCTGAGGTGGGCACTCTGCAGGACGTTTCGGCGATAAAAAACGAATTAAAAGATGTGAAAATACTTTGTGATGTTTCACAAACTTTTTGCTGGATAACAGTGTGCGGACTGGGGAGTGCTGCGGATTTGCTGGTGGGCGGGGCGCGTTGGTGCGGGGCGGGAGAGGCCACAGGGTTCTTCACCCCGTGCGGGAAGCTGCCTGATCATTTGATTGAGGCGGAGAATGCGCGAGAGCTGGCGGCACTTGCTGCTGTGGCGAAAGAATGGCAGGAGCAGGGGGCACTTTTTGAGGGGCGACTGCGCGAGTTAGGAACTTTTTTTCGCGAAGCTCTGTGGGCTGCGGTGCCGGACATGGAGGTGATTCCGCTAGGTAAGGTCGCGTGCGTGCCACAAGGCTTGTGTGTGCGTTTCCCAGGCGTGGAGGCAGAGGCGCTTTCGCTAGTGTGTGATCTGCGTGGGGTGGAGTTTTCGAGTGCGCCGGGGTGTGTGCTGGAGGCGCGGCGGGAATCGCGTGTGCTCAGCGCAATGGGTTTTGGGGGATTGATCTCGCGTGAGGCGCTGGTTTTTTCCTGGGGGATAGAGACCACGCGCGAGGAGTTGAATTTTGCGGCGGGGGTGATTGCGGGCGCCGTGAAGAAGATTCGTGCGATGAATGGATAACGCTTTTGAAATATTTTGAACAATTTGAACGTTACAAATGATGTGAATAAAGAGAAGCTTGAGTTTGAACTCCGAGATATTGCGGTCTGCGGATATGAGCTTCGGGCAGGTGCGCGATTGAACACACGGACGCAACGGGAGGAGTATTGCGGGGCCTTGTTGCGTTGGGCGGGTGGGTATGGCTGTGTGCATCCTTGGCCGGAGTTTGGTGATGAGCCGCTGTGTCGGCAGTTGGAGTTGTTACGTGTGGGGCGTCCGACGGCACTTGTGAGAGCTGCGCTGGAGTGTGCGCGTGTGGATGGTGCTGCACGCGCTGAGGGAAGATCGCTTTTCGCAGATTTGGAAATTCCGCGTTCGCATTACTCCTGGAGCGGCGCACTGGATTTGCAGGCACAGGTGCAGCGTGTGATGAGTGAGGGTTGGCCCGCGATTAAGGTGAAAGGAGATGCTGATCCGTTGGTGGCTGCGGAAAAGCTGAATTCGCTGGCCCAAGCCACGGCGAGTGCAGGCACTCTGCTGCGGATGGATTTTAATGGGTGCCTGGACGCGGAGGCCTTTCGTGTGTTTTGGCGGCACCTAGATGAGCGGACGCGGGCGCGGGTGGATTTTGTGGAGGATCCTGTGCCGTATGACGCGGGCGTCTGGGAGAAGTTGCGCGGTGAGCTGGGGGTGCGCTTGGCGCTGGATAAGGGCTGGCAGTCGGGCGAGGGGGGCTTTGACGTGGTCGTGGTGAAGCCGTCGCGGCGCGACTGGCGCTTGGTGGCAAATCGCTTTGAGACCCATGAGTTGGTGATGACGTCGGCGATGGATCATGCCGTTGGGCAGGCGTGGGCGGCCTATCAGTCGGCAGTGGCACGCAAAGAGCTGGGACCACGGCTCGGGTTGTGTGGTTTGTGCACAGAGCATCTTTTTGAGCAGGACGCTTGTTCTTTGTGTCTGCGTTCGCACGGCGGGACGTTGGTGCCAGACACTGTTGGTGGTGGCCTCGGTATGGGTGATGTGTTGGAGTCGCTGAAGTGGGTGGCCCTCGAAGAGTGGCGCGGTGATGTCTCATGAGCGGGTTAGAAACTTTTCACAGACTTTGGAACGCAGAACGCACTGTGTTTGCGAGCAATCCGCGCAACGCGCTGGACGCTGAACGTGCAGAAGCCACGGTGAAAAACTGCAAGGCCGCGCCAGAGGGGTTGTTATTTTTTGCAACTTCGGGAAGTGAGGGGGTGCCAAAGTGGGTGGGGCTTTCGCGCGAGGCGATGCGTGCCTCAGCACAAGCCGTCAATGCGCATTTGGGCGTGAGCGCAGGCGATGTGTGGGGGCTCGCCTTGCCTGTGCATCATGTGGGCGGATTTGCAGTGCCACTGAGAGCTTTAGAAGCGGGCTGTGAGGTCAGGGAGTTTGCGCAAAAATGGGAGGTGGTGGCTTTCGCAAAGTTTCTTCAGGATAGTGGCACGAGCGTAACATCACTCGTGCCGACGCAGGTGTATGATTTGGTGAGCGCGGGGCTCTCTGCGCCGGAGGGCCTTCGTGCGGTAGTGGTCGGTGGCGGAAGATTGGATCTGGATCTGGCCCGGCGTGCGCGTTCGCTGGGCTGGCCGGTGTTGCCGAGTTATGGGATGACTGAGACGGCTTCGCAGGTAGCGACTTTTGCGCCGCGCCGGCTTAAGAAGTCGGACGAAGATTTTACGCTACTTGATGTGCTACCGATTTGGAGCACACAGGTGGATGAGGCGGGTGTGCTTCGCTTAAGCGGTGCTGCTCTGGCAGAGGGGTATTTGCTCGTAAGGGAGGAGGCGGTGGCGCAATGGGTGGCAATTGATAAACGCACGGGGTTGCTCACCCGCGATCGGGTGGAGTTGATTGAGGAGGGGGGCCGGCGGTTACTTCGGTTTTTGGGGCGGGAGTCTTCGTTCGTAAAAATTCTGGGGGAGTTGGTGAACATCGAATATTGGGAGGGTGTGGCGCGCGAAGTAGCGAGTGGTTTGGACTTGCGGTCAGATATTGCTCTGGTGGCTGTGAAGGATGCCCGGGCGGAGTCGCGACTGGTTCTACTTTGTGAAGGTGATGAGAGGCTGGCGGAGAGGATACGTGTCGAGTTTTGTGCGCGTGCGCCCAAGCTTGTTCATCCTGTGCGCGTCGTCGCGGTTGAGGCGTTGCCGAGAACGGAATTAGGTAAGTTGGACAAGACGCGGCTGGCGCAGCTCTAGCGTTTTTCTGGTTATTTCAGAGAGATGCCCCTACTGAAAACAGAAGCTTCTGCGCGGATTGATAGTATTGTTTTCTTAAGCGGGATTGAATAAGTGGATGGAGGGTAGCGAGCGATATGCTCCGTTGTAGTCGAGTCCGTAGCCGATAACGAAGTGGTTGGGAATTTCGAAGCCGATGTAGTGTGCGGTGACGCGGGCTTTGCGGGCGACTTGTTTGGAGAGCAGCACGGCTGTGCGGAGGCTGCGCGGTTTTTGGGCGCGGAGTGCGGCTGTGAGTTTGGAAAGAGTGAGGCCTGTGTCGAGGATGTCATCGACGACGAGGACGTGTTTCCCGCGAAATTCCCCTTCGAGGTTTTCGATGCCACGGATCTGGCCGGTGGTGTGAGTATCTTGGTAGGATTGGAGGCGACAGGTCTCGAGGCGGGTGGGGATGGTTATGGAACGCAGCAGATCGGTGAGGAAGAATATGGAGCCGTTCATGAGGCCGAGGACGACGAGTTCTTTACCTGCGTGGTCGTTGCTGATGAGTTGTCCTAGCTCGCGTGTGCGGCGGTGGATTTGGGCGGCGCTGATGAGAGTTTTTCCGACTGGCATGAGTTAGTTTGCCGCAGTGGCCTCGCCAAGTCGCTCGGAAATTTTGATGCGCCAGTCGGAATCGATCTTGAGATTGAGAGCAGAGCGCCAGGTTTCGCGGGCGCGTGTTTTTTCACCAGTGTCGTATAGGGCCAAGCCGCTGTAGTAATAGACCGCGCCGAGGGTGGATGCAGTGAGCTGCGCGCGACCCGAGGGAGTGGAGGATTTTTCCAGGAGCCAATGAAGGTCCTCGCGGGCTTGTTTGCGGCGGTTGAAGAAAGGCGGCAGTTCGTAATGGTTGATGGCGCGGATCAGGCGCACGTTGAGGTCATCTGGCGCACTGTCCACGGCGTCGTTCATCAACTCGACGCCTTCGCGGAAGATGCGCAGTGCGGTCGGGCCAGGGAAGGATTTGCCGCTTTTTATCGTGAGGAGGCTGCCAGTAAATGCACGCAGGAGTTGATTATCCGGCTCTTTTGTCATCAGTTCGCGGAGGCGGTTTTCTGAGGCTTCGACTTCTTTGCGCGAAGCATCGATTGCGGCATCGTGAAGTTTTTTTGCCTCTCGTAAGCTGGGGGTATCGAAAGCGTTTTTCTGGGTTGCCCAGGCGAATGAGCCCACAGTCCATAGGAACGTGGCGAGAACTGCCGTTGCCGTAAATTTCATGTAGCCAGATACGACACGGGCAAAGGGTTGACGAGCCAAATTGTTATACAAAAAAATTTGTCGAAAAAATGTCTAACTTTAATTCCACTTTACGAAAAACAAGCTTTTATTATAGGTTGAACGTTCTATGAATTCGACAGTTAGCCCCTCTGAAGGAGTCCAATACAGCCGGAAGAATCCGTATTTTGCGCAGCTTTTGATAAACAAGAAGTTGACTGGCACAGGCTCGGAAAAGGATACGCGGCACATTGAGATTGATCTGGCGGGTTCGGGCATGCGTTACACGGTGGGGGATTCTCTGGCGGTGTTGCCAGAAAATGACCCGGAGCTCGTGGAGGAGATCATCCGGGCGATTGGTGCCCAGGGGGATGAGCAGGTGCCGGATGCGGACAAGCAGCCCTCAACGTTGCGGGAAGCGCTGTTGAAGTCTTACGCGATTACAGAGCCGCCGAAGAAGTTTTTAGAGGTGTTGTGCGAGCGCAGTGCAAAGGCGGCAGAAAAGATCCGGCCGCTTTTGGCCGCCGAGGCAAAAAAGGAACTGGAGAATTTTTTGTGGGGACGTGAGGTGATTGATCTGCTCTTGGAGTATCCCGAGGCGGGTTGGACTCCTGCGGATCTGGTGGGGACGTTGAAGAAGTTGCTGATCCGGTTGTATTCAATTGCTTCTTCCCAGAAGATGTTTCCGGACGCGGTGCACTTGACGGTGGCAGCCGTGCGCTATGAGAGCCTCGGACGCAAACGCAAGGGCGTTGCATCCACATTCCTCGCGGACCGCGCGGAGGGGAAAAAGTTCGCGACTTTTGTGCAGGCGACGAAGCATTTTCATCTGCCAGAAAATCCGGATACCCCGGTGATTATGGTGGGCCCTGGGACGGGGATCGCGCCATTCCGGGCGTTTCTGCAGGACCGTCAATCCGACGGAATCAAGGGGCGCACTTGGCTGTTTTTTGGGGAGCAACGGCGGGCGTCGGACTTTCTGTATGAAGAAGAGTTTGATGCGATGTTGAAGAATGGTGTGCTGGAGAAAATTTCAACGGCATTCTCCCGTGATCAGGCACACAAGATCTACGTGCAGCACCGGATGCTAGAGGAGGGGGCCGAGTTGTGGAGGTGGCTGGATGCGGGCGCGGTGTTTTATGTGTGTGGTGATGCGTCGCGCATGGCCAAGGATGTGGACCTGGCGTTGCATCAAGTGGTGGAGAAATTCGGGGGCCAAACGCCGGAAGCCGCTGCGGAGTATGTGCAGCAGATGACGAAAGAGCATCGTTATCTGAAGGATGTTTATTGAGTTTTCGGCGGGCTTCTCAAGGGGTGGTTGCTGAGCTTGCTAGTGTGTCAGCGGCCTTCGCCGAGGAACATTCTGCGACGTTGGTTGTAGCGGATTTCTTCGCTGAGCATACGGTTTTTGGCTAGTAGATCAGCTACGACCGCAAGGCCTGCAAATTGGATGGATACCAGCAGAAGGACTGAACCTGCGATGAGTGCAGGGATGCGCTGAGTGGCTTCGCCGGTAACGAAGAGAAAATCATAAAGCCAGGAGCCGAAGAATGCTAATCCGCCCAGGAAAAACGGGAGGGCGCAGAGGAGAAAAAATTCCAGCGGTGAGTAGAGGATGTAGATGCGCACCATTGTGGCGAGCGATTTTTTGACGTAGTTAAATAAGCCCTTGAAGAGGCGTGACTCGCGTGTCTTGGGGTTGACATGGATGGGCACATTGACGACACGGAGGTTTTGGCGCCCAGCCTGGATGAGCGTCTCGAGGGTGTAGGTGAAGGGGTTGAAGACGTTGAGCTGGAGTGCGGCTTCTTTGTTGTAAGCCCGGAAGCCGCTGGGGGCGTCGGCGACGTCGGTGCGGGAGATGTGCCGCATGACAGCGGAGCCAAGCCATTGGAGGAACTTTTTGAGGGGAGAGAAGTGACTGATTTCTGCGATGGGGCGGGCGCCAACAACGATGTCGGCTTGGCCTTCGAGGATGGGGCGGACGAGCGCCGGGATGTCGGCGGCTTGGTATTGGTTGTCTGCATCGGTGTGGACGATGACATCGGCACCGAGCCGGAGAGATTCCGTGAGGCCGGCAAGGAAGGCGCGGGCCAGGCCACAGCGACGACCGAGGACGAGGATGTGGTTGGCTCCTGAGGCGCGGGCAACTTCGACGGTTCTGTCGGTGGAGCCGTCATCAATAATGAGGGTTTCGACGATGTCGAAGCCTTCGACGTGGCGGGGCAGGTCGGCAAGTGTGGCGGGGAGGGTTTGCTCTTCGTTGAGGCAAGGAATTTGGATAATCAGTTTGCGCACTGGCTTTTTTTAGTGCCGATGAACGGACGAAGAAAGAGTTTTTCGGGACAGAGTAATGCAGCCGCGAATTGAGCTTTGACGAACGTATGTGTTTATCAGTAGAGGTTAAACGCTGGAATATTCCTCAGGGATTTCGAGTCCGAAAAACTGGCGGGCGTTGTGGAAGCAGATGTTGCGCACGAGCGTGGCGAGCATGTGCGTGTCGTGAGGGATTTCGCCGTTGTTGACGTCATCCGCGATGATGTTGCAAAGGATGCGGCGGAAGTATTCGTGGCGGGGGAAGGAGAGAAAACTGCGCGAGTCGGTGAGCATACCCACGAAGCGGGAGAGGAGGCCGAGTTGGGAGAGGGCATTGATCTGCCAGGTCATGCCTTCTTTTTGGTCGAGGAACCACCAGCCGGAGCCGTATTGGATTTTGCCCGGGATGGTGCCGTCCTGGAAGTTGCCGCACATGGTGGCGAAGAGGTAGTTGTCGGCGGGGTTGAGGTTGTAGAGGACGATGCGCGGGAGTTCGTTGGTGGAGTCGAGGGTGTTGAGATACCAGGAAAGGCCGCGGGCATGGGGGAAGTCGCCGATGGAGTCGAAGCCGGTATCTGGGCCGAGGGCGGAAAACATGCGAGAGTTGTTGTTGCGTAGGGCGCCGAGGTGGAGTTGTTTGGTCCAACCGCGTTGGGCATCCCATTTGCCGAATTCGATCATGAGGAAGCCAGCGAATTGCGCGGCGGATTGGGGGTCGGCTGCTTGGCCTGATCGGGCGGCGTTAAAGATTGTGGCCGCCTCGGCCGGGCTGGAGGCGCGCTCGGGCAGTTGCTCCAGGCCATGGTCGGAGAGGCGGCAACCAAAGTTGTGGAAATCAGTATGGCGCTGGTGAAGGGCGGCGAGCATGTGGTCGAGTGTGGTGATTTTGGTGCGGGTGATGGCTTCGAGTTTTTCCAGCCAGGCATTAAATGCTGGTGGGTTGGCGACGGAGAAAGCCTTATCCGGTCTGTAGGTCGGGTAGAAGCGGGTGCGTAATTTGGTTGTTCGGGCTTGTTCGTGGAGTGTGAGCGGATCGGCCGGATCGTCGGTGCTGCAACTGACGGCTACACGGAATTTGTGAAGGATGCCGTGGGTGGTGAGGTCGGGGGATGTCGCCAAAAGTTCGTTGGCTTGATTCCAAATTTGTGGAGCGGTGGATTCGTTGAGAAGTTCAGTAATCCCAAAGTATCTTCTCAGTTCGAGGTGGGTCCAGTGGTAGAGGGGATTGCGCAGGCAGTGGGGGACCGTGCGGGCGAAGGCGAGAAATTTTTCGTAAGGTTGTGCATCGCCCGTGCAGAGGTGTTCGGGTTCACCGTTGGTGCGCATGGCGCGCCATTTATAGTGATCCCCTGCGAGCCAGATGTCGAAGAGGTTGGCAAAACGCTTATCGGTGGCGATGTCCGCAGGCGGCAGGTGCGAATGGTAGTCGTAGATCGGCATTTTTGCCGCATGTTCATGATAAAGCTCGCAGGCTAGGTCGGAATGCAGCAGGAAACTATCGCTGAGGAATTCTTTCATGAAAAGCAACAATGCAGGGCAGAAAATTTTTTTTAAGAAAAATTCCGAGTTACTGTTAGATTATGCGCCATGAAACTCAACGGACGCACATTTACCATCACGCGCGACTGCCCGGCCGTGCAGATTCCCAGCGGTATCACGATCGTTATCCCCCAAGGCACAGAGATTCTCGTGACCCAGCACCTAGGCGGAAACCTCACGGTGACATACCCCGGAGGGTTGGCGCGCATCAGTGAGGTGGAGTTGGATGCTTTGGGACTCAAGCCCGAGGACATCGCGCCCAAAATGGCGGCTGGCGCAGTAGCAGCATCTGACGGTGCCGAAGTGACGGACAAACAAATTTGGGACAAGCTGCGCAACGTCTATGACCCAGAAATTCCCGTCAACCTCGTTGACTTGGGATTGGTTTACAGTGTGGATGTGGATCGCAAGCCGGAAGGCGTAAGTGTGGCTGTGAAGATGACACTAACTGCCCCGGGCTGCGGCATGGGGCCAACGATTGCAGAAGACGCCCGTCGCCAGGTGATGAGCCTACCGGGTGTTGTGGATGCTGATGTGCAAATCGTTTGGGACCCGCCGTGGAACCAAAGTATGATGAGCGAAGCAGGAAAAATGAAACTTGGGCTAATTTAGTTTTTTGGTTTTGCGATAACTTTATATATATTACCGCTTAATAAAACACAGCCTATGAAAAATCTTCTATTCATCAGTTTTTCGTTACTTCTAACCGCCCTAGTAAACGCAAAGGTCGTTTGGGAAAACACAACTCAGGAATACAAAGCCACCTTCGAAGACACGAAAACTGAAGCCATATTTCGTTTTACAAACACAGGCAGCAAACCTGTCAAAGTGATAAAAATACATACATCTTGTGGGTGCACAGCCACTACCCCACCCCGCGCGCAACCTTATCAGCCTGGAGAAACTGGCGAAGTAATCGCAGTTTTTAGCTACGGTGATCGCACTGGACGCCAAACTAAAAACATAACCGCCGAGATTGCGGAAGTGGAAACCGACGGAACTGTCGGAACGCCCACGCCGCATCAACTAACGCTCACAGTGGATATACCCGTAGTGCTTCAGGTTGAGCCCAACTTCCTCTTTTGGCAACCGGGAGAGGGCGCAGTGGCCAAAACCGCACGTGTGACAGTAGGTGATGGTATTCCTCTAGAGGTGAAAGATATCCGTGTTGGAGATCCTAATATCTCTGCGCGTTTCAAAACGATAACGCCAAATAAGCAATATGAAATCGAGCTTACACCAAATGAAGAGGCCACAAAGAAAGGTTCCTTCGGTCTGATTCTCATCGAAACTTCGCTACAAAATCGCAATTTCACGCTGTTCTTCAATGTTCCTCCTGCTCAGAAAGATCAAAACGCCCAGGCAGGAATGAATGATATATTTTCTCAGCCAGTTTTAATTACTGTTCCGGAAGACGTTCCCGCAAAGGCCGCGAATTGAAAGATTCGTCGCATGTTATTGTTGTCGGAGCGGGGATTTCTGGGCTTTCTTGCGCTGGGACACTAAAACGCGAAGGTATCGGCTCGATTGTTCTCGAGAAATCTCGCAGCCTTGGCGGTCGCTGTGCCACGAGGAGATGGCGAAATCATCGCGTAGATCATGGAGCGCAATACGTAACCGCGCGCAACCCGGATTTTCTCTCCTTGTTGAGTGAAAAAAACGGATGGCAAACTTTGAAACCGGAGCTTTTTGATTTTGACGGCCAGCTACCATCTGACGATTCACCGCGTTTTTATCACGAGGAGGGCAACAACACCCTAGGCAGACAACTTGCCGCTGGGTTGGATGTGCGTTTGGAAACGCAGGTGGAAAGTGTCGAATCCTTGCTTGGTGGGGGCTGGAAAGTGAACGGTCTTTGCGCGCGAGCTGTTGTTTTGAGCGTGCCTGCTCCCCAAGCAGAAAGAATCCTTGGCCAAGAGGTTGGTGAATGGACGATGGTGCCCTGCCTCACGGCTCTCTGCGCTTATACAGGCAAACCCAGCGGGATGGCGGCCAGGCGTTACGCCATCTCACGCGACTCGGACATGCTCACATGGTCCGCATGCGAGAATCACAAAGCAAAGCGAGTCGCGGGCGAAGAACAGATTTTCGTTCTCCAAGCCTCAGCCGAGTTCAGTCAAAAATATCTTGAGGAGCCGCATGAAGTATGGGCCTCGATCCTGCGTGCGCGTGCCGAGGAAATATGGGAGCTAAACCCTGCTACGCATTTGGAAACGTGGACACATCGCTGGCGCTATGCCCGTTACACTCAACCGCTCTCTTCTCCCGCTTCTTTACCGCAGGGGATATTTCTCACTGGAGATATGTTTCGCAAATCGCGTGTGGAAGATGCCTGGCTTGCTGGGTGCGAGACTGCCAGCAGGGTGATCGAATACCTGGCTAGCTAGATTCGTCATGCGCTAAAACGTGCTGCCCGAAGCTCAATTTATTCTTGTCAACCATGCCGGCGATGCTGCAATAGGGTATGGACTCCGGACTGGCCACACCGCATCTCCCCGCAATCAGCATAGTCGAAAATCTTTCCGATGACGACAGGGCGCTCCTCTCAAGCTACGGAGAGTTTGTATCCTATCAACCTGGACAAAAAATCTTCGAAGAAGGCGAAAGTTACGATGAACTCATCATGATTCTTTCCGGATCGGTGGAGATGTCGCGCAAGCACGAAAACGGCATCCTCACGCTTGGCCGTGCGGGAGAGGGCTGCTGCCTGGGCGAAGTGAACCTTTTCCATCCCTCACCCACAGTTTCTACGGCTACGGCTGTGGAATTTACCCAAGCATGGAAGGTATCTTCCGCAAATCTCGAGGACTTTCTTACAGTTAACCCCGTGGCTGGGGGCAACATCCTCGTAGGCATTGCCACACAGATCAGCAGCCAGCTCGCTCAGGTTCATGCATGTCTTCTCAAGGCACAGATGGCCACGCTAGAGGCGTCCTTCTGGGCTTGAACGCCTTGCCATTCTGAACGGGATTTCCCCCCCCTTCACTTTGCACTCAGGCCAGTGAAAAGCCACAGCTGATGCATACTTCAGTTGGTAGCTGCAAAAAATCTTTCGCGACACTCAACAACTTTACTGATTAATTATTTAAAAATTGGTATATTATAATATTAACATATAGTAACCTACATTACGCTTTGGTGATTCACGGATGAAGCACGGGAGACTGCAAGAATAGTGGCCCTGAGTTAATTTTGGCGGGCACTCGTTTGGCGGGTTACAGTCTCGATGATCGCAGGTTCGGTGAGCTGCTTGTTGGCGGGGGGCGGGGCGCCAAGCTCTTCCATTCTGCGGGCGCGGCTGATGACGGAGCGTTCCAGCGATCCGACGGAGCTGTTGTAGGCTTTGACGGCAGCGTCCAGTTCGCGCCCGGTCTTTTCGTAATGTTCGAGGAAGGTGCAGATGCCGGAGGAGATTTCGATGGCGAGCTGGCGGATTTGCTGGGCGTTTTCCTCGGCGGCTTGCTGCCTCCAGCCATAAGCAACCGCTTTGAGAAGCGCAATGAGTGTGGTGGGGGTTGCGATGATGACCCGGT
The DNA here is from genome assembly GCA_938005615.1 of uncultured Verrucomicrobiae bacterium. Lineage (GTDB taxonomy): Bacteria > Verrucomicrobiota > Verrucomicrobiia > JADLBR01 > CALLMV01 > CALLMV01. Next base: position 12,166 of record CALLMV010000041.1, read on the forward strand.
CGCGCACGGCGTCTTCGATCAGTGCAGGGTCTTGCTCTATGGCCGCCTGGAGGAAGGCTTCCCCCGGGAGGAAGAGCACGACGAATTCGGGGCTGTGTTCAAATTGTTCGTAGTAGGATTTAGCGGAAAGTGAGCGGATTTTATCTCGCAGCTGGCGGGCGTGGCGTTGGAGTTCTTGAGTGCGAATTTCTGTGTTAGGGGCTTCGAGCGCCGCGAGGTAGGCATCAAGCGGACATTTTGCGTCCACAACGATGTTTTGCCCGCCGGGGAGGTGGGCGATGAGGTCAGGCTTGAGGCGCGTGTCGCTATCCCCCCGTGTGGTGACAGCCACTTGTGTGGTGAAGTCGCAGTATTCGACCATGCCGGCGAGTTCGACGACGCGGCGAAGTTGAAGCTCGCCCCAGTTGCCGCGCACTTCGGGGCGGCGCAGGGCGGTGACGAGGTTGCGGGTTTCTTTTTGGAGTTCGGTTTGTGCGCGTTGGAGTGTTTCGAGGTGTTCGCGGAGCTGGCCTTGCTCACGACTGCGCTCGACGACGGTTTGCTGGAGGTTTTTCTCGAGTTTTTCGAGGAGGGTTTTTACGGGTTCGAGGCGCGTTTCGGCTTGTTTGATAAAGCCTTCAGAATTTTGTTTGAGGCTTTCTGCGGCGAGGGCTTGGAAGGCTTCGCGGAGGGCCTGTTCATTCCTCTGGAGGTGTTCTATCGTTTGTTGTTGTTGGATTTTTTGTTCTTCGATGCGGGCGGAGATTTCCGCGCGCTCGGCTTGGAGCTTGAAGAGGGATTTGCGGGTTTCTTCGATTGTGGCTTTTTCTGCGGTGAGATCGGCGCGCAGTTTTTGGATTTCGGCATCACGTGCGGCGATGCGCTCACTGAGTGCGGCTTCGCGGGCTTCCGCGGCGGATGTAGCTTTGCGGGCGTTTTCGGCCTCGGTTTCGAGTGTGTCAATTTGATCTGAGAGTTCGGCCGCTTTTTGTTCTGCGGCATTAAGGCGCTCACGAAGCGTGGCAAACTCAAGCTCTTTAGCCGTGTTTTCCTTTTGCCGTGTCGCAATGAATCTGTCTTTTGCGAAGAGGAAGCCGAAGAGGAAACCAACGACAATGCCAAAAATCGCTGCTGCGACTAAGCCGATGATGATTTCCCACGGCATTGTGGGACGGGGTTATTGGTCGCCGTCGTTACCGATGGCTTCGACAGGGCAACCCTCCATGGCCTCGATGGCCTTGGCGAGTTCTTCTTCGGTTTCTGGTTGTTTGAAAACGTAAGAGTAGCCGCCGTCGTCTTGACGGGTGAAGGATGCGGGCGCGGTCTCGCGGCAAAGGTCGCAGTCTATGCAGTTGTCATCGACGTAGAATTTTCCGGGGACGTTTTCAGGGTATTTGTTTGCTTTGTCGGCCATAAATTCGGGTGAAATTATATTTTGTGTGAAGCTTTGTCAAATATGAGACAGTGGCTGAGGGATTAGTGAGATTTTTCGATGGGTGCACCGACGCGATTGCCCCACTCGGTCCAGGAGCCGTCGTAGTTGCGGACGTGGTCGTAGCCGAGAAGGTGGGTGAGGACGAACCAGGTGTGGGAGGAGCGCTCACCAATGCGGCAGTAGGCGATGATGTCGTCATTGGGTTTGAGGCCAAGTTTGTGGGTGTAGATCTCTTCGAGTTCTTGGCGTGTTTTGAAGGTGTTGTCGGGGTTGCAAGCGGTCTTCCATGGAACGGATTGGGCACCGGGGATGTGACCGCCGCGCAGGACGCCTTCTTGGGGGTATTCAGGCATGTGGGTGAGTTCGCCGGTGAACTCGCCAGGGGAGCGGACGTCAATGAGGGGTTTGCGTTCGCGGGAGTGGCGCAGGGTGTCATCAAAAAAGGCGCGGATGCGGGCGTCGTCGCGCTTGGGCGGGACGGGGTAGTGCGTGGGGGGGTAGCTGGGTTTGTCTTTGGTGAGGGGGCGGCCTTCGGCGATCCACTTGTCGCGGCCGCCGTCGAGGATTTTGCAGCGGGTGTGGCCGAAGAGGTGGAAGACCCAGAGGGCGTAGCAGGCCCACCAGTTGGCTTTGTCGCCGTAGAAGATGCAGGTGGTGTCGGGGGAGATGCCGAAGCGGGAGCAGAGGCCGGCGAATTGTTCGGGTTGGAGGTAGTCGCGGATGGTTTGGTCGTTGAGGTCGGCACGCCAGTCGATGTGGACGGCACCCGGGATGTGACCGGTGGAATAGAGGAGGATGTCTTCGTTGCTTTCGATGATGCGAATGGAGGGGTCTGTGAGGTGGTCGGCGAGCCATTGGGTGGAGACGAGGGCTTCGGGGTGGGCGTATTGGGAGAATTTGTGTTCGCTCATGTATTTGATTGTAGTCGCTGAGTGGTTTGTTGCAAGCGTGTCTCAAAAATTGTGTGCGCAGATATTCAGGGCAGAGCGGCGAGGATGGCATCGCCCATTTCGGAGCAGGTGACGCGGCGGCAGCCTTCGCTCCAGATGTCGCCGGTGCGGAGGCCGGATTTGAGGACGGTGTCCACGGCGCGTTCGATGGCTTGGGCGTGTTGCTCGAGATGGAGGCTGTGACGCAGGAGCATGGCCGCGGAGAGGATTTGAGCGATGGGGTTGGCGAGATTTTTGCCAGCAATGTCCGGGGCGGTGCCGCCGGCGGGTTCGTAGAGGCCAAAGCTGCCCGTGGCCAGAGAGGCGCTGGGGAGCATGCCCAGAGAGCCGGTGATGGCTGCAAGTTCGTCGCTAATAATGTCGCCAAAGAGGTTTTCGCAGAGCAGAACATCGAAGTCGGCAGGGCGGCGGATGACTTGCATGGCGGCGTTGTCCACGTAGAGGAAGTCGAGGGTGACGTCGGGGTAATCTGCCGCGATGTGGCGGACGGTGCGGCGCCAGAGTTGCGAAGTTTCCAGGACGTTGGCTTTATCTACGAGGGTGAGTTTTTTGCGGCGGGTGCGTGCGGCTTGAAAGGCGATGTGGGTGACGCGTTCAATCTCGTGGGTGTGATAAACCATGGTGTCCACGGCACGTTCGCCACCATGCTCGGAGGGGCCAGTGCCTTTGGGTTGGCCAAAGTAGAGACCGCCGGTGAGTTCGCGCACGACGAGGATGTCGAAACCGAGGGCGGCGATGTCGGCGCGCAGTGGGCAGGCGTGGGCAAGTTCGGGGTAGAGGCGAGCCGGGCGGAGGTTGGCGAAGAGTTGGAAGTGTTTGCGGATGGGGAGCAGGGCGGCGCGCTCGGGCTGCTGGTCGGGGGGCAGGGATTCCCACTTGGGGCCGCCGACGGAGCCGAAGAGAATGGCGGCGGATTGCTCGCAGAGTTTTTTTGTGGCTTCGGGGAAGGCGTGGCCGTGGTTATCAATAGCGATGCCGCCGATGTCGGCTTCTTGGAAGATGAGGCCGAAGTTGTGGCGGGTATTGAGTGCGTTGAGGATTTTCAGGGCTTCACGCATGACTTCGGGGCCGATGCCGTCGCCGGGAAGGACCGCGATAAGGTAATTTGTAGCCATGCGGTGTGTTAGCTTGTTGTTTGCAACTTGATCAATCGGAAATATTTTGGGGTGAATTTTGTTGGTTATTTTACGTTGATCAACACCACCTTTTGTATCTCAACGGTAATATCGAGGAATCAAGTTGATGCGCGTGGAGATGCATCTGTAGGACATGTGTTAGGCACCATGAGCCCATAACTTCATAAAAGCTAGAGCAAGAAAAAAGTAGTTTCTTTTAATTAACAAAACAAGCAATAGCCCAAAACTTAAAATATAAAAACTTTCATTTTATCATTTTTAATGGAGGCAAGTCTTCAGGGCAACAACGTCACGCGCGGGACAGACAATCTGTTTTTCAACGGACCAAGCCCGAGTGGGAATAACATCGAATGACTGGATTATGTTTTCACTACTAATGTTCTGACTCCTCAAAATGCCACCCATCTCAACGGCGCGGGTTTACTGTTTTGGAGCGTGGCAGGAACGATCCTCTTATGATAGCAGCTTTAACGGGTATAGATGCTTTTAGTACGCCTACTTCATACGCCACGCCAATAGCAGCGGGTGCAGGTCCCGCTTGGGGGAACAGGCAGTCTCTGGAATACAAATTATATCACATCTATCGTGGCTGACACCTCGCCTAGATTTAATTTGCCATACGTCGCGCCGAGCTCATCCCAACCCTTGAGAGAGATATTCTTCTCACTGGCTGATTTGAATGTGAAGGTTGGTCAGTCAGAATATGGATATTCTTAGTATATGGATATTACTTGTTTGCCGCAGATACATTTTTTTTGTACAAAGACAATACAGCAAATTTACTAGTCTGGACAAATACTAATTATTTTCCAACCACAACGCCGGGAGGGCCTGGAGGATTGAATCTAGCCTCAGGTGGGTCAGCGATGTTGGCGGACAATCTTGATCCCACTGGCTTGATCACACCCCTGCCTGAGCCGGCATTGTCATTTTCGCGGTTTTGGCAGGGATGCTGACCATTCTAATATTCAGGCGCAAGCTGCAGGTTCGTTTTGGCCATGCTGGTGAACAAATCCAAAATTCTAAATGAATTGGAACCAAAATTCGTTAGTGAAAAAGATACATAAAAGCATCCTGCATCTCAGGATGGCAATCCTCAGATTGAGATTTTAATCGAGGATCAACTGAAATTTATTTTTTGCCAATAATCAGCTATGGCGACAGGCAAGATGCGATGTTCTTCCTTTTGGATTCTTTTGTGAAGAGTCTCAGGAGTGTCGCCCAGCAATACGGGCACCCGTGCCTGGGCCAGCACGGGCCCGGTATCAATGCCCTCATCTACAAGGTGAACGGTGCAGCCAGTCTCGCTGACTCCCGCAGAGAGTGCCTGCTCCCAGGCGCGCAGGCCGGGAAACTGCGGAAGCAAGGAAGGATGAATGTTTATTACCCTGCGAGGAAAATGCTGCAAGAAGCCCGGCTTAAGCACGCGCATGAATCCTGCGAGCACGATCAGGTCGGCTCCCGAGTTCTGAGCAGCCGCCACAAAATCCTGTTCGGCTTCGGGCGAAAGCACCGTGCGTTTTGAGCCGGGCGGGATGAAACGAGCTTCGTGACCGTTGGCCCTTGCAAGACTCAGGATGCCGCTGTCTTGCACATCACTGAGCACAAGAGCGATGCATGCATGAAGTTCGCCGCGCTTGATGGCCTCAGCCAAAGCCGCGTAGTTTGACCCCCTGCCCGAGCCCATCACGCAGAGTCTCGCGGTCCTCATTGATTAAATCGCGAGTTTGTTATGCTCATTGAGCGTGATGGTGCGCGGTGTGTGCGCGGCGGCCTGCGACGGGTCAAGATGCACGAAGGACATGATCGTGAGCAGATCGCCCACTCCGCCCAGATGCGCCGTGGCTCCGTTGAGGATGATCTCGCCTCGCCCGGGTTGGCCGGGAATGATGTAGGTCTCGAACCGGTTGCCGTTAGCGAGGTTTGCGACGAGCACCTTCTCAAAGGGTAGGAAACCGACCCGGTCCATCAACGCGCGGTCAATTGTGATGCTGCCCTCGTAGTACAGGCTGGCCGCGGTTACTCTGGCCCGATGGATTTTGGACTTGAGGAATTCTACGAGCATTTCAGCACCCTTATCGAAAACTTTTTGCGTTTCCACTGGAAAATTACGCGTTTGTTACTGGACACTGCGACCAGGCACGCTAAGTCAATGCGTTACTCATGAAAGAGGAAATGACACTGCTGATTCTGAAACCCGACTGTGTGGCAAAGTCTCTGACTGGTGAAGTGCTGCGCCGCTTCGAGCAATCTGGTTTTGGCATCCGCGCATTGAAGATGACACGACTTTCCCCAGACCTGCTTAATGAACATTATGCCCATCTACGGGATAAGAGTTTCTTCCCAGAAATTATCGCCTTTATGACTTCCGGGCCAGTCGTGCTGGTTGCTTTGGCCGGCGAGGATGTCGTGGCGCGAGTGCGCGACCTTGTCGGGCCAACAGATTCTCGCAAAGCTGCCAAAGGCACCATCCGCGGGGACTACGGAGTGGACGTGATGGTGAATGTTGTTCATGCAAGCGATAGTAAAGAAAACGCCGAAATCGAACTACGTCGCTTCTTTGCCCCCGAAGAGATCCAAGAGCCGGGAAGCCCTGTGGAAAAGTCCAACCGATAAGCGCTGCCCGTCGACCATTTTTAGAAAAATTCTATCGCTGCTGCGTAGCGGAAAATCAATCTCCGCGATAGATGCACCAGGCGCGCGGTGTCTCTTGCAAGCGTATCTCACTCAGACCAGGCAACAGAGGCTTGAGCCTCTGCCAAAACCAAAGGCACATCAGCTCGATTGTCGGATTCTCCAAGCCTGGAATGTCATTCAGGCAGGCGTGGTCGAGCTGCGCAATAAGCGGCTCGACGGCGCGGCTGATTTCCGCGTGGTCTACGTAGATGCCTGTGCGCTCGTCCACGGGGCCGGTGATGGAGATCTCCACCACAAACGAGTGGCCATGCATCCTGCGGCACTTGTGCCCCTCGGGAAAAGAATCGAGGTATTGTGCGGCCTCAAAGCCGAAGGATTTTGTGAGTGTGATTGTCATGGCATTTCTTTGTCTTCATAAGTGACCCAAGTCACCATTTCTGCAAGCGGCAAGAAGCCATCCTGAGTCCAATAGAGTGAAGGTTTTTGCATTTTGCCAATCGGGCAGAAGCGGCTGGCCCCCAGCCCCGGCAAGGGCTGTTGGTGCGGGGAAAGCGAGACTGTGGATATCATTGTGCGGGTTGGGCGCAACAGTTCTGACAACTGCTCCGGAGAACTAAATTTTTTGACTAAAAGGAAATGGTAAGTAGGCGCCGAGTCAAAATCTGGTTCGGCGCAAGCCACAACCGTCCAGCTTAATGAGCCATCTGCCGGGGTGATGACTTCAGACCCTAGAGCTAGCTCTGCCCTTCTGCGGGCGTATATTGCAGATGCAGCCTCATGCGTCCACTTCACCTGTTCACGAGCTGTAAAGCTCTGCGTGAGTGCTTTGGCACAAAAAGCTGCCATTAACCCGTGATCCGCACAATCCACATAGCACACGTGTGGCGCGAGGCAGCCTTGCTGGGAGTGCATCAGCAGATCAGATACGAGCGCTCGTGCCGTCTCAAGATGCACATCATCGCGGTGGACAACAGCTAATGATATCTTGTGCCCAAAAGCCAGAAACCTGGCATGCCATGGCACTTCGGCGCGGAATTTTTCCACGGTACCAGAGTCGCCAAAAACAATCACCAGGGGATAGTCTGCAGCAGATTGAGCTTGCAGCTCTCTGACGGTAGTGACTTTACGCACCAGGCCGGAAGATTGAAGAGCGCGCGCTGAATCCGCGATCACATCCGCACAGGGGGAGGAGGGGAGTTTAACCAGAATTTCCTGCGTCTGTACAAGTGCCAATCTGGCCAGCGCCTGCCATGCCGAGTGGGGTAGATTGCCGGCACACACCAGCAAAGCTCGCTCTGGTGGCAGCGCAATACGGCGCGTGTCTCCCATCCGCAGGCCCTCGGTGAAGGGATCGCGCGAACCCAACTCGCCACTAAGCAATAGCGACAGGTCGCTCTGATTGACCCCGCTCCAGCCCGGGTAACGCTCTAGCCAGGCGGTTAGCACTTCCAGTCGGTTCATGAAGCATCCCCTTGGATCGAGCAGCCCCTTAGCTCTGCAGAGACTCGGCCCAGGATGTAGAGCTGTGAATTGCGCATGACTCCGATATCCTCCGTTTGAACTGCCGGAACGGTGTCCACGTTGGCAAGATCAAGGATCTCAATGAGGCCCGGCTCACCCTCGATACATGGTGCTGAAGTGTATGGGTTGACAAGGCGGATGTGCATCCAGGGCGGATGAGTGTGTCCACCGTTGCTGCCTCTGGAATACGTCTGGGAAAAAATTTCCGTCATACCATATTCGTTCACTATATGGCTGTCGGGCACAGAGAAAAAGGCGGATATAGCTCGGTACAGTCCGGGCTTGGCCGTCTCCGCACGTCTGCCTTTGAAGCCTCCGGTCTCCATCACCACAGAGCCTTCCGGCAGCGGGCAGTGTGTAGCGGCCTGCTCCATCCAACTGGAAAAAGCAAGTGCTGTGCCCGCTACCAGCACAGGCCTGTGCGGATGCTCGCGCAGGTGATCCCGCAGAGCATCTGTAAAGATGCGACCGCGACTGCCACCAGCCCAACAAAATGCAGAGGCGGCCGTGCCGCAGCGGATACGCCATTGTTCCAACATCCAAGAAAGAGAGGATTGCCTGGCCACATCTGGCGGCTCTTTGAAGAAAAACATGGGAATACGCCAGCAACCATCACCAACTTGCGGCAGGGCAGGCTGGGCAGTACCTGCCAAGTGGGGAAATTCACGCTTAAGAAAAATTTCCAACCCGCTGGTGCAGGCATCCGCATAAACATCCATGCGCGCCACGGGGCGCTCCCCACGGCGCAGTGCAGAGGTGCCGCTGGTGCGAAATGTCCACGCGTATTCCCCTTTGGGTTCACTGCCCAGCCAAGCGCGACTCTTGAAGACGGCTTGGGGCAGAGCAGGTATCTGTGAGAGATGTTCGACTTGTGCAGGCTCGATCCCGCAGCGCTCGCAGTACTGAGCGTAGAGCGGAATTTTTTCCACTTGGCGCTGGAAGAGCTGCAGAAAAAGTTGGTGGAACTCCTGCCTGCGTGCCTGGGCGGCAAATGGGGCAGGAGCACTCGCAGCAGTTTTAAGAATGTAAGCGGTGATCTTCTCAGCCAGCGAATCCATGGCAGGCATGATGAGGATTGTTTAAGGGCCTGTTTTTCATAGAATTTTTTTGGGGAGAGACTTGCCGGATAGCATCACGTAAGTTATTAACATCTTGGAATATGTCCACCCAATTAAATATTCTTCCCAGCCTGGATATTACGATTCTCGTTAGGGGGGAAGTGAGTGTGGAGGGTGCGCTGCGGGTTCATAAAGGTGGCTCGGTGTTGGGTCGGGTGCGGGGGCGTTCCGTGTTGATCGAAGGTGTGGTGGATGGCTTTGTGAGCGGGCGTCGCGTCGAGATCACCTCCACTGGCATTGTTAAGGGACGCATTGAGGCAGATGCGCTCTTGATCCGGCCAGGCGGCCATTTCAAGGGGATATGCCGCATCGGCTCTCTCGAGACTCTGGGGCGCGGCGAAGTTGATGCCTTGGCCTCTGCGGAGTTGAAGCCCGAGGCAAATAATGCTTCTTGGTTCTGGAAGAAAAACAACTAAGATGGAAGGCGAGGAAAATCCATTTTTTTGCTACTGGTGTGGCGGGCAGGTGCAAATTCCTAAGTATGCCGTCTCGATGGCCTGCCCGCACTGCGGTAAGGAGATTGATCTGCGGCCTTACGAGATTGAGACTCCCTACTTCCGGCCGCTGGCTACTCTCGGAGAAGTGCACATTGCTGCTCGCGGTGTGTACAGCGGCCCCACGCTGCACGCGGGCCGCCTGGTGGTGGACGGCGTGTTGGACGCCGAGTTTACTTGCCGCGAGTTGGTTATAGAAAAATTTGGCCAAGTGTTGCGTAAAGGCAAGGCGGGCTGGGTCCATGTGCCTGCGGGCAGCAAGGTACGGCTAGATGTGCCGCTGGATGTGCGCTTTGCTACTGTGTCGGGTCATTTTGAGCTTCCTGCGCTTAATGTGCTTAAGCGCATCATGGTGATGCAGGGCGGTATTTTGCAGACGGCTTTAACGGCAGGCGCTTTGGAAATCGAGCGGGGCGCCTTCTTTGAAGGTGGAATTATTGCTAATTGCTCCTGAAAACCTCTCAGGCATCTGCAGGATGGTCTAGTTTTGAGCGGGGACTTTCAGACATGTTTCAGCCCCGGTGGCACCACAGCATTTTTTAAACTTTTTCGTGGGGTCGAGTGGGCACGGGTCGTTGCGCCCCATCTTGGGGCCGCGACGGATGGGCTGGGCGGCTGCGCGCTTTACAGCTTCTTCAACTAAATCGTTCTGTTGTTCCTGCGCCTGTTGTTGTGCTGCGCGTTGTGCAGCGGCGGCGCCGCGCACATTCTGAGCTAGTGCGGTGAATTGATTGGAGAGAAGTTGAACAGGCAAGTTAGCGAAGAATTTTTCAAAGGCCATCAGGCTTGTGGTGCTGCGGAAGAGGTTTTCCGCCAGTTCTTGACGCACAGCCGCCATCACGTTTTCAAACATCGTAAAGGCTTCTTTCTTGTATTCGACAAGGGGGTCTTTCTGGCCGTAGGCTCGCAGGTTGATTGATTGGCGTAGGCCGTCCATCGCATGCAGATGCTGTTGCCAGTTTTTATCAATCGCACTGAGCACCATGTAGCGTTCGAGGTTTTTGACAGCCTCGGGGTCTTCATGCTCAGTTTTCAGACGGTAGGCAGCCGTGATTTTCTCCAGCACATCTGGCACGAGGTGGGCAGGCTCTTTGTGGGCAAGCACATCCTCAGGTGTGATAGTGATGGGGAATGTCTGCGTGATCCAATCGGCAAAAGTACGAGCAGTCTCCTGGGCCGCCTCGCCGAATTCGACGAGCGATGCTTTTTCGGAGACGAGTTCTTCGATGACGTCGAACACGGCCTTGCGTGGGTCCTCGGTGTGGAGGATTTCGTTGCGAAAATCGTAAATGACGTTGCGCTGCTGGTTCATCACGTCGTCGTATTGCAGCGTGTGGCGTCGGATGGCGTAGTTGCGTTGCTCGACACGCTTCTGTGCTGTTTCGACAGATTTGTTAAGCCAGGGGTGGGAAAGCTCCTCGCCGTCTTCCATGCCGAAGCGAGTCATCAGGGCGGCGAGTTTGCGCGAGTCGCCAAAGTTGCGCATCAGGTCGTCCTCGAAGCTAACGTAGAACTTGGAGGATCCAGGATCGCCCTGGCGGGAGCAGCGACCGCGGAGCTGGCGATCGATGCGGCGAGACTCATGGCGCTCTGTGCCAATCACTCGCAGACCGCCCAGCTCGGGAACGCCGGGGCCGAGTTTGATGTCGGTGCCGCGGCCGGCCATGTTGGTGGCGATGGTGACGGCGCCACGCTGTCCAGCGCGAGCCACGATCTCGGCCTCTTGCTGGTGGTATTTTGCGTTGAGCACGTTGTGGACGATGTTCTCGCGTTTAAGCATGCGCGAGAGAAGCTCAGAGGCCTCGACGCTGATGGTGCCGACCAGAACAGGCTGCCCCTTGGCGTGGGAGCGTTTGATGTCTTCGAGCACGGCGTTGAATTTTTCGCGGCGGGTTTTGAAGATGGCGTCGTTGTCATCAATGCGGATGCACTTGCGGTGGGGCGGGATGACGGTGACGTCGAGTCGGTAGATGTCGTGGAATTCGTTGGCTTCGGTTTCCGCCGTGCCGGTCATACCCGCGAGTTTGGTGTAGAGGCGGAAGAAGTTTTGGATGGTGATGGAGGCAAGGGTTTGCGTTTCTTTTTCGATTTTGACGTTTTCCTTGGCTTCAACAGCTTGGTGTAGGCCGTCGCTCCAGCGGCGCCCGGGCATGGCGCGGCCTGTGTTTTCGTCCACGATCACCACGCGGTTGTCTTGAACGATGTAGTGCACATCACGTTCATACATGGCGTAGGCTTTGAGCATCTGACTGATTACGTGGATGCGCTGGGTCGCCTCATCAAAAGCTTGTTGAGCCGCTTGGCGTTTCTCCTCTTTCTGATGCTGGGTGAGGTGGTTGTCGGTGTTGATCTCGTGGAGTTGTGTAAGCAGGTCGGGCACGACGAAGGAGTCAGGATCGTCGGGGCTGAGAAATTCACGACCTTTTTGGGTGAGGTCGCAGTCATGGTTTTTCTCTTCGATGGCGAAATAGAGTTCTTCCTTGATGCGGTAAAGTTCTTCGCGGCGGGTGTCCTGGTAAAGGGAGAGTTCGAAGTCTTCAACGGCGCGGCGCACCTCAGGCTCCTCAACAGCTTTGAGATATTGTTTGTTGCGCGGGGCGCCGACTTTGAGGCGGTAGAATTTGGCGGCCGCTCCTGCAAGATCCCCGTTTTTGAGCAGCTCATTCGCCTCAGCAGCGATCTGGTTGCAGAGGCGTGTTTGTTCACGAATCAAGCGTTCGATTACGGGCTTGTATCTTTCGTATATTGCCGTGTCTGAAGATGTGGTCACTGGGCCGGCAATGATGAGCGGTGTGCGGGCTTCATCAATGAGCACGCTGTCCACTTCATCCACGATGGCGAAGTTATATCCGCGCTGCACTTGCTCGGCAGCACTTGTCGCCATGCCGTTGTCGCGAAGGTAGTCGAAGCCCATCTCAGTGCTGGTGCCGTAGGTGATGTCGCAAGCGTATTGCTCTCGGCGCACGGAGGGTGGCAGGTCGTGCTGGATGCAACCCACGGTGAGACCGAGGTAGCGGTAGATCTCGCCCATCCACTCGGAGTCGCGGGCGGCAAGGTAGTCGTTGACGGTGACGACGTGCACTCCCTTGCCGGGCAGGGCGTTGAGGTAGGTGGGTAATGTCGCAACGAGGGTTTTGCCCTCGCCGGTGGCCATTTCCGCGATTTTGCCCTGGTGCAACACAATACCGCCGATGAGTTGCACGTCGAAGTGGATCATGTCCCAGATCAGCTCGTGGCCACGCACAAGGATTTTGCGCTTCTGCTCTGTGAAGCGGCGGGCGGTATTCTTGACGACGGCGAACGCTTCTGGGAGAAGATCGTCGAGGGTTTCTCCCTTGGCCAAGCGGTCGCGGAATTCTTTTGTCTTGGCCTTTAAACCATCCTCAGAAAGATTGCGCAGGCGCTCTTCGATTTCGTTGATTTTTTTTACGATGGGAAGGAGGCGCTTAACGTCACGGACGTTTTTCGAACCAAGAATTTTTTTAACGAGCCAGTTGATCATGGGTGAGAAATATTATCCGATATACATCTTATTCCAAGGAAAAGCGGTTTTCCCATCCGGTTTGCATGTTTATGTGTTAATATTCAGGAAATGAATTTTGAACGCTGGGTTAGTCTGGGGATCAGCCACCACAACGCTCCAATTGCCATGCGAGAGCGTCTTGCTGTGACGCCCGCTGCTTGGCGCGAGCGTGCCCCAGGCCTGCGAGAGTTAATCGGCCCCGACGGGGGGCTGTTAGTGCTTTCGACATGCAATCGTGTGGAGTGGATTGCAGACGTGGAAAACTCTGCAAGACTGCCTGCTGTGGTGCACCATCTCACGAGTGTACGAAATCCCCTACTGTGGAAACGTGAGGGGTGGGATGTGTTACGACACTTGGCACGCGTGGCAGCCGGGCTGGATTCGATGCTCGTGGGCGAAACGGAAATAGCATCCCAAGTCAAAAAGGCCTACGCGCAATCCATCGAGTGGGGTTTGGTATCAGCAGGCCTGCACGCGCTGGTCCAACAGTCTTTGCGCATCGCAAAGCACGCGCGTTTTGAAACAAAGTTGGACCAGGGTAGGGTTTCCCTCTTCAGCATCGCCGCATCTTTGATCCGAGAGCTAACTGCGACAAACAGTTTACGAGCAGTGCTCCTACTGGGAAGCGGTGAAGCGGCAGAGCGTATGGTCAAAGAGCTGATGCGCGTGGGAGCAAAAAGGATTTTGCGTTGCCGTCGAGACAATCTGAATCCTCATCTCCTGGCTCAAAGAGCTAGTCTCGAATCATCAGACTTACGCCTTTCTCAAGAGGAACGAGTCATTTGGCATGACTCTTGGTCTACCTGCCTGAGCGAAGTGGAGGCCTTCGTAGCTTGCAGCGGCTCCGGGCTGTTGCCTTGGAGCGATCCTTTACGCGATGTGCTTGATACCAGGCAAACACCTCTGGTTGTCGTGGACCTCGGCGTGCCACGCAACATCCCTCACGAGATGGAGCGCCATAAAAACGTGTTTATCTACAACGTGGATGACTTGGCAGGTCGCGCGCTCAGACACTATGAAATGCGACGCGCGGCTGCAGAGCATGCCGAGACAATTGTTTCAAAAGAAATCTCTCGCCTTTCAGGCAAGGTAAAGTCTTGAGAAAAAAAGCACACGAAATCGTTCCTGAACCGCTGCTGGAAGCTATGAACTTTTGCCCGTCAATAGCGGTTGCGATGGCCACCACAGCGATCTCCGCCTTGGCCGCCCCGATGTCCTCCGCTGCCGCGATGTCCGCCGCGATAACCGCCGCCTCCGCCGCCGCTGTATGATCGTGGGCGCTCTTCTCGCGGACGTGCTTCATTAATTACGATTTTACGGCCTTCGACTTCACTACCGTTGAGTTTATTTATTGCCTCGTTGGCTTTAGCCTCGTCTGCGATCGTTACGAACGCAAAGCCGCGAGGACGGTTTGTTTCTCGGTCAGTAACGACGTGGATATCCTCAATCGGACCGTAATCGGAAAAGATCTGCTCTATTTCCTCACGGCCCGCCGAGAACGGGAGGTTGCCTACATACATTTTCATGGTGTTATGCTTTCTAATCACGTGCCGCCGATGAACCATCCGAATCTACCAGCAATGCACCATGCAAGGCGAAGAAAACTGAACTGCAATCCAAGGCGGCACGTGAGGGGTTGTTTTGTTTTTTACAGCTCTACTGTGCACTTTTATGTGCTTTTGGCAAGTCTCTGAAAAAATACTCCGATTCTTGCGAGCCGCGACTTGCAATACCAGTGGAGGGATTTGAACCCCCGACCAAGGGCTTATGAGTCCCCTGCTCTACCACTGAGCTACACTGGCAACAACTTATTAGCTATAAATTATAAATGCGGCGAAAACAAGCCGTTTATTACTGGCAAATCTACCCTCAAGATACTTGTCCCGTACTACAATAAGCCAGAAGAAAAACTCCTGAGCTTCTCACTTCTCATCCGAGTATTTTTAAAATTTAAACAGCAAGCAGTTAAGCCCTGCACTGCTGGCTTTAAGTATTAATTCCATTTACCAGGCTTGAAAGTCCAAAATTGTTCAGTAAAGCTTTGAAATGACTGCAAAAACCACGTTCTTCGCTCTGGCAGTAGTCGCCTTGAGCTCCCTGCACACAGGCTGCTCTACCATACAATCCCGCAAATCTAAGGGGCTGACTACCTACGATTATCACCGGCCCGCGTACCGCCCCAACAATCCGGATGACGTACGAGTGAAAGTTTCTCTCGAGAACCAAGCGCTCTACGTGCTGGAGGAAGATCGTGTGCTTCTGGTCTCGGCTATAGGCGTTGGCCGTGCGGACAAACCTACGCCTGTGGGCAATTTCCGTGTCACGCACAAAGACGCCACCCGCCGCAATCGCACCTACGGCTTTTGGGTCAACGACTCTACAGGGCAAATCGTCAGCGGTACCTCAAGCAACTCGCCCGGCCCGGGGTGGCGTTTCCGTGGTTATCCCATGCCTTACTGGGTGGAGTGGATGCCAGCCTACGGTCTGCACGAAGGATTTGTACACCTGACGCCAAGATCTCACGGCTGCATCCGCATTCCCAAAAATGTGGCACCCAAGTTCTTTGCCTTGGTAAAAGTCGGCACACCGCTTTCCATTCAAAGAACCCAGCCCGAAGACCTGACGATCGGTGCTCGTCTCGCCCGGCCTAACGATGCGCCCCTGCCCGATCCTGATCCACGCTGGCTCATGGGAGATGGTCCATACGCCCAGCCGCAGTTCGCCCTCTTCGAGGAAGGCGAAGCACCTCTTCTGTCCACCATCGCTAACACAGGCAGTACGCCTGTCGCGGTGACTGTGAGCAACTAGCCACGGAATCCAGAGCAGACATGGCCATCCTCTCTGAATGGTGGAGCAGCCAAACGCCTTTTCTACAATTTTACTACCTGGTCGCTATCGCCAGTTTCGCCGCACTCATCATTCAATCCGTACTTCTCCTGGCCGGGCTACATTCCGACACCGGCTTTGATTTTTCTGAGCACAGCGAAGGGCTGGGCGTGGTGTCGGTACGCACCATTACTGCATTTCTAGTCGGCTTTGGCTGGACGGGGGTTATCGTCCTAGAAAGTGGCGGAGGTGTGCCTCTAGCTGTGGTGCTCTCTGTGGCAGCGGGTGCTTTACTGATGTATGCAGCGCACGTTGTTTTCAAAAAATTGTTACAACTCCAAACCAAAGGCAACGTGGACTACGCTAACTCCATCGGACAGATCGGCACGGTTTATTTGACTATCCAGCCTCAGACTCGTGACGGTGGGCAGGTTGAGTTAATCGTGCAAGGCCGATTGCGCTTTATCAAAGCAATTACACAACAAAATGAACCTATCCCACCCGGAACCAAAGTGCGCGTGGTATCGAAAATTGATAACGAGACGCTACTCGTCGAATGCCTCACTCCCTCAATGTGATTTGCCCATGTACCTGCCGCTTTGAGTATCTGCAGTGGGATACCGGATGCGTGTTTGTTAATCTGCAATGCCCATGACATCGCCAGGCCTCGAATCCAGCTCACGAAGCTGCTCTCTAGCGAGATCTTCTTTACTCGTCTTCAGTTTACTGAGCGCGGGATTGATGCTTTTTTTTACCACCTACTGCGGAAAATCCCCCCAAAAAAATCAGCCCTCAACGCAAGAGAAAATCACTATTCTGCTGCCCCGGCTGCAGCCGGGTTTCACGCTCGCGCCACAAGCGCTGCTTCTTTCCCAACCCGTTGAGCCTCTACCCACAAATTTAGTTGACACCCTTCTGCTGGATGATGCTCGGCTTCGCCGCGAGTCGGCTGACTATGCTGAAGTCGCCCGCGTGGCGAGCCGCGAGATTGCAGCCACGCATGCAGAGATTGAGGCACTACGCGAAGGCTTGGATAAAACCTCTGACAAGCTCGCGCTATTGCGAAGACAACGCTCTGCAGAAATCAACCAGCTCTGGTCGCGTGCTGTAGCTCCCTTGGATGCACGTTTTGCGGAGCGGGCGCGGAGATTTCAAGTTATGCTCGCCACACGCGTTCGCGATCGTGGCGGGCATTGGCCGGAGGATTCTCCGCTGCTAGAGCCCGCGGCGGCACGCGATCTCTTCGAGCGACTCTCTCGCCCTTCACTGACTTGGGCGGAAGACAGCCGTTGGCTCGAAACGCAGTGGAGTGCATGGCAAGTGTACGAGGAAGTGTGGCGCGAAGCCCGTGCTCGCATCCGCCAAGAATGCGAAAAACTGCGCACTGAAACATCCGACCATCTGGCGACTGCGGAAGAGACCCTCAGCCAAAACGAGGAGAAAATTAACCAGCTAGAATTACGGGCGGCAGAGCTACAACGCCCGCTTTGGGAAGCCCAGGCAGCCATTCACGAAATCCTCGCACGCCGCACTCGGGAATTAGTCTACTGCTTGCCAGAGATCTATGCGGCTCTTGCAGAGTCGGCCATCGCCAGCTTTGACACTTCAGAAACGACCCATCAGATCGCCGCCAAGTATCTAACCAAAAATAGCTTCCTGCTCTTGCTGTTAGAGGACGAGGTGGGCTACCCGATGCTGTTTTGTACACCGTTAGACGCAGTCCTACAAAATGCGCAACACGGCGATGCTCATCCCCGCCTGCTGCGGCCAGTTGATTTGCTACCCAAGTGAGCCTCCTGCTCAAGCCTTGAGTACCTCAATAAAGGCCTCTTGCGGAATATTTACCCGCCCGATGGCCTTCATGCGCTTTTTACCTTCCTTTTGTTTTTCCAAGAGTTTGCGTTTACGGGTAATATCGCCCCCGTAGCATTTGGCCGTCACATTTTTGCCGTAGGATTTAATGGTTTCCCGAGCGATGATCTTTCCCCCGATGGCCGCTTGAATGGGAATTTGGAACAGCTGGTTGGGGATCACTTCTTTGAGCTTTTCGCAAAGCGCACGGCCCCGCGATTCGGCCTTGCTACGGTGCACGATGCTGGAGAAAGCATCCACCGGCTCTCCGTTGACGAGGATATCCATCTTCACCAGGTCGTCGGCACGAGGGGGCATTTCTTCGTAATCCATCGAGCCGTAGCCACGAGTAATGGTTTTGATTTTATCGGAAAAATCTACCAGAATTTCGTTCAGTGGCAGTTCACAAGTCAGCATGACACGGGAGAGGTCGAGGCTTTCGGTAGAAACGCAGTTACCGCGCCGATCGCTAACCAGTTGCATCATATCGCCTATGCATTCGTTGGGACAAAGCAAGAAAGCCCGCACCATGGGCTCTCGGATTTCTTCGATCTGCGATGGGTCCGGAAGGTCCAGGGGATTGGAGATCTCCAGCGTCTCTCCGTCGGTCTTCAACACTTGGTACACCACCGAGGGATAAGTGGAGATGATGTCCATCTCGAATTCCCGACGAAGCCGCTCCTGCACGATTTCCAAGTGCAGAAGTCCAAGAAACCCGCAGCGAAACCCATGACCCAGCGCCACGCTGCTTTCGGCAGTGTATACAAGTGCCGAGTCATTAAGCTGCAGCTTGGCCAGCGCTGATTTGAGGTTCTCAAAGTCGGCAGTGTTTATAGGATAGATACCGGAGTAAACCATCGGCTTTAACTCTCGGAATCCGGGCAGCGGGCGTTCGGCCGGGCGATTGGCATCGGTGACGGTATCGCCCATCTTGACTTCGGCGGTTGTTTTGATGTTGGCGACCACGTAGCCCACGTCCCCAGGTTGTAGGGAGTCTATTTTTTTTTGCTTGGGAACAAAGATGCCGACCTCTTTGACTTCGTAGCGCTGGCCGGTACTCATCATGCGGATCTGCATCCCGGCCCGCAACTGGCCTGCCACCACGCGAACGTAGATGATCACACCGCGGTAGGTATCAAACACCGAGTCGAAGACCAGTGCTTGCAAGCGATCGCCCTCAGGCATCTTGGGCGGCGGGAGGCGGTTTACAACGGCTTCCAGGATGTCGTCGATTCCGATGCCTGCTTTGGCGCTTGCGGGCACGGCCTCCTCGCCGGGGATGGCTAAAATGTCTTCTAGCTGGCGGCGTACGGTAGGCACATCTGCTGCGGGTAGATCAATTTTATTAATCACTGGCACCAGTGTGAGATTCTGCTTCATGGCCAGGTGGACGTTGGCCACGGTCTGAGCTTCCACCCCCTGGGCAGCGTCTATCACCAAGAGGGCACCTTCGCAGGCGGAGAGGCTGCGTGACACTTCGTAGGAAAAATCCACATGTCCCGGGGTGTCTATTAGGTTGAGGCGGTAAGTGTGGCCGTCTTTGGCCTTGTAGGTCATCGTCACAGGGTGGGCTTTGATGGTGATGCCCCGTTCACGCTCCAGATCCATGGAATCAAGGAGCTGTTCCTGCATATCGCGTTGCTCGATGGTGCCGGTACGTGCCAAAAGCCGATCAGAGAGCGTCGTCTTGCCGTGATCAATGTGTGCGATGATGCAGAAGTTCCTCGTGCGGGAAATGTCGTGGTCCATGGGAAGTGTTATTTTACATGGCGGTTTTCTAAGAGCAAGCGACTTGCTAAATCGTATCTTTGAATTTACCAAACAGCCATTTCTACTTTCAGAACACAACTGTTCCAGTTCAGTAATATTTAATTTAGGAAATTGCAAACTACAACTTACAAAATAGCCAGAAGCTTTTTAATAGTCTTTTAGCATATCTTACTGGTTAAATGTTAAAAAACTATAATTGTATAAATGTTTTATCGAAAATATTTTAAGTTAGAAATGTAAAATTATTAATTAAAATTTGGGATATGAAAAATAATTTGATATGATTTTATTACCTAATTTTGACAGGCAATTTTTTAACAAAAGTACAACTTTCCATTCTTCCCTCAAATTTTACAACACTGTTGAACATGAGATTAACACTGCTAGTTGTCTTGCTTCACAGTTTGTTACTTAAAAAGAATGCTTTATTACAGCCAGTCCTATCAATGTGCTATCAATTTTAACTACACAAGTCGCTCGCACCCCACATTTGGCTTCAAAATGAGCTATCATGTCTGTTTTGAAAAGACTTAGATTTGAGCAATCACGACTTCTGAAAGGTAAACGTTGTTAAGACAACAAGACAGGCAGTAGAACTCTTTTTTAATGTAGCTGATACTACACTTTAATGTTAATACTAAAAAGTGTACTTTTACCTTGAGCTTTTATTTCTGCTCATTCAAGTTTTTTTATGCCACGAGCTGCTCATTCCACGCATGGCCCCCAATCAGAAACCGCATCCATTCAGCAACACACGCGTCGTGTCCATTCGCAAGAACGGGCACAGGATTACGTCGAGGCCATTGCCACACTCCAAGCACAATACGGTGAAGCACGGGCTGTGGATCTCGCACGACTACTTGGCGTAAGTCACGTTACCGTCGTCCGCACCGTCCAACGCCTACAAAAAGAAGGCCTCGTCAATACCGCTCCCTACCGCTCGATCTTCCTGACAGAAACCGGCAGAAAACTTGCCGCTGAAAGCCGCACTCGCCATAGAATCGTCGTTTCATTTCTCGAAGCTTTGGGGGTTCCCAGAAAAGCAGCCTTGCGTGATGCCGAAGGGATCGAACACCATGTGAGCCCACAAACGCTGGCTGCATTCGCGCGCTACCTGAAAATGCAAGGTAGAAATCCTGTCAGCTCATAGTGCTGTGAGTGCGATACGGTATCATCTCGGAAATAACTGGTATGAATAATCAACAACCTACAGCTCCCCATCGCAAGCCATGCCTTCTTTTGAGTTTGATGCGAAGACTGCACTTTCCCCATAAACTGGGGATTCTTGAAAGATTTTTTAAGAATCACCTCGCCCCCTTTGGCAAATGCTGGATAACTACGGCGTACGGTATTAATTGGCTTCTGGATCTTAAAAACCCGACACATCGTTGGATCGTCTATGGTGATTATGAAGGTCCGCATCTTAAAAACTGAGCGCTTACTCATCTTCCCTCTCATCCCAATCTTGTCGTTTCCGGCGCTAATATCGGCCAGGTCATTGTATCGCTGCAGCCGGTAATCAAATTCAAAAAAATTCTCGCATTTGAGCCGGATATCGAGGCGGCCGGCTGGTTGCAGCTTTGCCTTGAAAAGAACCCTGATTTTCCTGTGTAATTGAAAATTGCTGGACTGGGCAGCACGATCACCTCGGCCTTCTTGGTCCATTCTTCCTGGTTAGATACACACGGCTCTCAGAGTTTTATTTCAGAAACAGGCGACCAGAAAATCTCGATCACAACACTAGCCCAGGAGTGGAAGAACACAGACGAGACGATTGACCTGTGGATACTCGATATCGAAGGCTACGAAATCCACGCCTTGGAAGGGGCTTTGCCTTTAATCCAGAAAAACCTCATACCAGCCATTTACATGGAAGTAGATACCTCTGAGAAAAGTCAGAAATCTATGAACTTTCTCTACGAGCAAGGCTACAAGTCTTACCAGATTGATGCTCGTGGCAAAGCAACTCTTGTGAACGGCACAAAAATCCACAACAACCTGCTTTTCCTCAACTCACGCACTAAACACTAAGCCGCCTTGGTTTAGTCTCAATTCACTATTTCACTTCGCCAAAATTTTTGGGATAAGCTCCCCATGTCCCTGTCTGCACCTACCCAAGCCTTGAGAGATATTCTCCAAGAAATTAGCTCCCAGGCACATCCCTTCGTACAAACGGCCGATTGGCTTCCGTGCACAGACCCCCGACACGGTGACTACCAGTGCAATACCGCTATGCCATTGGCAAAATGCCTCGGCAAAAATCCGCGAGAAATCGCAACTGCAGCCGCAGATATCTGGAACAGCCGACATGCAAAAACCTGGGGCACGCTCCACGTCGCAGGAGCAGGTTTCCTCAACTGGAGTCTTTCTGGCGAACTACTTGCAGGCATCGCTCGCAGCCGACTCCGCCAGCCTATCACTGATCCCGTACCCCAAGCCGAACAGCGAGTCTTCGTACTCGATTATTCCGGACCCAACGTAGCCAAAGCCATGCATGTTGGTCATATCCGTTCAACCGTCCTGGGCGATTGCCTCGCCCGTGTTCTACGCGCTCGCGGCCACCGCGTCATCACCGACAATCACATCGGCGACTGGGGCACTCAGTTTGGCAAACTCATCCTCGGCTGGAAGACTGAAGGCGACGCGGCTGCGCTCGATACCGATCCCATCACAGAAATGGAGCGCCTCTATAAGATAACCCACGAGCGATGCCAACACGACCTCGCTGCCCTGGAGCAAGCGCGGCGCGAGCTATTATTACTCCAGCAGGGCGACACCGAAAACACCCGCCTCTGGAAATTGTTCCGCACCAAAAGTCAAATCGCTTTCGATCGCATCTACCAGCGTCTCGGCATCACGTTTGACTACACCCTTGGCGAGAGTTACTACCAGCACACCCTTGCCGAAGTCGTAAACGACCTTCGCCAACGAGGCATTGCTCAGCTCAGTGAGGGCGCAGTATGCGTCTTCTTCCCAGATCACCCCCAACTAGCTGATAAGCCATTCCTCATCGAAAAAAGCGATGGCGCTGCGCTTTACGCCACAACTGACCTTGCCACCATCAAATACCGCATGGAGAACTTCTCACCCCATGAAGTATGGTATGTGACTGATGCACGTCAAAGCCTCCACTTCATGCAACTCTTTGAGACCGCGCGCCGCTGGGGGATAACCGCAACTCTGCGTCATGTAGCTTTCGGCGCCATTTTAGGTCCTGATAAAAAGCCTCTCAAAACCCGCGAAGGCAACCCCATCAAACTTGAAAACCTCCTCGATGAAGCCGTCAACCGCGCCAGGGCGATCCTAGAACAGCGTGCGACACTTAACAGTGCTAACGACAGCTCGGCTCACCAAACCGACAACAACATGATCGCCGAAGCCCTCGGCATCGGAGCGGTAAAGTATGCTGACCTCGCCCAAAACCGCCACTTGGATTATGTCTTCGACTGGAATAAAATGCTGGCCCTCGATGGCAACACCGCACCCTACATCATCAACGCCCACGTCCGCTGCGCCTCCATTCTGCGCAAAGCCGGTCATTTACCCGACTCAGAGGATCTCACTCCTCTTACTACCCAAGACACCCAAAACCAAGGCGACCCCGAACGCAGTCTTCTATTGCTCCTTACCCGCTGGCACACTGTGCTAGAACAAGTTATCCTAGAACAACGACCGCACCACCTTTGCTTTCACCTTTACGAACTCGCCGGGGCCTTCCACCGCTTTTTTGAACACTGTCCCGTACTTAAAGCAGAAACTCAAACGCGTGCCCGGCGTCTTGCACTTTGCCTGGCCATCAAAAACACCTTGGCAGAAGGACTCGAACTCCTCGGCATCGTACCACTTGAAAAGATGTAACGGCATTAAAATTTTTTAGAGCTAGTTTCCATCAGACAACGTCGTGTAACTAACCTCAACAACAACTTTGATTATGACCTAACACGGAAAAAATTTTGTAAACCTGTTTTTCAAAATATTACCTCAATTTGTAACAAGACATTAATAAATGATATTCCCCTAAGAATCGTTTAACTCAAAAGAATCTTTTTTCTTGGCATCACTTCAAATTTACTTGCTTCTGTCTCATTTAAAAAAAAACAACTATCTTATTCAAAGATATCTTAAGTTTTTATTGTGGATTATATTTTTAACATCATTCCTTTTTTATCTATTTTGGTAGCTCCAGCTAGCTTGCTGATTTGCTGTATAATACCTAAGCAGAAGTTCAATACCTTATCCATATCATGCTGCTCGAAAAATATGGAATAGTCTAAATCTTGCTGAGCTGTTTTTGGAGATAACATGTAAGAATCCTCAACTTATAAGAAAGATAACTCAATTTTTACAGTAATAAATGACCTCAACAAATTTTCCCAAAAGAAATCCTTCCACTAAAGAACAGACCTGTGAACAAATAAGTTCAAATTTGGATGTTTTTGAATAAGATACCCACAATTTGCTAGGAGAGAGAATATATCTTCGATATTTTTGTTTCTGCTTTTTAGCAGCGTAGGATGAAACTCCACAATTAGATGCTTTATTTTCCCACTGCTTAAGATATTCTTACTACATGTCAATGCCTCGTATTCACTTCCTTCTATATCCATTTTTAAAAGTTTTATTGAATCAATGTTTAAGATTTCAAGAAAACTTTGAAGAGTTTTAATTGGAATTATTTCTGACTTTGTATCATCTACTTTTTTTTCTATTATTGAGCTTGATCCAGTATTCATATCCGAAGAAACAGAAAATCTAGCAAATCCATTATAGTTAGATATACCAAGTTGAAAAAAATATATGTTATAGCATTCATTTAATTCTGAATTTTTAAATAAAATGGGCTGCAATCGGGATTGTGGTTCAACACTGATCACTTTTCCAGTTTTGTTAACCAAGTTGGATGCTACTATGCTAAAAAAGCCTTCGTTAGATCCGATGTCAATAAAAACATCTCCTGGATTTAAAGTATTTTGAATATATTCAGTTACTTCTTTTTCATAAGTTCCAGAGGAGAGTAATGTGAATCCAAATTGTGACGCAGGATCTATAAAAAACTTGCCCTGTGGGGTTGAATAGATAAAACGATTTATTCTAAGTATACGCTTTAAAAAAGAGGCCAGCCATGCTGGTCTAACTTTCACCAATAAAGCTATTAAGAAAGGGATTTTAAAGTTCATCAATTATGTTTAACTTTGTTGCAATCATAATATAGTAGTCAAGAGTTAAGTGCTTTAATTTCATCATATCTTTTACAATAAATAAAAATTAGAAAAAATCTAATGTTATAAAATGATGTATTAAGATAAGATTTTTTTTCTTTACGTAGAAATTAGTAAATAGTCATATCATTTTTTTTATTTAGCTAGTTTTTTTAATAAGACGGACCTCGACGGATTTAGCATGCGCATCGAGTTGTTCGGCTCCTGCAATGGCTTGGATGTCAGCAGCGGATGCCTCGAGCGCACGCTCCGAGTAAGCAATAAGACTCGTGCGCCGGAAGAATTGGTCTGCCGTGAGGCCA
>CALLMV010000042.1 GCA_938005615.1 uncultured Verrucomicrobiae bacterium
AAACCTCAATGCCACGACTTTGATCCTCAACATCGCAACTTGAAACCTCAATGCCACGACTTTGATCCTCAACATTGCGACTCAAAACCTCAATACCGCGACTTGCATCCTCAATATCGCGACTCAAAACCTCAATGCCACAACTTTGATCCTCAATACCGCAACTCAAAACCTCAATGCCACGACTTGGAACCTCAACATCGCGCCACGACACAAGACGGCGAGAACGCCGACCCTCCCGCTTAGGGAGCGCGGGCATCCTGCCCGCGAAACAAAAACATCCTCCATGCCTTTCGCACAGACATGGGAGGGACGCCGTCCCCGGCGTCCGTAAAATATGCCCCCCTCCTGCCCGCGAAACAAAAACCCAGGCAGCCCGTCCGCAGTGTTTGCCATATCTCCGCGCCGAGCGCGCGATATTATAGAATCTTTGCGATGAACTGGCAGCCCCAGAAGTATTGTCATCCACCGCACTCTGGCGCAAAATGCCCCATGCCCGTTAATGCCGCCCAGCGCCCGATTGAAGAGATTCGCGCCATCTACCAAACGCCGCTTTTTGAACTGCTCGACCGTGCCCGCGAGGTCATGCGCCAGCACTGGAGCGGCAACCATGTCCAACTCTGCACCCTCCTCTCCATCAAGACCGGCGGCTGCTCCGAGGACTGCGCCTACTGTTCCCAGTCCGCCCATTACGCCACGGATCTGGAGCGTGCGCCGCTCATGAGCGCCGATGAGATCGAGCCGCACGCCCGCGCCGCCAAAGAGGCCGGCAGCACCCGCTTCTGCATGGGCGCCGCCTGGCGCGGCATCTCGCACGATAGCCCCAAGTTCCCCGAAGTGCTCGAAGCCGTGCGCCGCGTCCGCGCCCTTGGCCTGGAAGCCTGCGTCACCCTCGGCTCGCTGACTCAAGAAGCCGCCCGCCAACTCAAAGACGCCGGCCTCACCGCTTACAACCACAACATCGACACCTCGCCCGAGCACTACCCCCGCATTGTGAGCACACACACTTTCGATGATCGCCTGCGCACTATCTCCCATGTTCAGTCGGCGGGCATCTCCGTGTGCTGCGGCGGCATCCTCGGCATGGGTGAGACCGAGGACGACCGCCTGCGCATGCTCCAAGTCCTCACCGGCTTTGACCCCGCGCCGGAGTCCGTGCCCATCAACGTGCTTGTGCCCATCCCCGGCACTCCTCTTGCGGAGCAGCCCCCCGTGCCGCCGCTGCAACTCATCCGCCTCATAGCCACGGCGCGCATCCTCTTCCCCCGTGCCAAAGTGCGCCTCTCGGCGGGGCGCACGGAAATGTCGCGCGAACTCCAGACCCTCGCGCTCTACGCCGGCGCGAATTCCCTCTTCTACGGCGATCGCCTCCTCACCACACCGAATCCCGAGGGCGATGACGACATGCGCTGGATCGAGGAACTCCAACTCCAACCCGAGCCCCCGCTCAGTTCCGCACACTCCCGCGCTTAAGTGCCCTCCCCCCAGAAAAAAATCCGCATCGAAAAATTTCCTGCACCCCACTTGAATTTTTTGTTCTCCGTGTAACTTCAGCTTATGGCCACACCAAAAATCATCGCCTACATGAAACCCTTCTGCGGATGGAGCAACGGCGTCCGCGCCATCCTCGGCAAATATCAACTCCCTTACGAGGATCGCGACATCATCAACAACCCTGCTTACTACGCCGAGATGGTCGCCAAGAGCGGCCAGCATCTGCAACCCACCTTGGAAATTGATGGCAAAATCCTCGCCGACGTATCGGGCGAAGAAGTGGAAAAGTGGCTCATCGCCAACGGATACGTGAGCCCCTCGGCGGCAGAAGTTGGCGTGCCCATCAACTCGGCCTGCAGCGACGAAGAGCACGCCCGCATGGCGGCCGATGCTGGCCAGTGGTCGCCCGTCACGCCCGTCACTCGCTAAAGCCCGCGCGTGCACGCGCCCGTTCTCGCCACTCTTGGTGCGGCCTGCTCGAGCGACTGGCTTCACGACACACTGCTCCACTCCCTCAGCACAGGTCACATCCACCCTGCCCTCCATTACATCACAAACGCCCAAGCCGCAGCCTGGATGCGTGTGCATCAGCGACACACCCCCGCCGGGCTGGCCGACTTTTACCGCACGGCACTGCCCGCGCTTGTAAGTAAGCTGCCCGAACTGCCCGCGGCCATCCTCTCCCACGGGTGCGGCACGGGCTGGAAGGACGTCCTGGTAGCAGAGGCCCTCGCGCACACGGGAAAGCATCCGCCAGCTCTTCTTGCGGCCGACATCTCCCCCGCGCTCGTCGCGCACACCCTGCGCGCGTGGCTCGCGCGGTTCCCAACATCCCCTGCGCGGGGCTATGTGGGCGACATTCACACCGAGCAGCAACACCTCCGCGCCAGCCTCAACGCTCTGATGACGCCGGTTCGCGGCCCCGTGCTGCATCACTTCTTTGGCACCTCGCCCAACACGCCGCCAGAGACTCTGCGCGACACACTCAGTAGCGCACTCCAGCCGGGTGATTATGCCCTCATCAGTTTCAATACCACCACGGGCAGCGACCTCGCGCAAATCGCCACGCAATACGATAATGCCGAAACGCGCGCCTGGCTGGGCCTGTTGCCTACTTTGTTTAGCATCCCATGCACCAGGCAAGCATTGGAGTTTATGACCAAAGCATCCACCCGCGAAGCTGTGCCGCACCGTTTTGTTTTTACCCTCCCAATCACATCTGGCAGTTGTGCCACTCTCGAAGATGGCCGACAGATTCTGCTCACGGCCTCTGCGCTCAACCTCTTTACAACTTACCGTTACACTCCCTCCCAAATAGAAGCATTCTCACAACTCTGCGGCTTAAAAATCATCGCACAATACAACGATACGCAGATGCGCGAAACCTTGGCCATATTCGCAAAGGACTCAAACAATAAGCAGTAAACCCATCTAAACGGCTATTTTTTCTGTCTGCGTTTTTTATTATAAAATGCCAATCATATAAAATAACAACGTAAGCAAATGATTGTTCAGGATGGCCTGCACATTGCTGAAACTCATCCGAAAATCAAAATTTGCTCCGCTCCCAATGATGAAAAATACTCTGCCGTCGGCCAGTTTGACCACATCAATCACCACGTAGACCGCGGTGACGGTTGTGAAAGACGTCGCGAAACCGCTTGTGTTATAGAGTGCGACGGCAGCATCGTCGCCGTTGGCATCTCGCAAAATAACCTGAAAACCAGTTGCAGCATTCCCACTCTCTCATTTGACCGTCAATGTTTAGAATGCCCTTCCAACCTCAGCGCTACAAAGCCAAAGTCTATGGTTGATTCCTAAGGCCGCCTACTTCACGTCGGATCGCAAATAACCTGACCTAGATGTCTCGAATTCCAAACTCTCCATTTCACTAACCGTGCTCCCCAATAAAATCCGTCAGATGCTAGAAGAGCACGATGGGCAGGCAGGTATCCTCAGCCTTCTGCGCCGAGCATGCTTTAGGTCAAAATAACATCTAAGTTCCGCAACTAGCAGATGCTTGCTACGTGGTACTGAAGTCATTAATGAGTTTAGATGCGTATTCTTGTCACTGGCGCAGCAGGCTTCATCGGCTCCCACTTTTGCGAACGCGTTCTGGCCGAGGGCCACGAAGTGATCGCCTTGGACAACTTCGACGACTTTTACCGCGCCGAGATCAAACGCCGCAACATCGCCGCATTCATCCAAAACGCGCGCCTTTACGAAGGCGACATCCGCGATGAAACTTTCATCGCCCGCGTCTTCGCTGAAAACCGGCCCGACGCCGTCGTCCACATCGCTGCCAAAGCCGGCGTGCGCCCCTCTATCGAAAACCCTCGCCTCTACATCGAAGTCAACGTCCTTGGCACACTCAACCTCCTGGAAGCCTGCCGCCGCCATGGCGTGAGCCGCTTCACCCTGGCCTCCACTTCCTCGATCTACGGCGTCAACAGTAAAGTGCCATTCAGTGAGAGCGACCCCGTGCATGCCACCCTCTCCCCTTACGCCGCCAGCAAGCTTTGCGCCGAGCAGCTCGGCTCCAACTACGCCCGCCTGCATGGCCTCACAGTCACCGCCTTGCGCTACTTCACCGTTTACGGCCCGCGCCAGCGGCCCGACCTCGCCATCCACAAATTCGCCCGCAACATCCTCGAAGGCCGCCCCATCCCCAAATTCGGCGATGGCTCCGCCCGCCGCGATTACACTTACGTGGAAGACATCGTGGACGGCACCTGGCGCGCCGCGCAATACACCGCCACACCCTTCGAAATCTTCAACCTCGGTAACCACCAAACCACCTCGCTCAACGAACTCATCTCAACCCTCGAAGATGTCTGCGGCAAAAAAGCAATTATCGAAAAACACCCTGACCAACCCGGCGACGTCCCGCTGACCTACGCCGACATCACCAAGTCCCACAACCTCCTGGGCTACCAACCCCGCACCAGCGTGCGTGAGGGCTTGCAAAAATTTGTCGCCTGGCTTCGCAGCGAAATCGCCGCCGGTCGCTGAGTCTGATCGCCATCGCCACACGAATTTACGCGCCCCGCTTGCACACCCCTCCATCCCCGGTAAAAAAATACCACTCCATGTCCCGAGACGCTGGCCACTCCACATCATCCGCCGCGCACATCCTCCAAATCGTCTGCCAATCCAGCACCCTCGCTCCTTGGCTCTACCAAACCAACCAAACACTCCATCACCACAGCCGCCTCACCCTCGCGCCCACACACAAACTCCCCCTTGCCGCACTCATCCACCAAACTCACACACCCACACTCCTCGTTACCGACACCCTGCGCGACCTTCTCGAAATCCACAACGCCCTCACCATCTGGCTGCCGGAGCGCGAGATCTTCACCGTAAAAGAAATCCTGAGTGCCGACGACATCCTCACCGATGAATTCACCACCGCCCGCTTCGAGCGCGACCGCACGCTCTCCCTCCTCGCCGCCACGCGCACTCAATACCCCGCACCTCACACCTCACCCCCCATCATCCTCACCACGGCCCACGTGCTCTCACAGCCCCTGCCACATCCCGAGACCTTCCTTCAACACCGACTCACCATCCACAGCGGCACGTTATGTGACCCCACCGCACTGCGCACCCGCCTGCTCGAAGCCGGTTACGAACCTGTTGCCCAGGTGGACGCCCCCGGCCAATTTGCTGCACGCGGCGGAGTGCTCGACATCTTCAGCACCGACGCTCGCCTGCCCATCCGCATCGAGTGGGACGACCAACGCATCGAAACCCTCCACACCTTCGACCCCGCCACCCAACGCCGCGGCACCGCCCTGACCCACGCCACTATCCTCACATCCACACACGACAGCGACACCACCGCCACCCTCGCCGACTACCTCCCCGCGAACACGCTCACCATCACCTTTGACCCCGAGAACGGCCTGCCCGCGCCGCTGATCCCCGAGCACGACTACCTCCACACCACGACCCGCGACACCCTCGCCTTCGACACCCGCACCGCACTGCTCGCTCGCCACGTCCGCGACTGGCTCGCGCACGGCTGGCACATCCACATCGCCGCTCAAAACGCTGGTGAAATCTCCCGCCTGCGCGAAATCCTTGCCGGCCACCACCCGGATTGGCCCGCACAAATCACCTTCCACACCCTGCCACTCGCCCGCGGCTTCCTCCTGCCCGACGACAAATTCACCCTCCTCACCGACGCCGAAATCTTCCACCGCACCCTCGTCGCCGCACCCACGCGCGCCACCCGCCAATCCCTCCTCGAACGCCGCGCCTCCGGCATCGCCGACATCACCGAACTCATCGAAGGCGATTACGTCGTCCACCTCCAACACGGCATTGGCCGCTACCTTGGCATCCACCCCATCAACCTTGGCGGCCCCCACGACGAAGAAGTCCTCCTCCTCGAATACGCCGACGCCGCGCGCCTCTACGTCCCCCTGGCTCAAGCCCACCTCGTCTCCCGTTACATCGGTGCCGGCAAAGCCCGCCCCGAACTCGACACCCTCGGCGGCACCCGTTGGGAACGTAAAAAAATTTCCGCCCACCGCGCCATCCTCGACTACGCCGCCAAACTCCTCGCCCTCCAAGCCGAACGCGAACTCCACCCCGGCCACGCCTTCGCCCCCGACACCCACTGGCAACAAGAATTTGAAGACTCCTTCCCCTATCCCCTCACTCCCGACCAAGCCACTGCCGTCCAGGACATCAAACGCGACATGGAATCCCCCCGCCCCATGGACCGCCTCCTCTGCGGCGACGTCGGCTTTGGCAAAACCGAAGTCGCCATCCGCGCCGCCTTCAAAGCCATCATGGACGGCCGCCAAGTCATCGTCCTCTGCCCCACCTCCGTCCTCGCCCGCCAGCACTACCACACCTTCTCCGGCCGCATGAGCGACTACCCCATCACCATACGCCTCATGAGCCGCTTCCAAAACACCGCACAGACCCGCGCCATCCTCGAAGAATGCGCCACCGGCAAGTGCGACCTCCTCATCGGCACCCACCGCATCCTCTCCTCCAAAGTCCTCTTCGCCCGCCCTGGCCTCCTCATCGTGGACGAGGAACAACGCTTCGGGGTGCGCGACAAAGAGCGCATTAAAGAACGCTTCCCCCGCATAGACGTCCTCACCCTCAGCGCTACTCCCATCCCCCGCACCCTCTACCTCTCCCTCATGGGTGCGCGCGACCTCTCCACCATCGAGACCCCGCCCCCCGGCCGCATCCCTGTCGAGACCCACGTGCTCGCCTACGACGAACGCATCATCCGCTCCGCCATCCAGCGCGAACTCGAACGCGGCGGCCAAGTCTTCTACCTTCACAACCGCATCGCCTCGCTCGATACCATCTGCACCAAACTCCGCACCCTCCTGCCCGGCCTGCGCGTGCTTGGCGCCCACGGCCGCATGGACGAAGACGACATCGAACGCACCTTCACCGACTTCCTCGACGGCCGCGCCGACGTCCTCGTCACCACCACCATCATCGAAAGCGGCATTGATATGCCCAACGTCAACACCATCCTTATTGACCGCGCCGACCGCTTCGGCCTCGCCGACCTCTATCAACTCCGTGGCCGCGTCGGCCGCTCCACCCAACAAGCCTACGCCTACCTCTTCTTCCCGCCCGCCATGATGAGCGCGGGCGAGACCCGCAAACGCGCCGCCGCCATCCGCCAATACCGCGAACTCGGCAGCGGCTTCAAAATCGCCATGCGCGACCTGGAAATACGCGGCGCAGGCAACCTCCTCGGCACCGAACAATCCGGCCACATCGCCGCCATCGGCTTCGACCTCTACTGCCGCGTCCTCAAAGAATCCATCGAACAACTCAAATCCGGCCGCATCCCCCTGCGCCGCGAAGTCCCCCTCACCCTCGACTTCCTCAGCCTCCGCGACACCGATCCCGGCGAAGGTCGGCTCAGCGCCCACCTCCCTGCCACCTTCCTCCCCGACCCCGCCCAACGCATCGCCGCCTACCGCGAACTCGCCGAACTCGACTCCCCCGCCGCCTGCGACGCACTTGAAGCCCGCTGGCGCGACGTCTTCGGCAAACTGCCCGCCCCCGTGCGCCACCTGATCGACTACCACCGTATCCGCACCACCGCCCTCCAAGGCGGCCTCACCGCCGTCGAATGCCGCGACGGACGCCTCAGCCTCCGCCGTGGCGACACCCTCCTCACCCACGCCGGCAAACTCCCCCGCCTCGCCTCCGAAGACCCCCGCGACTGGCCCGACGAAATCCTCGACTGGATCCACCGCCTCAGCAAATAACGCCACAACGGGCATCTCACCGATATGCCAGAAGGGAGCGCGGGCATCCTGCCCGCGTATTCACATCTTTTGAAAAACTGACTGCTCGCCAATTTCCGCCAACACCTCGCCCGCGAGATAAAGCGATCCCGCCACCACCACGGGCCGAGCTCCCTCCCACAACGTCCGGGCTGCGGCCCGCGCATCCTCGGCGGCGTGCACGCGCGGCCGACGCACCTCGTCCGCTGGCTTCTGCGCTGAGGCCAGATTGTGAATCATCTCCGCGAGTTGCGCGACAGGCAAGGCGCGCGAACTGCCCAGCGGCACGCACCACACTTCGCAAAAATACGGGAGCAACTCGCGATAAAGTGCCGCCGCATCTTTATCGGCCAGCGCGGCTGTCAGCAGCACCGCCTCCTGCAAGTGACCGTTGCGCTGCTACTGGATCAACGACTCCGCGAGCCGTGCAGCCCCGTTGGGATTGTGTGCGCCATCCACGAGGAACAGCGGCGATTCGCGCAAAAGATCCATCCTCGCCGGCCAGGTGACTTCTCTTAACGCCTGGGCCGTAGTGTCCGCCACCTTCGCTTCAGGGCACACGTCTGCTGAAGCCGCAAGCCGCGCGAACGCGGTAAGAGCCAGGCCGATGTTTTCCGCCTGATATTGTCCGGCTAGGCGCGTCGGCACCACGCGGTCGTCTTCCAGCCGCACTTGCAATCGCATGAACTCATCAGCACTGAAGCTGACCGGCGCAGCAACGGTGAGTGGGGCATTTTGCCTGCATGCAGTGCTTTTAATGATAGCATGTGCTGCAGGCATTTGTTGTATCGTTACGACGGGCCGTCTCGGTTTGATGATGCCAGCTTTCTCGGCTGCGATTTTTTCCAGCGTGTCGCCCAGCCAGCGCATGTGGTCGAAGTCAATGCGCGTGATGATGGAGATTTCCGGCGTGACGATGTTTGTGGCGTCGAGTCGCCCGCCCATGCCGGTTTCCCAGACGACCCAGTCGCACTGCTCTTGCCGGAAAGCGTGCAAGGCCAGGGCCGTGGCCGTTTCGAAGAAGGTGGGGCGTTGGCCCGTGATGCGTTCCGTCTCACGCAACGCGGGTAAAATTTCCTGGTAACATGCGGCCACCTGGCTCGGGGACAGCGGCACGTTGTTGATGCGGATGCGTTCGCCAAACCACACCAGATGCGGCGAGGTGTAGAGCCCGGTGCGGTGCCCGGCCGTGCGTAGCAAGGCTTCGAGGATCGCGGCGGTGGAGCCCTTGCCATTGGTGCCGGCGATGTGCAGGAAGCGCAGCTCTCGCTCCGGCTGGCCGAGGCACTGAGCCAGCACCGTCATGGTCTCAAGGCCGGGTTTCATGCCGAACTGCCGCAGCGCGTAAAGTTCGCGGAGGATGGCTTTCACCTCGTCAGGGATGTTCATGCGTTGGCGAGACTTGCGGGATGGGTGGTCAGTGGAGCGGTGCGTCTCAGAGGAAGTAGCGCAGGAACGCGGCAATAGTGGGGGCCAGCTCGCGACGGGGCACGACCTTGTCGAGCAGGCCGTGGGCGAGCAGAAATTCTGCTGTTTGGAATCCGGCGGGCAGTTTCTGGCCCGTGGTTTCTTGAATCACGCGGGCACCAGCAAAACCGATGCGCGCGCCTGGTTCGGCAAGGTTCAGATCGCCAAGAGTCGCAAAACTCGCGGAGACTCCGCCAAAGGTCGGATCGGTGAGCAGGGAGATGTAGGGCAGTCGCTCGCGTGCGTGAAGTTCTAACGCCCCGCTGATTTTGGCCATCTGCATCAGGCTCACGCAGCCCTCGTGCATGCGCGCGCCGCCGGAGGCACTTACGATGATCACAGCCCGCCGCTCGGCAGTGGCACGCTCCACACAGCGGGTAATTTTTTCGCCGACCACCGCGCCCATGCTGCCTCCCAGAAATTCAAAGTCCATCACGGCCAGCGCCACGGGCAGGCGCTCCATCATCCCTGCGCCCGTGATCACGGCTTCGTTGCGTTTTTTCTTTTCGCGTTCGGCCTGCACGCGTTTGGCGTAATCCGGAAATTCCAACGGGTCGTTGGTCAGCAGGTCGGCGTCCCACTCTTTGAAGGAACCTTCATCCAGCAGCAAGGTGATGCGGTCGCGTGCAGGCAGAGGGAAGTGGTGGCCGCACTTAGGGCAGACGTGGAAGTTTTCGGCCAGTTCCTGATCCAAGAGCATCGCACCGCAGGCGGGGCATTTGACCCATAGCCCCTTGGGCACATCCACTTTGCGTTTGGTTTTCTTGGGCTCGGTAGTGGTAGTGCTCATGACTCAACGTGAGTGGGGAAAAAAGTTTGTGCAGGCCAGTAAGGCGCGAGGCAGTTATTCATTGTCTGAGTAATAATATTAACCCAATCCGCTGCGTTGCAAAGTTCTTTTGCATGCCCTGGGCAGGGCACGAAAAACGTCTGTTAACGAGTCTTCTTAAACAATTCTGCGGCCACCCATTCGGGGCAGTGTTCCGCAAGAAGCGTGGCGAGAGCATCGGGTTCCAGCCAGTGCGCTCCCAGCGCAGAGATGGTGTGACCCTCGCCGTGGTCGGCGGTGATGACGGCCACTGTGTCAGGTTGGCGGGCCGCACCCACGGCCCGCTCGATGATGGAGTCCGCCGTCTGCCCCGCCGAGGCGTAACGCACGGCGATGCCCACGTGCTCATCGGCCCCCGGCGAAGATTGGCGACCATCGAACACCGCATGAACTCGCATACCTGAGTAATCTTGCAGGTGGACCAGCACAGAGATCAGGAGCTGGCGGGCGGCTGCAGGTTTGCGTGAGTGCAGGGCGCGCAGGGTTGGCAGGTGATGGATCACGCTGTGGCCATCCACCACGATGTGCCGGATGCCCTGCATGGCGGCAGAAGTTAGGCTTTGGTTTTTGCCGCAGCTTTGGCTGCTGCTTTTTTGCGCTTGAGGTAGTTCTTGCGGCGGTTGCGTTTTTCGACTTTGTTGGACTGTTGACCCATAGTCTGCTAATAGATTATGTTTTATGTTTAAGCAAAATAAAAACGTAACAGCTAAATTGCATTCTAAAGCTTAGGTAGGCCTTATTTGTTAATCAAAGTCGGTATTTTTTGGTGATAATTTCTTGCACGACTTTGGATTGAAAGCGACGTTTGGAAGTTACGGCGAAAAATTTTTCGCTTACCCCCGGGACGCGGCAAAGTAATTGAAGGGCTCCGGAACGAAGTTCATCGCGAACTACCACTTTAGGCACAAGAGTCGCAAACCCGCTTTCGCGAGCGAGAAGTCGCAGCATGGCCATGTCGTCTACTTCGGCCACGATATCGGGACTGATTCCACGACGCAACATAAGCGCGTCGAACTCTGTGCGTAAACTGCTTTGACTACTTGGCAACACTATAGGAGCCGAATGA
Organism: uncultured Verrucomicrobiae bacterium; assembly: GCA_938005615.1. Lineage (GTDB taxonomy): Bacteria > Verrucomicrobiota > Verrucomicrobiia > JADLBR01 > CALLMV01 > CALLMV01. The sequence continues at coordinate 11,138 of CALLMV010000042.1, forward strand.
AGTGACACTGGGAAACGGAAACTTCGTTTTTTTTCTGCCGTGGATGCCACCACAATACAAGCTTCCTGCTCTGCGAGCAGGTGGTTGTCTAATACACCTTCGTTCGCGCTTGTGACTGCATGATTGCAGAGAACGATATCTAATCTGTGTTCGACCAGCTCGCTGAGCAGCGATCGAAAAGGGCCGGTTTGCAAAACAAGTGTCACGCGACTCAGCAAGGGGGAGAGTAATGCAATCTGAAAGTTGCGAGATAGTGTGGCTATGGCTCCTACCCTGAGGAGTGGTCTGCCTTGAGAGATACCACGTAGAGTTGCTCTCAATTCTTCACCGAGTGAAAATATCCGGGAGCAATATTCTTCCACAAGTCGACCTGCCTCAGTGAGCACAAGGCCTTTGCGGTCTCTGTGGAAAAGTTTTTCTCCTAACGCCTCCTCTAGTGAGCGAACTTGCACACTTACGGCGGACTGTGCCACACGCAGTGAGCGGGCTGCGGCTGTGAGATTGCCCCGGCGGGCAACTTCATAAAAGATTCTGAGGTGATGGTAATTCATTTTAAATTCTATAAAATAGAACGTTAATTTATAAAACATCTATTTATATTAAAACTAAGCAGATGGTATTTTCTTTTCATGAAGACAATCAAAAAACAACCAAAGCCAACGTTATGCATAAACCAACAACCACCTATTTTCTGCTTTGATGATGTGGTAGATGTCAGAAAAGCCTCCCAGTGGAATGGTGAGATTTATTGGGTCGGATTATGCGATCCAAAAATCTGTTTAGGCGCTCTCAGCGATGATGTGTTGGGTGCATGGTACTCGGCACCAGAGATTCAAGTGCGAACACCTCGTGGATGCATGAGAATTACAATCCCTGACACCGGCATCGCTCCTTCACGCAGTCTTCTTAAAAAGATTGTATTGATGCACTTGAACTTCATGACTCAGGAAGATATCAAAAAAGCGATACTCGATAGCCTTGCTTGCTCAGCAAGGTCCTGTAAAAGAGTTCCTCAAAAGCAAATAACATCACTCAAATAAGATCATGTCACACATCGTTAGCTTAATCCCTGGGGACGGAATTGGGCCAGAAGTCGTGGCCGCAACACGAAAAATCATCGATGCCTCTGGCATCAAAATCGAATGGGAAGAGGTTCAAGCGGGAGCAAGTGTCTTTAAAAAAGGCGTACCTTCCGGCGTGCCAGAGGAGACGATACGCTCAATTGCAAGAACGCGCTGTGTGCTAAAAGGCCCACTAGAAACGCCTGTAGGTTTTGGTGAGAAAAGCGCAAACGTAACACTGCGAAAGTTGTTCGAAACATTCGCCAACATCCGGCCCGTCCGGGAGTTTCCTGGCGTATCCACGCCGTTCAGCGGTCGTAATCTGGACATCGTCGTGGTGCGTGAAAACGTGGAAGACCTCTACGCGGGTATTGAGCACATGCAAACTCCTGGAGTGGCTCAATGCCTAAAGCTCATCTCGCACAAAGGCTGCGAAAAGGTCATTCGCACGGGATTTGAGCTTGCTCGCTCGGAAGGACGCAAAAGCGTTCATTGCGCGACTAAGGCTAACATTATGAAACTTACCGAAGGGATGATGAAGCGAGTGTTTGAGCAAGTGGCCCGAGAGTATGCTGACATTCGGGCTGAACACATCATCATAGACAACTGCGCGCACCAGATGGTGAAAAAGCCAGAGCAGTTTGAGGTGATCATCACCACTAATATGAACGGCGACATTCTCAGTGATTTGAGCTCGGGCCTAATCGGTGGTTTGGGCTTTGCGCCCTCGGCAAACATCGGCTCAGGTATTGCAATTTTTGAAGCCGTGCACGGCTCTGCACCTAAATATGCAGGCCAGGATGTGGCCAATCCCACTGCCGTACTGTTGTCGGGCGTACTGATGCTGCGGTATCTGGGCGAAATTGAAACGGCACGTATGATTGAAAATGCCGTTCTCGCTACGATCGAGGAAAAGCGCACCGTAACCAAAGATATCCCTGGTGTACAAAATCCGGTAGGCACCCGAGCTTACGCCGAAGCTGTAATCGCAAATTTCGGCCGCAAACCCTCTCGACTTGAAGCCAGAGACTACCGCCCCTTGAGAATACCGCCACTGCCCCAAGGGGCGGTAACTGTGAAAACAGATTCCCGGCGAACAATCGGCTGTGATATCTTTCTTGAGTCTGCCCACAGCCCTGCAGAGCTCGGAAATTTACTGGAAACTTTGGCACCTGCTTACGGTTTCAAACTCAAAATGATCTCCAACCGTGGCACGCAGGTTTTTCCTGATCGAGGGGCACAAACTGATTGTGTAGACCACTGGCGCTGTCGGCATCTGTCTACGGGCGATTTTCCCAAAGCAGAAGCTCTCGGCGCATACCTGTCGGCTCTGGAAGCAAATGGCCTGCGTTGGATGCACATTGAAAAGCTGGAGGAAATCAACGGCAGTCCCGGTTACACGAAAGCTCAGGGAGAAGATTGACCATAACCCACAGTCCTGTTAACGCAAGATTACTGACACAACCTTCTGAATTTTAGTTGACTGCAACGTGTAATTCCCATGAATTATTTGTCAAAACTTAGACGTGCCAGAAATTTCTGATGAGGAATATTTTGTGTTTTTAAAACTTTGCGGATAACTTCTGGACATGGAGACCAATTCACGATTACTGGAAAACGCTTGGTATCATGAACAGGAAGTGGTTCATCGTCCATCAGGTTGGGAGTTTCTGCGCCAAGGTGCACAGCTCCTCGTTATGCTCATCGGAGGGTTGCTAGCGATCGTGCTTCTTTGGCCGATGTTTGAAAAAGGGGAAGAACTCAAAAGAGAAGTGACCCGCAAAGACAAACTCATCAGCGAATTGGAGCGTGAACGGGATGCGCTCCAAGATGAATACCGTGCACTTCTCAGCGACCCTGCCACAGTAGAACGCGAAGCCCGCGATAAACTCAATTTGGCTCGTGATGGAGAGACCATTTTCCGATTTGCTCCGTACGACACCAGCAGTTTGAATCGCCCTACACCGCGTTAAATCCTCTCCTGCCTGAACAAGCACTGCATAAGCCATGAATCAAGATGCTCCAATACTGATCGTTTCCGCTTTGGAGGATGAGCAGGCCGGGCTCACTGAAGTTTTTAACACTTACATCAAATCCCCAAAAAATGGACACCAATGCATCCGGGGAAAAATCCAAAAAAAGCGCGCAGTTGCCTTAGTCACGGGAGTAGGTGAAAATAACGCAGAGCGTACCACAAAGTGGGCTATCCAGCAATTTCAACCCCGAGCCGTATTACTAGCGGGATACGCTGGGGGGCTTGTGCCTCATGTGAATTGGGGAGAATTTGTCGTGGATGATGAGTCTTTGGCAAAATTGCTCAATAAGCCAGCGCATGTTGGTAAAATAGTCTGCGTACCCCGAGTCTTGAAAAACCGGGCAGAGAAAAGTGCTGTAGCCGCAGAATTTGGTGCTATCGCATGCGAAATGGAATCTAATGGCGTAAGAAGAGCTTGCCAGGAATCGGCTCTACCTTTTTACCACTTACGCATCATATCAGACAGTCTGGATGAAGAATTACCGATTGAGCATATCGAAAAAATCATGGATTTTGAAAAAGGCAAAGTCGTCCCTTCACGCTTAGTTTGGCACGCCGTCAATCATCCCGGCAGCATCAAGACTCTGATGGCACTTGGCTCGCGTACTTTACCCCTGAAAACAAGATTGGCCGAAGCAATTAGCGAGTTGACCAAAAATATCTCACTTTCTTGAAACAGTTATAACGCTTAGGCCAACTTCGAATAGCGCAGTTTTTTGATTGCTCGGAGAATCCTGAAAAAGTAGTGCTTGGTTCTGTGAGTTTTACTGAAATCTATCGTCGGCATCAGCGCCAAGTGCATCTGGACTTCCACACCTCCCCGCACATACCCGATGTGGGTTGTGAGTTTGACGCGCGTGCATTCGCCACTACCATGAAGAAGGCGCACGTCAACAGTGTTACAATCTTCGCAAAATGCCACCACGGCATGTGCTACTACCCGACAAAGACAGGCACACAACACCCGGCATTGCACGGGCGCGACTTATTGGGAGAGCAGCTCGAGGCGTTACATCGTGAAGGTATTCGAGCACCCATTTACACTACAATCGTCTGGGAAGAAGATGTGGCTCGCCGCTTCCCAGAATGGCGCCAACTAACCCGTGAGGGGTATTTTGCGGGCTTCCCTGTAGGGCCAGACGGCAAGCCGGGGAATGTTGCTACGTGGCAATTTAATAATTTTCTCGACCTTCGATACCAAGACTACATTGAAGCTCATGTACGGGAAATTCTTTCGCTTTACGGAAAGGATGTTGACGGTTTTTTCTTCGACATCCTTTTCTTTGCACCCGATGCCTGCTGGAGCGATGCCAGCCGCGTCTTTCGGCAGAAACACAGTCTCTGGGGTACTGACCGCGCCACCTTTGAAATCTTCCAAGGACTGGCACAAGCAGAATTTGCCGAGAAATTCACTAAAATTGTTCACGGCATAAGACCGCAAGCCACTATCTTTTACAATTCCCCAAATGAGGGAAACATGGACCCACGCATCGGGCCACGCGCTCGTGAGGCTTTCCAAACCCATTTTGAGATCGAGTCACTTCCTTCTGGATTTTGGGGCTACCACCACTTGCCTCGCATGGCCCGGGCCCAAAGCACTTGGGGTAAACCCTGGCTCGGCATGACCGGTCGGTTCCAAAAAATGTGGGGCGATTTTGGAGGCATTAAACCCCAGGCCGCTCTAGAGTTTGAGTGTTTCCGTTCACAAGCTCTGGGTGGAGCCAATTCTATTGGTGACCAATTACCTCCCCGTGGCACTTTGGATGCGGCTGCTTACAAACTCATCGGCGCGGTTTATGAAAAGTGCGCCGAAGCCGAACCGTTCTACGAAGGTTCGGAATTCATCAAACCTCGCCTCGCCATCTTCTCCGCTAGCTACCCCGGGCACGATGGTGGCAAGAGTGAGGAGGGAGCAGTCCTACTTTGCGAAGAAGCTCACTATGACTGCGCTGTAATTGATGGAAAAGATCCACTTGATGGATACAACCTCCTCATTCTACCGGACACTACCCCTGTAGATAGTGATCTGGCCTCACGATTAATGAGTTTCCTGGCAGGCGGAGGAAAATTGCTGTTTTCTTACCGTAGTGGCTTTTCCACCGAAGGCGTGTGGAAGCTCGATGATCTGCCCCTGAAAATTGGCGCATTGACAGAACTTTATCCTACTTACTGGCGAGCTCGTGAATCCATGCGCGAATCGCTCACGGCGAGCGATCGTGTCTTTTATGAGGCGGGGCTGGAGATTACTGCTCTAAAAGACTGTGAAATCTTAATCGACCGCGTACCGCCATACTTCCGCCGTACAGCCGCAACATTCTCATCCCACTCTCAAACACCCCCAGTTGCACAAGTTGGAAAATATCCAGCGGCCGTATCCGGCCCTGGTTTTGTCTATTTTGCAGATCCGATATTTCGAGAATACCGTCAGACTGCCAATCTTGCAGTCCGACAAGCCTGGCAAAAAGTCGTTTTCGACCTCATCGGCCCTGCTCCTTATGGCCTGGGGCTGCCGAGCACTGTGATGGTTTATCCCCGGCGGCGTGGCGACACTTTGCTTCTAACGCTGCTCCACTACGTTCCTGTGAGAAAGTGCATCGATATTGATGTGATTGACGAACCCTCGACTTTCTCAGGTGAAGTACTGCGTATCGCGGGCAATCCAGCTCTGGCTCGTCTCTGGCCCGATGGCAGGATTTTGAACAGACGAGAGGATGGCACGTTTGAACTGCCTTCCAGCAAGGGGCGTTTACTCATTGAAATACCCGATTACTTTTCTTAACGAACTTTTAGCTTCAGGATAATCTTAGCACAGTGAAGTAGGTTGCCGGACTAGTTTCGTTCCTCTGCTTGAATGGCTGTTGGCTGCTGGGTTTGGTCATGATTTAAATCGAAGTCGCCTATGGAACGATACCGTCTGTAGCGTGCCGCCAATCTTTCATGACTGGGTTTCTGCATCAACATCTCCAGATTTTTTATCAAATGGTTCTGCAGTGCAGTTTCCATCCACTCGGGTGCATGGTGTGCTCCGCCAACAGGTTCGGGGATGATTTCGTCGATAATTCCAAGTTTAAGCAAATCATGCGCACTCAGCTTAAGTGCCTCTGCGGCTTGGGGAGCATGCGCTCTATCTTTCCAAAGGATTGCCGCACAACCCTCCGGCGAAATGACAGAGTAGTAAGAATTCTCTAGCATGATAATTCGATCGGATACGGCAATGCCCAAAGCCCCGCCCGAGCCGCCTTCGCCGATGATCACCGTCAAAATCGGGATCGAGAGCGCGAACATCTCGCGCAAGTTTACTGCGATAGCCTCCGAGATGTGTCTCTCCTCCGCACCCACACCAGGAAAAGCCCCGGGCGTGTCCACGAATGTGATGACTGGCAGGCGGAACTTGTCCGCCAGGCGCATTAGCCGCAAAGCCTTGCGGTAGCCCTCGGGATTTGCCATGCCGAAGTTGCGCATTTGTCGCTCTTTGGTGTCACGACCTTTCTGGTGGCCGAGCACCACCACGCGATGTCGCCCTAACTTAGCGAAACCGCCCACAAGTGCGCGATCATCGGCAAAGAGGCGGTCGCCGTGCACTTCGAGGAATTCGCCGCAGCAGGCGCGGATGTAATCGAGCATGTAGGGACGTGCCGGATGCCGGGCAATCTGCACGCGCTGCCAAGGGGTCAGGTTGTCGTGAATCTCTTTCTTGAGCTGCTCTGCGCGTTGCTCAAGCTCTTGAATTTGTCGCAAAAGCTTCAAATCATGAGTCTTGTTTTTAACATGTAGCTCTTGGATTGCTTTTTCCAGCTCTACGAGAGGTTTCTCAAAGTCTAAGCGCTGGACGGGCAAAAGCGGTTTAGAGGACATTTCTTTAAATTGAAACATAAGCATCCTAAAATCAATGACTCACGCGGCTTATGGTTCAGATTGTTATGTCTTTTAACTTTCTACAGAGTATCTTACCTGCTAGTAGGATCCGAATTTTAAAAATGAGACTAAAAACAGCTTCGCTCTTAATTCTTGCATCTCTACCACTTTTTTTTGTCTCTTGCGCAAGCGTCGTTGATTCTGGCCCCAGCAGAAATGCCAAGCATCCACGAATTGCAGAACAAACGCTTCAAACACTCAGACTGCAAATTTTCCTCGATTCTTTAAATTACGGGCCAGGAGTTTTGGATGGGCAACTCGGCTTTTTTACAGAGCGTGCAGCACACTTTTACCGCAGGCAAACCGGTAAGAATCTCCTGGCGACTCAAGTGTTAAAAAAAGAATTAGAGACGATCGTTCCTATGCCCTTTGCACTCTACCAAGTGAGTCGGGAAGATCTCAAATTCGTCGGGCCTTTGCCTTCAGAGCCCGCTGAACAAGCCAAGCTACAATTCCTTCCATACATCAGCGTCGCTGAACTCGTCGCAGAGAGATATCGAACAACTCCCTGGTTTCTGCAACAGTTAAACCCTGGCACATCACTTCAGGATATCCAGCCAGGAACTGTGCTCTGGGTGCCCAATGTTACTCCATTTAAAATAGAAGAGTTGCGCAGGCTACACAAACTGCCTGTGAATCCTGCGCTAGCTCGCAATCAAGTCGAGGTCTCTCTACGAGAACGTTATCTGCAAGTCACTTCACCCGAGGGGCGCGTGCTTGCTTATTTTCCGATCACGCCCGGATCACTCAATGTGCGCCCACCCATCGGCGAGTGGCGCATCCTAGGCATCGTCACACTGCCTACATTTCGCTGGGATGACTCACTCCTGCAAGAAGGCGTGCGCAGTGATGTGGCGCACCTCTTACCGCCAGGCCCGAACTCCCCCGTCGGTGTGCTTTGGGCTGGCATTAACCGCCCGGGCATTGGCATTCACGGCACGAACTCGCCCGAGACAATTGGCCGCGCCACCTCCTCGGGTTGTATTCGCCTTTCAAACTGGGATGCCATCACATTTTCACAGCTGGTGTCAGAAGGCACGCAAGTGAAAATCAGAGAATAATCTTAGCAGACATCTCGGCGGCTTCCACTCCCGACGCCGTATTGTTGCGCATATTTTGGAAACGGCTCTCGTGAGCTAAAACATTCCCCTACACAACAGATCTGCCATAAGTAAACCAAAGCAAACTTCCGTCCCGGATCACTTGCGCCAGTCACAATTTTGAAGAATTCCTGCCAGTCCCGTGGTGCTAAGTTTTTGCCGATTGGATCAAGAAAGGCTAACTAAACTCACTCCACCCGCACTGCCTGCCGGGCGAGCACAACGTTTTCTTCCGTCACGTAGCGAACCTCGTAGTCGCCAGACGTGGACGGCGCGGAAAGCTGCCCTTCACCAGAAGTCCCTTCGACATAAAAATAGTCCCCGTAAGCATTTTCGGGTGCATCCTTCGAGCAAATGGTCACAAAATCGTTTTTTCCCCCGGGCCCTTCCCAAACGACGCTAAAGCTTGAGTTCACCGTCACAGTGCTCGGGGCTTCAACACGGCTTACCGGTTTAACGAGCTGAATCGGTCGGCGTGCCAGAACCACGTTATCTCCCGATACTAGCCGGACTTCGGCCTTACCCACAGTGCGCGGCGTCTGTAGCGTCACCGGGCTTTGCACATCGCTTGTGTAATGGTAGCGGTAATAGCTGCGACCAGGTGCGTC
>CALLMV010000043.1 GCA_938005615.1 uncultured Verrucomicrobiae bacterium
GGCTGAGACTGCCGCACAAAAAGCCGACGCTGACATGAAACTGCTCGCCGCTCAAATGCCGAAGTAATATGTACCTGAGTTTGGGTGCAGTAGCGACTTATCGCGATACGGCAAACCGGCGAAGAAGAAAGGAAACAAGGAGAGTGACCACCAAGACACAACGACACAAGGGGGATAATATGGAGAAATCCTTCGAATCTTTTCGGTGAGCACCTCTCACTAAAAGGAGAAAGCGCCGCTTAGGTGACCGATTGCACCTTCCCTCAATCATTCCCACTTCGTTCCGAGGCTGCTTGAATCTATCGAGCAAAGTAAGCCTTGCTCATAAACTAAACGAGGGATTTACCTGCGAAATATACAACTATCAAATATTATTAAAATATTTAATATTTTAATAATTTGAAAAATGCCATCCTGCATATAACTTCCAACATGGCACTCAAGTGGCTCTTTCTGGACTTCAACGCCTACTTCGCGTCCGTTGAGCAACATCGCAACCCGGCGCTGCGTGGCCGACCAGTCGGCGTCGTGCCGATGATGGCAGACACCACCTGCTGCATTGCCGCCAGCTATGAAGCTAAAAAATTCGGAGTCAAGACCGGCACCCTCGTTGCCGAAGCCCGCCGTCTCTGCCCCCACATCACTTTCGTAGAAGCTCGGCACGAGCACTACGTACGCTACCACCACCGTCTTGTACAAATCATCGAAGACTGTTTGCATGTGGACGGCGTCCACTCCATCGATGAAATGTCCTGCGAGCTGCCCGTCAACTACCGCGAAGAAAGCGCCGCTCGCGCTCTTGCCCTGCGCATTAAGCAACGCATCCGCGAGAGGGTAGGGGAGGCCATCAAGTGTTCCATTGGCATCGCCCCCAACCGCTTTCTTGCCAAAACAGCCACCGACATGCAAAAGCCCGACGGCCTGGTCGTGATCCATGAGCACGACCTCCCCCATTGTCTCCTGGGCCTTGAGCTGCGCGACCTGTGTGGCATCGGCCCCAACATGGAGCTGCGCCTTCACCGCCACGGCATCCGCACTGTACGCGAATTACTAAGCGCCCCGCGCGAGACGCTGCGCGCCATCTGGGGTGGGATTGAAGGCGAGCGATTTTTTGACCGCCTCCGTGGCCGGGAAGTTTACGAACCACCCACCCGCCGCACCACGGTAGGCCACTCCCATGTTCTTGCCCCCCAAGAGCGCAACCCTGCACGCGCCTTTGCCGTACTTAGCCGCTTGACACAGAAAGCCGCCGTGCGCCTACGCCACATGGGCTGCTACGCAGCAGCCATGCACATCTCGGTCAAATACCGCGAAGGAGGCCGCAGCCGCTACGCCCAAGAAATGCGGTTTGACCCCACACAAGACACCCTGCTCTTTCTGCGCGTGCTGCGCGAGCTATGGGAACGCCGACCCTGCAAAGCGCGCAACCCTTTCGCCGTATCCGTAACACTGTTCCACATCACACAATTCACTGAGCGCACACCGTGCCTCTTTGGTAAAGAGCAAAACCTCCACGCCCTCAACCATGCGATTGACGAACTCAACCGCCGTTTTGGCAAAGACACCATTTACTTCGGCGGAGCTCTGGGCGCTATGCGCTCTGCGCCCATGCGCATCGCCTTTCACCACGTGCCGGACCTGGAAATCGAATCCGACGACTAACACACGAAAGATACAGTGCTTTGAGCAGCCCAATTGATTAGTACGCAAATATCGGAAAATATTTGAGCATGCTTCAATTTATCCCCCATTCACAAAATTACATCAAAGCAGATCACCACGGCCCGAGAGGGTGTTATCCTGCAGCGCCGGAACAGATTGAAATGATGGTGCGAGAACACTTTGCGCGGGCAGGTTTTAATCTGACAATGAGCGATACTTCCTTGCGGCAGATGCCTCCTGGAATCTTGGTGCCACATTTGGATTTTCGTGTAGGCGGTCACGTGTATCCACACGGCTACTACCCATTGATTGGTGCGGAGGCCCCGGAGCAGGTAATCGTCTTGGGTGTTGCTCATCATGCTGCCGTCGATGTGGCTGTTTCTCGGCGGGGTTTTAGTAGTCCGTTGGGGGATCTTCAACCTGCGTTGGATCTGTATGAGGCGCTGCGAGGGGAGTGCTCACAGGAGGCATTTGAGGTAGAAGAATGTGAATGTTTCGATGGTGAACATTCCATTGAGTTCCCTCTGATTTATTTGCAGGCGCTGGGGAGAATTTTTCCGGAAAGAAGGGATTTTGAAGTGCTTAATTTGGTGTGTGGAGGGATGCAAAATGAGATTGAAGTGGAAGATCCAAGAGGTACGGCCTATGATGAAATTGGGCGCGCCATTTCCCGCGTGCTTGAACGGAGTCGGAAAAGAATACTATTGATCGTGAGCGTTGATGGGGCACATGTTGGGCCGCGTTTTGGTGCGGAGGATGGGGTTTCTGAGAGGCAGTTGATGGACATTCGTTCTGCAGATAAGGATGCCTTTAGTGTGGCTTCTCTTGGGAACCCAGATTTGTTTTTTGAGACGTTTTTGCCAACGCTCAATGAAAGAAATTTTGATGGGGTAGGGGCTCTGTATATCGCATTAAGAGCCCTGGAGAAGCGAGCCAGGTTTGAGTTGAGTTGCTACGATCAGTGGTTCTGGCCGCCTGATCAAAGTGTTGTGACTTTGGCAGCAGGTGTGTTTTGGCCAGCAGTTGGTTAGAGAGCCTGACAATCTATGGGCCTGAGTGCGGCATGCTTATCACTCTAGGATTTGGATTTGTTTGTTGGAAGTAAACTATTTGAATTCAACAAAGATTTCTGGTTGTTCGTCGTACTTCATGTCGGCTTTGTTTTTGAGCACGGACAGGGTGCTACCGAAAGATTGCCCTTGCGTGCTAGAGAGTGATTTCAAGGCCGCAGGGTCAGCAAAGACTTTGTCGAAGTCAACTTCCATGAGGGTAATTTGATTATCTTGCTTGTGTTGGGCGTTGGTGTTGACGATGTTGCCTTCGAAGGTGAGGATAGTTTTGGCGCGCATGCCTTTGAACATTTGGCCCATGGCTCCTCCCATGGCCCCCATCATGTTTTCGGCGAGTTGGTTGGCTGAATCTTGCAACGGGTTATTTTCATTCGGTAGTTGTGTGTTGTCGCCAGGCGGATTTTCCGAGGGAGATGTTTCAGGAGCTTCCGGAATTACGGGCATGAGGATGCTGAGACGAGGTGTATCACCCGGTGTGAATTTGAAGATAATTTGGTCCTCCTCTTTTACCTTGTTATCGGTCTGTTCGGAAAGCGGCTGTTCGGCGTTTTCTTCGTTGGGATTTTGAGGAGCTCGGTCGTTGGGATCGCGAGTGAGTTTGATTTTGTTGACATCCTTGAAGGTGTACGTGGCTTTGTAGCCGGTACCTTTCTCTGTATTAAAAGGTTCTGCTTTTTGGAACTCTACTCCTTCGCCAATCTGCGAGGCGCGATTCTTGAGGTCTGATTCACTCCACCAGGTACCTGTTTTTGGGGTTGGCTCTTTGCCTTCCTCTTGCTGTGAGAAACCAGCCATCATTGAAGAAATGGTCTCGGCAGCGGCTTTTTCCATGAGGACAGTTTCTGTCAGTGTGCCGGAGCCGTCTTTTTGAATATAAAGATGCGATGTGACGTCTATACATCCGGTGGCCAGGACGGCGATAAATGGAGTTAGAAGAGTTGGTGTTTTATTGTACATTTGATTGCGACGTTGTGGTTTTTTTTTGGATTGTCAAACGATAATCGTTTACTGAAAAATTTATGCGAGACTTAGCAGTCCAATCATTTCGTTTGTAAACGGAATGATTCACTCCGACGGAGTATCTTCCAGCTTAATTTGCTCTGCGCTAAATTTGCAAACAATCACTAGATACTGTTTCGCAGTGGTCATTTTTAAAAAAAAGACCCGCTCAAGAATTACCCTGAGCGGGCCATTATACTGGCAACGACCTACTTTCGCACGGACTGCTCCGCACTATCATTGGCGATGCAGTGTTTCACTTCCAGGTTCGGGATGGGGCTGGGTGGTGCCACTGCTCCATTATCACCAGAGTGCCGTCCGGGCAGGTGGGGGGTGTGGGGTGGGAGGCCCGGACGGTGTCTCTGAAGACATCATACTATAGTCAGAAGAATCATATCTTGCAAGGGTAATTGAAACTTTGTGCCCATCGCCGGGCACTCACTGCAGTTGTAATATAATGAGACAAGTCGTTGGACGAATTAGTAATGGTTAGCTCGACGTGTTACCACGCCTCCACATCCATCCTATCAACGTGGTGGTCTGCCACGAGTCTCATAGGGAAATCTCATCTTGGGAGAGGCTTGGCACTTAGATGCTTTCAGCGCTTATCCTTTCCGTGCATAGCTACCCGGCGTTGCTCTTGACAGAACAACCGGAACACCAGAGGCACGTCGCTTCCGGTCCTCTCGTACTAGGAAGCGAACCCCTCAGATTTCCTGCGCCCACAGAGGATAGAGGACCGAACTGTCTCACGACGTTCTGAACCCAGCTCGCGTACCACTTTAACCGGCGAACAGCCGGACCCTTGGGACCTTCTCCAGCCCCAGGATGTGATGAGCCGACATCGAGGTGCCAAACC
>CALLMV010000044.1 GCA_938005615.1 uncultured Verrucomicrobiae bacterium
TTATTTTTTCGTGTGCTCTTTTCCGCGCGTTTTTACTACCCGGTTTTTTCGATACTTTTTCTCGATCTGGGCATTTCGCTGGAAGTGTTTTCCTACCTCAACCTGGTTTGGGCACTCACTATTATCCTTTTTGAGGTGCCAAGTGGTGCCTTGGCCGATGCTTTGGGCCGTAAAAAACTTATCGTGTTAGGTGCCTGTCTATACGTCATGGAAATGTTGCTAATTTTGTTTGCCCCGGCACACGGTGGAGCGTGGCTGATGCTTGCACTTTTTGCAAATCGTGTGTTGAGCGGCCTGGCAGAAGCTACGATTAGCGGCGCTGATGAAGCACTTGCCTACGACACACTCTTAGAAAAAGGGCGCGAAAGCGAGTGGCCTAAAGTCCTTGAGCGGTTGCAACGCTGGACATCGCTTGGATTTTTCCTTGCGCTAGTCGCAGGCGGGGCACTTTACGATGCGTCCTTAATAAACAAGATTATTAACTGGACTGGCCTTGTCCTCGGGCAAGAGCAAACCATGCGATTCCCGTTGCTTGCGGGGTTGTTTTGCGCCGTGGCCGCATTGGGTTGTGCTCTGGGAATGCACGAGCCCAAAGTGCACAAAAAACGCGAAGATGACCTTCCTGTGGGGGCCGCTCTAGCCGGGATAAAATCTGCTGTGCTGTGGTTGCTGCGTTGTCGCGTGGCACTCGTGATTATTTTGGCGTCTGTTGCTGTGGACAACGTGATTCGCGTTCACCTCACCACATACAGCAATTATTTAACGGCAATTCAACTCACGCCCGCTTTATTCGGCGTGGTGAGTGCCGCGTTATCCGTTGTGACTTTAGTTACGGCATGGTGGCCCAGAAGGCTCGTGGAGAAGCGTTCTATTGTATTTAATTTTTCATTGGTAAATCTTCTGACTTTGGCTGGCCTTTTTGGTATCTCCTTTTTGATTCCTTGGTGGGGAGTTGTGTTTCTCGTTTTTATTCGGCTAGCAATGGCCAACGTTTATTTCTTTTTGTCACATTACATTAATCAGTTCGCAGAGCCTTCTTTACGGGCAACGATTTTGAGTCTTCGCGGCTTGCTCATGAATCTCGGTTACGCGTTGGCCTGTATTTTGTTTGCTTTGCTTAGCCGCTACATTTCAAGCCGCCAGCTAGGGTTGGCTGAGCAAACTATTTATGAAGAGGCAGTAAAATGGTTGCCATGGTATTTCTTAGTTCTGGTCGTGATGATGGTTTTATTCTCGCCGCTTTTCCTACGTGGGCAAACAGTGTTCTTTTTAAAACCTCATTCAAAGGTCAGCTCAGACTGAGAAGCTCCTAAGGCCTGAAGTAATGCCGCTTCTTTCCAGCAAGTTTCTTCCCACTCCTTTTCGGGGATAGAGGCGGCTGTTATTCCAGATCCCACTCCATAACGGAATGAACCATCTTCTTTTATCTCAATAGTGCGTATTGCGATAGAAAAGCAGGATTCTTCTTTACGTAGATCAAACCAGCCGATTACGCCCGTATAAATACCGCGCGGCTCAGGCTCGAGTTCAGAGATAATCTGCAAAGCACGGTGTTTAGGCGCACCGCTGATTGAGCCCCCTGGTAAACAACCTAATAATGCTTCGCTGTGCGAAACTTCCCTGCGAAGTCGCCCGCTGATGGTGCTTACCAAATGCCGCACGTAGGAAAACTCCCTCTGCTCTGCAAGTCGTTCAACGCGGATGCTGCCGAAATCGCAGAATTGACCGAGATCATTACGCTCAAGATCAGTGATCATAAGCAGCTCAGCGTGCTCTTTTGAATCACTAGCCAATTCTTCTCGGAGCTTTTTATCTTCGAGCAGGCTGGGTGAACGGCGCCGCGTGCCTTTGATGGGCATGGTGGTAATTTTACGTCCGTAAATGTGCAGAAAAAGTTCAGGTGAAGCAGAAACAATTTTGACCTCAGGAAACTCAACATAAGCTGCATGTGGTGCAGGGGAGATGCGTAGAAGCCTCTTCCACAGATCCAGAGCACCTAAATCGACGTGTCCGCTCGTAACCCTGCAAATGTTCACTTGATAAATATCACCTGCAGCGATGTAGCCCTGCGCCCGCATGACTGCTTTGATATAGTCACTTCTGGAAAGGCTAATCCGATGAAGGCAAAATTTAGGTCCGTTAACGGATAGCGAATTTTTTGATAACTTACCGAAATTATACTTCTCTAATGTTTCACGATTTGCGCCATGAAACAAATATCCGCCATCGTATCGGACATAACCAACTGCCAAATCAAATTTGCCGGTCTCTTTAAGATAATCAACCCAATCTCTCAGTTTGGTGTATTCTGCAAGTGTTCCGGAAATGCTCTCTTCTGAAAGCCTGCCGCAGAGTGGCGAGCTAGCGCCAGGCGGAGGCTCAAACCAAAAGCGGTAGCCGTTCATGGGCCAAGCGTTCGTTCACCCCCGGTCCTATCGCAACTATAGAACGGGCTGATCGAGAAAAAATTTCTTGTGCGAGATTGTGGACATCAGACGCTGTGACGCGTGAAATTTTTTCTTCTGATTCTGTGGGATCAACAATTCGATCATAAGCGACCAAACTTTCCCCCATCCAGAACATGACGTCAGAGGCGGACTCCAGCCCCAACCAAGTGCTGCCAATGGCATATTTTTTTGCCCGACGAAGTTCAGTTGAGGAAATACCTCTTTGCGAAAGCCGGCTGCACTCTTTCAAGATTAATTCCAGCGAAGGGAGCCACTTTCCTGCTTCCACGCCAGCTTGGATGATGAGTGCACCCGTGCCTTCGAAGAGTTGAACGTGTGAACCAATGGAGTAAGCCCAGCCGCGCACTTCTCTTAAAGAATTGAAAAGGCGCGAACTCATGTTTTCGCCAAGTAACACGTTGAGCACGCGCAAGGCATAACGCATCGGATGCTGGCGGTGAAGCGCTCGAAAACCAATGGCGATTTGCACCTGGTCATTGTCCGTTTCCTTAAAGACATGCACTGCTGGTTTGAACGGGCGTATGATCAAAGGCGGCGTGCGTTTGGCTCCTTGCCAATCGGCGAATGCGGTGCGTGCGGCAGCAACAAGCTCGTTGTGTTCGACATTGCCTGCGGCGACTAGCCAGGTGTTATGTGCACCGTAATGTCGTTTGCGAAACTCCAGAAGCTCGCTGCGGGAAATGCGTTCAATACTTTGCACTGTGCCTGTGATCGCACGGCCCACAGCGTCGCCGGGCCAGAGTGAGAGTGTAAGATGCTCATGAGCGACGATGGCCGGCTGTTCATCATACATGAGGATTTCCTCGCGGATTACGCCGCGCTCGCGTTCCACCTCTGCTGGGTCGAGCACGGCATTGCGATAAATATCACCGAGCACATTAACCAAGGAACGTAGTTCAGAACCTCGAGCGCGGGCATAATAGCAGGTGCTTTCCTCACCGGTGACGGCATTCAGGTAGCCTCCCACGCCCTCGATATCGGCGGAGATTTGTCGCGCGTTGCGCGTGGGCGTGCCCTTGAAGACAAGATGCTCCAGGAAGTGTGCCGCCCCGTGCAGTTTGAGCGGTTCAACTCGTGAGCCCACGTTTGTCCAGACTCCCACGGATACGCTGTCCAATCCGGGAATATTTCGTGAGACCACCCTTAAACCAGAGGAAAGGGCTGTGATTTTCGCATCGTGCATAAAAGTAATAGAATAACGCAAAGCCTGTGCGTTGATACGAGAAAATTTCCTTCAGGGGCTTTTGTTGTTGAATCACTCAGGTATCAGGTTTGAGTTCAAATGCAGGGATGAGGGCACAAAACCATCTTCCTTCGTCTGTGCGTCCGAAAAAAGCTCCTTTCGCATGCGTTATTCCGTTCACTAGATGGTAGCTTTCATAACGAAACTCTTCGCCGGGTTTGAGGTAAGGAGCCTTTCCCACGACGCCGGATGCCTCGATGATTTCAATTTCACCATTTTTCGAGCACAACACCCACTTGCGTCCGCGCAGAAGCACGCCCGTATCCAGAGTGTTTTCGATTAATATTCTGTAACGAAAAGCATGAGGGCGACGCCCAGTCGTTTCGATTTGAGGCGCATGTTCGACAGACTGCACCGAAACTCGAACTGCTTTTTCAACAGGAATTCTCGTGGAGGTGAACTTCATTGTTTGCGTAGGCGGGTGATGATCCTGGCCAATCTTTCCACAACTTCGTTAAGATCATTCTGCGTGAAATATTTTCCCAAGGAGATTCGTAAAGGCGCAGCATGTGTGTCGGCCTTCATGGCTTCCAGCACATGCGAAGGTCGCACGCTGCCGACCATACAGGCAGAGCCGGTGGACAAGCTTAGTCCTTCCAAATCTGCCGCCATCAAGAGGTCTTCGCCACTGACACCAGGCACGCTGATATGCAGTGTGTTGGCTATACGATCTTGAGGATCACCATTGCGTAACAGACCGGATACCATAGAACTCAGATCGTTCCACAATTCTTCGACCAGCGGAAATAAACGCGCAGATTCTTTTTCGTAATTTTGCGTGGCAATCTCGAAGGCTTTCGCAAGGCCAACTACGAGTGCCGGACTTTCAGTGCCCGCACGCCGTTGGTTTTCTTGTGCTCCGCCCACCAGCTGCGGAACGAGCGGGGTGCCGCTGCGCACCCAGAGTAAGCCTGCGCCTTTGGGGCCATAAAATTTATGCGCGGCAATGGCCATGCTGGTGGCTTGCCAATCATGAAGGTTAAGCGGCTCTTTGCCTGCGCTCTGCACGGCGTCCACGTGAAGAAGAACATTTTTTTTTGCGCAGGCCGCACCGATTTCTTGGAGTGGCTGGCGGGTGCCGGTTTCGTTGTTGGCAGACATCACGGCGCAGAGAGCTGTATCTGGCCGCAACATTTCTCCAAGGACCTTAGCATCTGTGCGTCCCCATCTGTCGCAGGGGGCAATGCTCAACTCGAAGTTGTG
>CALLMV010000045.1 GCA_938005615.1 uncultured Verrucomicrobiae bacterium
GTTCCGTGTTGGGCTATGCCAGGCCCCAAGGGAGAGTGGACTTTGCGGTTGCACGAAACTCTAGGGAGACGAGGCGATGCACGTCTGAAGTTAGAAAAATCATTGAGTGCGCGCAAAGTGGATTTGCGTTGTCAACAGATCGAAGGCAGATCTGCAAGTTCATTCTCTTACGAACCGTATGAGATTGTTTCTCTAAAATAACAAACGAGAAATAACTCCTTACCGGTCAAAGTTTTATAAGCTCTAGTCGGGGATAAGCCGCATAACAATACATAGACCACACCGCAGATTTGTTCCACAGTGAGTATGAAAATGAGGCGATCCAGATGGAGATTTTTTCTGAGTTAAGCGATGTGGGAAAAAAACAAGTAACTTTGATCTAGGGGTTTAATCGCATGCTGTAGAGCAAAGGGAAATAAGACTCTTGAATTGATGCAGAGCCAGACAGGTTTGTTGTCACGGGCTTTCAACTTTGATGAATGTTTCATCAGGGCCGAGCTTAACGACGGCAACTTCCGAAAAACCTTCCTTAAAGAGAGATTTTAGCACCTTGAGAACAGACTCCATATCGCTGAATTCACCGAGCCGTACTCGCCAAAATTCTTTGCCTTGAACGCTGGCTTTGGTAACGAAGACACCTTTGTACTTCGTCATAACCGAATTCTTGAGGGAGTTTGCACGAGCTTCGTCTTCAAACGCGCCAAGCTGTAAGCTGTATTTGGTTTTAGTGTCTGGTTGCGTAGTAGGATTTGGTGAGGGTGATGACGAGGGCTGTAGCGATTGCGTTTTAGTAATTCCAGCGTCCGTTGATTTTTGCGAGGTTGATTGCACCTCAACGGTCACGTCGGCAACGCCATCCACGATAAGTCCAAGTTTGCGTGCAGCAGCTTCAGAGACGTCAATAATCCGTTCGGGTCTCGTAGGACCGCGGTCGTTTACACGAACGATGACACTGTTGCCTGTGGAATCGCGGGTTACTATGACCATCGTGCCGAATGGCAAAGTGCGGTGGGCGGCAGTGAGGGCTTCGGGATCAAAAGGTTCGCCCGAAGCGGTTGTGCGACCTTTGAGTTCGCTACCATACCACGAGGCCTTGCCTTTTTCGATAGTGTCGCCAAACGTGAAAGCGGATATGCTCAAGAAAAGAACAGCAGTTGGGAAATGACGGGGAGCAAAAGGAGCTAATATCATGGTTGGGGTTAATATGAACGACAGAATGTGTAAATTCTAAAAGTGTTACAAGTTCTCTAGCCGCATATTGCTTTCCGATTGTTGAAAAAAAGCGCGAGTTTAGCGAAGTCTTTCGACTTGGTTGGTGAGCATCCGGTGTTCAGTTTCGGCCATGGCAGCTTCTGTGGGTGAGTATTCACTGGTATTAACACTGTAGATCGTATCAATCCCGGAAATAATGCTGTCTATGAGAGGAGAATATTTTTTGATGGTGGAAAAATCCACATTACGGTCTTGGAGTAATTTTTTATTAAGCTGCCACCATTTGTTGCGCAAATCTTGTGCCGTGGCAAGGCGGTACTCAAGGTCGAGTGCCTCGCGATTTTTAAGGTCTTCTGTAATTTTTTCAGAGGTTGATTTCCATAGTTCCTTGATGTCAAGAGCTGCTGGATGAGGAGGCAACTCCTCAGGGTTTTCTGTGGCAGTGGGTTGAGGTGGAGGTGAATTTTCGAGTAGCTCTTCTTCTTCCTCGGTTGAGGTTTGGGGAATAGGTGCTTTTGTGGGAATTATTTGGGGTTCAAGGAGCTGTTCAAAATCTTCACAAGCATTCAGAAAAATTGGTAGAGTCAGCAAGGCTAATGCACGATAGATACGAGGCATTTCCAACATTTTTGATAAAACGAAGAAGAATCAAGCCGATTTTGCTGTCACTGTGGAGCGGAGTTTCTGGACGGCCTGTTGCATATCAGCTTGTGAATAAAGACTGGTACCTGCCACGAAGACATCAGCGCCAGCTTCTCGGCAAAGTCGTGCCGTGTGAATGTCTATGCCTCCATCTACTTGGATGAGGTAGTTGAGACCAAGGCGGCCTCGAGTTGCGGCTGCAGCTTCGATTTTATGCAAAACATCAGAAATAAAAGACTGTCCGCCAAATCCGGGGTTGACTGTCATGCAAAGCACAAGTCCGCATAGTTCTAACCAGGGCTCCATCTTGTCCCAAGGGGTGGGAGGGTTGAGGGCAAGCCCCGCACGACGTCCGCGCTCGTGCATAAGACGAAAAAATTCGGGTAGATGATCTGCAGGTTCGACGTGTACTGTCAAAGTGTCTGCGCCAGCGTCGAGAAAGGGAGTGGCAAATTTCCAAGGATTATCAAGCATCAAATGCACGTCTAAGGGCATTCGGAATTCTGGTTCGTTTTTGATTGCACGCAAAGTCGAGGGGCCGAAGGTGAGATTTGGCACGAAGTGACCGTCCATAATGTCTACATGAAGCCAGTCGGCACCGCTACTTTGAGCGCGGAGCGCCGATTCTGCGAGTCGCGCGTGGTTGCCAGCGAGTAGGGAAGGGGCAATAAGCGGTTCAGCCATGACGTTCAGAGCTTAGATGGGGCTTTTTGGATAAGCTCAATTTCATATCCTTCGGGCGCGTCTATAAACGCGATGACTGAGCCGGAGGAAGTTTTTGTTGGCCCGTCAGAGAAGGGGTAGCCTTTCGCAGCAGACGCCCGTCCGAAGGCCTCGATATCATCCACTTCAAAAGCAAGGTGTGTGAGATCCGGTTGCACGTGCACAGGCCCACTTTCTGGAAACGAGCAGATCTCGATCTCTGTTTCACTGTTGGGTACGCGGAAAAATACTAGTTTTGAACCTCGGGGGGATTGATGACTACGAGTGAGTTCGAGGCCTAGGACATCGCGGTAAAACTCTACAGTCTTGTCCAGATCGTTTACTCTGTAGCGAGCGTGAAGGAATTTTTTGATCATACACTCTTTTTGTGATGCTCAACGATAGATCGCAACTTGGATTTGCAATTAATCAGATGCCTGGAATCTGAGGCAAAGCCCATGCGCGTTGTCGGGAGCGATATTCTGAAGCCGGGAGAAGGACGTAGACAGGATTTTTTTGGGGATCTACCCAAGCGATGAGCTCAAGCATGTTTTCGCGGGAGAAGACTGTGCAGCCTGCCGCAGCTACCGCACCTCCCCTGCGCCAAATGTGAAAGAAGATAGAACTACCTGCACCGGGGATGATCGGGGATCGGGTGTTGTGGTTGATGAGCAGTTTGATTTCGTGAGCAGGGTCATTCTGTTTCATTTGCTGTTTTTTTTCCCAAGGTGTAAGTGCGTTAGGGTCTCTAGCACGCTGGTAGGTGTTGTAGTACGGCGAGGCCGGATCCTCGATCCACAGACAGGCCGGGGTGACCTGGTGATACGGCAGAGCGGGGGAGCGAATAAGTTCTCTAGATGAAATATCTCCATAGGCGCCGCCAAGTGTGAAAACACCGGCGGGTGCACGTTTGTCACCTTCGCGTTTTTGCAAACCGGGCAGGTTCGATGGGTGCAGGCCTCTTCCCCAGGCTAGGCCTGCGGAGCCTAGTCTGCCAGGCCATGGTTCAGAAACTTGTACCCACCCCTGTGAGTCGTGTTCAAAGCGGTAGATCTTGACGTGCGAATCATTCCAATCCCGGGCAATGCCGATAATCATTTGTTGCGAATCGCGGGGAATTGGCGACCGCGCACTCAAATTGTCGTGAGCCAGTACGCAAACAAGTAAACATAGCGTCAAAATCAACGATTTCGTCTGTTTGCCCCAGCCCATAATTGCTATTTAAAAACAAAAAATACCAATATCAAATTCAACAAGAGAATGAAGCCGACCGCACCAACAAGAAAAATTGTTGCCTTTTCTGGTGTCACTAGTTGTCTGACACAATTAGCGAGGAGAGTGTTTAAAAAATCACTTCCAGTCGAGTGCTCCCTTGCGCCACTCGTAGATGAAGCCGACAATCAAAATGCCTAAGAAAGCTAGCATCGTCCACAGCATCATTGGATTTTCTGCAAGACCATCCCGGAATCCGACCGCCCAAGGGTAAAGAAAGACCACCTCAATATCGAACAAAATAAATAGCATCGCGATGAGGTAAAACTTCACTGAAAAGCGAGAGGAGGCTGCGCCACGCGGCTCCATACCGCATTCGTAAGCAGTATCTTTTGCGCGGTTACGGCTGCCTCTTTTGCCCAATATCAGTGATGTGATTAGGGCACCGGCTGCAATTACGATTGCCGCACCTAACTGCAGTAGGACGTATGCGTACTGTTGAGTCATTACTGAAGCTAAAAACAGAAGACCATTTGCCGCAAGACTAAAGCGACCCTAACGGGAATCGAACCCGTGCACCGGCCTTGAGAGGGCCGTGTCCTAACCGCTAGACGATAGGGCCGTATTCGATATAATAAACAAAACAGCCGGAGGTTTCAAGCCTGGAGCCTGCAAGCAATTCCAGTTGTATTTATTTGCAAACTGTGAAAGATTAACACAGCCATGTTTCACAATTTTTCAACTTACACTCCTTTGGCTTTTGGTTTTCCTAGCGGCTGGGAATGGCCAGCTATCATCTTCATCGTCCTGCTACTTTTCGGCGCGAAGAAACTTCCCGAACTTGCCAGAGGTATCGGCAAAAGCCTCGGCGAATTCAAAAAGGCCCGCGAAGAGTTTAACCGCGAAATCGAAAACGCTGACCGCGAAGTCCGAGAAGAATCTCTGGCACGGCCCCCGGTCAATGGCTCTGTGGCTCAGAGCACTCCGGACCGCGAACCCGGCCCCAAAGGGACTTAAGCCAGTCTGCATGGCTCAGTGCCAACACGACTGCTGTGCCACACAGAGACACCCCTAGAAGCAGCAGCAGTTTTGTAGCCCCAAAAATTTCGATCAACCGGCCATCCAAGTTAATTGCCATCGCCAGGATAAACGCAATATTCATTACAGCAGCCCGCAGTGAAAACACACGTCCCAACTTATCGCCGGGCAATTCTGCCTGAAGTCTGGCGTCAATAGGTGTGGCGATCAGTGCACCGCCTAGACCAAGCGGCACACTGCAAGCAAAGAGCATGGCCAAACTCCCCGCACTTGCAAATCCCACCACAGCCAAGCCCAACAGAAGCACGCCCAAAAATGGCAGAGCTGCATAATGCCCAACGCGCCAAACCTTCCCGCATAACACCACCCCCAGCAACAGCCCTACGGCCGTACAAACCAGCAGACCCACAGACACCACGATGCGCTGCTGCTTCTCGCCAAATTCCAGAGCCTGCCCCGTCAATGACGACACCACCTCCAGCGCAGGGGCGAGAGCGACCCTGGCAGGGCTCAAGTCCACCGCTGTCAGCGCGTGCGACAGACCAAACACCACTAACAACCCCACGGCAAACTGCCCCAGCCCTGCCAGCGCCACCAGGACACGCGCCACACTGTGCCGGGCCAAGTAACCCAGTGCGTCCGAAATCTCGCTCCACCATCTGTTACCACAAGCTGCTACCTCGCCGCAGTTGCCCGGCATGAGACTGTTGCTGATCAACAAGATAAAAATCCCCGAAGTACAAAAACCCGCAGCTGCCAGGACAAATACACTCACTTCGCCCAACAACGCCACAATAAAACTCGCCGACGCCCCCACGAGGCTGGCGATGACCCCCACCGTTGTGACCAACGCATTGGCCCGCACCAACTCCTCGCGGCTCACCAGAGCCGACACCGACGCCTGCCGCGCCGGGATAAACACCCCGTTGAGCAACCCAATCGCCGCCACAAAGCACAGCACCACCCAGCGCATCTCCAGCGAAGCCGCCTGCTCCCCCAACACCCACCACAGCACCAACAGCCCCAGCAGCAGCGCCGCTCGGCCGAAATCCGTCACCAACATCACCACCTTGCGCGAATACGAATCCACCACCCGCCCGATCCACGGCGCCAGTACCACCGTAAAAATCATCGCCCAGAACAACACCTGCGCCGTCCCCGCCCCGATCTCCAACTGTCCGGACTCCGCCCCCAACACAATCGAGAGCAGCGCGAACTGATAAAACCGATCCCCCAGCGACGAGATCACTTGCCCCATCCACAACTTCATAAAATCTCGCCTTTGGAGCAAATCCCGGAACACCGTATGGCGTGCTGACATCACCCCACTTTGACTCAACCCTCCCCCAGGCACAAGCTCGCTGCGAAGAACCGACACAAAACACCCCGGCACGAAAACACTCGCCCCCGTCCCATCCCGTGCTAAAAGTAAAGCATGATACTCCCAGCCTCCCGACCCACGCACCACGCCATCCGCCTGATGCTACTCAGCTTCCTCCTGGGCTGCTGCACCCTCTTGCGCGCCGAACTCTACGTCATCGTTGTGGATACCTCGGGCTCCATGCTCGAACCCGTCTCCCCGCAAGACGCCCGCATCCGCATGCCCGTCGTTCAGGAGGCCCTGGGCCGCTACCTCTTGGCCCTGCCCGAAGGCGCCCAAGTACGCCTCATCTCATTTAACAAAGGCATCATCACCGACAAAGAATTCACCCTCAGCGACACCGACTCCTACCGCCCGCTGGCCCTGTGGGTCCAAGGCCTGGCCACCGAGGCCAAAACAGGCAAGGAAACTTACCTCTGGACCAGCCTCGATTACGCCCTAGCGATCGCCACCAAATTCGTCGAAGAAAACCCCGGCGACATCGCCTACGTGCGTGTGCTGACCGACGGCCTCGACACCGAGAAGAAAACCACATTCGAAGAAGTCCTCGACAAATACCCCCAAGTAGATGGCCAAAGCATCCGCGGCGATCTCGTCATCCTGGGCGACATCGAACTCGCCGTCACCTCCCGCCCGGGCTTCGAGATCTCCCGCAGCCCCGACTTTGCCGACATCTTCCCGCCCGTCATCCAGTGGAATCCCCGCACCGTGCGCGTGCGCGTCCCCGTCACATTCTTCGACAATAGCGAGACAACCTACACCTCCTACGATTGGGCCATCAACGGCCAACCCATTGGCAGCCAGAAGGCCCCCACCTTTGTCTTCAAAGAAGAGGGCCGCTATCAGATCACACTGCGGGCCTTAGCGGACGCCGGCCGCCAAGTCTCCGCCACACAAACACTCCGCGTCCTGCCCACCGACCTGACTGCGGAGTTCCTGCTGCCGGCTCGCGAAGTCATCGCCGGACGCCCGCTGACCTTTCTTGCCCGCCCTGGCGGCCAACCCGAAAGCTACCAATGGAGCATCAACGGCCAGCCTCTCTCCACCGAGCGCGACCTCAGTCACACCTTCGCCGAGCCGGGCCAATACGAGCTGAGCCTCACCACCACCGACGTCCACGGCAACACAGCCACAAACACAGCCACAATCCAAGTCCAGCCGCCGCCGCCGCCGCCGCAGGTTGCCATCACTGCCGACCGCATCGGCGGCTCCGCTCCGCTCACCACCACTCTGAGCATCCGCTCCAACCAACCCATCCAGTCCGTCCTTTGGGACTTTGGCAACGGCATGACCAGTACTGATCCGCAGACCACCTTCACTTGGGTAGAGGATGGCACCTACAGCGTCACTGCCAAAGTCACCTTTGCCGACCCCGAAGTGCCCCCCGTCATCGTCTCCCAGACTTTTCAAGTTGGCGGCGAACTGCCTTGGTGGGTCTGGGTGCTGGCTGCGGCTGCCGCACTCTTCCTGCTCGGCGTCATCTTTCGCGGGCGCGAGCCGATTGTTGATGGTGTCGTCCGCGGGCGTCGTGAGGTGGACTTGGCCAAATACGCCGCAAAGGCCGAGCTCAATATTCCGCTCAATGACTTCGATCTAAACGCGGCTGGCGATCTGCACCTGCGTTTTATCGGCAGCTATCGCCGCCCTACGGCGCGCGCCTTCCTGACCCATGAAGTCGCCAAAATCGGCTCTCGCCGTTACCGGCCCGGAGAACAATTCGAACTGCGTCGCCAGACACGCATCATCCTGAACAATGGCGACATGCTTGAATACACCAACCCGCGGCTCAAAGAGTAGCCTGCACACCGCAACCGCCTCGTGAATAGTATCCCCATCCAGGTGGCCACGGGGTGGCGCGACTACGAATTGATTGACGCGGGCGGTGGCGAAAAGCTCGAACGCTGGGGCCACTACATCCTGCGCCGGCCCGATCCGGTCGCCGTGTGGCCGCGAGAGGAGCGCGTGGCAGAGTGGCGCACACCTCATGCCACCTACTACCGCAGCCAGCGCGGCGGCGGCGCCTGGGAGTTTCACCAGCGGCTGCCGGAGTCATGGACGATCAAACGCGGCCCGCTCACCTTCCAGATCAAGCCCACGCCCTTCAAGCACACCGGCCTCTTTCCGGAGCAGGCGGCCAACTGGGATTGGATCACCGAGCGCATTAGCGGGGCCGGGCGCGAAGTCTCCGTGCTTAACCTCTTTGCCTACACGGGCGCGGCCACGGTGGCTGCGGCTGCGGCGGGGGGCAGCGTCTGCCATGTGGATAGCTCCAAGGGCATCGTCACCTGGGCGCGGCGCAATCTGGAACTCAGCGGACTGGCCGCGCGGCCCGTGCGCTGGATCGTGGAGGATGCGATGAAGTTCCTGGAGCGCGAAGCCCGGCGCGGCCATGCCTACGACGCCGTAATCCTCGACCCGCCTTCCTACGGACGCGGCGCGGGTGGGGAAGTGTGGAAGTTTGAGGACGGCATCGCCGATTTGCTGCGCTCGCTTAAGCGCGTGCTCAGCGCGCGCCCCGTCTTCGTGCTGGTGAGTTCCTATACTACGGGCTTCTCCAGCCTGGTCTGGCCCGCGCTCTTCGAGGCGCTGGACTTTGGCGGGCGCACAGAAATTTGCGAACTGGCCTTGAGCACCCGCATCGGCTCACGCCTGCTGCCGTGCGGAGTTGCCGCACGTTGGACACCGGCAAAATAAAAAGGGCGGCCCAAGCCGCCCGGGAAGAAGTTTTAGCTAATTGAGAATCGAGTTAGACCTGAGATTGTGGTACCCTGCGGCGCAAGTGGCGGTAGCCCACTAAGCCGAGGAAGGCCACACCCAAAGCTAAACTGGCCACCGTGCCTGGCTCGGGGATGGTGTAGGTGATCGTAAAGTCAAAAAGGCTGGAAGTAAAGTTCGTCGCGCCGTTACCTGCACCGCGAACATCTTCAAAAAATGTGATCAAACGGAAGCCACCGATGCGTGTGAATGGGGTGGGTCCCCAAGTGGTGTCGGTATCAAGAGTAGGAGGCGCATCTCCTGGTCCGGATGTTCCTGTGCCAGTAGTTCCGCCAACGTTGGTTACGGTGCCCGTACTAGCGGCCACGTAGTTGCCCAGGCCGGCGGTGCCGGTGTAACCCCCAGTGGCAGCTGCAGTGAGGTATTGTCCAGGAGCGCCGAGTGTCCAACTTGGACCGGTAACGGCACTAAAGGGCGTCATGGTATCGTCAAGAATTTGGACAAGTGAATGCTCCCAGGCAATGCCTTGCGTGTTTAAACTGCTGAGGTTGAGTTGAAGCCTTGTGACATTCAAATGCGAGGCGAAACGAATTTCTAGAGAGTTAGTTATTAGGTGACCGGGATTATTCACCCAACCAGGCACCGCATTTGCAGCAGAGTATCCTTGGTTGTGTTGGATTCTTGAATTTGATGCAGGGTTTATGGAGGTAGTGTTTGTGATCGTCGCAGCTTGGGGGTTGCCTAAGTTATTAACGAAGGTGTTAGAAGCAATGATGGTGAAGTCGTTTAAATCAGTAGGAGTAGCGGGTGGAGGCGGTGCGCCCACGTATCGGTTGCCAGTGGTATCGTCGATCGTGTTATACGCGACTGTCGAGTTAGTGATGGGTGTGGGATTCACATAGTTTAATGAGTCATTTGCTACCGCTGTACCTTGCAGGAATTGATTCGTGAAGGGCCCGATAATTTGAGCCTGCACGAATGATGTTGTGTAGAGGATTGTGAGGATAGGTGAGATGAGTTTTAATGTTTTCATGAGCACAACGTACAATTGTTATGTTACACTTTGATGACATTAATGTTACATTTTTGTGAATTTTTTGTGCCAAATTGGGTAGCGGTCCGCTTTCAGCCGCTTTTTGTCTGTGCTGCGCGGCGGCTCCACCAGCCATCCGTGGCCTCGATCAAAGCGGTATTGACACGAGGCATGAATTCTGCGGCGGTGGCATCCTCTGGCAAACGAAGGTAGAAGCTATCAAGAGCGGCACCCTTTTCCGTCTGGATACGGGCATGCACGATGCTGGCGCCGCTGCGAGCGAAGGCCAAGGCCAGATCGCGCAGCAGAGCCGGCCGGTCGGGTGTGCAGATCTCTACGAGGGCAATGCCGCGCAGTGTTTGAGGCCTCCAGGTAATGCGGGTGGAGAAGCCGCCGGTATCCTCCAGTTGGCGGAGGCGGCGGGAGAATAGCTTGCTGATGCGTGCGTCGAAATCAAAGGAATCGCTGGTCAGCGAGGCGGTAAGGGCATCCTGCACAGTGGTTTGATCGCGGATGTCGAGGACGGCTTCGTTGCGCTCCGTACGCACGCGAAAGATATCCATGGCCAGGTGGTCCGCACGGGTGAAGATGTCGGCAGAAAGGATGTCCAGCTCAGCCAGAGAGAGAGAGCCTGCAGCTTTGGCAAAGAGAAGGTCGCGATCCCAAGTGACGATGACTAGCTCGCTGAAGCGACGCTCCGGGAAGTGCCGCCAGCGCAGCACAGGCCGCAGGGGGTTGCATTGTGCACTGAGTTGCTCGGCCATAAATTGGCGCACCGCATTGATGTGCAAAATAAGGTCCTCCTCATGCACGACACGCAGGTAGCGCTCGGGGAGCATGGCGAAGTGGTAGTCGATCTCGTCGTTTGTCACGGCTTTGTCGAGTTTCTGACGCACTGCATTGCGCAGGGTCTCGATGTCGGAGCGGTGGGATTTTTCGGCAGAGCCGCTGCCCCGCAGGAAGGCGAGGGTGTTATCGTAAAGGTCCCAGATCAGGGAGTCGCGCCAATCGCTAAAGCCTTTGTCGCCACTGGTGGCCCGGGAGTCGGCATAGCTCACGAGCATGAGGGCGGAAAGACGCGCTTCATCATGCACGATGGATGCAAACTCGGAAATGGTGGCAGGTTCGTCAATATCTCGCCGTACGGCGAACTCATTCATGGTAAGGTGGTGGTCCGTCAGGAAGGTAATCATGCGCGCAGCGGCCGATGGCAGGCGCAGGCGTTTGGCCGCTTGGGAGGCAAGCAGGGCGCTCTGCTCTTCATGATGCTTGCGCCCGGTGGCTTTGCCCGCATCATGCAGGAGCAGTGCCAGGTAGATCCATTCGGGCTGCTCCACACTGCGCATCAGGCTGCGATAGCGTGCCTGCGCCCCCGACATGGAGCCTTCCTGAAGCAGGCCATCGAGTGCCTCGAGGCAGACGAGGGTATGTTCATCCACCGAGTAGAGGTGGAAAAACTCGTGCTGGACGAGGCAGGTAAGGGGAGCAAACTCTGGAAGGACGCGGCCCAGGATGCCCGTCTGGTGCATGAGGCGCATGATGCGGCCGACATCGCCCTTGCGGGACAGCAGGCTCAGCAGTGTTTCGCGCACGGCTTTGGAGCGGATCACGCGTCCATTAAACAGATAAGCCTTGGAGCGCACGGCCCGCAGCAGTTCATCCCCCAAAGTCGCCCGATGCTCCTGGGCATGTAAAAATATGCGCAGGATGCGCTGGGGGTCGTTGCCAATTTTGGTGCCAGGATCTAATTCCAGGCGACCGGAGGAAAGTTGCAGGCCGTCCTCGAGTTTGAGGCGCACGGGGGGCTTGTGGGGGGCGAGGAAGTCGAAGAAGCCGCGCCGCTTGGACGTGGGGCTTTCCGCAATGCGGTTGGCTACGGAGTTGGCCAGCAGGTAAATGTCGCTGGCGGCAGTGTAGTAGTCCTTCATGAGTGCTTCGACACGGCGGATGGGCGGGCGTTGCTCGTAGCCCAGTGCTGTAGCGACTCTGGCCTGAAGCGGGAGGCAAAGGACATCCTCTGCCCGGTCGCACACGAAGTGTAGGGCATTGCGTATGGCCAGGATGCGGTCGTAGGCACGCTCCATCTCGCCACGGTCACGGCGTGTGAGCACGCCAGCGCGGACGAGGTCCTCGCTGGTGCGCAAGCGCTTCCAGAACCAAGCAATCCACAGCAGATTGTGGTAGTCACGCAGGCCACCGCAGCCTTGCTTGAGGTGTGGCTCCTTCATGAAGACAGAGCCACCCGAAGCTGCGTGTCTGGCAGCCTGGTCCTTGAGGCGCCAGGCAAAGTACTGTTCTTCGCGATTCTTTACGCAGCCGTCCTGGTAGTGGTGTTGGAACTGATTCCAAACAGTTTCGGAGCCGGCCAGCAGGCGGGCCTCGATGAGCGCAGTCTTGGTCTCGAGGTTGGAATTGGCCTCTTTGATTGTGTCCTCAATGGTGCGCGTGGCGTGGCCAACTTTTAGCCCGAGGTCCCAGAGGGGATAAAGCACACGTTCGACGATTTTGTTGAAGTTTTTCTGCGCTTGTTGCCCGCAAGGAAGGTGAAGAAACAAGACGTCCACATCGGAGTAGAGACAAAGTTCGCCCCGGCCGTAGCCGCCCAGGGCGAGCAGTGCCGACTGGGGCAGGGTGGCGCCACTCATTGTATCGAGGGCTTCGGCCCAAAGGTAGCGCAACACTTTATCAAGTGTGGCCGCCCGGTCGCGCGTTGCGGTGCGGCCTCCGTTGCCAGAAGCAAGGAGCTGCCGCATTCTAAAGGCCTGTACCTTCAGCAGGCGTCGGCACAACTGGACGTGATCTTGCCGGGAGGATGTTGGCGTGGAGTTGTTGGGGCCGGCGAGTCGCCTCATGCGCGCTCTGAGCGCGTCCAGACTGGCATCTGCGGTGGTTTTCGACACAGTCGTAATTAAAAACACACAGGGCGGCTTGTCCACAAGCACACACATCACAAAGTCCAACGCCTGCTTGTGAGACGCCAAATCAAAAAGTGGTCTGCAACCTACAGCACGAGGGTTGCCGAATGCGACATGACAGGCTACAAGGAGGATGTGAAAACAAGTGTCGTGCCCGTATCTGTGAAGGCCGTGTTTCCCGCGAAGGCGCAAGGGGCCGGCGTGTTTTTAGGAAACGAGGAAAAGTGCTTCGTGATTTATGTGGATGCCTCCATTGGGATGGCCATATCTATGTTCATCCAAAAAGTAAAAAAGCAGCGACCTTTGACGCACGATTTGATCGGGCTGATTTTCCAGGCGTTGGATGTAACGCTGGATCACGTGGTGATCAATGACATTAAAGATGGTACGTACTATGCGAGGTTATTGCTTCGTGTACAAAATGAAGTCCACCAAAAAGTGCTGGAGATAGACGCACGTCCTTCCGATTCCATCGCGCTAGCCTTGCAGACGGGTGCTCCCATTTTTGTCTCTCAGGCAGTTTGGGACGAGGTGGAGGATGCTTCAGAAATGCTAGAGGCACTCTCAGAGGAGGCGCGCAAGGCAGCGGAACAACTTGCTCACCCCAATTTGTCGTTCCTCATGCAGGATTTATTTTCCGATCAAGATGTGACTGAAGAGGACGACGAAGATAGCGACGACGATAAGCAGGACCGACCCAAAAAGGAAAAATAAACGATGTCGGAACGCAAGCCCCAGTCGCGCGCAGTAAAAGTCCTGCACAGCACTCCACTCAAAGTACGGCTTGCCGATACAGACGCCGCGGGAAGACTTTACTTCGCAGCATGGCTGCAGAAAGCACACGAGGTCTTCGAGGAATGGATGGATCGCTGCGGCCTGCCACTGAGTAGGTTGGTAAAAATGCCGGTGATCATTCCGGTGGTCGAGTGTCGTGCGGAGTATCGCCTGCCGGTGTTGCTGGGAGATGCACTGGAATGCTCATTGACTCTGCACGAGCTTAGAGAAAAGAGCTTCACAGTCGAGATCACTGCAAGGCGCGAATCTGCCACTGTCGCCACTGCACAAATCACCCATGTGGCCGTGCAAAGGCAAACCGGATCGCCTTGCACGCTGCCAGAAATCATCGTTAAAAAACTGCAGAACCCGAGCAGTTCCGATTCTTGATTACCCCTTAATCACGACCCGTAAAGATGGAGCAATAATGCAAATGAGCAAAAAGATACACATCCGGGCCGACGACGCGGGTAGCCGTGTTGAGGCAGATCGCGCAATCCTTCGCTGCCTGCAAGCCGGCACAGTAAAAAATGTGTCAGTGCTCGCCAACGGAGAAACAGTGCGCGCGTTTGCGGAGCTGCTACACAAATACTTTGGTAAGGATGTGCCATTTTGCATCGGTCTCCATTTTTGCCTGACTTCAGAGTGGCCAGATATGCCGAAAGGGCCGCTATCGGATGTTATGAAAGTGTATTTCCCTGCTGCGTTTGCGGCAGACTTCAAGGACCCACGCTGGGCAGATATGCCGCTCGAAGTAATTCTCTGCGAGCTGCACGCGCAGCTTGAGCGGCTTCGCCAGTTGGGCCTGTCGCCAGATTATCTGGACGGTCACATGGGCGCTTTGGAAGGGTACTGGATGCTGGAAGAAGTCAAAGGGGAGTATCTTCAGGAACTCGAGAAGTTCTGCCGTACAGAAAGCTTGGTCAACTGCGATAACTTGCCGCGCGTGAGGGTGCCCGCCGAAGCTCTAGGAGGCGGGGGGAGGAGCGTGGTCGAAGCTCTGAGTAAAGCTCATGAGGGGGCAATTTGGATCACGCATCCGTGCGAACCAGTCCCCGAAGGCAGTGCACAGCACGCGATTAATGCCAGCCGAGTACAAGAACTGGCCATACTTTCCGCTCCTGAGCTGCCTAGCTTGGCAGAAGAATTTGGTGTGGCTTTTTCCCGGGTTGCTACAGAACACGGATAAACTAGGCCGTGTTCTTGCGACCGCATCATGCTCAAATAAAAAAGAGGCCAGAGCGGGGTGTTATTTAACCGAAATTTTTTCGGCCACGACGACACGATCCAGGGCCGTTTCGATCAGTGCACGGGCATGACCGGTGATGTCGGCTACAAACGCGTGAAGTGCCGCATCGTCATCATCTTTGCTCTCGCATTGCCGCGAGTAAAGTTCGAAGGCATTCAGGGAGCGTGTCAGATCCACCAGATGTTTGGGGCACTCGCATTCCAGAGGCGACTGGGCGGATTCAATCATTCGGAGTTGTTCCTCTGAGAACCGGGGCTGCGGCACGGGTTCGTTGTCCGTAGGCAGATGCGGACGGGCGAGGCTAGCACGGCGGCGCGTCTGTGTGCGCAAGGAGGAGGCCAGGCAGGCAAGGCGTACTTCATCAGCCGAAACAGGGGTCCGCAACAGGGTAATTCCCGCTTCACGAAAACGCCTCAGAGTAGATTGTGTCGCATAGTTGTATACAACGACCATGTGTGACATCACCACCTGCGAGGTGATGGCTTGGATGTGCCTTAAAGTTTCCAAATGTAATGTTGGTCTCTCTAGAACACAAACTGAAAGCCCTTCGCTTTTCAGCAGATGCTCGTTGCCTTCCAGTTGGGGTGCTTTCTTGACCACATGAATATCCTGGAATTGCGCTATCTCACGGTTCACACGCTCGCAAAGCGATGGGCCGATAAGCACCACATCCACCTTGATGGCCGGCTCGTCTTGACTGGGGCGCGAAGAAATATCGCCCATCTCGTAGAGCTGCTTTTCCAAATCTTCGAGACTCATACCTGCTATGCGACCTATGGCATGGCCTCTGTCCACAAGTGACTTGAGCAGGATGAGCTTCTGAATATCGTGGCGATCATAGAGCCGCCGCCTCGTCCCACTGCGTTGAGAAGGTTTGAGTCCGTAACGTCTTTCCCACATGCGGAGGGTATGGACAGAAATACCAGTCAGCCTGGAAGCCGCTGCTATCGGATACAGAGTAACAAGTAAGTTTCTTTGTGTCATGCGTCTAATTTAAGTCTAAATAAAACTTTTTCAACCTCGACAGTGAAATATTTCGTTTTTTTCGACAAATTACCTAGGAAGTACAAAACCACAGAATACCTAGGTTGTCAGCAACCACTGCCGGACCAACTCCAGCGGAAGACCCATTACGTTGCTGCGCGAGCCTTCAATTTTACGGATAATCACCTCGGCATGTTCCTGCACGGCGTATGCACCGGCTTTATCCAGAGTGTTCACCAAGTGGATGTACTTTTCAATATCATCTGCCCGCAGCTTGCGGAAGGTTACCCAAGAGCAAATGGCGTCGGCTCGCAGCTCGGATGAGGTGCGATACACCACACCCGTCCAAACCTCGTGTGTCCTACCTGAAAGCGACGCGAGCATTCTGCGCGCCTCCTGCAGATTGCGAGGTTTACCGTAAATGCGACCATCGAGTGAGACTTCTGTATCCGCAGCAAGAATTTTTGCGTCAGGCCGTTTAGCAAAGGCTTTAGTCGCCTTGCGAGAGGCATTGGCCAACACCAACTCAGCCGGAGTGAATGCCGAGCCAGTCGCATCGTCCAACTCGGGCACGTCTGTAGCCTCCACCGTAAAAATTACGCCCAACTCTGAAAGCAACTCTGCACGACGTGGTGATGCCGAGGCGAGAATCAGTGGCGCAAGAGATGGGTGCGGCTCCATGGCTAATAGAAGAGATTAAGCGCCTCGCCACATAGTGTCTATGCCTCCTCCACAACGAAAAATCGGGAAAGTCTCTTCTTTACGCTCGACAAAATTTTGTTCTTGGCGCATTTTGCGCGGCTCGCATGGCAAACGCAGAACAAAACCTCCGGCTTGGTTTCCCAAAGGGCAGCCTGCAGGATGCGTGTGTGAATCTCTTCGCACGCGCCGGCTGGCGTATCACCGTCGATTCCCGCTCGTACCGGCCACAAATAGATGACCCCGCCATCGAGCCACGGCTGCTGCGTGCCCAAGAGATTAGCCACTACGTCCAAGATGGCTTCCTCGATGCGGGAATCACCGGGCGTGATTGGACAGCCGAAAACCGTTCTGATGTGCGTGTGGTCTGCGATCTGCGCTTTAGCAAAGCTACCTCTGCGCCAGCGCGATGGGTGCTGGCTGTGCCCAACGACTCGCCCATTCACACCCCAAATGACCTGGCAGGCAAGCGCATTGCCACAGAAGCCGTGAACCTGACCCGCGATTATCTGGCCAAACACGGTGTCGATGCCCATGTGGAGTTTTCCTGGGGGGCCACCGAGGTCAAAGTGCCCGAACTCGTGGATGCGATCGTAGACATCACCGAAACGGGCTCATCCCTTCGAGCAAACAACCTGCGAATCGTGGATACCATTATGGAGTCCTACCCGCAGCTCATTGCCAACCACCAGGCATGGTCAGATTCTTGGAAACGCGAAAAACTCGAGTCTCTCGCCCTGCTCTTACAAGCTGCCCTCGAGGCACGCGATCGTGTCGGTATCAAACTCAATTGTCATCGGCAGAGTCTTCAGTCCATCCTGGAGATCCTGCCAGCTTTGCGCAAACCCACCGTCAATGAACTCTCCGAACCGGGTTGGGTGGCGGTCGAGACCGTCGCCGAAGAACACATCGTGCGAGGCCTCATCCCTGGCTTGAAAAAGCTCGGAGCCGAAGGCATCATCGAATATCCACTTAACAAACTCGTCTATTAACCACAACACAACCACATGGGATCAATAAAGAAAATCCGCAAATCCAAAATCAACCGTCATAAAAGACGCAAACGCCGCCGCCAAAATCGCCACAAAAAGCGCCTCCGTTACAAGGATTAGTCCTCTGGGGAGAGCTCCGAATCCTCTCCTCGGGTAGCGTTAATCTCTCGGCAAATTGTCCTTTAAGGTTATAGTATCCCTATGCTCCGCTTTAACATTTTCGGAATACCCGTGGAGATTCAGCCTTGGTTCTGGCTCGTGGCCGCGTTCGTGAGCGGGGCACTCTCAGTCAACAGCGCAGACGCACTCGTCCCCTTGGCCGGTAACATGGGGATGGTCCTCGTTTCCATTCTTGTGCACGAACTAGGACACTGCTGGACGCTGCGCCGCCTCGGGGCACGACCCGTAATCATACTTCACGGTTTTGGCGGGGCAGCCATGTGGCGCAGCATGGTGCCGAACCGCCCCCAACAAGTGGCCATCAGCCTCTCCGGGCCGGCTGCCGGCTTCTTGTTGGCAGCGCTACTGGCCGCCCTCAGCCACTCCGGATTCATGGAGGGCACCCTGCTAGCCCGAGTGATATCTTTTGGCGTCATCATCAATGTTTTTTGGAACATTCTGAACCTTCTGCCCATCCAGCCGCTGGACGGGGGACACGTGTTGGCCGCCGCGCTAGGCAGGAGCGGGTTGGCGACCTGCAGGATCGTCGGCGCCGTCTGCGCGGCTGGCTGCGCGATCCTCTTTTTGGCTTGGGAGGCTTTTTTCGCGGCGGTGTTTTTCGGCTTTTTAGCTTATGCCAACTGGACGGGACGCAGCCTCATCTAGAGCCGCGAAACCAAACTTATACCTGGGGGGCTGTCAACCAGCGCTGAAGCGGAAAAACCGCGTCGCATTCTGTTCTGTAATACGCGAAACTTCCTCCCGAGACAGTCCACGAATCTCAGCGATTTTTCCCGCAACATGCGTAACAAATGCCGGCTCGCAGCGCTCCCCGCGATGTGGCACGGGCGCTAAGTACGGACAATCCGTCTCCACCATAAACGCATTTTCCGGTAACATCTTCACCACATCCCGCACGCCCTCGGCATTTTTGAAGGTCACAATACCCGTGAAAGACATCATGTGCCCGCGTTCCAGCAACTCGCGGGCCTGGGATTCAGTACCGCCAAAGCAATGGAACACTCCACGCACACTGGGGGCAGCATCATCTAGCACGCTCAGGCAATCCTGCCATGAGTCACGCTGGTGGATGATGACGTTTAACCCCATCTCGGCCGCCAGCTCCAACTGCATGCGAAAGACGTAGGCCTGTTTTTCTTTCCATTGCATCAAACGCATCGTGGCCTCCACCTCCTCAGTGCTGGAGGCCCCCAGGGCAGCCAGCGGCGAAAGGGCCGGATCGGACACCGGGGGCCGGTGATAATCCAGGCCGCATTCGCCGATGGCCACTACGCGCGGGTGTTTAGCGAGCTGGGTCAGCTGATCCAGCCAATCGTCCTCCAGCTCCTCTGTCTCGTTGGGGTGGATACCTACGGCAGCATAAACGATCGGAGCGTACTTATCGGCCAGCTCCAGAGAGCGGCGGCATCCGGCAATCGTAGTGCCGATAGTGATTATGCGATGCACCCCGACTTGAGCAGCGCGCTGGATAACATCGTCTAGATCGGTCTGGAAATCGGGGAAATCCAGATGGGCATGCGTATCGGTAAACATAGTCGAGGC
This sequence comes from uncultured Verrucomicrobiae bacterium, assembly GCA_938005615.1. GTDB lineage: Bacteria > Verrucomicrobiota > Verrucomicrobiia > JADLBR01 > CALLMV01 > CALLMV01. The sequence goes on from CALLMV010000045.1 coordinate 19,271, forward strand.
TAGGGGCTTTTCCGCGTTTGGCCAATTGGGAATTTAATTGAATCCGCCTATCGTATTTACGTTTTTTGCGTAAAAATTAACAGCCTGCCGCACGCCCCCGGCCACTCTGGCCGAGGGACTGAGTGACAGGGTTAACGGGCTTACTCGGTTGCTTTTTTACCTTGGCCGGGGCGATACTCTTCGTCGAACTTGTCAAAGACAGAGCCCATAGCCACCAAGTCTTCGCCGGGTTTAATGGTTTCCATCGCGGCGATTTCCTCCTGGAAGCGGGATTCGTCGTAGTTGGCGGCTTTGATAGAGAGCCCGATGCGGCGGTCCACCTTGTCTACCTTGATGACGCGAGCTGTGACGGTGTCGCCCACTTTGAGGGCGTCTTTGACTTTTTCGACGCGCTCCTCACTGATCTGGGAAATATGTACCAAGCCATCGATGTCCTCACCCAGATCCACAAAGGCACCAAAGGAGGCGAGGCGCACGACGGTGCCAGTAACGGTCTCGCCGATTTTGAATCGTTTGTCGATATCGTCCCAAGGATCGGTGGATAGCTGCTTAATGCCCAAGGCGATTCTCTGGCTCGCCTTGTCAATTTCTAGCACGACGGCTTCGACTTCCTGGCCCTTTTTGAGCACATCACTGGGATGATTGATGCGCCGCGTCCAAGAAATATCGGATACGTGAATCATGCCATCGATGCCACCCTCCAGCTCCACGAAGGCGCCGAACGCAGTGAGATTGCGAATGATGCCTTTGACGCGGGAATTGATTGGGAATTTTTCGTCCACACTATCCCAGGGATTGGGTTCGAGCTGGCGTACACCCAAGGAGATTTTTTGCTCGGCGGGCGAGACAGCCAGTACCACGGCCTCCACTTCCTGCCCTTCGGCAAGCACGTCTGAAGGGCGGGCAATGCGTTTGGTCCAAGAGAGTTCGGAGACGTGGATGAGGCCTTCGATTCCGGGCTCGATCTCGACGAAGGCGCCGTATGGCAACAGGGAGGTGACTTTGCCGCGAACACGGGTGCCGACAGGGAGGCGCTCGCTGATTTTATCCCACGGGTTTTCCGTGCGTTGTTTGAGTCCGAGGGATACACGCTCTTTTTCTTTATCAATCTCCAGGACCATGACTTCAATTTTGTCACCTATTTTGAGGAGCTGGGAGGGATGGGTAAGGCGATTCCAGGACATGTCGGTGATGTGCAGGAGGCCGTCGAGTCCTTCGAGGTCGATGAAGGCCCCGAATTCAGTCAGATTTTTAACGGTGCCTGTAACGATGGCGCCCGGCTCAATTTGTGTGAGTAGTTCAGCGCGGCGGCGCGCACGCTCTTCTTCGATAATGTCGCGGCGGGAGACGACGACGTTTTTGCGTTCGTCGTTCACTTTGACGATGCGCACTGTGATAGTTTCACCTACGTAAGAACTCAGCGGGCGGGGTGTGGTGACATCAATCTGTGAGGAAGGTAAAAAGGCATCGCAACCAATGGAGACCATGAGACCGCCTTTGACGGCTGCGCGCACCTTGCCCTCCACGGGGATGTTTTCTTCGTAAAACTGGACGATTTTTTCCCAGTTTTGTTTCTGGTCGGCCTTTTCTTTGGAGATGATGAGCTGACCATCATCGTCTTCGAGGCGTTCGATGTAAACTTGAACTTGGTCACCAATTTTGACTTCATTAGGTTCTTCGAATTGATGTTTGGGAATGATGCCTTCGGATTTGTAGCCGATGTCTACAAGGACTTCGCGTTCGCGCACAGCGACGATGCGTCCTTTGACGATCGAGCCTTCAGCGAAATCTGCTGAGACCTTGGACATGAGTTGTGCCATTGTTGACATAGAAGTTTGCTTTCTAAGTTGTTTTGGAATTGTTAACCGCCGATAGAGTTCAGTGTTGGTTCATGTTGGCGGTAATCTAGTTTGAGGGTTTCTGCTACGGTTACACCTTCGCCACTCGACGGGGTGAACATACATAATACAACACCTGGGAATGTTTGCAACTTGAATTCAGCATCACATGAGGGCCTGTTTTTAGGGTGCTACCAAATGGTGGCGATTACTGGCTTGAGGAGCTGTTAAGTAAGTCGCGAACAATTTCAAAAACCGTTTCACAATCGCTGGCTGTATTTCCCACGTGCGGCGAGAGGCGGATCCACTCACAGCCATCTGCAGACCAACGCAGTGAGGTGATGACATGTCGGCGCAAAAGCGCTTCATAGATCCGACGCGTTGGAACTCTCGCGAAGCGAAAGGTCAGGATACCTCCGGGCATCAGCTCATGCGCCGCTCCTAGAAACTCTGCTCCCAGGGTGCGAAGGAGTTCCCAGCAACGAAGTTTAAGGCTGGTGATTCTTTGTTGCACCGCCGCGATGCCCCAGTGTGAAAGCATGTCTAGTGATGCGCTCATGGCGGCGATACCCGGAAGGTTGAGCACACCGGGCTCATAACGTGCCGCACCGGGAACGAAATTTATTTTTTCCGAAGGGATGAACTTGCTGGTGCGCACGTTTTCTGCACCCAGGAGCACGGGGCTTAGCACGTCTTGCACGTGTTCCTTCACAATGAGCAAGCCAGCACCCACAGGTCCTAGCATCCATTTGTGAGAGTCGGCACAGATGAAATCCACGTGCTGCAGATCAGTCACCACGGATCCCAGAGTTTGGATCGCATCAAGGCAGAAGAGCGCGCCGTACTTGTGGGCGGTGCGACCGATGGCTGCAGTATCCAGCACGCTGCCCGTGAGAAAATGCGCTGAGGCCAGAGCAACAAGCCGCACGCGCCCGCTGCGGAGGTAGGGCAGGATCTGCTCGACGGTGATTTGCCCAGGAGTTTCCGGAAGGATCTCACGCACAATCACGCCTCGGGAGGCGAGTGCCCGCCAGATGTAAACGTTTGCAGGGTAGTCCTGCGAGTGGATGATGACTTCGTCTCCCTGCTGCCATGGCAGCCCTAGCGCGACCATACTGAGTGCCAGACTAGTCGGTCCCATGAGGGCGACTTCGTGGGGCTGCACACCAAAAGAGAGCGCGGCTGCATGGCGTGCATGTGCGGCTGTAGCTTCATAGTCCTCCTGGCTAAATCCCAGACTCCACTCGTGGGCTTTGCGGGAGAGTGTAGCGGCTGCAGGGCCGCTGAGAGGCGCAACGCCGGCGTGAGCCATGAAGATACCTGAACATGTGGAGGGGAAGAGTTGTTGCCTGGCGTCGGAGTCTGTTTCGAGGCTCTCTAACGGAGGAAAATTCTTTTCGTCGGTGGTCTCTGTTGGCATCCCAAATGTTAGCCTGGTTGGCTGCGCCAACAAGAGCGCAGGGAAGAACTAGGGGGTACGAAAGCTGTTGTTGATTTCACGGGAGGAACGGGTGAGTATTTCGGGCCAATGTCTGACTTTGTTCAGTCTGTTTTTGAGAGGCTCAAACGCAATCCCAAACGTGTTGTATTTCCAGAGGGGCACGAGTCGCGGGTCGTCAAGGCCGCGGCTGAATACGTGCGCCTTGGGTTAGGACCGGCGGTTTTGCTGGGTGATCGCGAGCGTGTTGCAGAAGCGGCTTACCAGGCTGGTGTGGGCTTGGTACGACTGCGTGTGCTGGACCCTGCCAAGGCGGAGGACTTGGAGTTTTTTGTCAAACAAGTTCCGCGCTTCCCCAGGTATGCCAGCATGGATGAAGACGAGGCGCGTAAGATGCTTCTTCAGCCAAATTACTTCGCCTCGATGATGCTGGCATACGGGCAAGTCGATGCCTTAGTTGGCGGAGCTAGCCATACTTCGAGTTCGCTATTGAGGCCGCTGTTTTCCCTGGTAAGGCCTCTGCCTGGTGTGGGCGTAATTTCCTCTTGCCAGTTGGTCCAACTTGAGGATCGCAGCGTCGGAGATAACGGCCTGCTAATCTTTGCTGACTGTGGAGTCATTCCCGAACCTAGCGTCGAGCAACTGGCAAACATCGCCGTGGAGTCGGGCCTGGTATATCGCCAGCTTACTGGAAGGCGTCCATTTATTGCCATGCTGTCTTATTCAACACGTGGCTCCTCACGCACGAGACAAACAGAGAAAGTTGCTGCTGCAGCGGCACTAGCGCGACAAACTATCACGGAGAACCATCTGGCTATGGAGCTAGACGGTGAAATGCAACTAGACGCTGCGATTTCTCCACGTGTAGCCTATGCCAAAGCGGCAGGCTCTCCAGTGGCAGGGAGGGCTAATGTTTTGATCTTTCCTGATTTGAACTCCGGTAACATTGCCACTAAGCTTGTGCAATATCTCTGCCACAGCCGGGCCTACGGACAAATTTTGATGGGGATCAATAAGCCTGCGGCTGATGTGTCACGAGGAGCCTCTTGGGAGGAGATTTTAGGAGCTGCGGCCATCGTAGCGATTCGTGCAATTACTTACCGCGAGCTATACCCAGAGCAAGGTGCCAGCGGACACCCCGCAGTTGACTTGCGTGATGTACGATTTGGCATAACGTGAACCTTGAAATTTCAGCCAATCACATCAGCAGCCAAGATGTGACGTTGCTGAAAGATGGGCCAGTACACCTACCAGCCCTCGACTAATTGGATGACAATTTGCTCTGCGATGTTGCCCGCGATCAGACCCAACGCCTGGCGTTCCCCCTCCTGAAGATCCTGCCCAACAAAATATTCCGTTTTACCGACGATGTTTTTATTGTGAAGC
>CALLMV010000046.1 GCA_938005615.1 uncultured Verrucomicrobiae bacterium
CCAACAACTTGCAGATTCTGCAATGGATATCGCCATCGGCCAAATCCGCGAAGCCACCTCAGGTTTTGAAAAAGACAGTGCAGGCAACCCGCTGCTTAACCAGCCTTTGGCCTGGGCCAGCCAGCCTGGGGCGATCCGCACTTTCAAGAAAAATGGCGATGAACACCTGATCTACAAACTTTACTCCACGAGGCGTCTCGTTACTCAAAACGCCGGCGAGCTGACGACAGGCGCGACCAACAGCGACATCCCTACCGACTGGGCCACGCGTAGAGCGTTGTTTACCGATCTCAACGCACCCGCCACAAACCGCCAGGGCCTGGTCACCTACCCAATTGCGGATCCCCAAAGTGCCGGAATCCAGACTGAAGGGTTTTCCTACACTGGGGCACCAACAGCTAATACTACTAACCCGCTGCCTATGCCCGCGCAATGGATCTACGTGCTGGCAGACGGCACACTCACATCGCCAACAGTAAGCCTCAGCACTGGGGAGATCGCCGGCTGGGGCGGAAGCGGACCATTTACCCCCAGTGCCACTAACCCGATCATCGGGCGTATCGCCTTCTGGACGGATGACGAAACATCCAAGATCAACATTAACACCGCAAGCGACGGAAATTACTGGGACACCCCGCGGGCGAACACCACCACCGAACGTAACTTAGCCAACTTCCAACCAGCCCAGAACGAATTCCAACGCTACCCCGGCCACCCTGCTACTACGTCTCTCGCGCCAGTCTTCTTTTTTAACGGCACGAACACTCCCCCACTTTCGAACACCCAGCACAACGCCATGCTACAGCTCATCCCGCGCATTGTTGGTGGTGGCTCCAACCGCGGCACTGCTATCGCGACGGCACCGCTGGTGCCCGATAACGACCGCATATATGCAAACCTCGATGAGATGATCTACGGCATGACACCAACAGGAGTGCGGCAAGCTCAGCCCGCTGCTGCTGGCATTAACAGAAACAAACTGGAGCAGACTCGGTTCTTCCTCACCGCTCACAGCAAAGCACCCGAAACCAATCTCTTTAACGGGCCGCGTGTCGCCCTCTGGCCGGTAGACGTGCAACCGGCAAACCGCACTGCCATCGACAGACTCATCGCATTCTGCGCCTCCTTGGGTGGAGCCCCGTTTTACTTTCAACGGCTCGACGCCAAGAGTCAGACTTACGACTTCTACAACATTCCCCGCAACCAGCAGCTCTATGCCTATCTGCGGCGCCTTACTGACAACACCTTCCCCGGCTTCGGCACCAACTACTGCCTCACACCCGACAACGATTCCGCAAACACGTCTTGGAAACTCACCGCCCCTCGCCACAATTCCTTCGCCGATAAATACGGCGTGCCCAACAGGGACAGCCTGCTCACGCAAATTTTCGACTACATCCGCTGCACCAACACCGACGATACCAACCATCTTCCGGATACGAGCACGAGACGTTACGGCAACAGAAACCGACTCTACGGCACACCAACACTGGGCATGTCGCAGGTTGTGCCCATCAAAATCGGCCCGCCCCACACGAGCATCGAGACCAAAGGCCACGGACGCTTCCCCACCATCTCAGAAGCCGGTTTTCACTTCATCTGCACGGCCGACGCAAATGTCGTCACCACACCCGCTAGCAATCAGTTGGCCAACAAAACACTTTGCGGAACACTCCTTACCCCTGGACAACGCCGCATTGAGGCCATGTTCTACTTTGAAGGCTTCAGTCCCTCCCAGGGCTACCCCAACTGCAATCCCTCCTACGCCGTCCGAGTGCGCGGCTTGCAGAATTTCGCCGTCAACGGGATACCTTTGCAGATGCCGAACGATGCGGTCACCATCCTGGATAAAAATGTGTTTTATATATATCACGCTCGAGCCTGGTCAGGATCTCATACGCATAGAGTGCATCTTCACGATGCTAGGCTTCCCGCACGCGGTTGCATGCCTGCCGATGCGGGTATTAATGACCTGACAAGATATCCCTTCGTCAGTGCCCCGATTACCATCACCTTGCCCCTGCCGGCCGAGACCATGCTCTTTTCTGGCGGCACTGTGACCTTGGAAATCTACGCCAGGACGAACGCTAATTCGCCTTACTTCAATCCGGCAACAGACTTGGTGCAGACCATCGAGTTGGAATTCCCCCAGGCCACTTTCCCTGCCCCGCGTTTAGTCACGGTCGGCACTCCAACCCATACCTATGTTACGCCCAATATCCCTGCGACCACACCTGATCAGTGGTGGACGTTTTCTCGCAATGGCGCGATCAACTCCACGGGACGTATTGAGTTTGTCTGGGATGCTCCCGGCCCGGAAGGCGGCCAACTGCGCGGAGCCTTGATACGGGATGCGTTTGACGTGGTGCGTTCGATGGTGCCCCCGCATGCTGATTACAGAATCCTCAGCGCCATGCCTCAGGTTCCTGCGAATTATTTCGTTCCGCACCCCAACTACTTCAACACCAACCAGCGCATGGCACACAACATCTCTGAAGGCCGAGGAGGCGGAATTATCCCTGGTTTTAACTCCATCCCCAACCCCCTCATTACCGCGCCCGCATACGGTTCGCCGGTCAGCCCGGATGTGCCAATACCCCACAACAATTCTACCCTTGGGGATTGGGACACCGGTATTGCTCAAGCTCCTGATGGCCCCTACATTAACAAACCTGACGAGGGCAACCAATTCCGGGCCACCAACCTCGCGACTCAGATTCCCTACTTCGTCAACAACGAAAGCTACGTGCAAACCAACAACACCTTCTTCAGCTCCATGCGCCAGATTCCCTCGGCATTCATGCTTGGATCGCTCTCGACGGGCGTCAACACTAACACACCCTACCGCACACTTCTTTTCAGGCCCGAAACACGGCGCGATGCTAGCGGCAACATGCACTTTGGCCTGCGTGTGCCGCGCGACCACCTGCTGGCCGATCTCTTCTGGATGCCGGTTGTCGAACCTTATGCCATCAGCGAGCCGCTTTCTACAGCCGGGAAAATCAACATGAATTACCGCATCGCACCCTATAACTACATCCGCCGCGCCACGGGCCTCCACGCCCTGCTCATGTCCGAGCGTGTGGCGGCCATCCCTGCAGCCAATACGACGAACTACAAAATGGGGACAATTCTAAACAACGATTTTCGTTTACCCATCAACCAGGCAGCCACGCTTTCCCAGTTCGATAAGGTCTTCGACTCCGGCGCAATCTTCCGTTCCCCCACGGAAATTGCCGACCTGCACATCGTGCCCCAGGGCACCACCCTCGCTTCTGTAGAGAGCTCTACTGGCTTCTGGCAAACACATAGTCTCACGGGTGACAACCTACGCGAAAAAATCTACACCACCCTGCTCCCGCGCCTCACTACCAAATCCAACACCTACACTGTGCACTTCCGTGTTCAGGCACTCAAGCAGCGTACCAACTCCCCGAACTTCGCCCAGTGGGACAACACGCGCGACACCGTGCTGGCAGAATACCGCGGTGCCGCAACGATCGAGCGCTACCTCGATCCCAACCAACCCGGCCTGCCCGACTTCGCCAACATGAATCCCGTGAGCATGACTGCCGATTACAATATCGACAGATACTACCGCTTCCGCGTGATCTCCACTCGTAAGTTTGCCCCATGAACACTGCTTCCTACAACACCTTGACTCGTGCTTTGCGCCCAGCTCGCGTTCAAGCCTTCAGCCTTGTAGAAATCCTCATTGTTTGCGCCCTTTTTGTGGTGCTGGCCGTGATGGTCGTCCCGGGCACGGGCGATATGTTGCGGTCGCAGGACATTAGCGCGGCAGGCCGCATCGTCGAACAAAGCCTGAACAACGCCCGCATCTTGGCCGTCACCAAAAACCGCCGCGTGGAAGTGCGTTTCTATAAATCAAACTCTACCTCGCGCATCATCGGGCTGCAGCTCTTCGAGTTTGATGAAAGTGGGACGACACCTCTGCCTGCCACAGCCATGCGCTGGCTGCCTAAATCCGCAACTATTAATGAAAATTTAGCCAACTCCACGCTCTGGGCGAACCTGCCTGTCAAATCATTCAGCACCTTGGACCCTAAAATCCCTCTGCCCGAGATCGGCACGGATTACGAGGCGCGCGCCGTGCAATTCCTGCCCAACGGCGGCATCAACCTTGATCCCACGCAGCGTTGGTTCCTCACGGTGCATGAGACCAGAAGTAATCCGTCCTCCTCCTCCCTGCCGGCGAATTTTTACTGCGTGCAGGTCGAACCCGTGTTGGGCACCACGCGAGTTTACCGCCCCTGAGGTGGCTTTTGGGCGAATCGCCTACGGGGTGAAAGGCAGCCTCAGTCAGCAGCAGAAGTGACGGCTGATCTGACGCTGGCGGCGAGGTAGTCGCGGTTCATCCGCGCGATGAATTCGGCGCTGATACCCTTGGGGCAGACGGCTTCGCACGAGTAAGTGTTGGAGCAGGCGCCGAAGCCTTCTTTGTCCATCTGCGCCACCATCGCGAGGGTGCGGCGGTCCTTCTCGGCCTGGCCTTGTGGGAGCAGGTTGAGATGGGAGACTTTGGCGGCAACGAAGAGCATGGCGCTGGAGTTTTTGCAGGCCGCGACACAGGCACCGCAGCCGATGCAGGCAGCAGCATCCATCGCAAGGTCGGCGATTTTTTTGGGCACGGGAATGGCATTGGCGTCGGGGGCGTTGCCGGTGGAGACGCTGATGAAGCCGCCGGCTTGGATGATGCGGTCGAAGGCGGAGCGGTCGGTGACTAAGTCGCAGAGCACTGGGAAGGGGCGGGCGCGGTAGGGCTCGACGACGACGGTGTCGCCGTCCTTGAAGGAGCGGAGGTAGGTCTGGCAAGATGCGACGCGGTATTCGGGGCCGTGCGGTTCGCCGTTGATGACGAGGGAGCAGGAGCCGCAGATGCCTTCGCGGCAATCGTGGTCGAAAGCGACAGGCATTTTGCCTTCGCGTGTGAGCTTGTCGTTGAGCACGTCAAGCATTTCGAGGAAGGACATGTTGGGGTTGAGCCCGTCGAGTTGGTATTCTTCGAAGTGGCCTGGGGAATTTTTGTTTTTTTGGCGCCAGATGCGGAGGGTGAGTTTCATAGAGTTATCAATTTTCAGTTGTTAGTTAATAAAGTGCAGATGTGGAGCCTGCGGTGAGGTGGGTTTGTGAAAGTGCTGTGTTGTTATTCATTGTCACTTGTTATTTGTAGCTCCGGGTAGTCATTTTGACTTCTTCGTAAACGAGGGGTTCTTTGTGGAGCTGCCATTGGCCAGTGCCGTTGAGGCCTTGGAATTGCCAGGCGGAGACGAAGGCGAAGTTTTGGTCGTCGCGCTTGGCTTCTCCGTCGGGGTGTTGATGTTCTTCGCGGAAGTGGCCGCCGCAGGATTCTTCGCGGGTGAGGGCGTCGAGGCACATGAGTTCGCCGAGTTCGAGGAAGTCGGAGACGCGGTTGGCGCGTTCGAGGGCTTGGTTGAGGCCGTCGCCATCGCCGGGCACATGGAGGTTGCTCCAGAATTCGGCGCGGATTTTGGGGATTTCTTGAAGGGCTTGGGTGAGGGATTCTTTGGTGCGGGCCATTCCACAAAGGTCCCACATGACTTTGCCGAGGCGCTTGTGGAAGGTGGAGACAGGCTCTTTGCCGTTAATCGAGAGGAGTTTTCTGAGGCGGTCAGTGGCGTCGCGCTCGGCGTCGGCAAAGGCGGGGTGATCAGTGGGCGGGGCCGAGTTGGGGGGCACGGTGGCCAGGTAGTGGCCGATGGTGTAAGGCAGCACGAAGTAGCCGTCGGCAAGGCCTTGCATGAGGGCGGAGGCGCCGAGGCGGTTGGCCCCGTGGTCGGAGAAGTTGGCCTCGCCCGCGGCGAAGAGGCCGGGGATGGTGGTCATGAGGTTGTAGTCCACCCAGAGGCCGCCCATGGTGTAGTGGACGGCCGGGTAGATGCGCATGGGGACTTCGTAGGCGTTTTCGTTGGTGATCTCGTGGTAGATGTCGAAGAGATTGCCGTAGCGTTCTTGGACGACTTTTTTGCCAAGGCGCTTGATGGCATCCGCAAAGTCGAGATAGACGCCGAGGCCGGAGGGGCCGATGCCGCGGCCTTCGTCGCAAACGCGCTTGGCAGCGCGTGAGGCAATGTCGCGCGGGGCGAGGTTGCCGTAGGAAGGATACATGCGTTCGAGGTAGTAGTCGCGGTCGGCCTCGGGGATGTCGTTGGGGTGCTTTTTGGTGTCGGCGGGATTTTTGGGCACCCAGCAGCGGCCGTCGTTGCGCAGGGACTCGCTCATGAGGGTGAGCTTGGATTGGTATTCGCCAGATACAGGAATGCAGGTGGGGTGGATTTGCGTGAAGCAAGGGTTACCAAAGAGGGCACCGCGACGGTGGGCGCGCCAGATGGCGGTGGCGTTGGATCCACGAGCGTAGGTGGAGAGGTTGTAAACGTTGCCGTAGCCGCCGGTGGCCAGCACGACGGCGTCCCCGCTGTGGCGGGTGATCTCGCCGCTGATGAGGTTGCGGGCCACGATGCCGCGGGCTTTACCGTCAATGATAACGAGTTCCAGCATTTCTGTGCGGGGGAACATCTTGACGGTGCCCAAGCCGATTTGACGGCACAGAGCCGAGTAGGCACCAAGCAGGAGCTGCTGACCAGTCTGCCCGCGGGCATAGAACGTGCGCGAGACCTGCGCGCCGCCGAAGGAGCGGTTGGCGAGCATTCCGCCGTATTCGCGGGCGAATGGCACGCCCTGCGCGGCGCATTGGTCAATGATGTTAACGCTGACTTCAGCGAGGCGATAGACGTTGGCCTCGCGGGCACGGAAATCGCCGCCCTTGATGGTGTCGTAAAACAAGCGGTAGATGCTGTCGCCGTCGTTCTGGTAATTTTTTGCGGCGTTGATTCCGCCTTGCGCTGCGATGGAGTGAGCACGGCGCGGGGAATCTTGGAAGCAGAAGCAGGAGACCTTGTAGCCGAGTTCGGCGAAGGAGGCGGCCGCAGAGGCGCCGGCCAGGCCCGAGCCGACGACGATAATGTGGTATTTGCGTTTGTTAGCCGGGGAGACGAGGCGGATGGAGGCTTTGTGTTTGCGCCACTTTTCGGCCAGTGGTCCTGCGGGAGCGTTGGATTCGAGTGTCATAGTTTTACTCCAGAGAAGCGTGTTGTGCGTTGGCAATGTGGTGAGAGGTATATTCGATGTCAGGCCGGGCTTTCACGACGCCCGAGAGCACGGAGATTGGGACGGCAGCCATCCCCAAGCCGATCAGCAGCCCGAAGGCGAGTGCGGCTTTCTTAAGCAGTGGGAAAATCCCAGGGGAACTCAGCCCGAGCGAGCGGAACATGGACTGAACGCCGTGGGCCAGATGTGCCCCAAGCAATCCCACGCCGAGGATGTAAAAGCCAGAGACCAGCGGATTCGAAAATCCTTTCACAACCATGTTGTAGACGTCGTGAACTTTTTTCCCATCGAGCGAGGCATACATCGTGCGGTAGGAGGGATCAATGTTTTGGGTGGTGAAGTGAAGAAGGTGAAAAATGATGAAGGAAAGCACGATTAAACCTGATAACGCCATACTGCGTGAGGCCCAAGTAGCATCCACAGGTTTACCCACGGAATAGCCGCCGGCTTTGGCTCTGCGGTTGTCGATGATTAGTGAAACAGCACAGGCGATATGCACGCCGACCATTGCGAGTAAGCCGAGGCGCGCCACCCACAGCAGCTCAGGCATGGATTGCAGTTTGTAGGCGTAAGCATTGATCGCGTCCGGCCCGACGAAGATGAGCCAGTTGCCAAGCATGTGGGCGATAACAAAGGCAAACAATGCCGCACCTGTGAGTGCCATAAGATATTTTCTCCCAAGAGAGGAGGTCGCAAGGCTGAATAATTTTTTCATACGACAAGGTAAATTTTCTGATAAATAAATTGCTGTCAAAGCGCAACACCGCTTTTTGTGGTAATTTCTTCTTCGACTACAATCTGTGTCATCCACGATTGTTTGAAGATATTCGCAGGGTTAAATTACACTAACTTAGACAATTTTTTTTAATAAAACAGGATTGATCAGTGCTCAAATTTTATTTCTTAAGGTCAAGTTAATTATCGGACTTTGCCATAAGATATTCCAAGATGTACGTCTAGATGAGGTATTGTTAGGAAGCTATTCAACAGTTACACTTTTTGCGAGATTTCGAGGCTTATCCACGTCCCGACCGAGTGCGACAGCGGTATAATAAGCAAAAAGTTGCAACGCCACGACATTTACAATTGGCTGCAGCAATGGGTGAGTTTCAGGCACTAAGATCGAACTATCTACGGTTTCAGTAATATCACTGTCACCTTCGTTAGCCAAAGCAATCACCTGGCCTGAGCGAGCCTTGATTTCCTGAATTGTGGAGCGGTTTTTATCATACACACCATCTCGTGTAGCTATGATAAGGGAGGGTGTTTCAGGCGACACTAATGCTATAACTCCGTGCTTGAGTTCTGCGGCAGGGTAAGCTTCAGCATGGATGTAAGAAATTTCCTTCAGCTTGAGGGCGCCTTCCATCGCGATGGGATAGTTTGCAAGGCGCCCCAGAAATAACATACTCTGGCTATCTTTGTATCTTAAGGCCACTTTTTTAATAGCTTCGGATGTGTTCAGGACCTTTTCGACATTTTCCGGCAGTCGGCTCAATTCAGCCAGTAATTCGCTTCCTTCGCGAGCGGACAAAGAACGTGTGCGCCCAAGGGCAAGGCCAATCAAAACCAGAGCAGTAGCCTGTGATGTAAATGATTTGGTTGCTGCGACACCTATCTCTGGGCCAGCGTGCAGATAGACACCGCCATCACTTTCGCGTGCAATGGTGCTGCCAACTACGTTACAAAGACCGTAGGCTTTGACGCCTTTGCGTTGCACTTCACGCATCGCAGCCAGGGTGTCCACAGTCTCGCCTGATTGGCTGATCACGAAGACTAACGTGCCTTGGTCTACTGGAGAGTTTCTGTATCGAAATTCGCTGGAGAAATCCGTCTCCACCGGCACCCCCGATAGCTCCTCGATCACGTACTCAGCCATCATGCCCGCGTGCAGGGCAGTACCACAACCTAGAAGCAGAATGCGCTTTACTTGGGACAACTTCACCTCTTGCAAACCTCCGAGTTTAGCATCGCCATGGTCCCAGTTGAGGCGCCCACGCATGACGTTGCGAAGCGAGGTGGGTTGTTCAAAGATTTCCTTGAGCATGAAGTGGGGGAATTCGCCCTTTTCAGCGTCGCCCGCATCCCAATCCACGCGGCTTTTTTGGCGGGTAACTTTGGTGGTATGGAGGGTGGATATTTTGTAGCTACTGTCATTAATATCCACTACATCCAAGTCGTTAAGATAGATAACATCACGTGTAAATGAAACCATTGCAGAGACATCACTGCCGAGAAAGTTTTCTCCCTCTCCTAGGCCTACTACAAGCGGACTGCCCCTGCGTGCGCCTATAATCCTGCCAGGTTCATCTGCATGAATAACTGCAATTCCATAAGTGCCGTCCACCTCGGCAAGGGCTTTTTTAACAGCAATTAGCAGCTTATCCTCTGAAGCAGGCAGCGCATCATAAAAATGACCAATGAGATGCGCGAGTATTTCAGTATCTGTGTCTGAGGTAAACTTATGGCCCAAGTCTAGGAGGCGGTTTTTGAGCAATTTATAATTTTCAATAACACCGTTGTGAACGATTGCTAGGCGTCCAGTAGCGTCACAGTGCGGGTGGCAGTTTTCCAGATTTGGAGGTCCGTGGGTAGCCCAGCGGGTATGGCCTATGGCAGTGGAGGAGCTCACTGGTTTTTGAGTGATTAACTCGTTTAGATTAGTGATTCTGCCAACACATTTTCTAAGTTCTATGCCCTTACCGTTGATCGCTCCAAGTCCTGCTGAGTCATATCCACGATATTCTAAGCGGCGCAAACCTTCTAATATGACCTCCGTTGCTTCTCGAAAACCAGAATAGGCAATAATTCCGCACATAAGCATTTCTATGTGCCAATACATTGTCGCACACAAGCATTTTAGCTAGGTAGTTGGTGATATAGTATCTTTTGTTGAACTCATTGAAAAGTTGCAAAGACTGGAGTTGGCAGTTAGAAAAGTTAAAAAAAATCACTTTTTAGAAAATATTATTTGCTAGTGGGGAAGTTATTTTGTAAGTGTAAAGTTATGTCATATATAGCAAACATTAACATTAAAAACCTCTCTCAGGATGTTTTGGAAAAAGCCAAAGCCATCCGCTCAGAGATAGATAAACTCGAAAAACAACTTGCAGACATTCTCTCAGGCAATGAGGTGTCCACAGTCACCAAATCGCGCCGTGGGCGACCGCCGCGTGTATTGGCCACAAACGGCGCTAGCCCCTCTGCACCTGTGAAGCGGAAGAAACGCAACCTCAGCCCGGAGGCCCGCGCGAGAATAGTGGCGGCTGTCAAGGCTCGCTGGGAACGGGAGAAGAGCAATAAAACCTAAATTATTGCTCATTTTCTCATTGCAGCCGCATACTGCTTACTCTAGAAAAACTACAACTTAACCAAGGAGCGAGTTAAAAAATGGCTACAAAATCCAAACCTGCAAAGAAACCAGCGGTTAAAAAAGCCGCAACCAAAAAACCTGCTACCAAAAAGTCAGCACGTAAACCAAACCCTGAGTTTATGAAGCCCGTGCAGCCAGATGCTGTGCTGGCCCCCATCGTGGGTGAGAAGCCGCTGCCACGCACCGAGCTGACGAAAAAGCTCTGGGCATACATCAAAAAGAACGGATTGCAGGACTCCAAAGTGCGCACGCAGATTAATGCCGACGACAAGCTCCAAGCTGTCTTTGGCGGTAAGAAATCCGTGACAATGTTTGAGATGACGCGTTTGGTAAACAAGCACGTGAAATAACTTACCCGCAAGTCGAGCTTAGCCCCCGTGAAGGGGGCTTTTTTTTGCCTGAGTGTTATGGAGTTGTTGAGGGGGCAGGTTTTGATCATGGGTCTTCCTGGTCCGGAGCTGGATGAGGAGATGCGCGAACGTATTGAGAGAATCCAGCCTGCAGGCTTCATTCTGTTTGCGCGGAACATTGTCTCTGCCGAGCAGCTGCGGGCATTGACGCATGAGCTGCGGAGCTTGTGTACGATTTCACCAATCATCACCGTGGACCAAGAGGGAGGGCGTGTGTCGCGGTTGGCAAAGATCACTGCACGTCCGCCGTTTGCAGATGAGTTGCGGCGTGCGGGGCGTGTAGATTTGATTGAGTGGCACGGCTCGTTAATGGCGCGAGTGCAGGCGGCATTTGGTTTTACACTAAATCTGGCACCTGTAGTAGATATGCTCCTGAATGCGGATTTGGACAACTCACTCTCAGGACGCTGCCTGGGCACAGATCCCCAGGAGGTGATACGTAACGCGCGCACCTGGATGCGTGCGCATCGGGCACAAGGGGTGGGTGTCACAATCAAGCATTTTCCGGGATATTCGTGCTGTGAAAACGACCCACACGGGGGGTTGCCTGTGGTAAGACGCAGCAAGGCAGAGCTTGAGGCTTGTGAGTTAATTCCTTTTCGCGAACTGATGGCGGAAACGGATGTGGTGATGGTGGGGCATGCGTTGTATCCCGAGCTGGCTGGCGATGGTTTGCCGTCTTCAATGTCAAGGGATGTGGTGAGTGGATTATTGCGCGGGGGACTTGGCTGCCGGGCGTTGGTGATGACGGATGATTTGGAGATGGGTGCTGTGACGTCTGAGTTTTCGCCTGCGCAGATCACACTCAATGCCCTGCGTGCGGGTAATGACATTTTACTGTTTTGCCATGATTGGGAGATGACGGAGTTTGCGGTGATGACGATGGAATTAGATTGCCAGGAATCGGATTGGCGCCCTGCTGCAGAGCGGGTGCTGGCGTGGAAACGCTCTGCACCACGCCTGAAGTTTGATCCGTTAAGGCTGGATCCTCGGGAGTTGACACGTGAGATCGAGCAGTTGACAGCCGAGACGCTGGCCTGCCTTCGGGATAAGGGCGAAGAGCCTTTTGGGTGAATTTTTGATTGCGCTTCAGCTCGCGCTAAATGATGAGCATAGCATCACCGTAGGAGAAAAAGCGGTAACGCTCACGAATGGCTTCGGCGTAAATTTCTTTCAGCCAAGTAACAGATTCTTTGGCTTTGAGCATTTCTTGACTTTTGCCAGGTGGAGGATTGCCAAGAAAGGAGGCGACTAACATAAGGAGCGTCGAGCGGGGGAGGTGAAAGTTGGTGAAGAGGGCATGGCAGTGGCGAAAGTAAAATGGAGGATGGATGAAGATGTTGGTGGTGCCGCCGTGCTCGTGCAAATGCTGCACACTTTCCAGTGCGCGTACGGTGGTGGTGCCCACGGCGACGCACCTTTTCGCAGAGAGGAGTGCCTCGGCTGTATGACGGGGAATCCAGTAGTTTTCCCCGTGCATGGTGTGTTGTTCGAGCGTGGCTGTTTTGACTGGTCGGAATGTACCGATACCGACGTGAAGGGTGATGAAGGCGTGGGGGAGTTGTGCGAGGATTTCTGGTGTGAAGTGGAGACCGGCAGTAGGTGCGGCGACTGAGCCAGATTCTGAGGCGTAGGTGGTTTGGTAACGCTCCTCATCGAGGGCTTCGAGTGCAGCTTGCTCTTCAGGTGCAAGGTGAGCGCGGCGTTTTTGGATATATGGTGGTACGGGCATCCGGCCGTAATGCTCAGGTTCAAAGTCGTAGCTGAAGTTCATTACGCGCTCTCCGCTTTCGAGCGTGTGGAGTACGCGGCCTCGGAGCACGGGGTGCGCGTGATGTTTCGGTAGTATGTGGAAAGTGGTGCCGGTTCGGCTTCTCTTGGCGTTGTTGGTAATGACGCACCAATGGGCTGTTGATGTTTTGCGTATGAGGAAAATCTCTACGCCTTCGCGGGACATCATACGGGCAGGGATGACACGTGAGTCGTTGAAGACCCACAGGTCGCCAGGGCGACGGTAGGATAAGATGTCCTGCATGGTGCGATGCAGTATTTTGTGTGAGACGCGGTCAACAACAAGAAGCCTAGAGGCGTCGCGGGTTGGTGCCGGGGCTGCGGCAATTAGCTCCTGCGGAAGCTCGAAGTCAAAGTCCTCGGTAGTTAACATTTTTTGGGAAAGTATTCTGGAATTGTAAATTGTAGGCCAGTGAGATTATATCGGGCAGTATCTTGCGAGGTCAGTCGTCTTCTTCCGCGCCAAGGTGTCGGTTCAGCGTACCGCGTTTGGAACCTGTGATGTATTGTGCGAGTTCGGCGACTTCTGGGACTGAGATGAGGTCATTTTGTGATTTGAGTTTATCCAGTGCCGAGGGGAGAGTGTCATGAGTGCGAAACAAAATGTGATAGGCGCGTTTTAGGGCGAGGCGAGATTCTGAAGAAATACCAGCACGCCTCAGGCCGATGGTGTTCAAGCCAGCTAAGCGGTTAATCCGAGCGGCGATCAGGAACGGCGGTACGTCCTTACCGATGGCAGAGTTGCCTTGCAGCATAGCCAGTCTGCCAATTCGTACGTGTTGGTGGATGACGACGCCACCGGAGATGAAAGCGCGGTCTCCAACACTGACGTGACCAGCGCACAGGGCGTTATTTGCGATAATGACGTGGTTGCCAACGGTGACGTTGTGGGCAAGGTGGCAGCCTGCCATCAAGTAACAATTGTTACCGACCAGTGTTTTGCTCCCTGATGCGGTACCTCGATGGATGGTGACGTGTTCGCGGATGATGTTGTGGCTGCCGATCTCAGTAAAGCTGGGCTCTGCGCCTGGCTGCCAGGCCAGGTCTTGTGGCTCGGCACCGATTACTGCGTGGTAGCCAATCTGAGTGTATTCCCCGATTCTGGTGTGGCCCGTGATTATTGCACAGGAACGGACTTCGCAATTCGCACCAAGATAGACGTGAGGTCCAATGACCACCCCCGGGTCAATGGTAGAACCTTCGCCAATGTATGCGTCGGGATGGACATGTGCAGTAGGGTGGATGTATGCCATCGAAATTTATTCTTTAAGCGCGCAGCAATGACGTCAAGCTCGGTAAGTGTTGCTGGCTTGAAAGTCCCCGGCCTTACCGTGCAATAGGTGCCAGAAATATTCCCAGCGCTTGTTGAGGGAAAGACGCGGGGGGATAAACTGGAGATACTCAGAGAAGTCACATTTCAGAATGTCGTTGTCGATTTGCGCAAGAAGTTGCACTACAGATTTTTCATTGATGTCTTCAGGATCCTGCAGAGGGGGGCCAAAACGTGCCAGTGCAATTGGATGTTGCTCTGTGGTGAATTCGTAGCGAAGAGCAAGTGGGAGGGCGAGGCAGCCGCCGACACGGCGGGCAAGTAGTTGGGCGCCGCGATGAAAGTGCAGTAACTCACGAGCAGGGCGCAAGCGTGCCTGTGGAAAGATCCAAAGCAGCGTGCTAGGATCTCGCAGTAAACTGGCCGCGTAATGCAGTGCCTGTGCGCCTTGGCGAGGGTCGTCAAGATTCACACCAAAGGCGCCTAACTTACGGAAAAGTGAATATTTCTCTAGATGACGCTCTTCCATCATGATGTAGTGGCGGCGGGCAGGGAGCAACCGTGTTAGGAAGAGGATGAGAAAGCCGTCCCACCAGTTGGAGTGGTTTGCGATGCCAATTACGGGCATTTGTTTTGAGAGTGCAGAGAGATGATTTCGGCCTGCAACCAGGAAGGTGTGGAATTCTTTGCGAAAGATATTGCGAATGTAATGATGGATCAGAGTATCCCAGAGTTTTGATTTTTGAGCTTTAAGCATGTGCAGAATCAGTGCCGAAACACAGGTAGGCCGCTATGCGCTTTGAATTCGTCAAGCAGCACCGTGTACATATAATTTACCCGTGAAGTGATCTTTTGTCGGGTGGTGTTGCGGATGCTTAGAGCGTTAGGCAATAACTTCGCCTTCAATAAAGCCTTGGAGCTGTCGTAGCCGGGTCGGGTGACGCATTTTACGAAGGGCTTTAGCTTCAATTTGGCGAATGCGTTCGCGAGTGACCCGGAACTGGCGTCCGACTTCCTCGAGAGTACGGGAGTAACCATCAACAAGACCGAAGCGTTGTTCGAGTACAGCGCGCTCACGTTCATTCAGGGAGTCAAGCACATCCCTGATCTTTTCTTTGAGCAACGCATGCGCAGCCATATCGGCCGGATTTTCGGCTGATTTGTCCTCGATGAAGTCGCCGAATGTGGTGTCGTCGCTATCACCGACCTGTGCCTGCATGGAGATGGGTTGTTGTGCCATTTTTAGGATAGCGCGCACGCGGTCCACGGAGAGGAGTGTTTCTTCAGCGATTTCCTCCGGGGTTGGCTCGCGCCCGTATTCCTGAATGAGTTGTTTTTGGACACGCATGAGTTTGTTGATTGTTTCGATCATGTGCACAGGGATGCGGATCGTGCGTGCTTGATCAGCAATGGAACGTGTGATTGCTTGGCGGATCCACCAGGTGGCGTAGGTCGAGAATTTGTAACCTCGACGGTATTCAAATTTTTCTACTGCTTTCATCAGGCCCATGTTTCCTTCTTGGATGAGATCGAGGAAGGAGAGGCCGCGATTGGTGTATTTTTTGGCGATGGAGATTACAAGGCGGAGGTTGGCTTCCACCATTTCTGCTTTGGCCTTCATAGAGGCGCGTACGTGTTTTTTGAGCAAAGTATAGTGTTGGTGGAAGCGTGCCGCATCCATGCAGGCTAGACGTTCGAAGGCTTCGAGCCTGTCGCGGAGGTGTTGGAGGTCAGCCTTTGAACTTGCTCCGCCGGTTTCGCATTTTTCGATTTGTGACTCGATTTCTGCCAGTTCACGCGCCTTGGCATCTAGCAGGGTGATGAGCTCTTCAGTAACTTTGGGTTTGAAGTAGAACTTGCTGTAAGTTTTGGAGAGTGAAGCAAAGTGTCGTTCGAGTTCTTTTTCTGCCGCGGTTCGTGCTTTGCCGGGTTTGAGGTGGACGAGTTTGTCGTAGATTTTTCGGGCGGCGGTGATTGTTTCCGCAACGCTCTTGGAAAGCGGTTTGAGGGTTTTTGCGTAGTTGTCTCGAGATTCTACTTTTTTATCTTGAACAATTCGGTCGAAACGTTCGCGGTTGTTGAGAAGTTTATTTGCCAAGGAGACGTATTCTTCAGCAACATGGCCGATGCGATCTACAAGCTGTTGGATTTGGATATCAGCTTCTTCGATGCGTTTGGAGATGTCCACTTCTTGCTCTCGGGTGAGCAGGGGCACCTGCCCCATCTGGCGGAGGTACATACGCACAGGATCGTCTAGAGAGTCAAGTTTGAGGTCTTTTTCCGTAAGTGTGTCTGCGGACTCGGTGCTGCCGTTGACGGTGCCGTTTTTGTATTGGTCAACGTCGGAAGGATCAATCACATCGATGTCAAGTGAGCGCAGCATGGTCAGCACTGGTTCGATGGATTCGGGGTTGTCTAATGCTTTTGGGAAAGCCTCCTGCAGATCGTCGTGTGTGAGGTAACCTTGTTCCTTGGCGATACGAATGAGCTCTCGCACGCGCTCTTGTTGTTCGAGGGTGAGTGTGGCCTTGGGGGTTTCTAGTGAGTCTAGTGTCGTTAGGCGTGTTTTTCTAGACGTGTTTTTTTTAGTGGTACTGTCTGCGCTGCTTGCAGGTTGTCTCTTTTTAACTAGGGGCGGGGTGCCTGAGGTGGAGTGTTTTTTGGTTGTCTTCTTATCGGGAATTTGGGGGACTGGTGTTTTGGAATGAGTGGACTTTTTAGTTTTTGAAGCAGCAGTTTTTTTTGCGGGGGTGTTTTTTTTGTCTTTTGCGCTGGCGAGTTGACTTTTGCGGGTTAGTGTTGCGGTGAGTTTTTTTGATTTGGCCATAGGTCTGTTTGATTTTTTAGACTGGGCTTGACTGGTAGATGAGTACTTATGTTGAGTTTTTGTGTTTTTATTTTTGCTGTCAGACATGGGTGGGGTATGTGTTTTCAGGTTAGCTTTGAACTGCTGGAAGCTGTAAATTGTCTATCTTAGATTTGATGTCAAGTAGCTGAGTGAGCAGAATTTTTGCATCCTCGGGTTTTGCGTTGCGCAGGCAGTTTTCGATTCTGCGAAGTTCTTTTTCCAACTGTATTCGGCGCAGATGCACGAGTGTGTGTTGGATTGGGGGTAATTCGACCTCTTGTGAAAGGAGTCTGTAAAGGAAAGATTGTTCCTCGGGTTTGGCCTGTTGGATATATTTTTCTAGCCCCTCCCAGGTGTCTAGAGCGTATGATTTAAGGAGGTTAGAGAGGATTTCTTGGCCGCTAAGATCTGAGAATGCATCGGGATCTATCTCGGCAAGAATGAGCGGAATATTTGTTTCCGCCGAGTTGATGATATGTTGAAGAATTTCTTTAATGACCGGGTGGGGGCTGTGTGGCAATGGTGCAACAGCTTGGGTAGGTTTTTCGTTCGAGGGTTGGGAAAAGGGGGTGATGGGCTGTGAGTCAGGCAGCGGATTCTCCTCTCGAAAGGCGCGAACTGCGCCAGGGTTTTTCTTTTTCCAATCTGAAAACTCAGCGGCCAGAACACGCGGGTCAGAATTTAATCGTGCCGCTAGGAGTTGGAGCACGCGATCAAGTGTGGAAGCCTCTTGAATAAGAGCTGCAGGTTCGAAGACTGCCCGTTTTAAGGCATAGCGGCCGCGTTCAGTTTCGGTGGGGTTGGATCTTGCAACTTCAGAAATGTGATGAAACCAAAAATCGGGACAAGTTGAGATGAGCTTTTGCATGGCTTCAGGGCCATGTTTTCGCAAGTACGAGTCAGGGTCTTGTTTTGAGCCGTCTTCCGAGGCCAGGCTTAGTACTCGCACAGGTAGGCCTGCCGCAAGGCATTGTACTGCAGCTCTTGTCGTGGCAAGTCGTCCGGCTTCGTCTGCATCGTAACAGAGGATGACTTCGTCAGCGTACCTTTTAATTATGCGGACCTGACGCTCCGTAAGCGCGGTGCCTTGAGGCGCGACGACGTTGCGGATGCCTGCCATGTGGCAGGCGATTAGGTCAAACGGACCTTCCACGACAATGGCCTGGCGTGAGGCCAGGATGTCGCGGCGATGCATTTCTAGTCCGAAAAGGATTT
Organism: uncultured Verrucomicrobiae bacterium; assembly: GCA_938005615.1. GTDB lineage: Bacteria > Verrucomicrobiota > Verrucomicrobiia > JADLBR01 > CALLMV01 > CALLMV01. Next base: position 18,054 of record CALLMV010000046.1, read on the forward strand.
TATTCTTTTCGAAAATAGCAGTTTCCGGAGAGTTGATGTATTTTGCTTCGCGTGTGTCACCTGCTTCGAGAGTTCTTCCGCTGAAACCGATGACCTGACCTGACTCTGAGGTGATGGGGATGATGATGCGGTTGCGAAACCTGTCGTATCCGAGGTCTTGCAATCGTTCTTGGCGCCGTACGATGAGACCTGCTGCTTCCAGGATCTGCGGGCTGTAGCCTTCAGAAAGGGCCCAGTTCAGCGTATTATCCCAGCCAGGTGGGGCAAAGCCGAGGCGAAATTCGCGAGCCGTTTCGATTTTGACACCACGGGAAGTCAGGTAGTCGCGGGCGTGAGAGGCGTCGGGGGAGCGGAGCAGGAGCCTGTGCCAGTGGGCGGAGATTTTCTCATGGAGGTCGAGCAGTTGGTCTTTGATTTCGTTTCCGCCGGGGTCGCTGTGTTGTTGGTCGGTTTCGTTTTCGTGAAGTTCGACTCCCGCGCGTTGTGCTAGCATGCGCACAGCGGAAGGAAAGTCGAGGCCGAGGTAGGTCTGGAGGAATTTGAAGACATCTCCCCCTTGTCCTGTAGAGAAGCAGTACCAAATTTGTTTGGATGGTGTGACGTAAAAGCTGGGGGTTTTTTCTTTTTTAAATGGGCTGAGGGCTTTGTAGTTGGAGCCGGCACGTTTTAGCGGAATGTATTGGGAGATGACGTCCACAATATCGTTGCGTTCACGGACGAGTTCGATCAATTGCGAGTCCCACCGGGGCATAGTGCTCATCATGTGTCTTGGTATGGAGATGAAGTCAATCGTGCTTTGATTGTCTTCCAGAGCAGATTCAGATCGCTTGGTTGAGAGGTGAAAAATTTGTAATCAGGAAGGATTTCTCTAAGGATGGCAAGGTTTGATGAGCGTGTAATTTGTGAGATGCTATCGTCAGAAAATATTTGTGCGTGATGAAGGGGTACTTGCGTTGCTTCAGGCAATTCGTTGAGAACGATAGCCAGTATTTCAATCTTACGGGATAGCAGTACTTCTACTGAAGCCCGAGTCTGTGAGATGGCCCCAAGTTTGTTTGGCACAACTAATATGACAGGTGCTGTCCATCTTGTGGCTAAGTCGCACATGGAGGACTGTCTATCTAATGGTGTGAGAATTCCACCGGCAGCTTCAACTAGAAGGTATTTGTATCGTGATTGCAAATATTCCAAGCGCCGATCGATAAATGTCCAGTCAAGCATTTTGTCCTCTATCAAGGAAGCTGCCAAAGGAGCTAACGGAGCTTGGAAAAAGACTGGATTGACTTCACTATATGCTACGCGTCCGCAGGTAGCCTCGGCCAGCAGGATGGCGTCGGATCGACTTCCCGTTGCGACTGGTTTGAATGGCGAAATCGAGAAGTTTTCCTTTACAGCTCGGTGCAACATTTCACAGCAAAGCCATGTTTTGCCTGTGTTGGTATCGTTTGCAACCACCAGAATTCTGCTCATACTATTGGCAATTTCACGCTTGCCCCGTCTTGCAAGATTGAATTGAAAACGGACTGTGTAAATGCCATGTAGCGCACACCTTCGTCGAATGTGACGCCAGGGCAAACGCTTTCACCTCGTACTGCGTTGATAAAGTCCTGTTCGACGCTCCAGCGGCCTTTTTGATTTTCGGGAATCTGTACCAGTCTCAATTCTGCCTCGCGAGCGTCGCTGACCCAGAGCTCATCTGGTTGGAAAAGTACTCGTAGACGCCCGTGTTCAAATTGAACATTTAATTCTGGGCGCTCTGTTCCGTAATGAATCCCGGACCATGTCAATGAGCCAATCAGGCCAGAATCCCACTTGGCTAAGACATGGGCATAATCCGGCAGTGAGACACGGTATGTGCCACGAAACTGGTGAACGACTTTGCCGCAAGCTACAACTTCAGCTGGGGCACCAAACCAATTGAAAAGCACTTCCGCGAAGATGCCACAGGTCAGGAAGTTGATCCCGTTGATCTCTACTTGCTGCCTCCAGTGTACAGGCGCATCTGGATCGGCGTAGCAGTTTGTCAAATGTTTAAAGTCTAAAGATAAAGCTTCACCAAGTTTATTAGAACGAATCATCTCCTTAATAGTTAATCCCACTTCCAATCCAAATGGTGCACGGCAAAACGCAGCAACTACCTCGGGCTTGCTACGGTGTGCGTTGCGCATTTCGATTGCTTCCCCGAGGTCTCTAGCCATACGTGCCTGGCAAAAAACTGGTTTACCAGCATCAATAGCCGCAACGACGCATTCCTTGTGCAACAGGGGCGGGGCCGCGACCCAAACAACATCAACCGAACGGTGAGAAACGACATCACGCCAATCGCTCAACACCTCAGCATGTCGCCCAGCGAAGTCCAAAAAACTCTGTGCACTTCTCGGGTTCGAATTGCATACACATGCGATTTCAATACCGGGAATCTTTGCCAGATTCGGCCAGTGTCGTTCACGCATGATGGCACCCGCACCAATAATTCCCAAAGATAATTTTTTCATACTGATTTGAAGATTCTTTAATGATTACACCGTAAAGAGGTTTTTCCTTGCCGCCAACGTTCCTACAATCAAACTTTAAGCATGAACACACTTCTTAAAAAGAAACTGTCACAAAATACCCCGACAGCTTTTACACTGATCGAGTTACTTGTGGTAATAGCGATCATCATGATCTTAGCGGGGATAGTGGTCGGTGGAGCCGGATTTGCCAATCGAGCTGGGGCTGAAAATCGCGCGCGCACCGAAGTCCGTGCATTAGAACTCGCACTCCAAGAGTACAAACTTGACAACGGAGAATACCCCCCGCTGGCAGATGTGTCTAACGGAATACTTACCACCACTCCCTCTGCATACTTGGCAGCATCTCAAAATCTCTACACCGCATTGGTTCTGGGTGCGAAAAAATATTTTCGTGATGTGCCCAAGGCGATGGTGAGCGGCAACGGCGGTCCTGGAAGCCACTTCGTTGATCCCTGGGGTAATCCTTATGGTTGGTCAAAATCGACCAATCCTGCACACAATCCAAACACGCCCGAAGTATCCATCTGGTCTTTGGGGGCAGTGCCAGCTAATACTAAAGCTTGGATCACAAATTTCGGGAGTAATTAAAAGGCACCATCCCTGGGTTCATCCCGTGGGCCAATCAGTTTATGAAAAAAACATCAAAAGAAATCTACCTTGTAGCCAATGGCGATCTTCGCCTCTCAGCCAATCAAAAGTGCTGGCCAGAACAAGAGGCAATGGAGAAGAAGCTCTCTGAATGCTTGGGACGTGAGGGTTTCAAACTCAAGCGAGCTCACCCCTGCGATCCGATCAAGAAACATGGCTTCATCGACTCTCAGAAGTACGGAATGGAAGTCTTCCGCAAGATCCCCGAAAAAGCCCCACTGATTGTTGCCGAATCCGTTTGGCAATACTCTCACCACATTCTCCACGGGCTCATCACTCACAAGGGCCCGATCTTGACCGTGGCGAATTGGTCAGGCACTTGGCCAGGGCTGGTGGGCATGCTTAACCTCAACGGTTCTCTGACCAAAGCCGGAGTCAAATACTCCACACTTTGGAGTGAAGATTTTACGGACAAATTTTTCCTCAATGGTCTACGCAAGTGGCTGCAGACCGGCAAAGTGACCCACTCTACATCGCATGTCCGAACTGCGAGTGACAAGGCCCTGCCGGCTCAGGCCAGAGCACTCGGCGAAAAGCTCGCCGCCAAGTTGCAAAAGGACAAAGCCATCATGGGCGTCTTTGACGAAGGGTGTATGGGCATGTTCAATGCCATCATTCCGGATGAACTGCTCCACCCGACCGGTGTTTACAAAGAGCGCCTCTCACAATCCACGCTCTACGCCAAGATGCTGACGGTGAAAGATGCCGAAGCCCAAGAGGTATTCGACTGGTACAAGAAAAAAGGACTCACCTTCCATTTTGGAAAAAACGAGTCCACAGACCTCACTGAAAAGCAAGTGCTCCAACAGTGCAAGATGTACATCGCCGCAGTCAGATTGGCTCACGAATTTGGCTGTTCAACCATCGGCATCCAGTATCAACAAGGCCTCAAAGACCTCACACCCGCATCAGACCTGGTAGAAGGGACATTGAATAACACTGAAAGACCACCGGTTTTTCATGAGGAAACAGGCGAGGAACTTTTTGCAGGGCAGCCCTTGCCGCATTTCAACGAAGTGGACGAATGTGCCGGCCTTGATGGGCTTGTGACAAAAATCGTTTGGGACGCACTCAAACTACCCTCGGAAAACACACTCCACGATCTGCGCTGGGGGCGCCATTACAAAAACGGTAAACTCGATGCTTATGTCTGGGTGTTTTTGATCTCCGGTGCTGCGCCACCGGCACACTTCATCGGAGGGTGGAAGGGAGCTGACTCGCACCGACAGCCGCCGATGTATTTCCGCCTCGGAGGCGGCACACTGCGTGGCATCAGCAAACCCGGATATATTGTCTGGTCGCGCGTATTTATTGATAACAACACACTTTGCTTCGATACTGGTTTGGGTGAAGTCGTCGAATTGCCGCGCCAAGAGACGGAGGAACGCTGGCAGCTCACCACCCCGCAGTGGCCAATCATGCACACAGTGCTGCGTGGCATCAGCCGCGATCAAATGATGGCACGCCACAAGAGCAACCATATCCAAGTAGCGTACGGCAAAGATCTCGCCAGTGCCCGCAAGGCGCTTTACACCAAAGCTGCTATGATGCGAGCACTGGGGCTCAAGGTTTCCTTGTGCGGGGAAATCTAATCACGTATACTTCTCAAGAAATCGTGGGCGAATTATATAACAGGTAACCACCAGAATATACTAAAACCAAAAAATCCTCCAAAGTGCCGGCCTCAAACTTTATCTGGATTTAAGAGATGTTCTTCTAAGTAAGACAGCGCTTTCTGGTAGGAGCGTCTTTCTAAGAAGTGGGCTAAGCGAGCGTCCGCCAAGCGGGCGATGATGAGGTATTGATCCAGGCGGGAGAGTAAGCTGTTGATGCGCGAAGCTTCTGTGCAAAAGAGCAACTCTTTGAGAAGCCGATGCAGTTCTGATTGTTCTGACTTATTCACTTATCAAAAATATATTGCGGCAGCACAAGCTCAAGCTGGATGAGTAGGAGTATCTTCAAGATTTGCTTGAATCTGTTTTCTGAGCCAAGCAAAGGCAGCTTCGCGATCTGGAAATGCGTTTTCAAGTTGTAGATCGTAAGCACGGTCGAGGATTTCCCCTACGCGGGGGCCAGGCGGAATGCCGAGCTGGAGGACGTCTTTACCACGCAGCAACGGCGCGGGTCTGATTTCTTCACGGCTCAGATCAGTAAATTTTTTAGTAAGGTATTCGTGGATAGTGAGGTCGCCATGGCAGCCTAGGCAGTCTACGCGGTGAAGCTCCAGCTCGGTGAGAAAAGTGGGGCGGGCAAACATTTTTTTCAGTGTTGCCTGCCGCATTTGCGGGGCATCCTTGAAGGACATGTGCAAACGAATGCAGGTGCTGATTGCTTCAATGTCTGCGTTCGAGAATCGCAGTCGTGTGAGGAGACGTTCGGCCATTTCTGCACCCACAATTTCGTGGCCGTTAAAACGAATGCGACCGCTGGAGTCTGTGGAAAAAGTGCAGGGTTTACCAATGTCATGTAACAGTATCGCCCAGGCCAATATCGGGTGGGCTGGTTGTGGCATGTGTTGAAGCATGAGACGCACGTGTGTGTACACGTCACCCTCGGGGTGAAATTGGGGGGGCTGTTGACAGCCCTCAAGCGCCGCTACTTCTGGTAACAAGAGGTGCAAAATGCGGGAATCGTGCAGTAAATCGAGCGCGCGAGCCGGGTCGGGTGAGGTAAAGCATTTTGTAAGTTCGTCGCGCACACGTTCAGGGGCAATGGTGGTGACATCGGGTGATAGCTGACAAAGAGCATTCCACGTGTCTGCGTGGATGGTGAAGCCAAGTTGGACCGCGAAGCGCACGGCACGAAGCATCCGAAGTTTGTCCTCCTGAAAGCGAGTGTGAGGATTTCCGACACAGCGGATGATACGGCTTGTAATGTCTTCAAGCCCGCCGACCCAATCAATTATTTGAGACGGTGATCCCGGATCCAGGAAGAGGGCGTTGACGGTGAAGTCCCGCCGATGCACATCTTCCCTTGCTGAGGTAAATTGTACAGAGCTGGGGCGGCGTCCGTCCAGGTAAGGACCATCTCGGCGAAAGGTGGCCACTTCGGTGTGCAGGTGGCTGTGGTGTTCTCCACGAACGACGACGACGCCAAACGATTTCCCGACTAAATCCGCCCGGCCTGGGAAGAGAGCTTCCACTTGCTCTGGTAAGGCAGATGTAGCGATGTCGAAATCCTTGGGCAGCCGGCCCATCGCGATGTCGCGGACACAACCGCCGCAGAAGTATGCCTCATGGCCAGTTTGACGAAGTTTTTGAAGAATGCTCTCAGCTTGGCGAAAACGGTTGCCGGTCGTACTGTCTTGAAATTCTGGAATCTGAACGGCCCTAAATACGGGCTGCTCAGTTAACGAGGTCATCTTCGGTCACGCTGGTGGCTTCGCGACAGCCCAGTAAGCGGGCTTGCTGGATTACTGCCTCGGGGGATTCATCAAATCGATAGGAATGGCAGATGGGGCAAATCTGCGCTGTGATGTGAAGGATGGAACCGCAGCCCTCGCAGACTTTGTAACGTTCGGGTTCTGTGGCAATTTTCTCAGCCGCTTTGGCACGTGCTTCGAGGGATGTGCTCATGGCCTAATATAACAGGAGGTGTTCCTCAGTCCAGCGTCAGGCTGTTGTGTTATTTTTTTTCTCTTCACCGGTCTCTTCGCGGAGGACTTCAAGGAAACGCTGAATTGCTGGAGATAGTACGCGGCCGAAGCGGTAAAGTATCCCAAGCGGGCGGTCGTATTTGCCGTCGGCGATGTCAAGCGCTTTAATGGATCCGATGTTGAGTTCTTGTTGGACAGTGTTGCGAGGGACGATAGAGATGCCGGCTTCAATTTCCACGGCCCGTTTGATAATCTCGATGTTGTCGAACTCCATCACTGGCTCTACTTCTAATTCCAGATCTCGAAAAATTTTGTCGATGGCCTTGCGTGTGGGTGTTTCGCTGTCGAATGCGATAAATTTCTGAGAGCAGACTTCTTTGAGGGAGACTTTGGGTTTGTTGGCCCAGGGATGTTCTGATGAGACGATGACAACGAGACGTTCCCGGCGGAAAGGTTCTATTTTGATGTTCTTACGCTGGGAGGGGAAGGCCACAAGGCCGATGTCTACCATGCCATGGAGGATGTTATCATAAATTTCATCGCTGGGCTGATACTCCAGATGGATGTGGACTTGCGGACATTCGCGCATATATTTTTTGAGCACCGGAGGCAGATCGTGTAGTCCAACGCTGTAAACAGTTGCTACTCGAATTGAGCCTTCAACAATCTTACGAATCTCTTGAAAGCGATGAATGAGATTTTCGTATTCTGCGGTGAGTGTGCGTGAAGCATCGTAAAAAATCTTGCCTTCGCGCGTCAGAGCGACTCGTTTGCCGCCGCGTTCTAAGAGTGGACAACCAAAGCGGTCTTCAATTGCACGAATTTGCTGGGAAACTGCAGATTGTGTGACAAGGTTAAGCTGAGCAGCTTTGCTGAAGGATTGTGTATCGACCAGGTCCCGGAAAACTTTGAAGGCTTCGACTTGCATTTGTCTTGGATAAGTGACACTAATTCTGAAGGCAAGCTTATTCTTTATGAAATCTAATGAATTATCGCATAATATTAATGTTGTTTGGGAGAGGATTAAGAAAGCTTGTATCAATTCGGGCAGGCAGAGTTCGAGTGTCCGATTGTTGGCGGCATCAAAATCTCGACCGCCAGAGGAGGTGGATGCTGCAGCCAATTTAGGTTTGCGACTCTTCGGGGAGAACAAGGTGCAGGAGGCGCGGGCAAAAATCCCACTCTGTCGCTCGGGATTGGAATGGCATATGATTGGGCACTTGCAGAAGAACAAAGTGCGCGATGCGGTGAGATTATTCGATGTTATTGAAAGTGTTGACAGCTTGGAATTAGCCCAGTTGCTAGAGAGGGAAGCGGCAGAGCAAGGGCGAAAGTTACGTATCTACGCGCAAGTTAATGTATCTGGAGAATCTTCAAAATTTGGTTTTCGTCCGGAGAGGGTGCGGGATTTCGCGCTTCAAGCTAGCGAATTTTCACGCTTGGAGTTATGCGGATTGATGACGATGGCACCATACTCCGAAGATCCGGAGAGGGCAAGGCCGTGGTTCCGGAGGCTTCGCGAGCTTCGAGATGAAATTGCCGATGCTACAGGATTGCATCTGCCAGAGTTGTCCATGGGCATGAGTGGGGATTTAGAGCCTGCCGTGGAGGAAGGGGCAACGATTATTCGCGTGGGGACTGCTCTTTTTGGTCCAAGACGGACAAGTATCACTGGGGAAGCAGACTTAGTGACTGGATAAGGAGAAGATTTTTTCTTTCCTTCATCTCAAGTGAATGCTTGCTAGTGGAGCATGAGTCATCGCTTCGGATTTTCAAAAGGCTGTCTTCACGCAGAAGAAGTAAGTGTTTCTGAATTGGCTTCAAAATACGGCACTCCGCTGTATGTTTACTCGGAAAATACGATCAGGAACAATTACTCTTCTCTGGCCAAGAATATCTCAGCCATTGATGACACCATGATTTGCTACGCTGTGAAGGCCAACGGACTGCTGGCTATTCTCAAACTGATGGCGGAGCTGGGTTCAGGTTTCGACGTGACGAGTGCTGGGGAGCTCCAACGCGTGCTTAAGGCGGGCGGACGTGCCGAGAGGTGCACTTTTGTAGGCGTCGGCAAAACTCGGGAAGAAATTGAGCTGGGTTTACGCCGAGGAGTCTATACCTTCAACGTGGAGAGTGAGGATGAGCTTTGGCTTATTAATGACGTTGCGGCATCGCTACGCAAGATCGCACCGTTCTCAGTACGAGTTAACCCTGATGTTGACGCAAAAACGCATAAAAAAATAACGACAGGCAAAGCGGAAAACAAATTTGGCATCAATTATGAACGCGTGTTGGATCTATACAAAAAAGCTGCAAGCTACAAAAACATCCGACCCCGAGGAGTACAGATTCATATCGGTTCACAGATCACCGAAACGGGGCCGTTCGTAGCCGCATTGCAAAAAATGATCCCTCTTGTATTGCAGCTTCGTGATCACCACAAGATAGAGTTTTTCGATATCGGAGGAGGTGTTGGTATTTCCTACCGGGATGCTCTTGCATCTTCTTCAACATCTTGGTGGGGAAAGAACACTCAACACATCACACTTCAGAAGTACGCCCTTGAAGTAACACCGCTGGTGAAGGATCTCGGGCTGAAAATATTGTTTGAGCCAGGTCGCTCAATTGTTGGGCAGGCCGGAATTCTAGTTACGCAGGTGCTCTACATCAAACATGCAGGGAGAAAAGTCTACACAATTGTTGATGCAGGTATGAACGACCTGATCAGACCCACATTATATGAAGCCTATCACGAAATCGTGCCTGTAAAAAAACAGAATCGCAAAACGCACGTCACGGACGTTGTCGGTCCTGTCTGTGAAAGCGGAGATTATTTTGCACAAGGTCGCCAGATGCCAGAAGTTAGAGCAGGGGAATTGCTCGCAGTGATGAGCGCAGGAGCATACGGATCGAGCATGGCGTCTAACTACAACGCTCGCCCGCGTCCTGCAGAGGTCTTCGTAGCAGGCAGCTCTCATCGTCTCGTCCGCAAAAGAGAAAGTTTCTCCGATCTCGTCCGAGGAGAAACCTTTTAACCTACCTGCGATTATTCCGTATCAGTAGGATCTTGGTCGGTGCGCTTTTTACCCCGCAACTTGGCTTCAATGAAGAGATCGATCTCCCCGTCGAGCACTCCTTGAGTATCAGAAGTGGATTCACCCGTACGAAGATCTTTTACCATTTGGTAAGGTTGGAGTACGTAAGAACGGATTTGACGGCCCCAGCCGATTTCGCCTTTTTCGCCATAAATTTTTTCCTGCTCGGCCCGGCGCTTGTCCATCTCTATATCGTACAGCCTTGATTTAAGCACCGCCAGAGCCGACGCGCGGTTTTTGATTTGGGAACGCTCGTTTTGACAAGTAACCACGATTCCAGTCGGCAGGTGAGTGATGCGCACCGCAGAGTCGGTGGTATTGACACCTTGGCCGCCTGATCCTGCAGAGCGGAATACATCCACCCGTATGTCTTTATCAGAAATCTCAATTTGAATGTTATCATCGATCTGGGCGATGACGTCTAGTGCAACAAAAGATGTGTGTCGTCTGGCATTTGCATCGAAGGGAGATATCCTGACAAGGCGGTGCACACCTCGCTCACATTTAAGCTTGCCGTACGCATAACGACCCCGCACCGCAAAGGTGGCGGTTTTAACTCCAGCTTGTTCGCCGGGCAAAACATCTAACATCTCGACTTTGTAACCAGAGCGCTCCGCCCAGCGGCTGTACATACGCAAGAGCATGTTGGCCCAGTCGCAACTTTCGGTGCCTCCCGCGCCGGCACTGAGTGTGCAGATTGCATCGCATTCATCGTTAGGTTGGGACAGCAGAAGCTTAAGCTCTAATTTTTCCAACTCTTTAAGAATCGTGGTTTTTTCAACATCAACTTCTGCAAGAGCGGAAGCCGAGCCTTCCTCCAGTGCGATTTCCTCCAGCAAAGGGAGCTCTTCCAGACGGAGTCTAATTTTTTGAATTGGCTCTAATTTTCCGCGGATATCGTTGGCTTCGTTGAGTAGCGAACGGGCTTTATTTTGATCGTCCCAGAAATTTGGCTCACTCATTTGAGCCTCGATCTCTTTCAATCGCCTTGAAGCGGTTGCTTCGTCAAAGAAACCTCCCGAGCTGTTGCAAACGTAAATTTAGCTCTGAAAGCTCAATTTTTTCACTGGTAACCATAACTTCGCTTAAACTAATCTCCCGTTAATGTCATGGGCAAATTTGTGTACTGTCCACTTGTCAAATTTGCTGCTCAGAGTAATCAAAATTCATGAAGCCAAAGGTTTATCTGCTTGCTCAATGTGGGACTTGTAAAAAGGCGGTCGCCTGGTTGGAGGAAAATAACATTGTTGCTGAATTTATCCCGATTAAGGAAACACCACCCGCCGTATCCGAACTTCGGATTGCACGCGAAAAATACGGCTCTTGGACAAAAGTTTTCAACACCTCGGGTATGGAGTATCGGGCTCAAAAGCTTTCTGAAAAAATACCCAACATGTCGGAGTCACAAATTATCGAACTTTTAAGAAGTAACGGAATGTTGGTGAGGCGTCCTTTTTTGGTCAGCAACAGCAATGTGGCTTGTGGCTTTAAAGAAGCCGAGTGGAAGCAGTTACTCTCCTGAAATATGATTAGTAAAAAAACAACAAATGTCAGGATTTTCGTATCGACGGCTTGTTTAGTTACTCTGTTGTGCTTTTCAGCATGTCAAATGCAGGACAAAATTGCTCTTGAAAATGAGCCCGACGCGGAAAATCTCGATGAACCTCAACCGCGTGAATCTTCCGCTCTGCGCCTTGAAGGCTTTTCAGACGAGACTTCCTACCTCAAGCCCTCCTCAGAGGGGCAGACGGCTAACGAGACAAAAACATCATTCATGAGACGCCCTGCCTCCTTTGAACTGGCTAGAATCATTCAGACACCTCAGGGGCCAGCTTTGAAAGTAAATGGTTACCTCCCCGACGGCGCCACGAAGCTTCTACCTGCGGAGCAGTCTCTTCAATCAGGGGTTCTACACGTCACATTGGTTACAGAACGCGACCCTGAGGCCATATCCACAATGGCAATTGTGCCTTACGAGATCTTAATCCCTCTGACTGATCCCCCGCCGACCCAAATCATACTTAATGGCCAATCCCTGCCTGGCGGTGAATGATAGCTTTTGCACAGAATACACACGGAGAATTTGCTGAACGTATCGGCGAAATCTTCTCTGCCCGTGGAGCACTATCCCGAGCATCAAATTTCGAATACCGCCCACAGCAACAGCAAATGGCTATAGCCATCGCCAGATGTTTGACAGAAGAGCGACACCTGCTGGTGGAAGCCGGGACAGGTGTAGGCAAATCTCTTGCGTATCTAGTTCCAGGTGTTCTCTACGCTTTGGAAAACACAAAAAAACTTCTCGTATCCACACACACTATTCCCCTTCAGCAGCAGCTTTTGCACAAGGACATCCCCACGGTGAGTAAAATTCTCGATATGGACTTTCGCACAGCACTTTTAATGGGGCGTGCAAACTACCTGTGTCCACAGCGTCTCAAGCGTGCCTTGAGTAAATCCGGCGATCTGTTTGCAAGTTCTCAAGCCGCAGAACTCAAACGTATTCAAGAGTGGTCTAGACATACGAATACGGGAATCCGTCAAGAGCTACAACCTGAACCTGATTCAATGGTCTGGTCCCATGTCTGTTCGGAAGAAGAAACATGCAATTCGAGACACTGCAATCCTCAAAACTGTTTTTACCAACGAGCGCGTGCGAATATGCTGGAAGCACATGTCATCATTCTCAACCACTCATTACTATTTACAAAAATTGGAGATAGAAACTTCAACACAAACGAAGAAGGTTTCCTTTTTGCCAACGATTTTCTCGTGCTCGACGAAGCTCATACCATCGAAGATGTTGCTGCTAGGCACATCGGCTTCTCTGTAGAGCAAGCCCAAATCAACTTCCACTTGCGCCGACTTTATAACCCGATAACAAAAAAAGGCATTCTAGCCACATTGCGCGCCACAAAAGTTATTTCAGATTTTGAAAATGTCCTGCATGCTGCAGAACATTTTTTCAACGAACTGGAGCACAAAATCGAATTTAAAACGTCCGATGAAATTCGCATTCGTCGGCCAGATATTATCCAAGACACATTTTCGGCACCGATCGCACTTCTGATCCAAAATCTCACAGAACTCGCTAAAAACGTCCAGGATGAAGATACCCGCAGTGAGTTACTGGAGCCACTGCGAAGATTACGTGACATTCGCTCCGCAATCACGGCCTTCCTCTCGCAATCAGAACCCGAGTTTGTTTATTGGACTGCTGCACAACGCAAAGGCCCGGGAGGCAGAAAGAGCATCTCACTGCACGCCGCGCCAGTCGATCTCGCTGAAACATTGCGAGCTTTACTCTTCCGGAAAAATGCCCAAACGATCCTCACCTCAGCAACACTTTCACCTGATCGTAACAGTCTGGACTATATCGCACGACGCATCGGCGCAGAAGACGCTGAACAACTCCAACTTGATTCCCCCTTTGACTACGCGCGTCAGATGCAGGTCCTCGTGCCCAAAGGTCTTCCAGATCCTCGGCAGGAGCAGTACATAGCAGCCATCAGCCAAGAGGTGCTGCATCATACGCTCCGCAGCGACGGTCACGCTTTTGTCCTATTCACGAGTGCCCGCGATATGCGCCAGGTCGCTGAACTCACAGAACACCAACTAACTGCCCGCGGTCATCCCGTCTTTATACAAGGAAGCGAGCTTTCCCGCGATGAAATGCTCCGAAGATTCAAAGAAACACCCCGCTCAATTCTATTTGGCCTGGACTCGTTCTGGGCCGGCGTTGATGTTCCAGGCGAAGCACTCACAAACGTGATCATCACAAAACTCCCCTTTACTCCTCCCAGCCAGCCCCAGTTCGAAGCTCGCTGCGAGCTGATCGAAAAACGTGGTGGAAATTCCTTTCGCGACCTCAGTCTACCTGAAGCGGTGCTGAAATTTCGTCAGGGTGCTGGACGCCTCATTCGCAGTTCCCGCGACTACGGCACGCTGGTCATTCTTGATTCACGGATTACTAAAAAATATTATGGCAAGAGCTTCCTTTCCGCATTGCCACACTGTCAGATCGAATTTTGTGAAGCAGCATTTATAACAGAGGAAAAAAACACCAGATATTAAGTTAAACTCAAACAGTGCTGACCCGAGACACAATTTAGCACCTTCACAGTACTAAATTTGATTCGATTTAGTGAGCCTTCTGCAGATATCATAATTTATTCACAAATAACTTAAATTTCTGTCAATAATTTATTATCAATAAACTCAACATCAGTCATTTCTGCTTTTTAAAGTACTGAATTAATATTTGAAAAAGCGAAAAAAAATCGCTTCTCATTGAAAAATTTATTATCCAGAAATAAAATTTACTGTTGACCAATCTTACAAAAAGATACATTCTATAGTACCATGAATTTTTTTCTACACTACAGGTTGTATATTCCTACTGAAAAAATCCCTAACCCTGAAAAATTCTGCAATTTTCCAGAGCACACTAAACTTTCGCTTAGACTAAAAACTCACACCAAGTGAAAAATAATATGAACAACCCTGACGCTCCCCAAGGCCAACTCCATCTCTCAGGCGTAGACCCCCTCGAAGGACGCGAATTCTCCGTCCGTAAACGCGACGGACGTATCGAACCCTTCAACGAAGCCCGCATCCACCTTGCGCTAGAAAACGCCTTCAAATCCGTCCTTACCATCCCCAAAGACAACCCCCTGCCCGAGACCGAGCAGGCAGCCGTGGACCAGGCCGCCGAAGCCACGATTTCCCGCGTCCTCAGCCGAGCTGTGCGGGGTGAAGTCGTCGAAGTCGAGCAGATCCAAGATTACGCCGAACAGGTCCTCATGGAGCAGGGACACCACGCCGTAGCACGCGCCTACATCCTCTACCGCGAAGAGCGTCGCAAAGCTCGCGCCCTGCGTGGCGACCGCACTGTGGACGGTCGCCCACAAGCCCAGCTCAACGTGCGTCTCCCCGACGGCACACTCCGGCCTATTGATCCCCATGCCTTGCGCAAAACCTGCCGCCTTGCCTGCGAAGGCTTCGAAGACGAGACCGACTGGGCCGAAATCGCCGAGGCCGCCATCAAGCAACTCTACGACGGCGTGCGCCTCGACGAACTCGAAAACGCCCTCGTCCTTGCTGCCCGTGAACGTGTTGAGCGCGACCCCGCCTACTCCTACGTGGCCGCCCGCCTCATGCTCAACATCGTTTACCGCGAAGCCTTCCGACTCGATGCCACCCCAGCACCTGCAGAAGTCCCCGCACTCCACAGAGCCAACTTCATCGACTACATCACCCGCGGCGTCGAAGCCAAACGCCTCTCCCCCGAACTCCTCAAATACGACCTCCAAAAAATCGCTGACGCCCTCCAGCCCTCCCGAGACCTCCTCTTCAACTACCTCGGCATCCAGACCATCTACGACCGTTACCTCATCCACATCAAAGGCCGCCGCATCGAGACACCCCAATACTTTTGGATGCGCGTTGCCCTCGGCCTCGCCCTCAACGAAGGCCCCCAAAAAGACCAACGCGCCATCGAATTCTACAACCTCCTCTCCACCCACCGCTTCATCTCCTCCACCCCCACGCTCTTTAACTCCGGCACCCTCACCCCACAGCTCTCCTCCTGCTACCTTACCACCGTCATGGACGATCTGGACCACATCTTCAAGTGCATCGCCGACGATGCCAAACTCTCCAAATGGGCCGGCGGCCTTGGCAACGACTGGACCAACATCCGCGCTACAGGCGCCTACATCGCCGGCACCAACGGCACCTCCCAAGGCGTCATCCCCTTCCTCAAAGTCGCCAACGACACCGCTGTCGCCGTCAACCAAGGCGGCAAACGCAAAGGCGCCATGTGCGCATACCTCGAGACCTGGCATCTCGACGTCGAAGACTTCCTCGAACTCCGCAAAAACACGGGTGACGAACGCCGCCGCACCCACGACATGAACACCGCCAACTGGATCCCCGACCTCTTTATGAAGCGCGTCAAATCCGGCGGCACCTGGACCCTCTTCAACCCCTCCGACTGCCCCGACCTTCACGACCTCACAGGCGCCGCCTTCGAAGCCCGCTATACCGAATACGAGCAAATGGCCGACGAAGGCAAAATCACTCTCTTCAAACGCATCGAAGCCCAGACCCTCTGGCGCAAAATGCTCTCCATGCTCTTCGAGACAGGCCACCCCTGGATCACCTTCAAGGACCCCTCCAACCTCCGCTCCCCCCAACAACACGTCGGCGTCGTCCACTCCTCCAACCTCTGCACCGAGATCCTCCTCAACACCTCCGCAGAAGAAACCGCCGTCTGCAACCTCGGCTCCATCAACCTTGCCGCCCACATCCGCGATGGTGCTATCGACCGCGACGCCCTCGCTGCCACCATCACCACTGCCATGCGCATGCTCGATAACGTGATCGACATCAACTACTACCCCACCCCCGAGGCCCGCAACGCCAACCTCCGCCACCGCCCCGTCGGCCTTGGCCTCATGGGCTTCCAAGACGCCCTTTACAAACTCCGCATCCCCTACGCATCAGACGCCGCCATCGAATTTGCCGACACCTCCATGGAGCTCATCTCCTACCACGCCATCCTCGCCTCCACCCAACTTGCTGCCGAGCGCGGCCCCTACTCCACCTTCAAAGGCTCCCTCTGGGATAAAGGCATCCTGCCCATCGACAGCATCGCCCTCCTCGAGAAAGCCCGCGGCGGCCACCTCACCATGGACCGCACCATCACCCTCGACTGGGCCCCCGTGCGCCGTGCCATCGCCACACACGGCATGCGCAACTCCAACACCATGGCCATCGCCCCCACCGCCACCATCTCCAACATCATCGGCGTCTCCCAATCCATTGAGCCCACCTTCGCCAACCTCTACGTCAAAGGCAACCTCTCCGGCTCCTTCACCGTCATCAACACCCACCTCATCGCTGACCTCAAAGCCCGCGGCCTCTGGGACAAAGACCTCTACCAAGAGCTCAAATTCTACGACGGCTCTGTCCAAGAAATCGACCGCATCCCTGCCGACCTCAAAGAACTCTACCGCACCGCCTTCGAAATCGACCCCCACTACATCCTCCACGCCGCCTCCCGCCGCCAAAAATGGATCGACATGGGCCAATCCCTCAACCTCTACATTGCTGCCCCCTCCGGCAAAAAACTCAGCGAAATGTATCTCCTCGCCTGGGAGCTCGGCCTCAAAACCACCTACTACCTCCGCTCCACAGCCGCCTCCACCATCGAAAAATCCACCGACAGCCGCCGCCCCCGCTGGGCACAAAAACCCACCGCCACCGACACCTCTACCCAACCCGCCACCATCGTCAAAAACGCCTGCTCCCTCACCGACCCCACCTGCGAAGCATGCCAATGACAAAGAAACAACTATCAAAATACAACTAACAAAATTCTGCCCATGCCAAACGCATCAAAAAATGATGACTTACTCAAGCGCACCAAGGAGCTAGCTTTACGCATCATACGCCTTTGTGCATCCCTTCCCCAAAATAACGTAGGAAAAATCATCAGCTATCAACTCCTCAAGTCCGGCACATCAGTAGGAGAAAACTACCACGAAGCCGCCCGCGCACGCTCGCGTGCTGAATTTCTCTCTAAAACAGGTGACAGCTTCCGCGAACTTTCCGAAACACGCTACTGGCTCGAGCTGCTCAGTGAAAGCCATACAATTACCCCGCAAAAACTCACATCCCTGCTCAGCGAAACAGACCAACTCTCCGCCATCTTTTACACAATCATAAAAAAAACTCGTCTAACAAACTCAAAAAATAACTTAAAAAACCCGAAACCCGCCGCATGAAAAATCAAATTTGTTCTTTGCTAACTGCTAACTGTCACTTGTAACAAAACTTTAACCAAACACCGCTAAAAACCAACCAAGAAAGGAAAACAAAATATGTCCTGCTGCACCACCACCACCACACGCCCCACACTCCACGACCTCACCAAGCGCATCAACAAAGACGACAAACGCCTCGTCAACTGCGCCGCCGTCGACGTCAACCAACTCATGCCCATCAAATACGACTGGGCCTGGGACTACTACCTCAAAGGCTGCGCCAACCACTGGATGCCCAACGAAGTCCCCATGGGTGCCGACATCGAACTCTGGAAATCCAACCGCCTCACCCCCGAAGAACGCCACGTCATCATGCGCAACCTCGGCTTCTTCTCCACCGCCGAATCCCTCGTCGGCAACAACATCGTCCTGGCCATCTTCAAACACATCACCAACCCTGAATGCCGCCAATACCTCCTGCGCCAAGCCTTCGAAGAAGCCATACACACCCACACCTTCCACTACATCGTCGAATCCCTCACCCTCGACCAGCGCGAAGTCTTCAACATGTATCACGAAGTCAACTCCATCCACGACAAAGACGCCTTCGAAATGCGCCTCACCGAACACGTCATCCAAGACGGCTTCAGCACCGCCACCCCCCAAGGGCTGCGCGACTTCCTCAAAGACCTCATCGGCTTTTACGTCATCATGGAAGGCATCTTCTTCTACTCCGGCTTCGTCATGCTCCTCTCCTTCAAACGCCAAAACAAAATGGTCGGCATCGGCCAACAATTCGAATACATCATGCGCGACGAATCCATCCACCTCAACTTCGGCATTGACCTCATCAACGGCATCCGCGACGAAAACCCCGGCGTCTGGACCCCCGAATACGAGCGCGAAATCCGCGACATGATCAGCCAAGCCGTCCGCCTCGAAATCGCCTACGCCCAAGACTGCATGCCTCGCGGCATCCTCGGCCTCAACGCCGCCCTCTTCCGCGACTACGTCCAACACATCGCCGACCGCCGCCTCGAACGCCTCCGCATGGAACCCCAATACGGCTCCCCCAACCCCTTCCCTTGGATGAGCGAAGTCCAAGACCTCGCCAAAGAACAAAACTTCTTCGAACAACGCGTCACCGAATACCAAAAAGCCGCCGTGCTGGAGTGGTAAGTAACATCAAGTGACAAGTATCAAATAACAAACCACAGCGCCTCCAACCATTGCGACAATACGGCACTGGCAAAACGGCAGCACGGAGAAATGAGAGGTAATGTATGTTTATATAAATGTTTGAACTTATTTAATCTATAAGTTACCCAGCTTATCTAAAGTTGTTATAACTCGCTAAATTAGCTAAGAACAATTATGGATTTTTGTAGTCTATCGGTTATAAGCAATATGATATTTATCGGTGATTTTCTGAATAGTCAACTTGCTGCAGTTATATTTGGTACTCTTATATCTATCGGACCATATTATTGGATAACAGAATTAAGAAAAAAGCAAGATAATAAAAAAACAAATATCAAAATACTAAAATCGCTAACGCAAATACTGCGTTTGATAGCATTAAACGCCAGTAGCTTATCCAATGGGATAAAATCTGAATTAAAAAGAATCAAAGACTTCAGATTTTACAAATTCTTAGATAATTATGATTGCGATATGTATGCTAGAGAGCTATTTAGATTTGAGCATAAAGATGCTTACAGTATTCATCAAAAATGTCTTGAGATTAAATCTATGATACAACATGTAAACAGGGTAGCAAATTTGGAAATATGTTGTGACGAAAACATGAAACGCCTTGTACAAGATATTGAAAATATCAGCTCAATAGCATACAGCCTAGCAGAAAAGTTAGAAAAATATACGATGAAAACAAAAAAATATCTTCGTTCAAATTGCTCACAATGAATCATCCGCCGGCTTCCAGCCCGCGTGTTATCGCGGCCAAGATGGCCGCGATCCCCTCTGCGACAACTGCGATGACTGCGATAAGTGCGACGAGGCTGCGTTGGGAGTTATGTCATAACAAGTTTGTTATGACCCGAGAAGCATTGTCATTTCGAGCACCGTTTTTTCATTCTGGGCACACTTTGTCATTTCGAGCGCAGCGAGAGATCTTTGTTGTGCAAGGGGAAGGAGAAGATTTCTCGGCCGCTGAGCGGCCTCGAAATGACAAAAACTCCTCTGCGCGGGCTCAGAAACTGTCATTTCGAGCGCAGCGAGAAATCTTTGTTGCACAAGGGGAAGGGGAGATTTCTCGGCCGCTGAGCGGCCTCGAAATGACACGAATGGCTTTCGCGGCCTCGAAATGACAAAAACTCCTCTGCGCGGGCTCAGAAACTGTCATTTCGAGCGGAGCGAGAAATCTTTTCCATGAGCGGAGCGAGAAATCTTTGCTGAGACACTTGTGC
>CALLMV010000047.1 GCA_938005615.1 uncultured Verrucomicrobiae bacterium
CGACAGTGATGGAGTCGACCCCGCCTTGGGTGGCATCCAGCGAACCGATGAAGGTTCCCGACCCGGTGATGGTGTCGTTGCCAGGTGTGCCTGTTGCTGGAGTGAACTGCGCATGTGCCGTTAGAGCCGCCGTCGCCAGCAACGCAATGCCTACGCGAGTTGTGAGGAGTAGTGTTTTGAGGATTGATTTTGTGAGCATAAAACCATGCTTGAAAACTTGTCAAAAGATGTCAAACAAATTTTATATAAAATTTTTAGATGTGTTAATAGCTAACCCGGTATTTCAAATTTATGTGGCATTAAAAATATTAACGCTTATTATAATTAGAAAAATTTAAAATAAATTAGTATAATTCCCTATTTTTTTACAGATTTTTGTCTATAAAATAACTGTAACTACTTTTTAAAAAATTTCATTCCTTTAAAAAAATATCTGAAATTTCGCGTGAAATTTTATTTTTGAGGCACCTCAACGATAAACTGCCGTGCCCACAGAGGGCGGCGCTTCATGTAAATCCTCATGCCTGTGATTACAGCTCCTAGCTCTGAAAGAATAGCTGGTTCCATGTGC
This sequence comes from uncultured Verrucomicrobiae bacterium, assembly GCA_938005615.1. GTDB lineage: Bacteria > Verrucomicrobiota > Verrucomicrobiia > JADLBR01 > CALLMV01 > CALLMV01. Next base: position 572 of record CALLMV010000047.1, read on the forward strand.
TCAAGACGAGCTGGATCCAGCACCAAGTATTCCTTACCGCGTTTGCCCACTGCTACCACGAAGTGCATCAGTCCGGTAGGGAGCCGCAAACGCAAAATTACTGGTGTACCACGCCGAAGCTCACGATCCAAGCGATGGAAGTCCGCGGGGCCTTCGTAAACTGCACGCACGGGGGCGTTGGTCACAAGTGCGGCCTTCTCCCAGTAGATCCAGCCCTGTGAGGTAAAGCCTCCAGGATGTTCTCGTAAATGACTGTTGAGCCTCGCGGGGTCGGTCTCTGCCCCCAGAGAAGCTAGCACCATCGCAGCCGCAGCCACGGCACAGCCTTCCTGTGCCAACGTGGCAGGGGTTAAGGCGAGCTGTTGATCTGCCCAGCGTGGATCTGCCTGTGAGAAAAATGGCACGTCAATCAGCACTTGTTTCTTGAAGTCACGTCCTCCTGATGGGGGCAGCTCCGAAGGCCAAGGGCGCTGCTCCATCCAGACAGGCCAGTAGTACCAAGCAAAAGCAACAGCCCCTAGGGCGATCAAGAACCCAAGTGTACGTTTGAGGCCTTTTCTTGATGCTTTCATTGGTTGGTTTATTGTGCCACAAGCTTACCTCTATGGCGTCCTCGGGCAAAGGCTTTCTTAATATGGCGAAGTGGAAAACTTCTGAATGGGTGATTTTTTCCTTAGCTTGCCTGATGCTCATCAGCCTTTTTCTGCCCTGGCTGAAGCGGACCATCGCATTTGATCCTATTGCCATTGAGTTAGCAGAGTCCTTCGCCCAGGAGACGCAAAATCCCATTACCTTGCGTGATATTATTCTGCCCCGCAGTGGCCAACTTGAGGTGGCAGTTGATCAGCTTCTCCGCGGTTGGAATGCCTTTTACATTTTTACAGATATTCGTCGCTCCCCTGATAGAACAACCGTCTGCCATTTTTTTGTTGGCCATTTACTGGGCAAAGGAAATCTGATGGAGAAAGCTTATGTCTTCTTACTGCTCCCAGTTATAACGATGGGTGCGGCTTTTGTTGCTATCAGTCACCCTAAAAGCCTCCGATTGGCGGCCTACAGCAGTGCCGCGCTCCTGATCCTCTATCTCGTAATTCGTATTCGGCTAGTTTTCACAGATGCCCAAAGGGAATTTGTCGGCGTCGCTCTTGGCTTGGGTCTTTGGCTCTGGCTGTACAGCACTTTGCTTCTTTGCATCTGGTTGCTACTGCGTGCCACTTTTCCTAAATCAAAATTTTTTTAGGACTTTTTTGCCCAATAAATTGCCTAAAATTGGGACATTAATGCTCATTTTTAAAAACAATAATTTTTATTAAACATTTACTATCATTTACTTAAATATAAAAGAGGTTTGGCTCTTAATTTGCAATAATCAAAGGTAGAAAGGAGGATTAAAACTATGAGCGAACTGACAACCTACAATCCAAGAACGAGCTGGGCGGGAAGATTGGCGCCACTGTTCAGTGAACTGGACAGCGCTTTCTCCAACATCTTCCCCGTAAACCGCACTGGGGTCCTGTTCCAGGCAGGTAAAGAAGATTTTAAATACTCCTTTGACCTGCCCGGCGTTAAGAAAGACGACCTGAAACTGACCGTGGAAGGTGGCTTTCTGATCGTCGATGCCCGCCGCCGTAACTGGACGGTGGAAAAAGACAGCGACGCCAATGCCTATGCCAGCATCCGCCAAGCTGTGGAGCTGCCTGAAGACGCAGACCCTGAAAAAGTGGATGCCTCCCTCGTGGATGGCGTACTTTATGTAAAGATCGCTAAACGCGAGGAAGCCAAACCCCGCTCGATCGAAGTCAAAATCAGCTAACCTTACGCGGCTCGCCTATACGGCGGGCCGCTTTTTACTTGCCTTAACCCAAAAATTAAACATCAAAAAACTATGAGTGACACTACACCATGCTCCAGCGGAGCTACCACTGCCAACTCCTGCGCAGCGGGTGAATCCGCCTCAAAATCCAAGGCCCGTGACATTCAAAATGGAAAAGGCGATGCACCGCGTAATATTAGCGCGCGTTTCCGCTCTAACTATGACCAAATCAACTGGGGCAACAGTCGCCCCACTCGGACTGCCGCCTGATATCTGCTCAAAGTCTACGGGGCGGTAACCCGACGGTTAAAAAAAATCGCCCGGGTCGCCCCGGGCATTCTCACCTAAGATTTAACAAAACTTTGAAGCGGACTTCTGACAGAAGTGTAAGCATACTACGTGCCAACTTTTGCGTTTTCCTTGAGTGCTCATTTTTTTTAAATGACCCAGTAAATTTTTAACGCTTAAAGCAAGGCGACCCAGATAGGCTTACGCATAATGGCCGGTACAGCCAAAGCTCGTCGCAACCCAATGGCGTGGGTCGCGTTAGCAGTCGCAATAGGCGTATGGGTCGGCCGGCATACGTCGGGCGGTTTGTGGCTGGCCTTGCCAGTGTTGCTGAGTGCAGGGATCTGGGCAGCTCTTAGGGCAAGGCTGAAATCTCAAGAGTCCCAGGTCTGGGGACTATCGCGCGTTTGCATGACAGCCTTCGCCCTTGGGTGCCTTTCCGGATGGAATTACTACCACAGTTTTGCCGCCTCGCATGTGGTTCACCTCACGGAAGTCAGCACCTACGCTAAGATCACCGGGCGGGTCGCTAGCATTCCCGAACGCGTTCTGAGCAACGTTGAGCTGGCGCATCGCAATCCCCGCAGGGCGCGGTGGAATATGCGATTTGTCTTGGAATGCGAGGAAATCTCACTGGAAGGCGACACCCCACAAGCCTGCTCCGGGCAAGTATTAGTAACCGTGCGTATGCTCCCGCCCGAGCGAGTGCACGCCGGGCAAAAAGTGCGCGTGGAGGGGATATTTTCGCGTCCTCGGCCGGCGCTGAATCCAGGCGGATTTGATGCGAGGAGTTATTTGGCAAATAAAAAAATCCACCGTGAGCTTCGCAGCGATAAGCACGCCTTCCAGGAGTTGAGCTCAGCACACCGTGGCGATTTGTTAAGTATTGCCAACTCTCTTCGCAACTACATGCGCCAGGCTCTCACCTTGGGGGTGGAGGATGACCCCTTCGCCAGCTCTCTTTTAGCAGGCAAACTTTACGGGGACCGCGAGGGCTTCAGCCCGGAGTGGAACGAGTACTTCAGGCGTTCTGGCACGATGCATCTCTTCGCAGTAAGCGGTCAAAATATTGGCGTCTTGCTGGCGGTGGGTGTGGTGATCTTCTGGTTAGGTGGATTAAATCGCTGGCAATGGGCTGGGTTGTTGATTTTACCGCTAGGCACGTACGCGCTCGCAACCGGTGGCCAGCCTTCAGCTATTCGAGCCTTTGTGATGGGCGGACTTCTTCTTGCGGCGTGGAGGTTTGACCGGCCAGTAAAAGCACTGAACCTTCTGGGCTCTGCCTGCGCCATCATTTTGCTTGTAGATCCGGCACAGCTTTACGACGCGGGGTTTCAACTTTCCGTGGGTGTCGTTTTTTCGCTCATTGCATTGACTGGCACACTTTATCACAAAATGGCATCGCTTTTTGAGCCAGATGAGTTTTTCCCGGAAGAACTTTGGGGTTGGTGGATGCGGTTTCGCGTGCTTTTTTTCCGGTTTCTAAGCGGACTGATTTCTGCAACGCTCGCGGCATTTGTTGGCTCGCTGCCATTGACGTATTTTCATTTCAATTTACTGAGCTGGGCCAGCCTGCCTGCGAATTTTATCGTGGTGCCTGTGGCGGCAATTATCGTATTTTTGGGAGCTGGAAGTATTTTGACCGGATGGCTGCTTCCCTGGGTTGCGCTCGGCCTAAACAACGTGAGTTGGGTGTTAGTGGGTGTGATCGCTTGGGGTGCGGCCTATTTTGGCAAGCTGCCTGGTGGCTCCTTTTATTTGTCTCATCCCGCGCAATGGGAGAATCCAATTCCGCGGCTTGTTGTTTTGTCTGCCGGTTCCAATTTAAGTATATTAGCAATATCACAAAATGGTATTGATTTAGTTGGCGGTGGAAATGATTTCACCATGGAGAGCGTTACGATGCCTGCTCTTCGGTATTATGGTGCTAACAGAATTGCTCGTCATATTTTACCCGCGGGCACGGCAGAGACAGCGGGTGGCGCATTAACGCTGAGAAAGTATTTACCTGTGGAAGGGTATTATCTGAATCCGTTGCCGAATCGGGCGTTAAGTTTGCGTCGATTGCAAAAAGAGGAAAACTTCGTTTTTAAAAATTTGTGGGCCGGTGCAGAGTTGGGCAGTGCACATCTGCTTATGCAAGTGTGTTGGCCTTCATCCTTTGAGGCATATAGTGGTTTGACGAACCGCTCGGGTGCTATTTTACGCTGGTCCCTGCCTGGTGCGGGACGAGTATTGCTGGTTCCTAATCCAAATTTTGAAGTGCTGGAAGGAATAGCTAAAGAATCACAAGATCTTGAATCAGAGTTCCTGATACTCTCTGGTCCGAATTCTTTGGAGAGGTTGCCAGATGAGTTTCTGCTGGCAGTTGCGCCTAAACACGTGATCGTGTCAACTGGTGGATATCGGCATAGCAAAATATCCCCATTGTTCATAAGCCAGATGCAGCGGCTGGGTGCAGAGTTTTGGGATTTGGATTCGACAGGAGCTTTGGAGATCAGCGGCCGGTCCGGAACTAGGCCACTCAAGCTGATGCGAGCTCTGAATCCCGATCCGCACTTGCACTAGCCTGTTTGGTTTGGGATTCTGCAAGCTATGCCTCGGTACTGGATGCGTGGTTATGACGGAGTTGAGTATGGTCCTGCCGATGAGGCGACTCTTCGCCGGTGGTGTGCTGAGCGCCGCGTCATTTCATCAACCCCTGTTCGTGAGGAGTCGGGGGAGTGGGTAAAGGCAGCGAATTTGCCTGTGCTGAGGGAATTCTTCGCAAGTGGTGACAGCCACCACACGCTGTGGCCCACGTCAGTCATACCGTCATCTTTTTCTTCGGTACTTTGGGCGTTGGGATTGGGTTGGTCACTGCTGTGGAAAAACTGGACGGTGGTAATTCCCGTCTGGGCGTTTGTGTTGCTGTTGAATGTAGGTTCAGGGCTGTTTGGGGCGGCAGGATCGATTTTGTCCTTACTTGCTAGCGGGCCATTGTTTACTGGATTTGCGCGCGTTTTGATCAGCAGTGCGCAGGGGCAAGGTAGTTTTAATGAGATTGGTTATGGGTTTCGCCGCTTCATGGTAAGCAGCCCCGTACACTGGTTGCGCCAGCTTGTGTTTTTTTTGGGCATGCTGGCTGTGGTGTTTTTGATATTCCCTGACAAAGGCCAAGATTTGATGATATTAGCCAGGGAGCAGACTCTGCCTAACGATGAGATGGTAACGACTCTTGGCCCGATGGTGCTGTCTATCCTGGCTTATTATCTGTTGGTGTACGCGTTCTTCTGGTGGGCAGATCTTTCTTTGGCGTGGTCACAAACTGAATGCATGTTAGGTGCTCTGCGAGAGTGCGTCATCACTTGGCTCAAAAATCCTGTGCCTTGCTTGATGTTTTTGACCTCCATGTTCTTGTCGATTTTGATATCTGCTCTGTTGTTGTTGCTTCCGATGCTGGTGCTTGGCCCTTGGATCTGTTTTTCCGTGGCAATTTGGTTTATGAACTGGAAAAAATCACAAACTCTGACCTCTTCTTCCGTGAGTTGACTGCGCTCGAGGCGGTAGTTGTTTTTGCTATGGTTTTATTTTTTTTCTCTGCGGATAGGGGAAGGAATCACTCGGTCCAGCACTTTAGCTGAAGAAAGCACACCGGGGATACCTGCGCCCGGGTGTGTCCCTGCGCCGACAAAGTAGAGATTCTTCACATCTTCAGAAACGTTGTGTGGCCGGAACCAGGCTGACTGTGTGAGAATCGGCTCGAATTGAAATGCCGAGCCGAGGTAGGCATCCAAGTGTTTTTCAAAATCTACGGGAGTAAAAATTTTTTTTACGACGAGATGTTTGCGCAGATTGGGGCATAGAGTTTCTAGGGAAGCCAGTATGGCGTCGGCATAACGTTCCTTTTCACTCTCCCAATCGATCTTGCCGCCAAGATGCGGCACCGGGGAAAGCACATAGAAACACTCGCACCCCCGGGGAGCGAGCTTGGGGTCTGTGCGTGTGGGGGCGTGGAGGTACAGAGAGAAGTCGTCTGCCAGTTTTTTGGTGGTGAAGATATCGTCGAGCAGCCCTTTGTATCGCGGGCCCAGCACGATTGTGTGGTGCGCTAGCTCGGGATAAGTGCGATCTGTTCCAAAATAGATCAGGAAGAGCGACATAGAGTAGCGCATGGCAGCTAGGCGTTTATCTGTCCATTTCCGACGGGCAGCCGGGGTGATAAGTTTGCGATAAGTGTTGGCCACGTCGGCATTTGAGACAATAACATCCGCTCGAAATTCCCGGCCACGTTCATCGATGACTCCGTACGCTTTGCGGTCCGTAACTAATATTTTGTTGACTCGGGAATTGAGTTCGAGGCGACCGCCCATCTCAAGAAAGAGGCGGATCAAGCCGCGTACTAACGCACCAGTGCCGCCCATGGCGAAATGCACGCCCCACTGGCGCTCCAAGTAGTGAATCATTGCGTAAATCGACGAGGATGCGAAGGGGTTGCCGCCGACAAGTAGCGGATGAAAAGAAAAGACGATGCGCAGCTTCTCATCGCTGATGTAGTCTGAGACCATTTTATACACAGATTCATGAGATTTGAGCCGCGCCAGATCGGGTGCAACCGCCAGCATGTCTGTTAGGCTAGTGAAGGGTTTGTCCGCCAAATCAAGGAAGGCGCGTTTGAAGATGGCTTCTGTTTTGGTCACGAATTTTTTATAACCCTCCACATCTTTGGTGGAGAATTTGAGGATTTGCTGAATCATCCTGTTCTCGTCACCGGTGTAATCGAAGGATGTGCCATCATGAAAGACGATGCGGTAAAACGGGTCGCAGGGAACAATTCTTACGTAATCTTCCGTTTTTTTTCCCCCTAGTTCAAAAAGCTCATCAATCAGAAAAGGAGCCGTGATGATCGTGGGGCCAGCATCGAAGATAAACCCATCCTGCTCGTATACGTAAGCACGACCACCTGGTTTATCTCTGGCCTCTAGGAGTGTGACTTGATAACCTCGGGCTTGAAGCCGTATTGCAGCAGCTATGCCGCCAAGACCAGAGCCAATGACTACTGCGGGCTGGGCGTGGCTCTCTGCTTTGTCAATTTGTCCTTGGCGATATGATGAGTTTTTGGCTGGAGCAGCTTCAATAATAGGCATAGTACTTGGCTAGCACGTGCGTGAACGAGGGCAAATGTCTTTTAGGATGGTCTGCGCTAAAAAATTTGTTAGGTCCTTTGTATCAATTCAATCATCCAACACTCGTTTGAAGCGGCGAAGCGATTCTTCTTTACCCAGGTATTCTAGCAGGTGGTAGAGCGAGGGCCCAATCGTGCGCCCCGTGAGGGCGACGCGACAAGGGTGCACCAGAGCGCCGACTTTGACCCCGAGTTGCTCAGCCAGGGTTTTGAGGGTTTGCTCGAGTGCGGATGCATTCCAATCGTCTAGTTTGCTGTAAGACTCATGCAAGCTGGCGAGTAGTTTGCGGGATTCCGGATTGTCTAGATGTTTGGCTCGCGCTTCGGGATCAAAGGCGAAATCGTCCTTGAGCAGGTAGGAGCACCAGCTTGGTAAATCACGTCCGAGTTTGATTTTTTCTCGAACCAGTTGCAGTGCTCCAAGCACGCGTTCACGCGGGGTGTTTTCGCTTACCAGGCCTGCGTCTTGGAGGATAGGCAGGGCAAATCTGAGCAGTCTTTCTGGGGTGAGGGCGCGCATTTTTTCGCCGTTGATCCAGTAAAGTTTATCGATGTCAAATCGCGCATTTGAGTGATTGACATGTTGGAGATCGAACCTCTCGACAGCTAGGTCTAGATCGAAGATTTCTCGATTTTCCCCTGGAGACCAGCCCAGAAGGCAGAGGTAGTTCGTGATGGCCTCAGGGAGGTAGCCTTGTGCCATGTAATCTGCAAGAGAAGCGCCCTGATCGCGCTTGGACATCTTGGATCCAGTCGGATTCAGGATGAGCGGGATATGGGCATAAGCCGGAGGTGTTGCACCAAGTGCGCGGTAAAGCGCGATGTGCTTGGGTGTATTGGAAAGGTGGTCCTCACCGCGGATAACGTGGGTTATTTTCATTTCAATATCGTCAACCACGTTCACAAAATGAAAAATGAACGAGCCATCTTTGCGACGGAGGGTGATGTCTGGTTCCTCCTTCAAATCGAATGTGGGGTGTCCGCAGATAATGTCATAAACTGTGATACTTTCCCTGGGTATGCGAAACCGAACGGTGCCGTCTTGGTCATGATACGCAGATCCATTCTGCAGCAATTTGGTAAGATAAGCTTCATAGATACCGCTGCGCTGGGATTGATAATAAGGCCCATAGGAGCCGCCCACTTCGGGCCCTTCATCCCAGTGCAAGCCGAGCCAACTCAGTCCGCGCGTGATGATGTCGGTCGCTTCCTGGGTGTTGCGGGCAGCGTCGGTGTCCTCGATTCGCAGGATAAACTTGCCTCTATGATGCCTGGCGAAGAGCCAGTTGAAGAGGGCAGTGCGAGCACCGCCGATGTGAAGCATGCCTGTGGGTGACGGGGCAAATCGTGTGCGTACTGTACTTACGGACATAATTTGTGGTTAACGTCGCCCCGGGGTCAAATCAAGCGTGGGGTGTCAAAATGCCCTGGGGAAAGGCCTAAAAAAGGGTGTCTTGTTTTTCGTTAATGTTATGACAATGCTTGTAGAGTGCATCAGGAGCATTCTAGTTTGAAGTATGTCGCTACCCACGTCAGGGGTATCCCCCGCAGTGGGATTCGCGATTTTTTTGATGTAGTTCAATCTACGCCTGACGCCATATCGCTGGGGGTAGGCGAACCTGATTTTGTAACTCCCTGGGCAATTCGTGAGGCGGCCATCTATAGCTTGGAGCGAGGTCGTACCAGCTACACTTCCAACTTGGGGACGGTGGCTTTTCGCAAGGCTGTTTCTAACTACGTAGAGAAATATTTCGGTGCAAGCTACGATCCGGGATCCGAAGTGATAGCCACGGTCGGTGTTTCCGAGGCCCTGGATATAGCATTACGAGCAGTGATTAATCCTGGAGACGAAGTGTTGTACCACGAGCCGTGTTACGTCTCCTACCAGCCTGGAGTGATCTTGGCTCACGGCAAGCCTGTGGCTATTCCCACCCGTGCGGAGGACGACTTTCAACTCCGCGCTGACGCGCTGGAGAGTGCGATCACTCCCAGGAGCCGCGTGTTGCTCCTGAACTTCCCTACTAACCCAACTGGTGCACACATGCCAGCAGACCGCCTTTCTGAAATCGCCGAAGTGTGCAAGCGACACGATCTGCTCGTGATCACTGATGAAATCTACTCCGAACTAACTTACGAGGGGACACACACAAGCATTGCATCCTTGCCTGGTATGAGGGAGCGCACCATTTTCCTTCATGGCTTTTCCAAGGCGTATGCGATGACGGGCTTTCGTATCGGTTTTGCGTGTGCACCCGCTCCACTTACTGAGGCGCTGATGCGTATCCATCAATATTCAATGCTTTGTGCCTCCATCATTGCCCAGGATGCAGCGGTCGAAGCGTTGAACAACGGTTTTGAGACGATGATGGAAATGCGTGCTCAGTACAGGCTGCGTAGAAATTTTATCACGGCGTCTTTTCGTGACATGGGGTTGGACTGCTTCACACCAAAGGGCGCGTTTTATGCATTTCCCCAAATAACCGCTAGCGGGTTGGACGCCAGAGAGTTTGCCCTGCGTTTACTCAAGGAGGAGAAGGTGGCTGTCGTCCCCGGCACTGCTTTTGGCCCAAGCGGCGCAGGTCACATTCGCGCCTCTTACGCGACTTCTTTGCCGCTCATAGAAGAGGCCATGCGAAGAATCAAAAAGTTTGTTTCCCGGCTTTAATTACCTGGCTATGCTTCTGGTGCTTTGCTTCCACACTCCTCCCTCGGCGATTAAATCATAATCCGTCGCAGCCCAGATTGTGACTTCGTGGAACTCCCCTGTGGTAAGGCTGTTTGGCACATAAACAAGGCCATCGATGCCTGGGGCGTCTGCTTCCGTGCGGGCAACGCCTGGGGTGTCCACTAGTACTTTGAGCCGTTTGCCGACTTTGCTGTGCTGGATATCAGAAGCGATTTTTTTCTGTAAGTCCATGGCGCGCTCCCAGCGTTTGTGGCGGAGACGCGCGGGCACTTGTGGTTGAATTTTTGCGGCCTTCGTGCCCTCTTCTTGCGAGTATTCGAAAATTCCCAGCCGGTCAAAGCGAGCCTCTTCGATGAACTCTAATAGCCGTTCAAAATGTGCCTCAGTCTCTCCAGGAAATCCGACTATAAACGTTGTGCGCAGTGCGACGCCCGGCCAGCCTTTGCGTAAATCTTTGACGAGATTCCTAATCCACTGTTCGCTGGTCTCTCTGCGCATGGATTGGAGCATTTCCTCGTGGATGTGTTGCAATGGCATGTCTACATAACGGGCGATTTTTTTAGATTGAGCCAATGTTTCAATTAACTCTTGGCTCCAATGTGCTGGATGTGTGTAGAGCAGCCTGACCCAAAAGTCGCCAGGGATGTTATCCAGTTCACGTATTAAATCGATGAGGCTTTCACCTCGTTGGCGAGTGACTGCCGCGCGTGGTCCGGCCCCTCCATGCCACTTATCCATGCCAAAGTAGGTTGTATCTTGCGATATCAATAACAGCTCTCGCGTGCCTTCCTCTACGAGTGTACGTGCCTCACGCACCACATCCTGCAGGTCGCGACTACGGTGTTTTCCTCGCATCTGAGGAATAATACAAAACGAGCACGGGTGGTTGCAGCCTTCAGCAATTTTTATGTAGCGGTAATGTGGCGGCGTTAAGCGTAAACGCGGTGTTTCCCAGTCGGGTAAATACCTCGCTCGAGGGGTCACGTAGCTCCGCTCGCCCGTGCCGAACCAGACACTTTGGACGATCTGGCTTACTTCTTCCAACTGATCCAGACCCATGAAGGCATCAACCTCGGGCATAGCTTCAGGCAGCTCTTTGCGGAAACGCTGAGCCATGCAGCCGGCTACGATGAGTTTCTGATTATGATTGCCTTTTCGTAATCCACGCAAACGGTTCGCTTCAAATATGGCTTCTATGCTTTCCTCTTTAGCTGAGTCTATAAAACTACAGGTGTTGACGATGAGTACATCTGCTTGTTTGGCATTTGAGGTGATGGGAAAGCCATCTTTTTCCAATCGCCCAAGCATGATTTCAGAATCCACCAAATTTTTTGCACAACCTAGGCTAATCATCCCCACTTTGGGGAGGTCGGTTACTCGGGATGTGTTTGTGCGTGGTTTTGTCAGGACATCATGCATCACAGCAAGTTAATCATCGGTTTCGACTACGCAACAGGCACATAATTTTATGGCATAAAAAGAATTTTCAGAATTTATTGAAAATTTTACTTGAATTGGAACTTTTTTAAGAAATGTTATACCTATGCAAAATTTAAAAAATTCTATTCCTGGCGTGGCTCACAAGTTGCGTCTCAGCGCGGTTTTGCAGGAAATTTCCGGTTTGCTTGAGACTGTTGACAACAGGCTTCGTGCACAGGCTGCTGCGTTTGATCCTGCACTCGTTGGCTACATCGAGTACATTTGCGAATCGCCCGGCAAGAGACTTCGCGCCTCCCTCGCGCTACTCTCCGGGGCGGCCACCGGGCGAATCACTTCCGAGCACATTGATTTAGGTACCATCGTTGAGCTCATTCATTTGGCCTCTTTAGTACACGACGATATTATGGACCGTGCGCAGATGCGACGCGGTCGGCCTACCCCCCACGCAAAATGGGGTCCTGAAGTCTCTGTACTTCTTGGGGACGCACTGTTTGCACACGCTTTAAAACTATGTACAAACTACGATTCGACTCATCTGGCCAGACGCATCGCCACGGCATCCACGGAAGTTTGTCAGGGGGAAATAATCCAGACGCAGCGTCAGTTCGACCTCAATCTCACGATAGATGAATACTGTAAAATAATCCGTATGAAGACCGCTGCTTTGTTCGCTGTGTCTGCCGAACTAGGGGCCTTTTTGAGTAATGCCTCACCAGAGGTTTGTGAAGCTCTGCGTAGCTACGGCGAGTCACTCGGTATCGCCTATCAAATGTATGATGACTGTTTAGATCTAATCGGTCACGATGATGCTGCTGGCAAAACACTAGGTACTGACTTAGAAAAAGGGAAACTGACACTTCCGGTTCTTCTATACTTGCAACGCGTTAGCGGTACTGAACGCGATTCTGCTTATGCGGCTATTCTTCACGGCACTTTCGAACAGCGTATGCTACTGATCGAAGAACTTCATGCATCGGGTGCATTTCGTGATGCGCTTAAAGTATTACGCGAGCACCTCGTCAAAGCAGGCGAGTCCCTCCGTGTACTAAATGACTCCTCTTACAAAAAATCCCTCACTGCACTTGCTGCTCTTTTGGAAAATTCTGTCGCAGAAATGATTTCTGACTCAGAATACACTCTCGAAACACAAAAAACAAACTACGCTAACCGGCACAAGGTGGCTGGTTAAGCAAATCCGGACGCACCTTCTGGGTGCGTTTAACTGATTCATTCATGCGCCATTTTTCCACTTCTCCGTGATTACCAGATAGAAGAATCTCTGGAACTGTCCATCCACGATAATTGGGCGGGCGCGTGTAAACGGGCCCGTCCAACAAGCGGTCAGTAAATGATTCTTGCTGAGCTGACTCTTCGCTACCTAAAACGCCAGGGAGTAGCCTGACGACTGCATCAATAAGTACAGCTGCCGCAAGTGCCCCGTTTGTGAGCACGTAATCACCGATGCTGATACTTTCCGTGGCCAAATGTTCGCGGACTCGTTCGTCCACGCCTTCATAGTGCCCACAGATAATAAACAGCCGTTTTTCCCTGGCCAACTCTCGAACCAAGGATTGCTTGAGCAGCCGCCCCTGTGGACACATCAAAATGCGTTTTGTTTGATTGAGCTCTGTAGCCAAGATTTTTTCCGTTGCTTCGAATAGCGGCTCACACCGCATCACCATACCAGGACCGCCGCCATAAGGTGTGTCATCCACACTTTTGTGTTTGCCCAGACCAAACGGGCGCAGGTCGTGAGTGTGAAGTTCAAGGGAACCATTGCGCCTTGCGCGCCCGATGATGCTTTCCGATAGCGCTGAATCCACAAGCTTGGGGCAGAGTGTGAGCACGTCTATTCGCATTATCGGGGTGCCTCTTCCTCAGAGTCTTGGCTTTCGCTGTGAAGTTGACTCTCCTCCTCCTGTACGAGCAACGTTGCGTGCTTGTTGCTACGCCCAGCCGCCACTTGCAGCAACGCACGTATGGCTGTGATTGTTCTGCCGCGCCGCCCGATCAGAGCTCCCAGATCTTGCTTAGCGACATTAACTTTAAAGTGTATTTCTTTATCTGTTTCTTCACTGGTGAGAGTCACCTCTTCTGGTTTTTTTAAAAGTAAGCTAAAGATATACCGGAGGAATTTTTCGGGTGCGTTCACAGTATCATATTGCAGCTGCGTACCGTGTCTTTCCAGTATTCTTTGTTTGAAAATTCGGTAAGACTCTACTTAATAGGGCTTTTAAGATGTTATTACCCTGCAGTGCTTTAAATCATGACTAGCCAAGAAGAAGAGAACCCCAAGGTCTCAACACTTCTGGGGCCTCAGCCTAATGGCTTTGCTTACCTGGCGCGGATTGCATTTCGTTATCCTGCCCTGCTTTTGTGGATTGTGTTACTCGCCCTGTTGACGGGCCTCATTATCGCCCCACCCCTTATCTTGCGAAGATTATTATTGATGAGCTCATCTTCAAGAATAACCCCTCCAGCGAGGTGCAAAGCGTAGCAGGTTTTTTTGGCATATCCGACACCGTTATCATGATCGCACTTCTGGTGGGATTGGGTGTCTTTATGAAGTTGTTTGCTTCTGCGATCAATGGTTGGCAAAGCAACTTCATTTTGAGGATCACGCGAAACGGCTTATACGAAACTCGTTTGCGGGCCGCACTTCGTGTTATTGGGGCCAGCCAGAGATTTTTGAGGGAATGGAGCCGGCACGCATCGCTTCCCGCTTAAGCCACGATGTGAACCAAATGGACGGATCTGTTTGGAGTTTGCTCAAGCAAGTAGTTTCTTCGTTCTTTTTGATCTGCATCATTATTTTGTTCATGCTGTTCATGAATCCGTTTCTTACTGCTGTGATTTTAATCACACTACCTCTCACTGCGTTCATCACGTACTTCGTTTACAGGATGAACTACCGATTTAATCAGAAAGAGTCCGACCGCGTTGCTTCCCTGACCGCCATTAGCACAGAGATGTTTAACGCAATTAAGTTAGTACGCATGTTTAATTCAGAGCCTTTCTTCCTCAAGCGCTTTGCTCAGCGTGCCGAAGATTTGCGGCGCGAAGGCATCGCGCACTGGACAAGTGTTCACACCTCGAATTTTTACATGGGCTTCCTTTCCAACTTAGGCGGCGACCTCTTCCTTTTGGTAGGTGGGTATCTCGCCTTGGAGGGACAAATTTCATTTGGAGAATTTTTTGCGTTCTTCAGTTATCAAGCCATGCTGTGGGGCCCGATTAATATTTTGTTGAATACCGGCACGATGATTCAAACCGGCGCAGCTTCCGCTCAAAAGGTAGCTACTCTCGAACAAGCCCCCCAGGAGCCTTACTTAGAAAAAGAAAATACGAGGTTCTCTGCGCCATTCCGCGGAGAGATACAGTGCCAAGACCTCTGTTTTCATTACCAGCCCAACGACCCCGTACTGCGTGATGTGAATCTGACCATCAGGCCGGGCACAATGACAGCACTTGTCGGCCAGTCCGGCTCCGGCAAGACGACCTTATCATCCCTGATCACCGGCTTATACTTGCCAACTGGAGGTCGATTGTTGGTGGATGGAATTGAAGTGCGCGACTGGGATTTGCGTGTGCTGCGCTCACACATGGGAATCGTCCTTCAAGATGCCACACTGTTTAATGATACACTCCGCGCTAACATCACGATGGGGCGTGAAGACGTAAGCGATGAACGCATCTGGGCGGCACTATCGCTCGCACACATAGATGATTTCGTACGCAGTATGAAAGACGGCCTCAATACATTAGTCGGCGTTAATGGAATGAGACTCTCTGGTGGACAGCGTCAGCGCATCGCAATTGCCCGAGTTTTTCTAAAAGACCCTAAACTCATCATCCTGGATGAGGCCACCAGTGCATTGGATTCAGAAACTGAAAAAGCAATCCAACGTTCGTTTGATGCATTGATGTCCGGAAGGACAAGTGTCGTCATTGCTCACCGCCTGTCCACAATTTACAGAGCAGACCAAATTGTCGTCCTACACCAAGGGCGCATCGTTGAGATCGGTACCCACGAGGAGCTCACAAGCCGCAAAGATGGTCACTACCGACATCTATACGAAGCTCAAGTCGAAGGCATGATCCCCATGAGTGGTGCCACGCGCCCAGAGCGTTCGATACACTGAGAAATCACGACCTACTGACTAACATTCCTGCCTAAATCACCGTTACTCGCAAAACTCGTTTGTGCTGATACTCTCTTCGTAGTACTCAAACATATATGCTCAGACTTGGTGTTAACGTGGATCATGTAGCAACACTCCGGCAAGCCAGATACCGCGGCTTGCATACAGCAAAATTTGCTGAACCCGATCCACTGGCCTTCGCACTAGCCGCTCAAAAAGTCGGCGCTCATGGTATTACCGCACATCTACGCGAGGATCGCAGACACATGCAGGAGAGCGACATCCTTGCTTTGCGTCGCAAAGTGGAAATACCACTCAATCTCGAAATGGCAGCAACACCAGAAATGGTCGCTTTTGCAAAAAAAATCCGTCCTCCGCATGTCTGCTTGGTTCCTGAAAAACGCGAAGAACTCACCACAGAGGGCGGGTTAGATGTCATCTCAGATTTGCAGAGAATTTCTCAAATAACTGCAGAACTTCAGAAAATTCGTGCTCGGGTCAGTCTTTTTATCGACCCAGACCCCAAGCAAGTGGAATCAGCAGCGATTGCTGGTGCGGACGTGGTTGAACTTCACACCGGAACATACGCACACGCAAAAACCAAAAGCCAGCGAACACACGAGATCCGCCGCTTGATCGAGGCAGCCTTCAAAGCCCATCAACTCGGTTTGGAGGTTCATGCTGGTCACGGACTGAATTACGAAAACTTACTCGGTATACTCATCGTTCCCGGCCTCAACGAAGTGAACATCGGACACTCCATCATCAGCCGCGCGCTTTCAGTGGGTGCCGAGAGGGCTGTGCGAGACATGCTACACATTGTAAAAAAATATCGCCTGTCGAGTCGTTCATGATCACTGGCATTGGTATAGATACTATTGAAAACACTCGAGTCGCCGAGGCTCTTTCTCGACACGGCGAGCGTTTCGCAAAGCGTATTCTATCTGAATCTGAGCTTAATCAGTGGCGAGGCCGTTCCCAATCACCACTCTTCTTGGCGTCTCGCTGGGCAGTCAAAGAAGCTGTATCGAAAGCGCTCGGTTGTGGTATCGGCGCGCATCTAGGCTGGCATGATATTCTCGTGCGTAACAACGTTGAAGGACGGCCAGAAGTATGCCCGACAGAAAAACTCAACCTCGCACTGCACAAAATTTCTGCTCAACGCGTTCTCATTTCAATCACGCATACCCGTCACAGCAGCAGCGCAATAGCTGTAATTCTTTCATAATTACGCACGGATTTGAAAATTGAAAAAAGAGATTTGATTCACTGCAATTCCTTGCTTGCACGCAGATTTCTAGAAGCGATATCTGCCCTGTGAAATTCGATAACAAAAGACCCGAAAAAAAATTGACTCGCTATCGCACCGAAAAATTCCCATTCGCTCTCAGTATCGCTGGCTCGGATTGCTCTGGGGGTGCTGGGGTCCAAGCCGATCTGAAAACCTTTTCCCAGCTCGGGGTTTATGGGGCATCTGCCATCACATGTGTTGTGGCAGAACACGCCAAACACGTGGGAAGCATAATTAACATTCCACCTGAAATCATCTCCGAGCAAATCACTCTCTGCTGCGACGCTCTGCCTTTGGGGGCCATAAAGACTGGTATGCTACCGACTCCAGCAATTATCCGAGCAGTGGCTCGTGCAGTATCTCGCAGCAAGACACCTCTAATTGTAGATCCTGTAATGGTTGCATCCACTGGAACGCCACTCATCAGCTCGGCAGCGATTCGTTTGCTTCGTACTGAACTCCTCCCTCTAGCCACTTTAATCACACCCAACCTCCACGAAGCCTCCATACTACTGGATGGGCAAGAAATATCTCATCGTAACATCATCGAATCCGCACAAAAAATGGCGAAGACTTATTCCTGCGCTGTATTACTTAAAGGCGGACACCTTCCGGGCAAGATGTGCCGCGATGTCTTGGTTTTAGGAGAAGAACATTACTTGTATGAATCCGAAAGAATAACAGGACGCAACACCCATGGATCAGGCTGTACGCTTTCTGCAGCAATCACCGCTTATCTCAGCAAGCGCCTTGATTTGCAGACAGCCTGCGCCCGCGCAAAGCAATTCTTCAACACCTGTATCCTCAACGCCGTGCCTACACGAGTTGGCCGCTTGCTCAACCACCAACACACGAAGCTTTAAGCTACTGCAAAATTAACGCAAGCGGCTTCCTCCAGGGCGCGTTGGCGTGTCTGTAGATCCGCTTTTTTCGGATGCCTCAACATCTTGTGATTTTTTGGAGGAGGTTGTCGGAGAGTTGTTAGACATTTTTTCAGATGTATCTACGATGGACTTTTTCACGTTAAACGCCAGACTACTAGTCCGATTGAGCAACGCTACGGCGGACTGCAGATCGTGCCTTGCGGTAAGCTGAGCCGTAGAAGCTTGTGTGAGTGCCACACGTGAATTGAGAACATCAAGCTGAGTCGCTGCACCCGCATCAAAGCGAGTCATTGCCAAGCGCAAAGCCTCTCGCGCCTGCTCCACTGTCTTCTGCGATGCATTGACTAATTCCAACGCTTCGATGTAGCGCGAGTAGGCTTCACGAACTTCCAAATCAAGAAGCCGCATCCGTTCAGTCGTATTAATCTCTGCAACACTTTGGGCAGCGCGAGCTTGATGGATGTTACCGTACACTGCCAGCCCATCAAACAGGTCCCAGCTTCCACCAATACCTGCTCGATAACCAGAATCCGTCCGGCTCCAATCGTTGGACAACTGTTCCTTTAAAATGGAGTAAGACACGAAAGCTGTCAGTCTAGGATAGAGCTGCGAGTAGGCTTGTCGAAGCGTTTGCTCACGCACTTCCTCCAAAGCGTATAATTGTTTCACCAGTGGCCTCTTTGTGCGAGAGGACTCTAAAGCCTCTGTCAAAGTAATGCGGGGCGCGACAGCATCCAAGCTGCCTTGGAGCTTCAGTGGCGGGGTTATCTCCGTACTGGCAGGATTGTCCATTCCAAGCACGACAGATAACCGCTGTAAGGCAAGCCGATGGGCGTTTTCTGCCCGGATCAAGGCAGGTCGGGCGTTTGCCAACTCTACCTCCGCT
This sequence comes from uncultured Verrucomicrobiae bacterium, assembly GCA_938005615.1. Taxonomy (GTDB): domain Bacteria; phylum Verrucomicrobiota; class Verrucomicrobiia; order JADLBR01; family CALLMV01; genus CALLMV01. The sequence continues at coordinate 19,166 of CALLMV010000047.1, forward strand.
CTTAACACATTAAAACGTGGCACTGTGCCGGCTTCAAACCTGCGGCGCTGGTTCTCAAGTTCCTCTTCAAGCAACTTGATCGACTCACGCTCCACTGCGATCAACTCGCGGGTAAGTAAAGCTCGCAGGAATGCAGATCGGACGTCAAATATTACCTGTAAAACCGTTTCCTCAAATCCTGCCAGGGCAATCTCTCTTTCTAGCTTAGCAGCGGCAATCGACGAACGAGTCCCAAAGCCGTCAAAAATTGTCTTCGAAAGCGTGACCGTGACATCCCACTGTTCGTTCGTTGGAAGCCTTCGCCCACCCCTCTGCCCACCACCGAGTGGAATAGTCACGTCACTTCCCCCGGGGCCGATTGGCAGAGTGATCGTAGAGGGGCCTCGTTCAAATTGAGCGTTAAAACGTGACTTCGTAAGATATTCATCATCCGCTGTAAGATTCGCGGATACACTAAGCCGCGGCAGTGCAGGGCCGCGCCTGCTCATCACCAATCCCTGTGCTCGATAAATTTCTTCCCTTGCGCGGAGGATGTCAGGATTTTGCCTGAGGGCTAGTTCCACAGCTTCTGCTTCTGTGAGCAGGGTAGCTGTTGCGGGTGTCTTTTTTTTCTGCGACTGACCAGTGGCCGCCACGCTCATTCCGAGTGTTAATACAATAAGAAGCAGTCGTTTGATGTTATAAAAAATTTTCACAGATTTCTTACTACACGTGCAAAACAAGTATTCAACAACCGCGTTTCTATACCTGAAGATGGCCTCAATTCTTACGGCTGCCACTGACGATTAGGCCTCACGAAAAATGAAGAACACGGCTCCAATAAGGCATAGACCTGCCCAAAAATAATTCCACGTAACTGGCACACGCATGTAAAAAAGGGAAAAGGGTACGAACACCGTTAAAGTAATCACCTCTTGGAGAATTTTTAGCTGAGGCAGGCTGAGCACTTGATGTCCAATCCTATTCGCGGGCACTTGAAGGCAATATTCAAAAAAAGCAATCCCCCAACTTATAAATATGGCTACCCAAAGCGGGGAGGTTTTCAGTGCTTTTAGATGGCCGTACCAGGCAAAAGTCATGAAAATATTAGATGCAGTCAGTAGAGTTAAAAATTTAAGAACAGAACTCATAACGAGTTCCTAGCTACTAAAGTAAAAAATTCACGCTGTTTTCAGAATATTCGGTTTTTTCAATTGGCTCATTACCTTATGGAGTGCTTTATCCCAAGTGCTCATCATAATAATCCCTTGAGTTAGCTACATTGCCGAAGCCAATTTGCATTAACCAAGTGTGCGAATGCCTAGAGCATCCTTTCCAATTCCAGCTTTCCCGATTCGATGGCCGTTTTTACTTGTTTATTTAAGCTAAACCAAGGTTGCAATTGGCTCGGTGTGAAAACGCGACTCATCACCACGTAATTGCTCGTTTGGTGGCCGCTGATCCCAGCATCTAACACCAGTTTCCAATCCTTGCTCTGGTAAGTATCTCGTACCAATAGTGAATCCTCCCCCCATTCAAAAACACGCTCATAACAAAATGGCGCTGATAGCCTTCCAGTAATGAGCATTTTTTGCAAGACCCTACGTACCAAATTAGGGTAACGCTTTCCAAAAGTGAGCATAAAGACTCGCAGTAGCAACAATTTGGCTGGGGTCATCATTTTATGTTTTGCCCAACTCATTCTACCTTTAATCGTCACCTTGTTATCTTCAACCAAACGAGCATGCCCGCCGAGCAGATGCGCTACGGCATTTCGAGTCGCATTTCCCCGGTGTTTGCACAAAAGACTAAGTTGAGTATCAGTGGCAACCAGTTGCCCATTGAGAAAAGTTTTAAAGGTTCCTCCCTTGTTTAAGGCGATATATGTTTCGCGATTGCCCCGCCTATCGATGAGCCAACCGGCCGCAGGAAAATACACCCTCCCACGAGTCCTCTCCAGCGGGCCTGGTCTTGATCCAGTATAAAAATCCAATCCTGTAAGCAAGTAGTTCCACGTATGGTGTCCAATTAAATGATCGTCTTCATACGCGGGCTTGCGTCCCGTAAAAATCTGACTTACCACAGCGTCGTTTATCGCAAGGGCGCGCGGCATCCAATATCCGCACAACTCCAGGCCATGAGGAAAATAATTGTACGTGGAGCGCGAACCACACTCCCCTCCAAAGGTGCCATCTGGATGCACTACTTCCGCAGTGATATTGACAGCTCTTACCAAACTCTGGCGGATGTCATCTCTCGAAGGCTTCAATGCCAGAAGCCTCGCCAGACAACTTATAGTCAAGGTGTGATAACCAGGGTCGAAACCTTCATATTCGTTAAACCATCCCTCAGGGTCCTGCCAAGAAAGAATAAGATCTATTCGTTCATCTCTCTTTGCGTCCCAACGATGAGTGCCAAGCAGTCGAGAAAGAAGCTCTGTTGCCAGAGCGATCAAAGCCTGATGGTTCGATAACCTTCCACTCTCCACATGACTCAGTAGCCATTCCAAACGTCTGGAAAGAAATGCCAGCAGCTCGGAATCGCGCAATCCTAGCAAACGATAAGTTTCTATGCCCGCAAGCAGTGAAAATGCACTGGCACCGGCCGCTTTCTCGTAAGGAAAATAATCGTCGCAAGAACTATCACTGTGCGCACTGCGCTTAGCAAACACCAAACCTGCAAAAGCCGCCTCGCCCACCGCAGGATTCCTGAAAAATCTATTCCCGGGCAGATCATGAGCGTATAAAATCGCTAGTGGATATGAAAATTCCTGCGCCATCCCACTGGGAAAATCAATAATTCTGTACTGCCAATAATTTCTATCAAAACAACCATACGTTGGGCTATGCGGATTGCGATCCTGTAAACTTAGAATTTTGGGAATGTTCTCATATCCAGCACGCAACCACGCCAACCGATTCGGATGCATCTCTGGGGACACGTTCTTCACAGCGGATTGTTTCATGCACAAACAAGATGGTCAATCGACATATTCTCTGTGGCGGTGAGGGAGGGATTCGAACCCTCGGAGCCCTTTCGGACTCGGAGCTTTAGCAAAGCTCTGCTTTAGACCACTCAGCCACCTCACCGTGAGGTTCTACTACAATACAGAATGTGCCTCGAGTGGCAACATGCTAAAGTTTTTATTTTATCAGAAACAAAGAACCGAGCGTAAACTGTCTTTCTGGCATGCGTCCGTCTAAACTATAACGGCATTCGTTGTCCACAAATGCTTCATCATTCAATAAGTTCAGCCCCGAATTTTCTAGCCATTTCATTACAGCCGCTTCGTTATTTGGTGCGTGTGGGACCAAACATTCTTCACCGTACTGGAACGTTAAAGTCAATATTCCGCCGGGTTTGAGCAATTCCGACATTTTTTTGCAAAGCAAGCACTGCGTCTCGACGGAATGACTCTCCAAAAAGGAATGGCAAAAAACCCAGTCAGCCTCCCCTGCTCCATCAACCGACTCATGAACTAATGAGCGCTCAACCACAGCCAATGCTAAGGATTTTTCTTCAGAAAATTTTCTCGTCGCTTCAACAAGTTCAGGATCTTGATCAAGAGTAGTTACAGTGCAGCCTTCCAAGGCAAGATGGTATACAGGAAGACTCGCTGCCCCTCCTACATCAACAACATTCCAGCTTCGTTCCCAAGGAACAACAGCCAAAGATTTAGCATACTCCCACTGCTCGTGCCAACGCGTTAGCCTCCAACGATGCCTGAGTATTCCATGATGAGCAAAAGGGGTGCCTTGCCAGAATAATGCACGTGCAGTACGCCCTAGCTGTCTTACACTTTCGGCTATGCGCGGATCTTTAAGATCTTCTCGCATCATGGTGCTGTTAATTTTCATGCTGGAACTTTGAGATATGATTAAGATGTTTCAACTCCCGAAACTTTAGTATCACCATACGTGCATTCATCAGTGCAATTTTTGCACCAGCATAGCCATCTAAAAAACCCCCTCTTAGTATGAACCCCCGCAACCATCGCCAAAAAGCTCGAGTCATATACGCGAGGGCATTTACTTTTGTCCCTTTTTGATAAGCAGAGTAGGCCCACTGTTTCGCATAGCTTTGGATTTTTCTCTCAAAATCCTCGATATTCGAATAAGGATCATGAAAGAGTGGATTTTTAAGTTTAATCAGTTCGAGACTTTTTACATCCAAAACCGGGTGCGGTTCCTCTCCTACCCAAATTGCATTATTACGATGCACCAGTCTGGCAACCCAATCGTTGGCCCAGTCACCGTGTTTAACTAATCGACCGTTAAAGTAAGACAGCCGCCGGAAGACGCCAGCGCGTTTAACTAAATTATTTCTTACAAATTCAATAACTTCTTGTCCTGAAGATGCTGTCAGCCATTCATCAGAGTCGAGAAATAAAAGCCAATCACTACTTGCGAGTGTTACTGCATAATTTCTTTGCGCTGCAAATCCCTCCCATTTGTTGACAAAGACGCGAGCCCCAAATATAGCTGCTATTTCCCTGCTTGAATCGGTGCTACCACTATCTACGACTATTAATTCACATCCCTGCGGGATGCTTGAAAGACATTTTGCGAGAGTTCTCTCGGCATTGTGAGTTATAACGAGCACGCTTAAATAGCATTTGCTCATTTTAGAATCAAATCTTTAGCCAGGCGAGTTTCTTTTTCCAAATCGTTTTCCAATCTAGCAATACGTGCTCGGTAATAATCAAGTTCTCTGCTTTGTTCAAGCGACCAGCCCCTCTGAATAAAATTACTAAGAAAATCCGCAACCATAATACCCCTTTCTTTCAAAACCACCATATTGAGAAAATCTAAAATCTCATTTGGGGAAGCATTCTCAGTTCTCGCCAAAATATTAAGTCGCACTAGGTAACTATCCTCGCCTTGACCGGATTCACGAATACGCCGTAAGATTTCTGCTGTTCTTAGTCTTGCATCCTCTGCAGCTTTAGTACTTTCTAATGCCATACGCAAAATTTTAAGGGCTTGTTCTTTATGCCCTTCTTGTGCAAGCATATCGACTACTTCAATTAACAATCTTGGCGTAAATAAGGAATCAGGATATCCAAGCTGCTCTCGAATTTGATTGAGCTTATCACTTTTTACAGAAACCGCGGCGAGATATCGGTATGCCCTAGCATCAAACACAGATTCTAAGTCAGGTGGAAATTTGTTAATAAAAAACTCTGGTCCTCTAATTTTTCTAAGTAATATTGCAGCATCTAATCTAGCATTTATTTGGGAATTTGGATCGTTAAAGATCTCTTCAAGAATTGTAGCCTGTCGATTCAAGTCCATATTTCCTCTCTGAGCTAGCGCTCGAATTCTTTTTTCGCTATCTGGAGCTGCTTTGATAACCCAATCGAGGATGTCGGGTATAGATAATTTCGGTTCATAAACAAGATAGCGCTCTCTTGCACGCCAAAGCATCTTTTTTTGGCTTTCAGATAACAGATCGTAAAATTCATTTAACGCCTTAGGTCTATATATGCCCAAAATCACTAAGGCATCTCGATACATCATAAGCAAACCAGGATAAATCGAAACTGACTTTGCCATATTAAGCGCACTATCGTATGTATTGTTGATTTTTTTTATATTGGTAATATTATTTTTTATAAATGTGTTTTTATTTGACATTTCACTTTTAGTCCAGCTTATATGAAGCTCTCTTATTTCTATTTCTATCTCTTTATTCAACTTTAATGCTGTGTTTTTATCAAAATTTAATCGAAAGATATTTTCTAAAATCGCCCTGTTTCTTATATAATTGTTAATTTCTGCTAATTCTGGATACGGTAATATATAAATATTTTTTGTATTTGGAAAATTTTTATAATACGATAAGTCTATGCAATCTGAGGGCATTATAAGAGAACTGTTATTTAAAGATAACTTTTGTTTGGTGGTAATAAAGTCAACAAACTCCCAATTGATTGGTTTGTTAATTTTAAAAGCATTTGAAAAGATATTATGTTCGATTTCCAAGTCATTTTCATTAAAATCAGTGTTAAGATCAATGTCGTTTGCTACTTTTGGGTAAATTGCTTTGCAATAAGCTAGCGTTTGCCATGAAATTGGTTCAGAGGGTTGTCGGCGTCTAAGTTGTTCTGCTACATAATACAGTTTTTGTATTTTGTCGATGTTGCTTCTTACAATATCATTACCTCGGGTGTTTTCCCTGTAGACCAAAACCAGCATTCCTAATCTGTCGAACTCGTCGTATGATTGTTGTATATATTTTATGAGGCTTTCGTATCCATCATTATTTTGACTATTTCTAATCAAATTAACTGCTTTATCATACAGTATATTTAATTGTCTAATTTTAAGCCCCCAGATAAACGTAGCACCAAGTAATAAAACGCTTAAAATTTTAAAAACATTATTACTCTTAAGATTTTTTAAGCCACTTTTTAAACTACTTTGTCCATGTAACATCCCTAATAACATAGAAAGTGATAAATTAATTGAATGGAATCTAAATAAAGTCTCAAACATACCATGTATAATTACTAGCGAGACGACTGCTAAACCAAGAGTAGCTGTTCTCCATGAACGATTTTTTTGATTGATTGCAAGCCAAGCGTAAACTGTTAGCGCTCCTAGTATTGCTAAAAAGATGAGCAAACCCTGTTCGTAAAGAATTGTCATAAAACCACTGTCGGCATGCTTGAATATCGCCTCATCTACTCTTACTGAGCCTGAGTTAAATCTGAACCTGAAGCAATTTACCCCAACACCAAATAACCAAAAATCAGGTATTTGTCTTAATACCTCACTCCATATTACTAATCTAAAGCCAGGATCATCTAGATCATTACTTGAAAAGTGTCTATTTAGTATATCAGGAATAAAATATGCTACAACAAAAGACAATATTAGCATAAAACTAAAAGGTAAAAGATGAAATTTCTTCTTGCTGTATTTAAGTCTTTTAAAGAGATAAAAAAATATCAGAATTGTTATCGAAAGTAGCAGGCTGAAAATTCCACCTCGTGAGCCATTGATTATTACTAGAGGAATAACTAATAAAAGTAATACAAGAGATATCGTTTTTTCTTTTATATCAATTTTTTTTTGGTTTTTTGTTAGCACAAATACAAGACACATCAAAACTGCTAAACTTAGTATGAAACCAAATGCATTTTCATTTGAAAATCCACTTCGATTGATTGTACCATAAATCTCTGCTTGTAGTATTTTGTCGCAATACAGTCTGATAGACCCGTAAATTATTGTGCTTAGAATTATACCTACTGTTAACAAAAATTTTCCTTTACTTACGAAACGGGAAATAGCACTTGATAAACAGAGTGTTATTCCAAATAATGACGTAAACAAAATTTGGTCTATTGTTGTAAACCATGAATTCTTAACTACAATATCAAAAGATTCCTGTGCTAGCTCTATTCGAAAATTGGCTGATTGTCTTAAAATCAAAAAACAAATGTATAACAGCAAAGAGTAAGATAGAGTTCTTTGTAGCCAGTCAAAGCGCCATAAATTTTTTCCGAAAAGTATTATTCCCCATGACGCCAATGTTGTTGATATTATATAAGGCAAAAATTTCCACCACCATTCGACTCCACCTCCTTCAAGATACCAGAAAACTAATTGAAAGCCCAATAAAAAGGAAAAAATTTTTTGGGGATCTTTTAAGTCTTTTATCTGTATTTCTGTATATCTTTTTTCGGCGTATAGTTCTTTCTGTTTGATAAGATCGCTCTTAGAATAATTCACATTTCTAGATGATTAACATAAGTTTTGTGTTTTTGTTTATTTTTTAACTTTTTTTCAGAACTAGTCTTTGGGCTGTATAGATCTCTTTCTTTTTCTTGAACAAATACGTCTTCTGCGTCTAGCTCATTTGCGTAAGAGTAGCCACTATCTTGATATCTGTAGTATCCATAACTAGGGTAGTAACCTCTTTGTAAGTCGAGAGCATTTAGAATTGCACCAATTGGATGCTTTGCCCTCTTATTTAAAATACTTACAGCAACCTGTGCAAGTCGTAGTGGCGTGGATTCAGATCTAATTACTAGTATTGTTGCATCACTCAGCGGCGCTACCACAATAGCGTCGCTAACCGCAACAAGCGGAGGACAATCTACTATTATCCAGTCATAATGTTGCCTAACTTCAATCATTAGACTTCTCATTTCGGATGTATGAAGTAATCTCGAAGGATCAAGTGGTGACTGTCCGCTTGGTAAGAAGTGAAGGTTATCATAACCTGTATTTTTAATTTGCGTTCGCCAATCTTTTAGCCCCTGTAAAACTTCACTTAGTCCAGTTTCGTTTGCTATTCCTAGAGGCTTATGAAGACTAGGGCGCCTTAAGTCGGCACCTATTAATAAAACTGTACCTCCGCCTTGACTCATTGCTAAAGCTAAATTAATAGATATGAAACTTTTACCATCATTTGGTTGAGGGCTTGTTATTTGCAAAACTTGCATTGGCGTTCGTGACCTTAGTTGTATGAGCACTGAACGAAGTGTACGGAAGCTTTCTGCAAATCCAAATATGTCTGGATTTTTTGTAAATATCCCTTTTTCTGGTTTTCTTACAGGTATTGTTAATTTAGGCACAACACCAAGTAAATCAAGACCCAGCTCAGCCTCTACTTGTTCAGGTGAGCTTACTTTATTAAGAACTCTATCTATAAGCAAAACTAGTCCACAACCAATGATAAGACTTACGATACTTGCCCCTATCAGCACTTGCATTTTTTTTGGTCTTACTGGTTTTGTTCCGACCTCAGCAGGTATCCAAATGCTAACAAGATCTTGCGCCGTATCAACGCCGACTGTTATTTTTTCTAGTTCTGCAGCCATATTGTTATAAAGGCCCCTTAATCTTTCCACCTCTTTAATTAATCGATCATGTTCAGATCTTCTTTGTGCTTGATCTATGGTTTCTACCGTTAGTTTTTGTTTTTGTTCTTCAAAAACATTTTTTTGTCTTCTTAGTTCTTCAATACGTTGATTGAATTCTAACTCAGAGTTTTCTGTTGCTTGCTGAAGCCTTTTGGAAGCAAGCCGAAATTGTTCTTGTTTATCTCTTATTACAGGATGTCTATCCTTGAACCACTTTTTAAGATTTTGTAACTCTGTATCTATTCTATCAAACTCGCTTTTTGCGTTGATCCATTCAGTTGCTGCAATTGTCTTTTCAATTTCTTTTATATCATAGTCACCTCCAGAAAACCTGAATTGTTCCACTGTCGAGCGTGCAGAGGTTGACTTGTAAAAAAACTCTTTCAGCTCTTCTAACAGCTTGATTTGTGTATCAATTTCTTTGATTTTTTTATCTAGTTGGTTGCGTTGCTCCATTATGCTTTGTGTTTCGTCTTCAATATAAATTTCCGGGTTTAATCTTCTGAACTCAAATAGACGATCCTCTGCTTGACGCAGCTCATCCATTTTGTTTACGAGCTCCCTAGTGTATTTATCTATTTCATTTCTGCTTACATCAGTAATTTCTTCTTTTTTGTATCTTATAAATTCGCTAAAGAGTGCATTTAAATACTCTTTGGCAAACTCTGGATTGTCACTTCTAACGTAGACCCTGTAAATATCTGAAACTCTGGGCATAATTACATCCAGCTCCCAAATTGGTTGTTTTTCATTAGGCTTAATTAAATGTTGAACTTGTCTAAAAGCTCTTGTGGTTGCTGGACCGCTTTGCAATTCTTCCCAAGTAGTAGCAAAAAAACGTGGGTTCATAACATCTACAGGATTACCCACAATATTTTGAACCCTAGGTTTTACTTTAAGTGCTCCAAATGCCTGATAAACGTTTGGTTGATTACGAAGAAAAATTACCGTTCCTGATAGAGTTAAGATAAATATTAAAACAACTATCCAAGCGCGTCTTGTTATTGCCCATTGCATTCTGCGGAAGTTATCCCAAAATGTGAACTGAGGTTTTTTTAGTTCAGCCTGTAAGTAATCCATGCTATCTGTTAATTGATAGGGTGGATTTGCTTGCTGTGAAAATCTGAGCTGTACAGCAGAGTTGTTTTGAAATTCCATGATAAAAAATATTTGGTGAAATTACTTTGTCAATTCACTGTTTTAAAGTCCTGGTATCAGGCTTATTGGTCTAACAAAAATTTCATCACCGTGCTGCACTTCAATGTTGCCTTGCCCTGTTTGTCTTATTTTTCTTACATCTAGCCTCATTACTTCAACGCTACCATCTGTTTTTTTTCTTCTTAATTCTACTCTTCTTTCATCTGCATATGTTGCAAATCCGCCGGCAGAAGCAATTGCCCCAGTTAACGTTAATCTTCTATCAGGTGGCAAATTAATTGTTCCAGGACTATTAACTTCTCCCATGACTTCAATGCTTCCTCCAAAGCTAACAAGTAACAATGATACTGTTGCGGTATTATAAAAATCCCTTTCTAGCGCTGTTTTTACAATTTTCTGTAGTTCGGAAGGTGTAATTCCTGTAGCTTTAAATGGAGGAAATGGAAATTCGGTACCTTTTGGTCCTTGCACAGGTATGTTAACTGTACCATCAGATTGCACTATTATTTCAACAGGCGTTACTTGAAGACCTGCGTAAGCATCTTCGCTGACCGAATAGGACAGCCTATCGCCTACTATTAGTTTTCTGTTCTGATTTGATTGTGGAATAGGTTGGATCTGTACGTTCGATTGTGTAGGTCCGACCTGTGTAATTGACTCACTCCGTAAAACAAGAGTCAGTAAAACAACGAAAAAAAACTTATGTAAAAAATTCATGTGCATTTTGACGAATAAAATATGTAATTCGTTCAAAATGTTGCATTCACTCCCAAAGTGATAATATTGTTCTGATAGTCAGCAAAATTTGAGTCACTCCACCTGTATTGGTATTTGCCTACAAGAGTGATGTGACGAGTGATTGCAAAAGATGCCCCGACGGTCAGAGAAAAGGTTTCTCCCTCGTTTGATCTAGTACTTGGTCCGTTGGATGTTTCGAAATTTACATAATCAAACATGAAATCTGCAGTAAAAAATCTTGAGAAACTATATTTTAAATTGTAAGTGATCGCCCATGTGTCCTGGTAATTAGAGAGATAACCTGGTTGCATCGATCTGCTGGCTGTAATGCTGTGATTTGCATTTCTGGCCAGTTCGTGCGCTAGGCCAGCGGTGAAAACAAAGTTTCCGTAGTCAGAGCTGTCTTTCACTCTGTTACCTTCAAATCTAAAACCCCTGCCTCTATCAAAGTTTGCTATCTGGTATCCAGCAGATGCAGTAGCTGTGAGATTTCTAGCTAAAACGAAGTTACCGTACAAACTACCTGTAAAGCTTGTAGCATCGTTTTTCTGATTTGTGAAGTAGTCTAGGTAAGTAACTGCTCCTTTCAGACCGATGATAACAGGCCTAGATATTCGAACTCCGATGTTTGCTTCTCCGGTGTGTGACATTAAGTCTAAAAACCTGTATTTTCTTTCTATGTGTAATGCAAGGCCGTTAGTGTAAGATGCTCCGAGTACTATAGCATTGTAATCTGCGTCTAATGCAATTCTTGCTTTGTTGCTAAAAATTGTCACTCCTCCAAAGGCAAGTGGTGTGTTGCTTACAACTGGAACTCTCGAAAAACTAAATGTGTCTGAAAGCCTTAATATCCATCTGTCAGCCAATCGAAGCGACAGCTCAAAGTCATTGCCACCGTTAGGTAGTATTGATAGGTGATCTAGTTCGCAATAATTAAAATATTTTGTGTAACCAAAATCCATCGCTAATCTCAGTCGAAACTGTTTAGAAAACTGCCTTATTATACCGAGCTGCACTGCTGGTGTAATTATAAAATCTGACTTAGGGTTTCTGGCAGCTAACGTGATGTTGTCATTAAATGAAAATTCTAATCCCACACCTGTAGATAGAAAAGTTTTTTCTCCTAGTCTGATATTATAAGAAGTAGGTACTGCTTCTGCTTTAGGCGCTGTAAACTCTTGCGATTTTGATAGAAAAACTGAACCAAGAAAAAAAATCGTGCAGAGAGAAAATTTATTTGAATTCATAATTTACTATCATTGTCGTACTTTAATTGCTTACTGGTGGTGGGGTTTCTACTGGATCCCGCTTGATAGTATCATCATTTCCTCTTCTATATCTTAAGAACCCAGTGACACCTTGATGCGAAGCAGACCTATCAATTATGCCATCCATGCTAGGCCTGACAAATCCCCACGGTATTGTAAAAACAACACCGTAGGATTGTGTGTGGTCAACTCGGCTCTCGCCTACGGATAAAGCAGCTCTGGCATTTCCACCTTGCCAAGCGTAGGCAAAACCGTTGGATTCAGGATCCTGATAGATTCTAATTTCGTTTACTGTTTCTCTGCCTGCATTTAGCGTGCGTTCTGAATGACTTGCGACGTCAGGACCACCTGCACGGTCCGGATGTGTAAAAGCATTGTTTTCTACGAACACTGTGTTTGGAAGTGGTTTACTGACTATGAGAGAAGAGTAACCTACACCGATATTTTTTGCGATTGATTTAGGATCAAAAACACTTTTCGGAGGCAGAGGCTGCGGAACATCCTCAAGCGTCATAGCAACTGTCACGTGTCCAGATATATCAAATTCGAAATGCGGTCTCTCTGTGCCAGGTGGGTGTTTTATGTCAAGCAGAGTAACTCTTACTCCTTGAGGTTGTGGTTCGAGCCTATCCATCTGACTATATGTAGCGAGCTCAACTGTCCAAGTGTATTCGTTGTTTGCGTCCTGAATGTTGTAAAGCCTGGGAGATTCTGAAACCTCAATTTCTGTTTGTTGTCCGTTTACAGGATTGGAGACGTAAGATTTCCACTCATAAACAACACCGTTAGCATCAAAAACAGGTTGTAGCTTCAGTCGCGGATCTTTGGGTCTTGGAGCTGGTGGTGTATCCCAATCGACTTCTCTAGTTATTGATTGCGAAGGGATAAGAGCAAGTGCCATTGCCACAAACAATGCTACTATTAATCTTTTCATTTTTATCTCCTTAGAATTTCTAGCATTTTTGTAATCAGTGGTCAATTTTTTTTTTAAATCAAGCTAGATTCATGCCAGCATCTCAATCGCTTCTAAGCGGATTTCTTTACACCACAGTTGATAGACAGTCTATCTATAATAGCCTCGTTTCTCCGCAAGTTCATTTCAAGATAGTCTCCAGGAACAACTTTGCTCTGAGTGATCAACGGGGCTGCTTGAAATAACTCTTTTTGTAAGACCACCAGGATTAACCCATTTTTTTTTACTATTAGCGAATAACAATTATCCATCTCTTGCTCGATTTTGAGTAAGGCAATGTTTGAAGCCGCAGCCGATCTGAAGTTGGTTTGTTTGCTGTTATAAATACGAATTACTA
>CALLMV010000048.1 GCA_938005615.1 uncultured Verrucomicrobiae bacterium
AAACTTAACAGCAGCACGCACCTCAGCACGGCGAACCTCTTCTGCATGCTCTTTGATAATGCGCAGGCCGTGCTCCCTGCTTCCCTGGTGATTATTGGCCATATCCAGGATAAACAGATTTTTAAAATCAAATTCTGCTTCATTTGGAATGCGATAAGGAAATTCTGGTGGAACCATAGAGCAAGTGTTTGTTATTTAGTCTTAAGATGCAAATTTTTCACGTTTTTTAGCAACGGCTATCGTGTAAGAGAAGGTTAAACAACAGATCAACACTCAAGGTTTGTCGTAGAATACAGTTATGGGGTGCATGAGACCAATTTATTTTTTGAGGACCTCATCTACAAAATCTCCATAGCCTTCTTCCGCCATTTTATCGACAGGAATGAATCTAAGGGCGGCAGAATTAATACAGTAACGCAGCCCGGTAGGCTGCGGCCCATCGTTAAACACGTGCCCCAAATGGCTATCGGCCTTTTTGCCACGCACCTCCGTACGAATCATACCATGCGAAAAGTCAACTTTCTCGATAATGGCATCCTTATCAACAGGCTTTGTGAAACTTGGCCAACCCGTACCCGAATCAAATTTATCAGCCGAACTAAAAAGTGGCTCGCCCGAAATGACGCAGACATACAGGCCAGGTTTTTTGTTATCCCAGTAAGCGTTATGGAACGGTCGCTCTGTTCCATTCAACTTGGTAATTCTGTACTGTTCAGGGGATAGCAATCGCCGCAGCTCTTCATCGTCTTGGGGCATGGCACAGTAATTATGATCGGCGTCAGTTTCCTTCGAGCAGGATGTGTTCTCTCTTTCAGTTGATCGTTCGGCCATGAGTGAAAAGCTCCAAAAATATCCAAAAAGCAAAAATCCTGCAGTCGAAATTAGCAACAAACTAATTACCATCCGCATGATGGAAACTTAAACTATAAGGGTAAATCATAAGTAGCATTTTTAGCACTAAGTTGTTTATAGATTTGCATTTTTTCATAATTTTTTTATTTTTTAATGAATTGGTTAACTGAATTATATAATATACTCAAAACTTGTAGCATGAAAGTGTGTGTTTCAGGTTTTATCCAAAATTTGCTGAGCTTTTTGCAAAATTTTTTTCTCGGATTCTGTAAGGTTGTGATAACCGACCAATTTTACTTTGTCTAAGACAGGATCTACAGCCTGCATCACATAATCCTTGGTTTCAGTAATTCTCTCAGGATCATGATCTGTAAATTCAGAATAACTTTCACTCTTTTGTAGATCATCTTCCAAGAAATCAGTTATGAAAGGGCTAAATTTATTTTCACAATTTTTGAGATAACATGAGTAAACAAACCCTGCAACCATTCCACCTAGGTGCGCAAGGTGAGCAATGCGACCGGCGTTTCCACCATCATTAATTGATGAAAGAGCGAGAATCACGGTGAGACCCAAATATCCAATCGCAATCCACCTGGCCTCAATTGGCACTGGAATGGGGAAAAGCCATACACGTTCCCGTGGATACAGTGTCGCAAACGCCACTACTAACGCAAGCACGGAAGCACTAGCGCCCACTAAAACACCACCTCCCCAATTGAATGCGAGCCAGAGACCGGCACCAAGTAAACCCCCTAGCAGGTATATGCCCAGCAAATGCTTCCAACCCAGATTGTCCTCCAGAACACGTCCTAAAAACCACAACCCAACCATGTTGCATACGATATGCAGCACGCCAGCGTGAAGAAACATGTAAGTAAAGACCGTCCAGAGATCTTCTCCCTCGGCAAACTCTAACCCGCTGAGTGCACCGATGGCAAACAGAGGTGAGGAAGTCAGATTTTGTCCTTCCGCAACCGTAAGCAGGCAAGTGATGAAAACACCAATGTTAAGGATTAAGAGCCATTTTGTGACCACAGGTTGGCGGCTGTAGTGTTCGCTATACTCCAGACTCATTTTTCAGTACATTGGCACAAATCAGTCTATTGTCCAATACTCTAAGCTCCCCGGCTAAATAACATTTTAGCTTTTCCTAAAACGCTCCGGAGCCCAGATTTCTGGTACGGGATCCACACCGCCTTCGCACCCAGGTCGGCAGCGAAGAACTCTCCAGATTATCAGACAGCAGCCTCTCGTCACTCCGTGTGTTTTTAAGGCTTCAACTGCATAACGGGAGCATGAGGGATAAAAACGGCAACCACACATCGGCCCGCCTAAGTAATGTATTAGTGGCGATAGGGTCAATTGATAGATGCGTATTAAAAAAATCAAAAACCATCTCATGATGTGAGCCTTTGCGCGATTCTGTACCAAAGAGTAGCGAGTTCCATTCGCAAGGTTTTGCTATCCGCAGATCCAGAGCCAGCCCGTGCGACAATCACCAAATCCACAGCTTTACATAATTCCATACGATGTAACCGGAAAAATTCCCTCACTAATCTTCGCAGTCGGGCTCTCTCATGGGAAAGACCACTTTTGCGCGTAGTGATGACTCCCAGCCGAGAGGCCTTGGCTTGAACATGAATCCACTGCGCATGCCAGTAGCGTCCTGCAAGTTTTTGCCCGGAATTCTTGACGGATTCAAACTCCAGTCTCTTACGGATTCTTGCATCTTTACGAAAAGTAAATTTCTCTCCCGGCACATGACTCCCCAGATTTCCCTCAACGGCTAAACCCTCGATATATTTTAGTGAAACCTAGATTCTAGTGACTGGTTGTCTGTTTTTAAACCGCTTTATTGCAAACACAAAAATAAAAACCAAACTCATCACTATCATAGCTAAGTGATGAGGCTCAGGTATTCTAGAAATAATGTAGTCAGCAAATTGCACATCGCTCAAACTCAGGACAGCTTGCGTATTAACGATATCTGCAAAGATTCTTAAGTGTTGGTAGGCGATCTGCGAGTGGTTAATAAACAGCATGTTTTCGTCATTTTGGTTTGTGCTAGCTACTGTATTACGGGTAGCCTGAGCGGTCCAGTTGGCAGATCCCGTGATAGTAGTAAATCCGTCGATAACGCAGTATTTTGTGTGCACTAAATCTGTTACAGAGCCTGTGTCTGGATTGAGCGGACCGCCAGCCACTTCGTCAGCGACATAAAAATTCATGTTAGCAAATGCCGCTGGAGATGAGTAGTTCGCAGGGTTATTTAGTATCGCCCAAGCAGCAGCAGAGAAACTTGTTATGTCAGATTGTGGCATAACGATGTGCACCTCTGCCCCATTGTTAGCAGCGCTAATGATAGCGTTCGGTAAAAGAGCTGACGAAAAGTCTCCAAGTTTATTGAGAGCAAGAACAACAGAAGACGTGGCATTTGAAATGGCATTTGCAATAAAGGATGCAGGATTATCCCCGTTGGGAGTTGTGTTATCATCACTTGGTGAGAACATCACCCACGCTGTTCCGTTGCCGGAATCAAAACTGATCCCTGGACCAGAGGGGGGGAGATCAAAGGTTTTCGCTTTCAGAGGGTTATTGTGCCAAAGTCCATCTCCATTAACTGCGGGGCTCCCATGCAGTTGAGCCGCTTCAGAAGCATAGCGGTTGAAGAGCTGCACACTTTTTATTTCGACAGCCGAGTTCCACTGAAAAGTATGTGCGCCAGCGGTAAAGTTCGCAGAACCTGTAAAAATACCGGTCTCAGTGGGATCAGAAGTAGAAGTGCGACGATCCCAAGCGAAAAACTTATTGTGATGAATACCTGAGGAAGAATTTACAGTTTCGAGAGAAAAATTCGATGAGTAAAGTGTTAGTAGATTATTGAGTGTGTTACCGTTTGCATTTGTAATAGTAGCGAAATTCGCTGAATTTACTGTATCCATAGTCATGCAAATGGTAGCACCGGCTTATAGTGCCGTTTCAATTGCTGTTAAAATCCCTCCAGCACCTTGGTTGCCTCCACTAAAAGTAAATCCGTTCAGATAGCCAATATCCCCTGCGCCGAGAGATGAAAGTCTGTTAACAAAAGCATCTCGATAGTCATTTTCCCCAGGGCCTAAAACGGAAGAATTTTGGTCTGGGCGGCTAGAGTAAATCGCAAAGTCTGAGCCAACAAAGCTAAGTGCAAATACTTGATTAATAAGTATATGAAAAAAAAGAACAGAAAGAAACTCTTTAATATTCATGTTTTTAGTATTTTTACTAAATAATAAAACTCCACATGTAAATTTTTTTTTGATTTTTTTTTAACCTAAAACAAAAAAGCACTCTGAAAACATTTTTTCAGTAGCAATAAACCCCAATTAAAATCTTCGAAATGCCACTTCAGTATTGTTTTTCAACGACTAACGGCACTTTGTTGGGCTCTTGGAAATACCAGAAGAAATACATTGTGTATTTTTTACCTGAAAGTCGGATCAATAAACAAGTAAGTTACCTAAGGTAACTAATTGGAATTTACCAGAAATTACTGGAGTAAATATTTTTGTAGCAGCAGCCGTCTCTGGGTGAAGATCATGGCAGAGAACGATATCCCCTCCTGTACTGGCACTTGTGATACGTGAGGCGATAACTTGCGCACCTGGTTTGCGCCAATCCTGGGGATCAACTGACCAAATAATAACCTGTAAACTGAACTCGCGGGCTATGGTGCCTTGTGTTGATCTGAAAGAACCATAGGGAGGTCGAAAATATCGCGGAGATACGCCGCAGATATCCTCAATCACTTTCTGCGTCTTTTCCAACTCAGAACGAACTATAATGTCACTAAGTTTTGCTAAGTCTGGATGGGTATAGGAGTGGTTCGCGAGTTCGTGCCCTTCGTTGCGCACACGACGAGCTAGCTGAGGATTTGCCTTAACTCGTTGACCAATCATAAAAAATGTGGCTTTCGCTCCTGAAGAGGCCAGAATATCAAGAATCCTGTCAGTAACGCCAGGCGTAGGACCGTCATCAAACGTCAGAGCCAGGCGGTAAGTATCGCGCGCACCGCGCATCACAAACGGCAGTCTTATTCCACTGCCGAGCTTGGTAAGCAAACTATCGATCGAGTCACCCCTGAGAGGTGCAGTGGAAAGCTGCTGCAAGTTTTGTGCAAATCCGCTCAGAGGGTAAAACAAGCCGCCACCTACCGCACTAAGGAATGCTCTTTTGGTCAGGTTGCGCATAGCCCGAAGTTACTTGGTGGAGGCCGTGTAGCTAACACGGCCATCTAAAGCATTCATGTAGTCTCTAATGCCTTGACGGATGGCTTGTGCAAATTTTCTTGTAAAATCACTCCTTGCGATGCGCGTGGCGTCTGAGCGGTGAGTCAGAAATCCGCCTTCTACAAGAACTGCTGGGCACCAAGAGTCTCGTAATACATGAAATCTAGCCTTTTTTACACCTCGGCTGTTTTCTTTGCCGTGCAGGGGTGCTATTCGTCTTTCTATCGCATCTGCCAGGAGAACGCTGTGCGTGTCAAAGGCGTGGCCAGAAAGTCGAATGTAGTCATTCTTCGAGGGACTTGACTGCATTGTCGCAGGTGCGCCGCGCGGCGCTATGGCAAATACTTCGGTACCGGTTGCATGTACACCCCCGTGGTTGAAGTGCAGGCTCACAAAAATTGCATTTCGGTGCTTTTGAGTTACAGCAGCACGTTCTGAAAGAGGTACAAAAATATCCCAGTTTCTCGTTAACACAGTCCGCAAATTTTCCTTTCTCAATTCATCTCGGAGATGCTTTGCAGATTCTAAAACGAGATCCTTTTCATCTCGGGTCCATCTGCCTCGGGCTCCGTGATCTTCACCTCCGTGACCGGGGTCAATGATGACTGTCTCTACCAATCGGCGCGGCACGATACGTTCGGGCCTCATTATGGGCTCGATCGTTTTCGAGAGATCCGTCCTGGATAGAAGCGGAACTCCTTGGGATTCTACTATCGGGAAAGATAACCAATGTTTAACGCCATTGATAACAGCTTCGCGGCCACCAATACTGAAAGTGAGCGAGGAGGTAGCTCCGGCCATTGTAATTTGGCCAGCACCGTAGGATACAGGACGGCCAAGGTTGTAAAATTCCGCAACCTGTTCGATGCGCACGTGATCTCTTCCATTAACTTTGATTAATTCCCATGAAAAAGCTTCGTGGCTAAAGGAGGAGGCTATAAAAAAAATCAATTTAGAAAAATGGATCTTTCTAAACATAACCCTTGTTAATAATCATGCGAATGTAACCATGCAGGTCAAGGGCCAATTCAGCAAAATCAAAAAAAAAAGTTTGTTTGAGGAGTTTTGGAACGCGGAGTGCTAAAATTATTTTATGAATGCACTGTTCAAATCATCCTTAACCCCCCTTTTTATCTTTAGCCAACTAGCTCTTCACGGACAAATCAGCGAGCCTGTCCTGCTTAATTCCTCCGTCACGATTACGCCTCCCTACAATTCGACAGTTTACGTTAGCAGCATTTTTTCAGGCGTAGGTTACAGAAGCAGTGGGTCAGTTGCTTGGTATGAAAATTTAATTTTTACAACCGCTCACAATGTTTATGACTCCGGGAGGTGGGCCACAAATGTGGCTTTTGTGCGAGGTTGGCATAGTAATTATCCACCTAGTGCCGCGCAAGTTACTCCTGTTAGAGGTTACCGCATTCACGGGAGTTATGCCGGCCTAGCAAGATCTGCTGGCATGAATAATCCCCAGACTTTTTCGGCAGACCTAGCAGTCGCCTTTGGCCTTAACGGGACTAATTATGGCCCGCCTCTGCCAGTAAATTTTGACGGATCACCTGTTCTTAGAAACCCGTTGCATCAAAAAATGATTATGGGTTATCCAAGTCGACTCGATGCAAGCGGAAAACCAGGTGGCTTTTTCTTACATTCACTTTTACCTTTCACAAATCCATTCGGTGTTGTCACCGGAAGTTATTTATCGCTTAAAAATTTTGTTACGGGTAGCGGAAACAGCGGCGGTCCCGTCGTAGCACAAGTCGGTGGAGCCTGGCAACAAGTAGGTGTGTTAGTAGCCGGTTCACGTAGCTCATTGGGGGTTTATGCTTTAGATACACCTGCCAGAAACACCGCTTTAGAGGCGCTAAACGCTGCGGGTGGGCCTGCATCACCGCCTAGCACACCTACACCACCAACTCCTATGCCTCCCTTACAGCCTACCCCAGCACCAACAGCAGCACCTCAACCAACTTCTCCACCCCATGTGCCACCGCCCTCGGGAACCATAACTCCACCCACACCTCAACCCGTCAAAATGGTTTTCGCAAATAATACGCCGCTTAATCTTCCCGACGGCACAAGCACGTATTTAACACAGGATATCAACGTTAACAACTTACCTAGCTATCTCTTATCGGCCGAATTTTCACTACTTATCGAAACTCCTAATGCTGGAGATATAGATGCATATCTTCGCGCGCCATCAGGAAGAATTAGTTTTGTAGCAAAGAACAATATCGGAAACAGATCTATCAACTTAAACCTGAGAAATCTTAACATCACATCAACACACTTCGGGACAAATCCAAATGGAACGTGGCGCGTGTTTATGCGTGATTTTAGGAGAAATAATTTGAGAGCTACTTACAAAAATTCTCAAATAACGGTTGTTAGCAAATAGTTCCCCAAAGCTCGCGAAATGAATAGCAAGAATGGTATTCACGCTAAGATAACTTATCGAGCATTGTTTTTAATTTTGTCAGTAACAGTAATTATTTCTGTTTTTTTTATCACCTTTAAATCAGTCCAATACAATAAAAAAAATGACCAAGAAAAGTTAGTTGATAAAAAACTATCAAATGCTCAAATTATTTCAGATTTTGATAATTCACTTGGTGCAGAAGATCTTATTAACGATGAGTCATTAGATGTTAGCAAATCAAATTACTTTTCCGAAATTGTGCCAGACATCTATATAAGTTCGGAACTGAACTCACTATGGGATTTGGCGCAGTCACGTAGTTTAACTTCGGAGCAGTTTTCAAATGCGCTGGCTCGAATCAGAACACTCGCTCATAGCAGGGAACCTGCAGCAGCAGCAGCGGCAATCATTACTTTTTTGAACAGCGGAAAAGACGCCCCGACCGGGCTAGATTTTATCGTGGGTGAAGATGGGGTTCTCTCAGAAGCGCCGACCATGCGTGTTGCATTGATAGATTTTCTCGGACAAACTGAACCTTTTCAGGCGCTTGAATATTCACGTTCCATTCTTACTCAGCCAATTACCCCTGATGAATTCGCTGTAGCACTTCGCAATCTCGCCTGGTTGAACCCTGACAGAAAGTATGATGCAGAGTTGCGTGATCACTTCTCCTCAATGCTCGACCAACAAGATTGGCTATCAAACCCTTCTGCGGGTTTTCTAGAGGCTTTCGATATCGCCTTACATCTTGGAGGCGAAGATATGGCCAAACAGCTCGGTGGGGTGCTGAGAATGGATGCTTATGATCAAAACAATCGTCTGATAGGTGAGCCTGAATCTCACCCGGTAAATCGTGCAGCATTTATAGCCTTAGACAGGCTCATGATTCGTGAACCCCAAACAATTATCGGTATATTTAAAAAAGACCCGTCGTGGCTAGAATGGGCGGGCGAGCATCGAGTATCGTTGTTGGCAAGGTTGGACCCTCGTGAACCTACACAAAGAGCATTTCTTCGTGAAATCTTAACGAAACCTGACTTTTTTACTCCTGAAGAGCTAGAATATTTTTCAGAGCTCTATCCTAATGCAAATGGCTTTAGCGGGAATCGACTTGTCACTTCCCGCGAACCGGTGGTTGCGCAAGAAGATCTGGACAAAGCTGCTTTAGCTACTGTGCAGGCTTGGCAACTCGATCCCCAGTTTGCGGCTGTCAAAGCACAGTTAAAAATGATCGAATCTCGCCTCACTAGTTTTTTAGAAAAGCGCAACACTGCCTCTATGAATAAGTAAAAAAAGAATAATTCAAAAAAGGTTTTGCTGATTTGGCGGCACAGCAAGACCAAACTTTGTGTAGGCTCGGCTGCCTGCAACACGGCCTTGAGGTGTACGAGCCAAGAATCCCTCCATAATCAAGTAGGGTTCGTAAACTTCTTCGATTGTCGCTGGTTCTTCCCCCACGGCAACGGCAAGCGAATTTACCCCGATTGGCCCACCACCGAACCTGTTTAACAAAACATCCAGGATTCTCTTATCCATCTCATCCAGACCGTTCTCGTCGATATCCAAGATCTCCAAAGCCTTCACTGCCACATCGCGATCGACCTGACCCGAAGAATGTACAGCCGAATAATCACGTACCCATTTAAGCAGGTTGTTACAAATACGCGGAGTACCTCTGGAACGACGAGCAATCTCAAGCGCTGCGTTCTGATCCAAATCTAAAGAAAGCAAGCGTGCCGAGCGTTTGACAATACTGGATAAGGTCAACACATCGTAGTAGTCTAGTCGATTAACCATCCCAAAGCGTGACCTCAACGGAGCACTCAGCATCCCTGCCCGGGTGGTTGCTCCAATCAATGTAAATCTTGGCAGATTCAAAGAGATCGATCTGGCGTTTGGCCCTTGATCTAAAATGATATCCAATCGATAGTCTTCCATCGCTGGGTACAGATACTCTTCAATCACCTTGTTCAACCGGTGAATCTCATCAATAAAAAGGACATCGCCTGGTTCTAGTGTTGTGAGTAATCCTGCCAAATCCCCTGCCCGCTCAAGTACGGGACCAGAAGTGACGCGAAAACGCGCTCCCATCGCACGAGCTAGTATGCCTGCCAAGGTTGTTTTTCCCAAGCCAGGCGGCCCACAAAACAAGAGATGTGGTAATACATCTCCTCTAGATTTAGCAGCGCCCACCAATATTTCCAAACGTTCACGCACACGGGGTTGGCCTTCAAAATCAGAAAAATCTAAGGGGCGCAGAGTGGAGTCCAATGCCGTAGCCTCACCCACGTCGGCCGCAAGATTTCTTGCTTTGGAAGACATGCTAAATAATCTGGCCTGATCTACCCTCACACAACAAGAAAACAAAAACAAAATAGTCAAGCCTCGGACAGGCTTAAGATCAGCAAAAACATTCAGTTTTAAAAAAACAGTTAAGCCCAAAATTACTTCCAATGAGCAGCAGCAAGCGTTCTAATTCTAAGCCATGATTGAACGTTACTCCCTGCCAGAAATTTCACGAATCTGGAGCGAGCAAAGAAAACTAGAAATCTGGTTAGAAATTGAAGTCAGTGTTTGCGAGGCACTAGCAAACGCAGGAGTCATTCCTAAAAAGGATGCCGCAATCATCCGGAAAAAAGCCAAGTTTAACATCAACCAAGTGCGGGAAAATGAGAAGCGCACCAATCATGATGTGATAGCTTTCATCGAAGAAGTTGCTGCCCAAGTTGGTCCAGCAGGCCGTTGGCTGCACTTCGGCATGACTTCCTCTGACCTACTCGACACAGCGATTGCTTTACAACTCGTAGAGTCTGCCGACATCCTTCTGAAAGATATTGCTTTTATCCGCAGTACAGCTGCTGCACTTGCTATTAAACATAAATCTACTGCCATGATCGGCCGCAGTCACGGTATCCACGCTGAGCCGATTACCTTTGGTCTAAAAATTGCCCTCCTCTACGACGAGTTTGGCCGTGCCGAGCAGCGCCTTCGTGCAGCCAGGGAAACGGTCCGAGTCGGAAAGATCTCAGGTGCCGTTGGCACATTTGCCCACCTGGATCCAGAAATCGAAGCTGAAGTCTGTAAAAAGCTAGGCCTTCGTCCGGATCCACTAGGAACACAAATTATTCAGCGCGATCGCCACGCCGAATTCATCACGACACTAGCGCTCATTGGATGTTCGATCGATCGATGGGCTACAGAATTTCGCCACCTTCAGCGAACTGAAGTTCTAGAAGTGGAAGAATACTTTGCCCCAGGCCAAAAAGGCTCCAGTGCAATGCCTCACAAACGAAACCCAATCACTGGAGAGCGTCTCAGTGGACTGGCTCGTTTGCTCCGGGGATACGCCATCTCCTCGATGGAAAACGTCCCGCTCTGGCATGAACGCGACATTTCACATAGCAGCACTGAGCGCGTGATTTTTCCGGATTGTTGCGGCTACCTTCACTATATGCTCGTGACGCTTAACAAGCTGCTTGCTGGCCTTCAGATCTATCCAGACGCTATGCATCGCAACCTCTGGGCCACAGGCGGCATTTTCTTTTCTCAAAGTCTATTGCTAGAGATGACCCGACGAGGGACACCACGTCGAAGTGCTTACGAAACCATTCAATCCATCGCCATGCGTACTTGGGAGAAGATCCGCACTGGCAAAAAGACTGGAAACCTCTTCCTCGAGGAAGCACTCTCAGATCATGAACTCAAAAAAATTCTTGATGAAAAAACAATAAAAGATCTTTGTTCTGAAAAGCGACACTTTCGGCATATCGATACCTTCTTTCAGCGCGTCGGCATCATTTCCGGTCCTAAGAAAAAACCATTGGTCTCAAAAATCTCAGCGAAAAAAAACAAATGAGAGACCCTCTCGCAGGACTGCCGCAGGCCAAATTCCCCGGTAAAATTCACTTTATTGAATCTCCAGAGGCTTTTAAAGAACACTTACCTACACTTCGGAACGAAGCACTCATTGGTTTTGACACCGAGACTCGTCCATCATTTCGCCGCGGTGAACGATACCGCCCGGCACTTATACAGCTAGCCTGTTCTCGCTGTGCCTACATTATACGCCTCCGCCTTCTGGGAGGAGTAACCGATGAATTAGCAGCGTTGATCGAATCCTCCTCGCCGATTAAAGCAGGCATCGGACTTGCGCAAGATATTAGTTCCTTAAGCGATTGGCGCCTACTTACACCATCTAGAGATGGACTTCTGGATCTGGTGCCTTTAGCACACAAGCTGGGATTTGCCCGCCCCAATCTCCGTGCCTTGGCAGCAGAATTACTTGGCTTGCGAGTCAGCAAAAAAGCTCGCCTTACGAACTGGGACGCACCCCGACTTACTGAAGCTCAGATCCAATATGCGGCTGCAGATGCATGGATTAGCAGGGAGCTGGCTCTCAAATTGCAAAATCTGGCGATTCAAAACGAAGTTAGTAAAAATAACAAAAGTAACTGCCACTCTCATCATGAAACGCTTTGAGTTGTGGTTTGTGTGATTGTCTGAGGTTACATCTCAGTTTTTAGCAGCAATTTTTCATAATCCGATTCGCCTCTGCATACACTGACTGCGGAGATATACCTTTTAGCTCCATAACCCGAACAATCGTTTGCTCAATTAAATTGTTCGGACAGGACGCACCCGCCGTTATGCCAACAGTCACAGGACCATCCGGTAACCAATTTGAAGATACTTCCACGATCTTTTTGTGTTGGTTGTAGTGATGAATTTTCCCGAGCGATTCAAGCTGCTGCGCATTTTTCACAAAATAGGTCGGCAATACAGCTTCGCCCATTTCAGCAAGGTGTGAAGTATTCGAGCTGTTATAACCCCCAACAACTATGAGGATATCCATCTTTCGGACATCCTTTTCGCGCAGCATCTCCACAAGCGCATCCTGCCTCTCCTGGGTCGCGCCACAAATCGTGTCAAAAAAACGAAAATTCTCCCCGGCATTGCCCCCATCGCGATCGGCGATAGCTTTTGCGATCCGACGCTGCACCTCCTCCGTCTCCCCGCGCAGCATGGTCGTCTGGTTTGCCACACCCACCCGTTTTAAGTGTAAGTCAGGATCAAACCCTTCAGAGTGAGCGCCCTTGAATTTTGCTAAAAATGCGGATTTATCGCCGCCATTGCGGATGTAGTCGCACACATAATCCGTTTCCTCTAGGTTAAACACCACGAGGTAGTGGGACTTTCCGTCAGGCCCCATCGCACGCGAACTGGTGGCCTTCGTCTCTTCATGCCACGCCTTACCGTGGATGATAGATGTCACTCCCTCTTGCGCATACTGACGGACGCGCTTCCACACACTCATCACATCGCCGCAAGTAGTGTCCACAATCTGACAACCGATGCGTTTCAATTCATCCATCACCTTCACCTCTGCGCCAAACGCAGGCACGATCACCACATCATTCGAAGTCACTCCACTCAAATCGTATCCATTCTCACCTTCCTCGAGGGAAATAATTTTCATCTGTGCGAGCTGTTCATTGACCTCCGGATTGTGGATGATTTCACCCAGAAGATAAATTTTACAGTCCTGAAAAACCTTGGCCGCCGCATAAGCCAGATCAATCGCGCGCTCTACTCCGTAGCAAAACCCAAACGCCTTAGCCAACGTGATCGTCACCTCCCCCACCTTGAGCAGGCCGCCATTGGCACGCGCCGCCTCAACGATTACACTGCGATAGTGGCTTTCTACTTCAGCCTGCACGCGTTCCATAACTTCCGGGGTTCGAAGATTTACCTTGCGTGGCCTCGCAGGAATTTCAGTAGTAGTATTAGTCATAAACTCAATGTGTGTTACAAAAGGCAGATTGTCTAGCAGCACCCGTAACTTTGTTTTGCAAAATTCATGTAAAATATTGTCCTCTGTAAACAAAAAATCTTATGATCAACAAACCTAATCCAACAATCGACAGACACACCCACACCGGCACACCCAAACCCCACGGGACAAAGCCTAAAAGCAACGAAATCCCCCCTGCGATCAACGCATAAGGTAATTGCGTCACCACATGCGCCCACGGGTCGCAGCCCGCAGCCGTCGCAGACACGATCGTCGTATCACTCACCGGAGAACAGTGATCTCCAAACACCGCCCCGCTCATCACCGCAGCCACGGTGCCTGCCACTACCGGAGAGGCCAAAGCATCCCCGCTACCTGCGAGCACAAATGCAGCCGGCAGTGCCACCGGCGTGAGCACTCCCATCGTGCCCCATGAAGTTCCCGTGCTGAACGAAACTAAACAAGCCACCAAAAACACCACCGCAGGATAAAGAAAAATCGGAAATCCACCGGCGATCCAGCCTGCCAGAAATCCTGCCGCACCCAGCTGCTTCAACGTTGACCCCAGTGCCCACGCCAACAACAATATGCCCACCGGATAAACCATCCCCTGCACCCCTCTCAAAAAAACATCCCCCGCCCGTTCCTTACCCAATTTTGGGAAACAAACAAATGCCACCACACACCCTGCCAGCGTGCCAAAAAGCAACACCCGACCGGCATCTGCGGCACCAAACGCTTCATGCAACCCATATTCTCGCACATCCTTTTGCGCCAACACCCTCGTCCCATCCCAAAACAACCCGCCCACAAGCGAAATCAATAACACAAAAACCGGCAACAAAAACCGCCAAATCCCCGGCTTGCGGCCCACGCCTGATTCGACCTCCGTTTCCACCCATTCAACGGCCCTCGCACGGCACATCGGGCCAATCGTCCATCCCCCGAAAACAAACAACGCCACACACAGCAGACTGGCCCAACAATAAAACATCCCCGGCCAAGCCGACAAATATAACGCAATTGGCGATACCTCCACACCCGCCGTCACCGTCCCCTCTTTGATCATCGCAAGCTGATACGCAATCCACGTCGAAGCCAGTGCCACGCAGGCCACAGGTGATGCTGTTGAATCCGCAATAAACGCCAACCGCTCCCGGGCCAGTCCTGCACGGTCAAACGCCCCACGCATCACACGCCCCACAAACAACGAATTTGCCAGCCCGTCGAAAAAACACACCAACCCTGCCACAAACGTCCCGCCCTCCACAGCACGAGCACCGTAGCCGCGCGACCTCAAGCGCTCAAACAGCGCATTCACCGCACCACCACCCTCGAGCAACGCCGAGAACCCACCCATCAGCAACGTCACCACCACCACAATCAACTTCCACTGGCTCCCCGCCACAGACCCCAGCACATCCCTCATCACCCACTCCCCGGCAGCGGCCACCACATCCCCTCCCCCCACCAACACCGCTCCGCACAACCCTCCACAAGCCAAAGCAAGCAAAATTCTTTGCGTCGCCACTGCCACAAGAAGTGCCACCACAGCCGGCAGAACTGCCGCCCATTCGGGGCGCGACACCACCCCATTCACAGTCAACACCACACAAACAAGCACAACCAACGTCGAAATCATCCCGCGTCTTAACTTCATCAGCCCAGCACGCTACCACGGGCGCAGGATTTCACCAAGAACCTCACCTAAAAAATCTGAAACATCAGCGTTTATTGTCGCCGCAAAGCACATGCTTACGCACTAATGACGCGCTTCCAAAGCCTCACTCAAAACACGTTGCACCAACTCCTGCGTCAACGCCTCAGGTAGTAAAATTGGCTCGGCACCGGGCCGCGCATAAAACACATACACCGGCACCCCTGCCCGACCATACGACTCAATCGCCTCAGTGATCCTTGGCTGGCGCCGCGTCCAATCCGCCTTGAACGGCACAATCCCGTACTCCTCGAAAAACGCGACTGTTGGAGGCACATTGAGCGAAGACGCCTCGTTCGCCTTACACACCAGGCACCACGCCGCTGTAAAATCAATAAACACCGGCCTCCCCGCCGCCCGTGTCTCCTCCACCGCCTCGGGCGACCACACCCGCCACGGCAGCTCCCCGGCCCGCGCTGCACTCGCCTGACCTACGGCCTCAGGCTCCGGCGGCAACTCCCGCAGCCGGGCCAGCGCGTCCCGTTGGGTAAAGACAGCCACCGCCAGCAACACAGCTGCAACAGCCCAGGTGCGCAACTTGCGCATCCGATCCGCCTCCGGGCCCGCAAACCGCCCCACCAACCAGGTGCACAATGCCACTACACCCAACATCACAAAATACGGAATCAACTGATCGTGCTCCACCAGTGCCGCATAAACCCATGTGATCCAGAGCAACGCCCCGAGCATCAGAAATCCCGTAAACTGCTTGAAGCTCTCCATCCACGCTCCAGGCTTCGGGAGAAATTTTAACAAATTCGGAAACAAGCTCAGCAGCAAATACGGAAGTGCCATACCCACGGCCAGCATCTGAAACACAAGTGCCGACTCCAAAACAGGTGCCGCCAACGCGTAACCAATCGCCGGTCCCATAAACGGAGCCGTGCAAGGCGTTGCCAACACAGTGGCCAACACACCCGTTAAAAACGAACCACTGACCCCGGATTTTCCATGCACCACACGCGCCCCGGCTCCTGCCAGCCCGCTCCCGATCTCGATAGCCCCAAACAACGCCGCTGTCACCACCACCAACAGGCACCCCAGGCACAGCACCAGCACGGGATCCTGCATTTGAAAAGCCCAACCCACACGCTCCCCTGCGGCGCGCAGTGCCAGGATCGCCACATACAGCACATTGAATGAGAGCCACACTCCTGCGCAATACGCCCAGCCGTGCGCCAGCACCTTGCGTGCATCCCCGTGCGCCTGCTTCATGAAATCAAAAATTTTCAGCGAAATCACCGGCAAAACACACGGCATCACATTCAAAATCAAGCCACCCACAAACGCCAAAAACAAAGCCGCAAGCAGCGATACCTCAGGCGGCAAAGTCTCCTTACTTCTCTGCCCCACTGCACCAACTGTGGCTTGCCCCGCAGCCAGCGAATTCACCGGGCTCACTGCTACAGCCACCTGCTCTTCCGTGCCTGGCCCGAACACCAGCACCCCGCTCACATCCTCAGGCAGGCCCTTGGACAGTGCGGACGGGCTCAGCTTCAGCACCCGACCGCCGCCCGTTGTGCGCCCGAGCGTCTGCGGTGCCCCGTGATCGAGCCACTCCGGATCGTGCGCGAAAAAATACACCCGGTCCGCCTCCGGCCCGCCCACCCAACTGAGCTCCACAGTTTTGTCCTTCCCCACACTCAGCTTCACTCCATTGCTCAACTCATGACCCGCTTCCGGCAGTGCCGCCAAGGCCCGCACGAAATCCTCTGCCACTGCCTCATCTCGCTCCCCTGCACCGCGAGGAAGCGTCAACTCCAGCTCCACCTCTCCCGGGATGCACGACTCCTTGCACATCAGCCACGACACCTTGGCTCCGATGCGCACCTCAGCGGGCAAGTTCTCCGGCGGCAACACCTCCGCAAGCAACCAGGCTTCGCCATGGTGGCCGTAGGAAATCACCCCGCCATACTCGATCCGCTCTGGAGCGGGCCACTGAAACGCCCCGACCTGAAAGCCCTCCGGCAATTCCCAGACAACTTCCGTAGGCAGCCCGGAATCCCCCGGATTACGCCAATACGTGTGCCAATGCTCATCCATCCTCAAGCGCACCGCCATCAAAAACGGCCTGCCAGGTGCCACACTTGATACTTCGGGCACCAACGCCGCCTCCACCGCGCCGTCCCTGGCCGTATCTCCGGCCTGAACGAAATGAGCGTTGCCCAGGATCAGCCCGAGAAAAAGAATCACTACTTGTAACATAAGCTTATATTGACCCGCATCATCCCACGCACAACGACTAAAACCATCTCCTGAACTTAACGGCACACACAATCATATTAAGCCAAAATCAGCACATTAAAACACTTTCCTGCGGAGCTATTTGATAGGTCGAGCAAACTGTGACTCAACTTCCCGGGCACAAAGCAACTCTTTATGATAAGTTATTTCCGCGATGTGGCAATTTACTACATTTGAGCACCTGCCAATCTGAAAGGAACTTTTGATGTCAGAAAAAACTATATAACAAAAAAACTTCTAACTTAGCCAAGACCTTACCTTTAAGGCCGCTTCAACTCATAGATTTCATAATCACCTTCCCATGACACATCCAGGAGCATGAGCAGATGGTTATCGCCGAGTTGGTAAAATAGTCCTTAGGTATCAGATTCTGAAAGTTCGCCCGTGTTGCGATTGGGTGCAAAATCCACTTGCGGATCATCGTTGACCGTCTTGCCGCCCAGAAAGACCCAAGTGTCGGAAAGGTAACGATACAAGTAACCAGAACGACGTTGCGAACCGGTCGTTTTTTCAAAGAATATCCGGCCATCCTTCTGCGTGATCCGGGCTTTAAAGAACGGATACGCATAAATCGCGCTGTCCGAGCCTTGGATTGAGCGCACTTTCCAGTCGCCGAGGATTGCATCCGCATCGATAGTTTTCGGCTGACTTTCCAGAAGCTTGCGCACCTCTTTGGCGGCTTGAGCACTGTCCGGATCCGTTGGCTCCAAGTTTGCCACATTTGAAATATGAATGCGCATATCCAGGATCAACGGGATCAAATCAGGCCCGGCAATCTCCGCCCACGCTGGTTCGTCCGGGCGCAAACTCGCGACGTGACTTAACCGGGAGCGCACGGCCTCGGGCACATCCACATCACCCAGGATGTAGAGGCGATTGTTCAAGATAACGGCGGCGTTTTTCACGCGGGTAAGGTCATCTGGCGTCATCACGATTTCCGCCGGAAGCTCGTGCGCATCCTCAAGCGATTCCGATGAAATGCAGTGAAGTATGGGGCGCCCCTCCCTTTCGCCGCGCCAAATAATGATCCCATAATCCATGGTGCACCACACTTGGGAAAGATCCCACACCACGCCTTCGGGGGGCTCGGCCCGCTCCGTCTCGTCACTCTCGCCGAGAAAGCGTTCGACACGCTGCACGCGAGTCAAATCTCCCTTGCTGGGCAGCGCAAAAAAAACCGACTCACCGAATGCGAAATACGCGGGATACTCCCCTTCGATGGGCTGGTCTTCTCCGTCGCCAGAGGGAACTTCAGCCAACAGTGGCCAGCCCGTGACTTGGGTCTTTCCCTGAGTATCGGCATTTGAAAGTGCCGATACCAAAGAAAACAATCCCAAGATGAGTGTCATGATCTTGAGCGATCGTAGAGCTAGCACACGCTTCAAAGTTTGGGTTCGAGCGTAGAGACGATGGCTTTGGCCCTCTCATCAGTGTCGGCCACGTTTGCGTAGGGGCGGAAATTAATGGTGAGGGTGCCGTCATCAAATATTATCCCTTCAGTGTAGTTGCTGAGCGGAGCTGTGTCTTCGTTATAGGTAAAAACGATTTTTTTGAGCTTTGAGGCAACGGCTTGCTTTCCCATCTCGTCAGAGGTCAGACTTCTCAAAGCGTTTGTTGTGGGAACAAAGAAAATGTTTACCCAGTAATCATCATCGTTGTAGCGATCCGCATCGCCGACCAACGCGATATTATCCCAATCAATTTGTAATTCCACGTTGGTGCCAGCAGCGGTTACGATTTCCTGTTGTAACTGAGCGAGCTTGTTATCTTGAAAGGCTTTCAAGGCGCGACGTTCTGCGAGACCCCAATTCGGGTTGTCTGCCGCGCAGAGCATAGGAAGTGCGAGAAGAACTAGTGAGGCAGCATTGAGTTTTTTCATATAACTCTACTTCGCCTCAGAAAGCTATTGCCGTCAAAAGAATAATTGCAACATTTATGTTACAATCACAGCGTGGCTAAAAAAATGATCATTTACAGCGCCTCTCTCCCTAAAGTATCTTAAACTCACCCAAATACACTAGCTTAACTTTGCCTGCCGACCTGGGTATTATTGCAGATAAAGTATGTACTATTGTGAATAATTAACAAACGCATGATTCTCGATTAGCGCGAGTATCAACAAACGCATTCCAGGGAAGCTACTATGCTTAACTTTTCGTTGGGGCGTCTTTGCATCAAGCCCTTGGCCAACTTTGGGTAATTAAATTCCGCTTATTTTAAGATCTGCTTATTTCTCAGCTCACGCCACCTCGCGCGATGGGTGCAGGCCCAGTCAAGAAGCGCTTTCTCAAATCCAACATCATGACCGGCCTTTTCACTCTCTAACCACTTGTGGCGAAGTATTTCCTCCCTCTCGGCAAGAAACTCTTTGTATAGCGTCGAGGTCTTCAGCAGCTCTTCAACTTCTGTTTGTGCCATTATTATCACCGTCCTTACTCACAATTTCTGTTCATGTCAAGTTTTTCAAATGCATAACTCGTGCCATACGCTTTAAACCTCTACAGATTTGAGACACTTTTATAAGTAATAAAATTCAAAATAAATTTGCTAACTAATCCCGTTCTTCAGCCCAAGTTGATTTTCTTGCTTCGTACTCCAAAGCGGCTTCAACAGCAGCTACTTGTTCAGGGAGATCAACGCACAGACTGCTATCTCCCACCCCAACCAAAATCTCCACTCCGTACTCCAAAGCACGCAACTGCTCCAACTTCTCGGCTTGCTCCAGAGCAGACTGGGGCCAGCGCACCAAGTTCCGAAGTACCTCCGGTCGATACGCATAAATCCCGATATGCTTTCGAGCCAGCAATCTTACTTCACCCGGCCCATCCCTGAAAAACGGAATCCCCGCCCGGGAAAAGTACAATGCCCGACCATCCTTTCGCGTAACTACCTTTACCACCGCCGGGTCCGATAATTCACCCTGCCCACACTCACATGCCAACGTCCCCATGCCCACCTGCGGATGCGACTGCATGAGCTGCACTAACATCCGCACATTCCCCGGCGGCAAGAGCGGTTCATCCCCCTGCACATTCACCACGAGCTCTGGGTCGCTTCCGTGCTCTAACGAAAAATGCTCTAAGACCTCAGCGCATCGGTCCGTCCCCGAGGGGTGATCCTGCCTTGTCATCCGCACCTCTGCACCAAAGCCGCGGGCAACAACCGCAATCCTTTCATCATCCGTAGCCACAATCACACGGGCTTCTGGCGCACCTTGGCGTACCCGTTCAAACACATGCTGGAGCATCGGACGCCCAGCCAAACTCAGCAGCGGTTTGCCTGGAAAACGACTCGATGCCCAGCGCGCCGGAATGATAATCAAAAGACGACTTTTACTCATGGATTATTGCATGGTATGAGATGTTTTAACCATCAAACTCGAGAATTTATCCCCCTCCCAACGCTGCTCGTTGCCCCTCCTGATTCGCACCCCACCGCCATTACGCACAATTCACGCGTCAGGCTCGACGCCCGGTGCTCCAGCAAAAAAACACCTTGCCAACTGCCCAGCACCAGTCGTCCCTCCACAAAGGGAATAGTCTCCTGCGTGCGCGTCAACACCATTCGTAAATGGCTTGGCATGTCATCCTCCCCCTCCAGTGTGTGTGTGTATTGTGGGTCGCCCTTTGGCGCCAATCTCTCTAGCCAGCGACATAAATCCCGCATCGCCGTCGGATCCGCATTTTCAAAAATTAAAAGACTCGCACTCGTGTGCCTCAAATACACCGTTAACAGCCCCTCCCACAATCCCGACTTCCGCAACACCTCCCTCAACATTCCCGTCAACTCCACCACCGCGTACGGACTGGTCTGGATTCGAAGTACCTCGCTAAACACCCGCGCGGCAGTCCCCTTCCCCGCGATCATATGCTGCTCCCGGATCCGGCCTCCACACGTGGAAAGAGCGGCGAGGGCTCGCCCACCTGCCCAGCCACCCGCAAACGCTCCCAACAAGCCAGATTTACCTTCTCGCAAACACCGAGCTGATTCCGCATTTTCTGCGCCGTCTCGGGCATAAACGCCTCGATCAGCACAGATATCCTCAACACCGCCAGTACCAAGCACCGTAGCACCCTCGTCAGCTCCTCCCGTCGTTTCTCATCTTTGGCCAACTTCCACGGTGCCTGCTCCTCCACAAACTTGTTTGCCAGGCGGATAAACTTCCACACTGCCTCCAACGCACGATGAGTCTCAAAATTCTCCATTGCTGCCAAATATTCCGAATGTGCCTGCTCGGCAGCCGCATCCCACGCTCCATCTACCGGCCCCTCAGGCACTACACCGCCTAGATACCTTCGCACCATTGACACCGAGCGGTTCACCAAATTCCCCAGATCATTTCCCAAATCGCTGTTATAGCGCCGCACAAAACCCTCCACAGAAAAATCCGCATCCTGCCCGATCGACATCTCCCGCAACAAGTAATACCGGAACGCGTCTGCCCCATACACCTCAGCCAAGGCCAGTGGGTCCACCGCCGTTCCTGTACTCTTACTCATCTTGCGTCCCTCCAACTGCCACCAGCCGTGCACCAAGAGCCGACGAGGCAGCGGCCAGCCCAGTGCAGACAACATCAACGGCCAATACACCCCATGTGCCGGCACCAGAATATCCTTTCCAATCACCTGCACATCGGCCGGCCAGCGTCCTGCCCCAAAGCTCGTATAATTTAGCAACGCGTCGAACCACACATACGTCACAAACCTCTCATCAAAGGGCAAGGGAATCCCCCACTCCAAGCGCGAGCGCGGACGCGAAATACACAAATCCTCCAGCGGCCGCTCAAGCGCGCGCTGCAACTCCTTGTGGCGAAACTCCGGTACAATCCAATCCTTCCGCCTGGATAACTCAGCAACCCACGCCTCTCGATACTTCTCGAGCCGGAAAAAATAATTCGGCTCCCGCATCTGCACCACCTCCCCGTAAATTTCTGGCCACTTGCCATCGACCATGTCCTTTTCCGTCACAAATTGCTCCTGGCGCACACTGTAAAATCCCTCGTGCTCCTTGAAGATAAGATCCCCCTGATCGTACAGCTTCCTGAGAGCCTCCTGCACGTGTGCCTTGTGCGCCGCATTCGTTGTCCGTGCAAACCCATCGTAGGCCACACCCAAACGTCGCCACGCCTCCTGAAAGTGAACTGTCATTTCATCGCAAAAGCTCTGAGGCGGCACCCCCGCCGCTCGTGCACTCTGCTCCACCTTCTGCCCATGTTCGTCCACCCCAGTCAGAAAAAACACCTCGGCACCCATTGACCGCTGATGCCGGGCAATGGCATCCGCCAAGACCTTCTCATACGCATGACCCAGGTGCGGACGCCCATTCACATAATCAATCGCTGTCGTCAAAAAAAACTTCACTCACCCACCATAGCCAATAATTCAACAACCGCGCAACATCCACTGCGATCACGATCACACATATCGAACCCCCAAGGGCTAATCTAAACTTTGGGAATCACCCACCTGCCATTTCAATGACGCTGACAGCGCGAAGCCGTCTTGACCCATGGCCCGCGCCACGCTCTGAAACTTGGCTTTCGATATGATGATCCCGACAACATCCGACATACGCATACGCGGACTCCGCCCCCTAATCCCTCCAGCCATTCTTCTGGAAGACGACCCAATCACGCACGATCTTGCGGAGTTTGTCACTCGCAGCCAGGAAGACATCGGACGCATTTTTCGCGGCGAGGATGACCGTCTTGTTGTTGTTGTCGGACCATGTTCCATTCATGATACTGAAGCTGCGCTGGATTACGCCACGCGTCTGAAAAAGATTGCCGACCCCACCGCACCCGAACTGCTGATCGTGATGCGCACTTACTTCGAAAAACCTCGCACCGTCGTCGGCTCAAAGGGCTCATCAACGACCCGGGCATGGATAATTCCTTACGCATCAATCACGGCCTGCGCATCGCCCGCCGACTACTCCTCGATATGCTGCGCCTCGCACTGCCCACGGGCACGGAATTTCTCGATGCGATCACCCCGCAATTCATCGCCGACCTCATTTGCTGGGGGCTATCGGCGCACGCACCACAGAAAGCCAGATCCACCGCGAGCTGGCCTCTGGGCTTTCGATGCCGGTTGGTTTCAAGAATGGCACGGGCGGCGGCATTCAAATCGCAGTGGACGCCGTGAGGTCCGCCCGCTGTGGCCACTGGTTCCCTTCCGTGACCAAGCAAGGAGTCGCAGCAATATTTGAGACCACAGGCAACTCGGACACTCATATCATCCTCCGCGGGGGATCACGAACCGGTCCGAACTACCACGTCGAAGCCGTAGAGGAGGCTGCGGGCATGTTGGTAAAATCCGGCATAGAACCTCCGCGCCTCATGGTGGATTGCAGCCACGGCAATAGTAACAAAGACTATCTGCGACAAATTCCCGTTTGCGAGGAACTCGCACGCCAGATTTCCTCCGGGAGCAAGCTCATCGCAGGCGTAATGCTTGAAAGCCACCTTGTTGAAGGCAAACAAGACTACGATCCCAAACATCCCGAAAAGGCCGTGCGCGGCAAAAGCATCACAGACGCCTGCATCAGCCTTGATCAAACAGAAATACTGCTCGAAAAACTTGCTGAAGCTGTGCGCTTACGACGCAATCACAGGTCATAACACAATCCGCTTTACGCTAATTGATCGCCGATAAATCACTCGCAGCAAATAAAGTACATTTTCCCGAAGTTCACACGTTTGCATGTGCAACGAGATTATTTAAGAAAACAACTTAATTCAGTATAAAAACAAGAAAAGGGACTTAGAAACATTTCTCGTTTTTTTGAACTTCATCCACATAAAACAGAGACATGAATGATATTATGTCATATCCACTGAGGGAACTTACTCATAGTCCGCCCCATAACGCAAAAAAATGTTGTAGTTATTTTACCTTACATGCCAGAATATTATTTTAATAACTGTTTATCGCTATTCTAAGTATAATAATACCAAATTCTAGAGTTTATGGAATTACGCCAAAACAACAAATGTAAATAATCAGGGTTGATTTATTGAAGGATAAACGAAAGTATACTCATTGTCCTCTAATGATTTACGCGTAATTCTCCTAACACTTCCATCCACAAATGCACAAATGGCCGAGTTGTCAGACTCGAAAGAAATGTCGCTAACACTTGTTCCAGGGCGTTGCCAATTGCCGCCCATTAATGTTTTAGTATTCGAATAATAAGGTAGGAGTGCAATGGAATTTGCCGGACGTTCCACGGAAACCAAAGGTCGCCCAAAGACCTCTGAAGTCGTTGCCGCATTTGGCCAGCCTCCACTCCCGAAACCCATATTACCCAAAGTATTATTTAGTGGTGAGTTAAAGACTTTGAGAAATCCGTGCGCTTTGACTCCTTCAAGTTGCAAGAAGAGAGTTGAAGTTTGGGTAGCTGTCAGGTTGTTATGCCAACTGACTACTTTATGTTGCCATGTGCCTGTGCCGAAAGCCTTGTTAACTGGCAGTGTTCCGTTATTATCATTGGCATACAGTAGCACTGTAGCCCATAGCTGCCGGAGGTTTGAGGTGTGCTCTGCCCTTTTGGCATTAAGTAACACCACCTGCACGGAGCTAATGACAATGGCCGCAAGCAGGGCAATGATCGATATGACCACCAGTAACTCAACGAGAGTAAAAGCTGAATCTTTTTTTTGAGTTTTCATATTAGTTATTTCGGATTACTTATGCCCCGCTTGCAAACATTTATCATAAACTTAATTATGAGCAGGTGAGGCAACACAACAGCTTAAAAGCTGCCGTTTTTTACGAGTAGAGAATAACAAGAATAGCATTAGACCACCAACCAACAAAGAAATCACACCCGGCTCAGGGATGGGAGAAGTAATCAAAACATTGCCTACTGATGTGGTGTAATCAGGTCCAACAGCGTTAAAATTATTTGATCCCATGGAAAAAGCAAAGTTTCCTGAGAAATCGAGTGCGTCTAGTACTGTCCATGATCCATTGCGATTTGTGGGACTGGCTGTTGTGAAGTTAGCCCCGGTGATATCGACATTCCAGCCTGTGGCTGTAAGATCTAGGGTGAAACCGGTAGGTATTCCAGTAAGCCCAAAAGTTGATATGGTATTAACACTTGCTTCTCTTTGAATGATTTGTAATTGAGTTGCTGAGCTTGACTGGATGATACGGACAAAAGCACCATTAGCTGCACCGTTCCTTGGCTAAGCATTTGTCAACGTTGTAACATCGGATATCCCAGCAAAAAAGTTCGTGTTTCCGGAGGCAGGTGCAGCAGGGAAACTCAAATCCGATACTGTGATACTTAGGTTGTGACTAAAAAAATCAAATGTTGGATTACCTACAAGTGTAGTATTTCCGCTGCTATCGGAATTAGTTGAAATGAAGCTTCTTCCAAAATCCGCAGTGCCTGGGTCGAAAATGGCGTTTCCCGCAGAAATAATAGGTGCTGAGGAATTTGCTCCTGCGGAGGCCAAAGTCCAGTTTGGGTTAAATCCCGGCCCAGTAAAGTCGTCATTCCACAGTGTCACCTGAGCGGAAGCTAACGACTGAATGAGTGTGCATGCACTACCAAGTAGGATGCTAACTAATAGTTTTTTATTTTTGTATTTTTTCATTTATTTTCTCCTTGTTACTTCACCCAACACCGTGCTGGATGAAAATTTGTTATCACTGCAGTAACGAGAGTGCTGGATTAAAGACAATTTCGCACTCTTTGGCTCAAAAAACTGTATTTTATTGGCTGCATTTTGATAGGCGACTTTTTTCATGCTATAGAAAAAACCGTTAAGTGCCTGGTTTAATGATAGCAGCTTTAGGGACTTCTCATCATTATTTGAGACATCAGAAGTTGTCGTAAGTATATTTGGAAATATCTCAAATTTACTCACCGAAACCGTGTATTCGGATACAGGTTTGTCGAAATTTACTGCCCCAAGTGAGAAAGCATAGTTCCCATCAAAATCTGAGGACGTAATTGTATTCCATAAACCCGACTGTGAAGAAATATCCCCTTCAACAAATGCTGCATCTATTAGCTCCACATCCCAACCTTCGCTGGTAAGTGCAATGCTTATCTGACTGGGTATTTTATCTATGTTAAATGATTTTGTAGAAATTGAGCTTAGTAACTTTTCGCAAATGATGAGTCGTATGAAAGAGTTTCCTTGTGCTATCCGAAAATACACTCCGCTCGTATCGAGGTCCCTGGGAAAGGCTTTGGAGAAGGTATTGAAGGTTCTGTTGGATATCATTACAAAAAAGTTATTAGTCACGCCATCTGCTGGTGCCTCTGATGACTCTATACTTAGCCCGGATACCCTGATCACGATATTGTGGGAAAAGAAATTAAAGTTCGGATTGTTTTCAAAAAGACGACTTCCATCGTTTGATTTATTTGTGACAATAAATGATCTGCCAAAATTGCTGCCATTACCTGGAGCAAATGTCATTTTTTGGTTACCAATCTCAGGGTCTGCAGAACCACCTTCCCCCGCAGAAGTTAAACCCCAGTTGGGGTCAAGTGAGGCTTCACTAAAATCTATGTTCCAAAACGCCTGAGAGGCCGTGAGTTTTGTTTGACAGCAAAAGAATGAGAATCCCGCCGTGAGTGTTATCGCCCTTTTAATGATAATCGAAGGATTCATATTATTAAAATATTATTCCTTTCTGACTAGGCGTTGATCTGCGCCCCATTGGGAACGCCGTGAGGGTTCAAATACTGGATTTACAGATACACCATTTACAAAGGTTTCTATTCTATCGCTGTCTATTTTTCGGAAAAGAATTTGATGTTCGCCAAACTGGTAACGCATCTCATCTTCTGGCGCGAGGAGCGGGGTAACGAGACTTATTACATACTCGTGGTTAAACGAATCGGTAACGATCCACTTTCCTCCACCAAGTTCGAATACTTTAATCCCCTCCGTAGGAGAGCTTTGAAGGTTCGCTTGTGAAAGACCCTCTGGCCCTAAGTGTGGCAGGCTGATTATGATGTTACCTTTTGCTGCGTGGCGCATGAGCAAATCAGAGGTTGCATCGGTAATTTCTATCCCGGTAACGAAAACAACTTTTGCTCCACGAAAATCGAAATCAGGATGTTCATCGCCGATCCGGTGATCGAACACAAGTGTTGCTGAACTCGGAACAAAGAATCGGGAAGCAAGTTTGTATTTAACGGCGTGGCTGTGAAATGATAGCCCCTCGCGGGGGATATTTCCATGACTAAGCAAGTGCCAGATATCAAACCACGCCTCCATTTCTGGAGTGGACTTTACTGCGCGCGAGCCTAGCGGAGAGTCTTCAAACCAGCTATTTCTTTGTCCCCAAACTGAATCAGGGAAACGCACTATGGCAAAATCACACTTTGCATCCCTCCAGGTGTAGGGAACTCCGTGTTTGTGGCGGTAATCTTTGGAATACCAACGGACTACTTCACCGTAGCGGGTCAGTTCAAAAGTCTCCGGGGTAGGATAAGTGACTAGGCTGCCATAAACACCCTCAGCGTCGGGGTGATGTGGCCCTTGCTTGGCACTGG
The DNA here is from genome assembly GCA_938005615.1 of uncultured Verrucomicrobiae bacterium. Taxonomy (GTDB): domain Bacteria; phylum Verrucomicrobiota; class Verrucomicrobiia; order JADLBR01; family CALLMV01; genus CALLMV01. Next base: position 27,819 of record CALLMV010000048.1, read on the forward strand.
CATAATCGAAGCCCTTTGCTTTATCGGGCTGATGAATGACTCCCCGGACGTTGTTATGATCCATGTTTTCGACATAAATGCGCGAGACGCCCATCCAGTGTGCAAAAATTAGCGCGCTGCGGAGGGCGTCGATGCTATGGCCAGGGTAGTGCCCGCAGAACCATAGGTCGGGGTTAATCCAAAAATCAGCACCCGTGTGTTCGTATTGGATGGCCGCACCCATTGCCACAGCCACGGGTATAGGAGTCCAACTTTCTTTGAGAATTTTCGGCGATAAGATCCATCCCGCGCGGGCGAAGATATGGTGCATATCTGGCCAGACAGTTTCCACGACTGGTTTCAAGTTATGTGCAGAGTATTCCTTACAAATCAGAATCAGTTCATTGAGAATGGCTTCATAAGCCTGGTTGAGATCCATCTTGGTTGTGTCCGCAAGCGCGGGGATGTCGCCTTAGCACCTGATATTACAAATCGGTTGTTATTCATTTGCATGTGTTCGAGTTCATCGAACACCACAAAATTTCGGGCGGGATGCGCTGCATAGGCTTCCATGAGCTTTGGCGGCATGTTGAATCGGTGCAGACCTGGCCTCGGCTCAAAGAGGTTGACTCCCGGCTCGAATTCCTCGCGGGGAACCCAGTTCGCGCGCTCGAGATTCCAAATGTGCTCAATCCCGCTTTCCTGTTGAAAAGCAGTTAATTGATCAAACCGGCGCAAAGTTTCCGAAAGATTATTCTCCAGTGTGCCGCCCGTTTTTACTTCAAGATAATGATCCACAATAAAATCTGCACCCAAGGCCTGTATTGCGTCTCTAAAACCCGCAAAAGACCACCCACGTCCGAAGTGGATGCGTTGCGGAGAAGAAAAACGCCTGCGGTGTCTACCCCAAGAAGTGGGAGAATGCCTTCAAAATCATCTGAGATTTCATTTTCAGAATCATTAGAAAAAGTAATAGAATAAAAAGATAAAGTCAGCAGAATCGATAAAACAGACTTCCAACTCGCTCGAGAAGGGCGCTTTCTTGGATAAACTGATGTCGCAACACTGATTTTTATAAAATTAAATAGTTTTGCTGCTTTACCAGTAGAGTGAGACGATTCACTTTAGTAGTCAATAATTTTTTTTATTATTTTTTGCCGAATTTTAACCTTCTGCCGATAAGAAGAAGTCTGGCGCCCAGAAAAACAAAAAACGCACTGAGGAAAAGCCCGCTTTTTACAAACCATTGTTCCTTACCAAAATCTAGAGAACCAATTGTGAGAATAATTCCGACTGCGATTAGACTCCATGATGTGACGTTTAAGAGTCTGTTGTTCATCTGATGCGAGCCTTCGTTGACATGATCTGAAATGCCTCTGGTTTTTGATCTTTGGAAGATGCTGGCACACCTCTCCCGACATTTCTCCCCGGCAGGTAACAAGTATGGCAATAGCCAGTAAGTGAGAAACGTCACGGCCCCGTTACCCGCAATCACAACAGACATAGGTGCTTCAAGTCCAAAGCGCAAAACTATTGCCGTGGTCAGCCCGGCTGTAAATGAGAGCATGCACACCCGCCCGTCAGCTTTGCGCATGATCAACCCTAAGAGGATGGGGATGAATATAGGCAGAGTCGTTAACCCAAGCAGTGTGGTGAGAAACTTAAAGGCCCCGCCGAATTCGCGAATCTTAACTGAAACGGCAACGCATATTACCAGCAAGACACAAATAATAATACGGCCCACGAGCAACTCTGCTTTTTCCCCGAGGTTGCGAGTCCAGTGGCGGATGCCATCTTTCACAATCACTTGGGACATGACATTCAGTTCGGAATTGAGGGCTGTGATCGTGGCTCCAAATATCCCGAAACACAGCATACCCAGCAAACCCTGGGGGAGCACTTCCCAGGCAATCAAAAAGTAGGAATGTTCCACCGCTGATGTGCCGCGAAGCTCTGGCAAAAGTGCCGCAGCCAGCATAGGGGGAATCGCCAGCACGGGGAATATCAGATAGTAAGCCAAACCACCCATCAAGGACACCTTGGCCGCATCACGTTCTGTTGGCACCGAGACAAATCGCTGCACGAGACTCCAGTTCGCATTCTAAGCAAAGGCCGCCACAAACACCCATCCCATGATCATCGGCAGGTCCATCACTCCATCAGTAGGCTTCAATGTCCAATAATTCTCCGGCAGAGAAGACATGAAGTTTTCCAACGAACCGATCTTAGCCCAGGCAAAAACGGCGACTGCTGTAACGATAACGCCGAGTAATATGGCCTGCAACGCATCCGTAATGACCACCCCCAGCAGCCCGCCTATTAAAGTATAAATCAAAGCCAGCACGGCCGTAATCATCACTCCCCAGAGTATGGGGATGCCAAACAATGCCTCCAAAAGAACAGCCGTCACATAAGTCCTTAGCGCGTTTTCAGCAGTCTTATGGGAATCCCTGTCCACAGAAAAAACTTGGTGGTCGCTTTCCCGTAGCGGTGGTCTATAAATTCGATAGCCGACTCACATCCTGTTCGATGCCACAAACGCGCAAAGACAAAGTAACCCAGCACAAACACCGGTAACTGGGCGATGATGAGACAAATATTTAATAGCCCATAGTTATAGGCAAACGAAGCATTCGCCACAAAAACCGACGCGGAAGTCGTCGTCATAAAAAATGAGAGACCGCTCGCCCACCAAGTATTGTTACCGCCCCCGCGATAAAAATCATCGGTGTTATTGATCATCCGTCCCACATAGACACTTACTCCTATGAGCAGCACTGCATAAGAACAGAGAACAAACCAGAATGACCATTCGAGTTGAGGGGGATTTTGCATAGGATAAACGTTAGACTGTTAACTGACCGGAACTGCTGGAAATGAGATTGTCCTGCCAATAAAGGCTGATGCTCAGCCCCTGGGGAGAGTGAATGCACATCCGGGGCTTTCCTTCATGCTCCGTCTGCTCGAGAATGATATCCCCCCGAGGATGAGGGAATCTGGCGGAGATGTTACCCAACCCAAGGGTGTGAGGACGCACCAGAACTTCACGAAAACCCGGAGCCGCAGGGCGTATGCCCAGCACGCTGGCATACAAATGATACAACGGGTGGCTACTCCAGGCGTGACAATCCGAGCGGCTTGGTTCGTTGCGTTCCAAGGGAGTCAGCAGCCCCATGTCTGAAAGCTCCTTCCAGAATTCAAAACCCTGGATAATCAGGTCCACCCGGTTGCACTTATGAAAAGCCTCAAAAAGATAATGCCGGTAATACAAAGTCGCTGGAGCCAACTCCCTCTTTTCCAAAAGAGCCTGAAGCATTGCGTGCTCCATGTCTTGGCCAAAGACCCCGCACAGCAGTGCCATGATCTGCGTGTGTTGCGTGGCCGTTTTTCCGTCACTTTCAAAAAAACAACCCTCGCGGGGATTCCAGAATTCACGCTTCAAATTTGCGGCCAGGTGCTCTGCCCGCTGTCTGTAATGCTCCGAAAAAATCTGACAGCCTATGTGCTGTTCCATATCGGCGGCGGAAAGCAGAGTGAGCAGATACTGCATGTTAAGGATGACTGAAAGCCCTTCGATAGACGGGGCCTCGCCCTCCCTCCAACCATCCACCCAATCCACAAAATTCCATCCTGGCAAATTCCGAAGCATCCCAAGAGGATCCTCGTAAGCCTCAAATGCCGCCATCACCGAGCGCATGCCTGGCAGTCTCAAACGCAGCCAGTCAAAATCATCGCGCCAGTAAAGGTAATCGCGGAGCATCCAAACCCACGACATCGAAAACGGCAGAATATCCACCTGTGTTTTCGAAGGGTAACGCGCGGAGCAAAAGCCCGCGTTGCTGCGCGAGAAGTCAAAAAGTTCCATGGATCGTCGCGCCAAACGATCGTCACACGACTGCGTGTAACCGATCAACGCCTCGATCCGGGTATCTCCCACATACATCAGTTGCTCGTAGTAAGGGCAGTCAACAAACGTCTCGTGACTGCAATTCTGCAAACCCCGTTGGGAAATTGTAATGATGGGGTCCACCTGCCAGTTGCTGCAACTGAAGGCCGACACAAAACTCCACGGGTAACCGGTGCGCCTGATGGACACCTTGCGCAATGTTAACGGTTCCGAGGCCGTGAGAATCTTCAACATCGCATAACGACCCGCACGCCACCAGTGCCCCTGCATCTCCAACGCATCACCGTTTGCTATGAAGGTGTCCCCAAAACCGCGAAAATATTTCCCCGCCACATCGTTTCTGTTGCCCTTGCTATGGCCCTGCGGTTCCTGGTAAAGCGACTCTGCCCATTCCCAACGAACTGTCGCTCCCCTGCCCTCGCTCACTGCCACGCAAGGATATCCGCAGATGTATGTCTCGAAATCCCAGAGGACGGACAAAGAAGAGTGCGCTGGTATCTGGATACACTCTCCTTCGTCCAGCACTCTTTGCCAGAGGCTGACCTGCGCGGCGGGAGCACACTCCGCCGTCGGCCAAGGGGTCTGCTTATCCAGCAAAAATGGCACGACCCCCCGGATTTTGCCCTCACAGAAATGCCCGCCAAGCTGATCGGGCAACGCTGCCGGATAAAGCCGCCAGCCATTTCCGTGTGTTCCAAAAAGCGGGCGCGATTTGATTAGCGGAACCTTAGCCGCCGGAACCCATGAGCCATCCGTCGCGGTGCTATCCCACAGCAGCTCATCGCCAATGAACCGGCCCTCGTAATCCTCCTGCGGTTGCAGTTTGTGAGAGGCCAGACGGCGCACTGCCCACGGAGCTTTCCCAGTGGAAATCAGGGGAAAAAACTCACCGCATCCTGCCAGGGCAAAACCAGCCCGATAGCTCATACGCGAATAGGGCGACTTCTGGCCCAGCCACCAGGCGAATATTTTGAATGTCACCTCGCCAGGCTCGCAATGCACCCGGTAGCGCGCAAAACTCCAGTGCTGAGGCTCGCCCGCATCGGGTCCCGCTGCCAGCCATGTCTCATTGATGTAAATCTCGTATCGCTGGTCGGCAGTAATTTCGAATTCGAAGACCTCCTGCTCACACTCGAAACACAGGGAAAATTCCACGAAGCCAGGGGAGGCATTCATCAGTTCGGGATGCCACACCCAGTCAACGTCTTGGATGTCAAAGCAAGATTTCAGCCCCACATCTCCCAATCTGGGTTGGTTCACAGCCACGCGTTCCATGCTGCGAATGATTGCAGGCAGGGGGGGTGATCGTCTTATCCACAGTCAAAACATCAGAACCATTAATGATTTTTTTCACTGCATCGTGCCTTGTCACATCTCTCATTTCTTCAAACGCAGCGTCTCATAGATTACCGCATCATCTTCGACCATCGTCCATCGGGTGTGTTGCAAAGTATCCCACGTAAAGAGATATGCCCCGCGAAAGCCCGAAGCTAAAATGTCGTCCCGATAAACAAGCAACGCGCTAGCCGCGAGATCAACATTGGGAAATGAATGACGATGCGCCCCAAACTCGCCGCAAATAAATGGCTTCTTCTTGAGAAATTTCTCGTCGAATCCCGAGCTTTGCAAAGCGCGGTTCCAATCGTGGGGGTAATAAGAATGAAAACTCACAAAATCCAGGTCTGAATCCACTAACACCGCCGGCAAAATCGGCCAGCGCGTATCCTCCATATCCGTGGGGAGCAAACCCGCCTCCAGCATTCCTTCCTTATGCACCGGCAGGTAGGCAAACGTGCTGGTAGTCGCCAGTGCCTCTGGATCCGCTTTTTTCAGCGCCTTCGCGGCCCGGGATAAAAACAAAAGCACATTTTCATTGAAGCATGCCTGTCTGGATGACGGGCTTCCCATGTCATAATGCCCCGCCGCGGTTTCCACGACTCCCTCGGTCTTATTAAAAGGGGCTTGCGCGGTATCAGCATGGATCTCGTTGCGGATCTCATAGGCAAATATGGTCGAAAGCAACTCTGGGTTTCTCTGCCGAAAGTTTTTTATGAGTTCGGCAATGTAGATCTCCTTCGCCTCCAAAGAACCCTCTGTCAAATACTCGCGGTGGATAAAACCCTCCACATCGGGGTAACCGGTGTTGACCCTGTCGCGATAAAAAGGCGTGTCTGGCTCACGATCGATCACCAAATGCACATAGATGCCACGCCTGCTCGCACGCGTAATAAAGTCCACGATATTATCCACGTAGGGCTGCCAAAGTTCTGGGGTGTTTTGGTTGCGATAATCCGGCCCTTCCATCGCAAAAAGCCCCTCTTTACGGTTTTCCCAGTGGCCGTGATAGGACCAAATACGAACGACTGTAAAACCCCCTTCGGCCATTTTTTCCAGCGCCGATTCTGCATCATCGCTCACGTAAACTCCGGGAGAGAATGTCTTGTGTTTCTCCGGTAGATAACTGCTGCCCATGGGTTGGAACACTTCACCCGTGGAGGAATTGATGAATGCCGGACGTCCTTGATGTTCACCGATTTTGATCCGTGGCAAGGCAGCAAAATCTGCAGCCGGGAGCTTAACATTCGCCACAAAATTAAAGCTTATGATGTAAAAAATCGTAATGAGCGATTTGTTTATTCTGAACATAGTGAGTCGTTTCACTATGTGTGCTACTCTGTGTACCACAAGAAAAAACTAACGAATTGAAAATAAACGCAGCTAATTTTTTAACATAGTTAATAAAGGATTAAACGGTTTTCCTCATTGGGAGCTGTGTGAAGACTCGGCAAAAATTCCGCCCAATTCTTATGGAAACCGGCTTCAGCTCGCACAAATAACAGCTAAGTGATGTGTGCCCCTCTCTGATCACATCATTATGAAATATTTTCGAGCACTCGGTATATCTTCAAAATAATTTGTAGTTACTAGCTATAAGTTGCTTTACAAAGAAGCTATCTGCGGCTCATGCGTATGTTTGCAGACGCGCCCGGTGGACTCCCGGATTATAAGTCTGGTGGGCATGATGACTTCGTCAGTTTGCCCCTGAGTTATCGAGTTACGGCAACGTGCAATCAGGCGATGAGCTGCAGCCGCAGCCATTTCTTCATAAGATTGGGCGATGGAAGTCAGTCGTGTGGGTAAGTTATCTGCAATTTCTGTATTATCTATTCCGATAATTGAAACATCCTGCGGAATATGCAATCCCAGATCCAGGCAGGAGCGCATCACCCCTATGGCCAGAAGATCATTCAATGCTATGACTGCCGTCGGTCTCTCAGTATCTGGTGTGCTTTTCCAATATTTGGTGAACGCCTCCCTGGCATGAGCCATTGAATGACCACATCGAATATATAGCTTTTCGGTAAAGGATAATCCACTGTCCAACACCATCGTGCGAAAAAAACGAAACCTTTGCCCATCCTCGGACTGCCCCTCGGGTAAGCCCGATACAAAAGCTATCTTGAGATGTCCCAGTTCTTTCAAGTGGAGAATGGCTTCAGAAATGCCCTGGGAAAAATCCGATCGAAACACATCCACATTCAGCTCGGCTGGGACTCGGCCAATGCAGACAACGGGGCGGCCATTCTCAACCAGGCTTTTTAACTTTGGGCTGCAACCTTGCGGATCCATCAGAGAACAAACCAGTCCATCAATCTGGTGCTCACTGATCCTGGATAAACAAAGCTGTTCGCGGGCCAGGGAGGCTTCGGAATCTTCGATCAAGAGGTCGTAACCATTCGCATCGAGGACTTTCTCCAGACTTCTCGCAAACAGGGCATAGTAAGGATTTAATAAATCGGGAACAATCAATCCCATTGTCAAATACTTCCCCAAGCGCAATCCCCTGGCGAGCCGGTTGGGTTTATAGCCAAGCCTGTTGGCCGCTTCGATCACCCGCTTTCGCGTCTCCTCTGAAGTCCAGTTTTTCTTGCCGTTGAGGATCGTTGATACTGTGTTGGGCGCAACACCTGCTACGGCGGCTATCTCTTTTAACGTAACTGGCATGTGAGCTAGATCTTGTAGCAATCAACGCCCATTTACAACAAGCACATTTATATCAACCATTTTCGAAATAACTCCGGTATAGCCCCATTTGAAATCCGAATGTCTGGTCGAAATCGCAGCAAAAAACGCTTTATTTAATGTTTTTTTTAGAAGCTATCTTATTCTAAAAGATTGTGCGAAAAAACTATTTTACTAACTAGTCAGTTATAAACTCACAGCTTTGGAAAACACAGATCATTTGCGGCAAGTTAGTAACTAACAATCTAAAATAAGGACATAAAAGTTAGTAGCTGACGACATGTTTTTGGGGAGCGATTTTGGGGTGTCTTAGTTTTCAAGTTGGGCGAGCTGGGCGGTGATTTTTCCGTGGCGGGCGCGTGCTTCGTCGAGTGTGCTACGCCATTGTGCTACGCGCTCGGCGGGGGCTTTGGCGAGCATGTCGGGGTTGGAGAGTTTTTTTTCTTCGCGTTCAATATCGGCAGCCGCTTTGGCGAGTTCTTTTTGGAGGCGGGCGCGTTCTTTATTGGGATCCACAAGGCCCTCCAGCGGCATGTAAATCTCGCCGATGGGGGTGTGGGCGAAGGGGGTGCGGGATGGGGCGTCTTTTATGATTTCTACTTCTGTGGCATTGAGGAGTGTAACGAGTGTGATGTGGTGCTGGAGGAGGTAGTGGGCGGGGTCGCAGTCGCCGTCGGATGGCGGGGCTTTTTGAAGCGCGGCGCAGGGTTGCAAGAGGAAGCGAATTTTTTGGTTGCTGGGGATTTGGTATTCGCCGCGCAGGGTGCGTGCGGCATCCACGGCGTTGTAGATGTCGGCTGCCAGTGTAGCAAGATCGGCGCGGAGTTTTGCGGCCAGCGGGGCACAGTTTTCGCAGGTGGGCCATTGCGCGGTCTGGATGGTGCCTTTGCCATAGCCGAGGGTGAGCCAGATTTCTTCTGTGATGAAGGGGCAGTAGGGATGCAGGAGGCGCAGGATGCGCGAGAGGCAGTAGTCGAGGGTGGCGAGGGTGCCGCGGTGAGTGGGCGAGGTGGGGTCGGTGAGGTTGGCTTTGGCGCCTTCGAGGTAGCGGGCGCAGAAGTCGTCCCAGATGAAGGTGTAGAGCAGTTGGGCGGCGGTGGAGAATTGGTAGTCGTCGAGGGCGGTGTTGACTTGATCTACAAGGGTGTGGAGCTGGCTGAGCACGAGGTGCGCGAAGGGGGAGAGGCTGTGCGCGGCGGGGTCAGCGGCTGGGTCGCAGGGGCCGTAATGGGCGCGGAAGCGGGCGGCGTTCCAGAGTTTGTTGCAGAAGTTGCGGCCTTCTTCGATTTGTTTTTCATCGAAGCGGATGTCTTGGCCTTGGGGGGCGATGCGCATGAGGCCGAAGCGCAGGCCGTCCGCGCCGTATTTGACGATGAGGTCGAGGGGATCGGGGGAGTTGCCGAGAGATTTGGAGAGTTTGCGGCCTTGGGCGTCGCGGATGAGGCCGGTGAAGTAAACGTGACGGAAGGGGATGTTGCGGGTGATGTCGTCGGTGCCCGAGGGCTCGAATTCGAGTCCAGCAATGATCATGCGTGCGACCCAGAGGAAGATGATGTCGGGGCCGGTGACGAGGGCGGAGGTCGGGTAGAATTTTGCGCGCGTCGTCTCGTCCATGGTGGCGTAGGCCCAGAGCCAGGAGGAGGCCCAGGTGTCAAGGCAGTCGGGGTCTTGTTGCCAATCCGGGCCTGGGGAGTCGAGTTGGCAGCGGGTTTCGCCGTTGCGATACCAGACGGGGATGCGGTGGCCCCAGATGATTTGGCGCGAGAGACACCAGTCTTGGATGTTTTCGAGCCAGTGGGTGTAAACCTTTTCCCAGCGGGCGGGGTGGAAGCGGATGAGGCGGTCTTGCACGACGCGCAGGGCGGTGGGGATCATTTTGCCGCCAAGCATTTTTTTGTAGTCGAGGAACCATTGTTCGGAGAGGCGTGGCTCGATGGGCACTTGGCCGCGCTCAGAGAAGCCGACGGTGTTTTCGTAGGGTTCTTCTTTAATGAGGAGGCCTTGGGTCGCGAGAAGTTCGGCAGCTTTTTTGCGGGCATCGAAGCGGTCGAGGCCATGGAGTTCTGGGCAGTCGGGGCAGTGGATTTTGCCGTCAGGATTGAGCACATCAATAATGGGGAGGTGATGGCGGAGGCCGATGTCGAAGTCGGCGCGGTCGTGTGCGGGTGTGACTTTGAGGACGCCGGTGCCGAATTCAAAGTCAACGTGTTCGTCGGCGACGATGGGGATTTTTGCCCGCGGGAAGGGACGCCAGACGTGTTTGCCGATGAGGTGGGTGTAGCGAGGGTCGCGCGGGTTGACGGCGACTGCGGTGTCGCCCATAAGCGTCTCAGGGCGGGTGGTGGCGATTTCGACGAACTGGCCGGGGTGCTCTACGATCTCGTAACGCATGGTGTAGAGGATGCTCTTTTGCGCAGTGGGGATGACCTCTTCGTCGGAGATGGCGGTGAGGCTGGCGGGGCACCAGTTGACCATGCGTTTGCCACGGTAGATGTAGCCGCGTTCGTAGAGTTCAACAAAAGCTTGTTGCACAGCGCGGGCGTAATCCGCGTCCATAGTGAAGCGTTCGCGCTGCCAATCGCAGGAGCAGCCGAGTTTTTTAAGTTGTTGGATGATGACGCCGCCGCGGTCGCGAGTCCAAGACCAGATGAGTTCAAGGAGGTCTTCGCGGGGGATGTGGTGCTTGGTGAGGGGAATGCGGGGTTTGTTGGCTGAGGCGTCCCAAAGGTGGGATTTTTCGGTGAGGCATTTGCGGACGGTGGGTGGCAGGGCTTCAGGTTTACGAAGGGCTTTTTCGACGGCTGTCTGCGTGGCGAGGCCGGCATGGTCGGTGCCTGGCAACCACAAGACTTCGTGGCCCTGAAGCCGGGCGCGACGGCAAAGGATGTCTTGGATAGTGTTGTTGAGAACGTGGCCGAGTGTGAGGACGCCAGTGACATTGGGCGGTGGAATCACGATCGCGTATTTGGGTTTGGGCGATGTAGGTTGCGCGTGGTAGAGGCCGGAGTCCATCCAGCGCGAATAAAGTTTCTCTTGGACTGGTGTAGGATCGTAGGCTTTGGCGAGTTCTGGCATGAGAGGAAATCTGTAGCGAGCAACGTGCAAACCCGCAAGTAGCACTCATGAAAGGAGTGCGCTTTTTCCGCTACTTTGTCGTCTTGCGGC
>CALLMV010000049.1 GCA_938005615.1 uncultured Verrucomicrobiae bacterium
AAGCTCGGGTGTGGAAATCGGGGGACGGATCGCAGGGCGGAATGTGGTGGCCTTTTCTCGGGATAGGGTAAGGGCTTCTTCGAGGCGTTGGTCGAAACGGGCTTGCCAGTCGTTGATTTCGGTTTGGAAGGCAGGATCCTCCTCGGTAAGACGCTGACGCAGTAGATGAGATGGTGAGGGGTGGTCCTTGATGGCGTTGTAAAGCGTGGGCTGTGTGAAGGACGGTTCGTCACCTTCATTGTGTCCATGACGTCGGTAGCAGACGAGGTCAATGACGATGTCTTTGTGGAATTTTTGGCGGAATTCGAGCGCCAGCTCAACGGCGTAAACGGCTGTGAGCGGGTCGTCGCCATTGACATGAAAAATCGGCACACCCAGCATTTTTGCTACACTGGTGCAATAGCGTGTTGAACGGGCATCCTGTGGTGTGGTTGTAAAGCCAATTTGGTTGTTAATGACGATGTGAAGCGTGCCTCCTGTACGGTAACCTTCAAGTTGGGACAGGTTCAGGGTTTCCATGACGATTCCTTGCCCCGCGAAGGCGGCATCTCCGTGGATCAGGATGGGAAGCACTCGTGAGCGTTCGGTGGTGTCGTTGAGGTGACGCTGCCATGCACGGGCTTTTCCTTGAACTACTGGGTTAACAAGTTCGAGGTGGGAGGGATTTGGAGCTAGTGAGATACCGACACGGTGGCCAGCGGAGTTTAGGACAGTGGCGTCAAACCCCAAGTGGTATTTGACGTCTCCGTCTCCGAGTTCAAGATTGGGGACGTAGTTTTCCGAGAATTCAGAGAAGAGGGTCTGGAAGTCCTTGCCGAGGATGTTTGCCAATACGTTAAGGCGCCCCCTGTGGGCCATGCCCATGACAATTTGCGAGATACCTTGCGTATGGGAGTTTTCGATGACGGCGTCAAGCATCGGGATAAGAGTTTCGCCACCTTCCAGAGAGAAGCGTTTTTGGCCGACGTAGCGCTTGTGCAAAAAGCGTTCGAACGTCTCGGCTTCCATCAGATGTGTGAGGATGCGTCGTTTCTTATCGGTGGGGAAGCTGGGCTTATTGCGGCAACTTTCCATCTTGTTGCGCAACCAGCGACGCAATGTTTGATCTTGCGTATGCATGTATTCCACACCGATTGTGCCGCAGTAGGTTTCGGTGAGGATCTGGAGGATTTCACGTAGGGTTTTTTCTCCGCCGCCTGCAAGTGTACCGGAGTCGAAGATTTCATCCAAGTCAGCTTCTGTGAAGCCAAACGCATGGAGATCAAGATCGGGCAGAGTCTCTTTGTTAAAGCCAAGCGGGTCGGTATGGGCGATTACGTGCCCCAGTGTGCGATAGGCAAAAAGTAAGTTGTAGATCCTGGCTTGGCGGATACGCTGTCTCGTGGACTCCACCACGGGGGGTATGGCATAATTTTGTACTGCAGTTGCTGCATCAGCCCTAGGCGGCGGGGGCAACTGTAAACCAAGCTCGAACCCTTCAAAGAACGCATCCCAGGTAGTATCAACAGAGTTCCTGTTCGATTTCCATGAGTGATATTGTTCCTCCAGAAATTCGGCATTGGTTACATGACCAATCGTTCCACGGGGTCCGCTTTTATGGAAAGAGCTGCCGTTTGTAACTGGGAGTGATGCGTTCATTGATTTATACGTTTGCAAGGTTTGCTAGAAATCGCAAGCTCCGGGCCGGCTAGGATGTAGTGTCTCAATCACAATCCTGTAATTAGTGCAGTTGTGTGTTGCACAGGAAAAAATTGCAACCCAGCAAGCGACGATTAGTCTGAGGGACTTTCGTATGAAAAAAAAACGTCCAAAAAAGCTCCCGAATGCAACTCCCCTTGTGGGAATCATCATGGGCTCTGAAAGCGATTGGCCGACACTCGAACAGGCTGCCACGACGTTGAAAAATCTCGCCGTCCCTTACGAGGCGGAGGTCGTCTCTGCTCACCGCACGCCTGATAAATTGCGCCAGTACGCTCTTAACGCCGAGATGCGCGGCCTCAAAGTCATCATCGCAGGCGCAGGTGGAGCGGCTCACTTGCCGGGTATGTGCGCTAGTTGGACGACTTTACCAGTGCTGGGTGTGCCAGTAGAGAGTCGCATTTTACACGGGGTGGACTCGTTACTTTCCATCGTGCAAATGCCATCTGGCATACCAGTGGGCACTCTAGCTATCGGAACAGCAGGGGCAGTCAACGCGGCATTATTTGCTTGCGCAATCATGGCACTTAACGACGAGGCATTGTCTCTGCGCCTCAAACAGTATAGAGCTCAGCTTACAGAGCGCGTGTTAAAAATAAGATTGCCCCAGATAAAAACCTAATAAAGGAACAGTGAAACACCTAACCCCTCTGGCAGCAGGAGCACAACTCGGGTTACTCGGGAACGGACAGCTCGGCAGAATGTTCACGCAGAGCGCCCACAAGCTCGGCTACAGGGTCGGCTGCTGGGGCCCGGGCGTCGAAACACCCTGCGCAGAGCTTGCCGATGTGTATTACGCCTCAGATTGGAACGATGAATTTACAGCAGAAAGCTTCTTATCCCAACATCCAGTCATAACAACAGAACTTGAACAGGTCCCCAAGCAACTGTTGGACAAGCTTGCGGAACACTCCACCCTTCGCCCGGCCGCGGATGTTGTCAAAGTCTGTCAAAATCGCGCCCTCGAAAAAACATGGCTAAAAACTCACGGTTTCCCTGTGCCTCCATTTCAAGTGGTCCACTCATCTCGAGAGCTCAACGAAGCACTGCACGAGATTGGCTTTCCTTGTGTCGTAAAAACCGCAAGCGGGGGATACGACGGCAAGGGACAAATCCAGCTTTCCCATTACGAAAATGCTGAGGCCATCTGGCAGCAAATGGGCGCCCACGAGCTGATCATCGAAGCATGGGTTCCTCACATCAAGGAGCTTTCCGTGGTCTGCGCTCGCGATGGTTTTGGAAACACCCGCACATTTCCCGTATGTGAAAACATCCATTCCCGACACATCCTGACCATGACGGTGTTCCCAGCTCGCATCACTGACAAACAAGCACAGAGGGCATCTGCCTTGGCTCAACAAATCGCCCAAGCGATCCGCGTCCACGGACTCATCACCGTTGAATTGTTTTTACTTGCCGACGGAAACATCTTAGTCAACGAACTAGCACCGCGACCACACAACTCGGGACACGTCACCATCGAAACCTGCGAACACAGTCAGTTTGATTTTCAAGTCCTCACCACAGCAGGTCATCCACTTCCTCAAGTGCGGGAAAAGTCGGCTGGCATCATGGTAAATCTACTTGGCGACTTATGGTCGGAGGGCCTGCCGGATTTATCCATACTTGAGAAAATTGCCCCGGCTCATATCCACCTCTACGGCAAGAAAACCGCATCTCCCCGGCGCAAGATGGGGCACGTCACATACCTTACCGAGAACCCTGAAAAGCTGGCACAGAAATTAGAAAATTTTGCTACTTCACAAAATTGGGCTTATTTCTACTAATGACTTCTCTTCTTTGAGTGATCCTAGCTGATGAAGGCTCAAAATCACCTAATTACAACTAAACAACTTGTTGTGGACAGGGCTAATACAGCTACTAGATACTAAGTCAATACTTTCCAAAGACTTTCTGCTTCAGGGTACCTGCAATACAGCTCAGTTAATGAGTCACAAAACCTTTTCTCATCCCAAGGTGATAAATCCCTTGCCCAGTTACAATAGTGGGTAAAAAAACTAGAAAGCGAGGAGTTAAAAACCAAATTCTCTTCAACCCCCAGAGAATCTCCCACAAAACGAAAAATTAGTTGTGCAGTACCACATAACACCACACAGGGGTTGGCACTAGACTCGAAAACATTAGTACTAAAATAATTCCAAGCAGTGAGATAAACAGGACCGTCTACACGAAAACGAAACAAAACTAAACCCAACAGCACGCGTGCAACTTCAACTGTGCCTGCACGGATATGCAAACCAGAGCAACCTTTTAGAAGTCCGATTTCATGGGAACTTTCCCGAATCAGAAATTCCACGGCTTTGACCTGATTATCGGGCAAACCATAATAAACCGTCCGCAAATCTTTTTGAGATATTTCGCTTAAGAGATCATCAGCCCTCTCAATTTCAGATGAGCTATCGTCTATCTGCAGCTTATCATCCTTAAACTGAACATCTTCATTCACATGTATTTTCACGATTGAACCATGCCTTTTTAAATGTTTTCAGTGCTACTTGAAAGTTCCTTAGATGAAGAAATTACTCGGGCAATTTCTAAAGTGCTAGAGTGATTCACGCACAACCTTCACTCATTTTATTGAAAAAAACAAAAGCTTTTATTCCTGCAGCCGCAACAACGTGTCCGACACCTGATACCTCATGCCGACTGAAGCCAATGCAAACCATGCTTGAGTCTTCACAACGCATGTATTTAAAAACGGCATCATTCATTAAAGCCCTTTTGAAGAGGCCCAAACTGATCAGCCACCCAAAGTCCCGAACACCTAGGCCGTTGGCAAACTCGGAGAAGCCCAGCCCTGACTAGTTGACACGTCCTCTTCTTGTCATTACGAGGCCGCGCAGCAGAGTTTTAACATTTCGCGAGGCCACGAAGCACACTTTTGTCATTCCGAGGCTACGAAAGCCACTCTTGTCATTCCGAAGCCGCGTTGCGGAGTTTTTCTCATTCCGAGGCCGAGACAACTAAGCTTTGTCATTTCGAGGCTGCGCAGCGGCCGAGAAATCTTCCCTTCCCCTTGCACAACAAAGATCTCTCGCTCCGCTCGAAATGACAGTTTCTGAGCCCGCGCAGAGGAGTTTTTGTCATTTCGAGGCCGCGCAGCGGCCGAGAAATCTTCTCCTTCTCCTTGTGCAACAAAGACTTCTCGCTGCGCTTGAAATAACAGCAAAGCACTCAAATTGGCATAATTTAAGCTGAAGTAAATACAAACAGCCTACCTTGACCACGAAAAAAACACCAAGGACGAGAAAGCGAGCGATGCACAAACAAAACTTTTCTATCCAGAGCACAAACCACGAAGAGGACAAACAAATGAAAGTAACAATCAAAACCCCAAGAACACTTGCCGCAGTAGTGGCGGCGTTCTGCACATCCACGCTGGCCTTTAGCCAGCACATCATCCAGTCAAACCCTGGTGATATTATGGATAACTTCGGAGCGGGCAACAACTCCATGATCAATAACACGATCTACGGCCGCATGGGCCTGATAGGAGCTATCAATCACGACGTAGGAACGGCCACTAACCCGGGAGCTGCTTTCCTCTACAAGTATTTGGAAACTGCCTCTGGCGTTGTCATCCAAAACCATACCTTGTTAGGTGATGAAGTTGACTACGAAAACTTCGGGAAAAACGCACTTACCAACGGCGGCGATCTGGCTGTGGTGACTGCTCAGGGCAACAGTCATAGCTCCTTAACGGACCCTGGTGCAGCGTTTATTTTTAAAAATCTGCTCAACCCTGCCTTGGCCACGGT
>CALLMV010000050.1 GCA_938005615.1 uncultured Verrucomicrobiae bacterium
ATTTGTCTATTTTTTCGACGTAGGTGTCGGTGAGTTTTTGGACGTCTTTTTCTGCGGATTCGAGTTCGTCTTCGGTGATGGTGCCGTCTTTTTGGAGTTTGCGGAGGGCTTCGAGGGCGTCGCGTCGGGCGTGGCGCACGACGACGCGTTGTTCTTCGGCCATGCGCTTGATGATTTTGACCATTTCTTCGCGGCGCTCTTGCGAGAGTTCGGGGATAGGTAGGCGGATGATCTTGCCATCCACAAGCGGGGAGATGCCGATGCCGGAGGTTTCAATGCCTCGGCGGATGGCGTCGACTGTGGAGGCGTCCCAGGGTTGGATCATGACGAGGCGCGGCTCGGGGGCGGTGATGCTGGCGAGTTCGCGCAGTTTCATGTGGGTGCCTTCATAGGCTTCGATGCTAATGTTTTCGACGAGAGCGGGCGAGGCTTTGCCAGTGCGCACTTTGGCGAATTCTGAGGTGAGGTGGGCCTGGGCTTTTTCCATAGCCTCTTCGGCTTCGAGGAGGATGGTGTCTTTGTCCATAGTTGTTAGGGGGTGTTGAGTTCTCGATTGTGCGTGAAGTTGTGAAGCCTTTACAAGCGGAGACGGCGAGGCGGTTTGCTACTTTTTTCCGCGGATGGCGGTGCGTCTTGCGACTTGGGCTTTGATTTTTTT
The DNA here is from genome assembly GCA_938005615.1 of uncultured Verrucomicrobiae bacterium. Classification (GTDB taxonomy): domain Bacteria; phylum Verrucomicrobiota; class Verrucomicrobiia; order JADLBR01; family CALLMV01; genus CALLMV01. The sequence continues at coordinate 659 of CALLMV010000050.1, forward strand.
GGATTTGAGTTTGGTTTTTTCGCGGCGGAGTTGGGCTTGGACTTTGTCTTCCACGAGGTCTATGGCTTTGTAGAGGTCGTCGGCGCGGGCTTCTGCGTGGAGGTCGTTGCCGGGGACGCCGACGTGGACTTTGACGTGGTAGGGCCGGGAGCCGTGGTTTTCGTCGTGGAAGAGCACGACGTGTGCGCCGAGGGCGTGGCGTTCGTCGATCCTGTCGAGGGTGGAGATTTTGGATTCGACGTATTCGCGGATGGCGGGTGTGAGTTTAATGTGCCGGACGGAGTAGTGAATTTTCATAAAGCGCGTATTTTAATCGGGTGTGAAAAATTATTCCAGCGTTGTTTGTCCGTCGTCCACGATGGTGCCTGTGTGTTCGCCCAGGACGGCGCGGCGCAGGCTGTCTTTGACGAAGGCATCGAAGACGGCAATGGGGATGTGGTTGTCCATGCAAAGGGAGAAGGCAGTGCTGTCCATGACTTCGATGCGGTGGCGCAAGGCATCGTGGTAGTTGAGGCGCAGGAATTTTTTGGCGGTGGGGTCTTTTTGGGGGTCGCGTTCATAGATGCCGTTGACTTTGGTGGCCTTGAGGAGGACATGGGCTTTGATCTCTGCAGCGCGCAGGGCCGCAGTGGTATCGGTGGAGAAGTAGGGGTTGCCGGTGCCGGCCACGAAGATGACGATGTAGCCGCGTTCGAGGTGGGCGATGGCGCGGCGACGGATGAAGGGTTCGGCGACGTTGCGCATGTCAATCGAAGTCATGACGCGGGTTTCGACGCCTTGGCGTTCGAGTGCGTCCTGAAGGGCGAGGCCATTAATGACTGTGGCGAGCATGCCCATGTAGTCGGCTTGGGCGCGGTCCATACCGACTTCGGCCGCATAACGGCCGCGCCAGATGTTGCCGCCGCCGATGACGATAGCGATGGCTGCGCCGGTGTCGCGGGCGAGTTTGATCTCGGTGGCCATGTCGCGCACGATGCGCGGGCAGATGGATTCGCCGGAGCTTTGGAGGGATTCTCCGCTGAGTTTGATCAGGACGCGGTAAGGTTTACTTGGGCTGCTTTGGTCTGACACGTTTTGTGTTTTAACCTGTGGCGGGCAGCGGCTCAATAGGAAAGGCGTTAAGATTGGGCCTGGGGCGTCTTAAGGGATTTATGTGCTGCTGCCACAGGCAGGTATTTTGCGGCCCAGGTGGGGAGGTCTTGCTGTTCTTCTGGGGAGAGTTGGCGGACAACTTTTGCGGGCGATCCCATGATGAGACTCCCGGGAGGAAATTTTTTTCCGCCGGTTATTAGCGAGCCGGCGGCCACGAGGCAGTGATCCCCCAGCTCTGTGCCATCGAGGATAATGGCTCCCATGCCGACGAGACAGTCATCGCCGATGGTGCAGGCGTGAACGATAGCACCGTGTCCGACGGTGACGCGCTCGCCGATGATGCACGGGAAGTCGTCGGCGAGGTGAACGCAGGCCAAGTCCTGAATGTTGCTGCCAGAGCCAACACGGATGAAGTTGATATCTCCGCGCAGGACGGCACCATACCAGATCGAGACACGCTCAGCGAGTGTCACGTCCCCTACGACGGTGGCTGTGGGGGCGATGAAGGCGGATGGGTGGATGTGGGGTTTTTTGCCGAGGAATTTGGCGAGGCGCTCTTCGGTGGTCATGATAGCGTTATCTTAAGCTGGCGAGTCGTGTGAGCAACTCGCGGTGAAGTCGCGCCCCGTAATCTAGAAGCGCGAGCGGGAAGTTTTCATTGGGAGAATGGATTCGACAGTCGGGCAATGCCATACCGACAAGGATAGTATCCGCGCCAAGTATTTTCTTAAAATCTGCAACAATTGGAACACTGCCGCCTTCACATATCAACGCTGGCGTGCCAGCTGGGTCGGGATTTACTGCTTGCAGAGCAGCTGTAGCGATCTGTCCTAGTGGCCCTAGAGGATCCAAGTAGTAGGCTTCGCCCATGTGGCCCCGTGTAATTTCAATTTTGCATCCAGAAGGGCATAAGGTCTGGATAAAATCAGAAGCAGCATCGAGCACTTTTTGCGGACTTTGGTGTGGGACGAGGCGGAATGTCAGTTTAGCGGTGGCTTCTGCCGGGATGATCGTTTTTGAACCAGGGCCTTGATAGCCTCCGTAGATTCCGTTGACTTCTGCAGTCGGCCGCGTCCACATGCGTTCCAGAGGAGAATATCCGCTTTCTCCCCAAAGTTTGGGGGAGCCCGTAAGTTTTAGGATCTCCGTTTCGTTAAGAGGCAGTGTTGACCAGGCTTGTCTTTCCCAATCCTGAATTTTGCGAATACCCTCATAAAATCCGGGGATAGTCACGCGGCCTTCTTTGTCGTGAAGGGACGCGATGACCTTACAGAGTGCGACCAGCGGATTAAGGACCGCTCCGCCAAAGATACCCGAGTGCAAGTCTCGGACAGGACCAGAAATTTTTAATTCTAAGGCAGCAATGCCGCGCAATCCGTAAGTTAATGTAGGACGGTTCAAGCTAACCATCCCGGTATCTGAAACGATCACGGCGTCGCACTGTAGTTCGTCACGGTTTGCTGTTAGAAAGTCCGCGAGATGAGGAGAGCCGATTTCCTCTTCACCCTCTATGAGAAATATCACATTCAGCGGCAATGTGGCGGACTGCGAAATCATGCGGCGCATTCCGAGCATATGAGAAAAGATTTGTCCCTTGTTGTCGGTAGCGCCACGTGCATAAACCACTCCATTTTCAAGATGCGGTTCAAACGGTGGATTTTTCCACAGAGCTAAAGGGTCTTCGGGTTGCACATCGTAATGCCCGTAAACGAGCACAGTCGGACGGTCTGGTCTTAGCTCGTTTTTCGCGATTACTACTGGCAATCCCTCAGTAAAACGCACTTCTGAATCCAGACCGCAGGTCATCAAGTAATTCGAGACCCAGTTTGCACACTCCTGACAAAACCGATGTCGGGAAGGATCTGTGGATACAGATTGAAATCTCAAAAATTCGAAAAAATCCCTCAACTCTTTTTCACTCGTTTCTCCGGGGTGAATTTGCGGAATTGAAAGTGTCGTCATCAAATTCAAGTTAGTTCCGATAGGCAATTGCGCTACAAAAAAGAAAGCATCCAGCTAGTTTCCACACTCAGCGACTCAGTAAAAAGCTGGTAGGCTACTACAAAATACAAACGAACAAGCTCCGATGTACATGAACCTTAACAGCTTTCAGCTGTGATCTGTAATACAATTTTTTACTTACTGGTATAATGATTTGTTTTTAATGGGCTATTGAAATGAGAAGCGCAATAAGCATGTGATCATGATGTGTAAAGGGAGTAATAACTGGTTGCGCAGTGTAAGAAGGTATCTTTGCCTTCAGACTTTTTTAATAAAAAATTGCGGCTGTTTATTATTCCCGTTCAATCCATATCCTCATCAAAAAAGCTCTTAGATTAAACAACATCTTTTCGAGCAGAGGAAAATCTGATTCTCAGGTAAACAACAAACACGCCTGCCATGACAAGAGCGCAAATTTCCCCAAAGAGATGACCGCCTTGTTGGTAGATAGTCAATCGGTCGGAGCGGGGCGGGATTTTTACCGTTGCAAATAACACTCCAGATATAGCCGTGTGCTGTCCAGCATCATCACGCATTATGTGCAAAAACGTGCCGTCCGGCCCGATCACGCATGATACTCCGGTATTGGTGGAGCGGATCATGGGCAGGCGGTTTTCTACACATCGAAACACAGCATGCGCTGCATGAGCCATCGCAGCCGGAGAGTCGCGAAACCATCCATCGTTGGTCAAATTCACAAACACACGCGCCCCAGCAAGTGAACGTGCTCTTGCAAGACGCGGCATCAAATCTTCGAAACAAATCAAGATACCGGCCGGAACCGTGCCATATGCCGCCGGCAAAGGCATAATTCCGGAGTGCCCTCGCCCGGGGTGGTAGTCTACAGGCATGTCAATCCATTCGGCAAGCCAAGGCATCCACTCGCGACCGGGCACAAATTCTCCAAAAACCACCAGATGCTGCTTACGGTAGGCAGACGCACGAACGGCATGGTAATCAAAGTCCTTCTTGAGCAAAAATGCCGCGTTAAACAACTTTCCATCGTCTCCCACATCCACACTTCCTGCAAGAAGAGTCACTGCAGTTTCTTCGAGAAGTTCCATCACCCGGAAGGCAATCATTCTATCTTGAAAAATCCCGTAACCTGTTGCTGTTTCCGGCCAAATTACAAGGTCGGGTTCGGATGCCGCGATGAGTCTTGTTGGCTCCGTATACGCCGCAACAGTATCTTCCAGGCTCATCGGAGAAAACTTCACCTCCTGTGGCACGTTGCCCTGTACGAGACCTACTCGCATCAATGTTGAAACGTCGGGATCATTTTTCACGGGGGCGATCGAGATCACTCCATAGAGAAACGCCACCACCAACACGGCCAAGCCGCCGGTAAACTCCCAATGCGCCAGCATACGTCGTCTTTGTTGCACTTCAGCTACAAGCCGCAGCGCCGTTGTCGTCAAGATCACTTGAATAAAAATCATCAGTGCGCTCAAAAGCTCCACACCACCTACCGCTGCAATTTGAATCAGCGCCAGATTTGCATACTGACTAACTCCCAAACCATTCCACGGAAATCCAGTAAATAACCACCCCCGCAACTCCTCGAGTGCCGCCCACCCGATTGCCCCTAGAAGTGCACTTGCCAAGTTCCCCAAAGAGCTCCGCCTGGGAAACAAATTAAAAACCAGAACCATCCACCGACCCCATACCACTAGATACAGGCCCAAATACACGCACAGTGCAATCATGCCCAACCAGGTGACGTAAGACAACCACCAGAGCTGACCGATCCACGCCAACGTGCCTGTTATCCAAACCTGCCACCACGTGACCGCTCGAGCATGCAACACCCAAATTAGCGGCACCAAACACACCCACCCAAGTACAGATTCGCCAAAAGGATAAAAGGCCAGCACTAAAAGCACCGCGCTTAACAAAGCACTTGGTAACCCCAAGTATTTAACCCATTCCTTCATCAAACAATCTTACCTGCATCAAACCTGAGCGTGGCAAGTACAACTCAGAAAATCATGGACTAACAAAGAACACCTTCCCACAACGAGACCTTAAACGGCCGCAATTATTCCTCCAAACACCGCGGATCAACACCATTTAGAGGAAAGAATTTTCCCATGGTCGTACACGCCACATCACATAAATCACCGTCGCAAATGGAATCAGCATCGCACAGCCAGCCTTGGCCAAAATCATCAAGCGGCTAGAATGTTTCAGCGGCAACAACGTTGCAATAACCAACCCCATTGCACCCCAAGCTAGAAGGAGCAGCTCCAGATTCTCAGTTCTTGAAAAGACCCTGCCCTGAAGTCCCAGAAACGCCGCGAGCGGCGCAGCCGCAAAAGCCGCCGCACCGGGCATCGCCCTATTAGTCAAAGAAAGGCCCAACATCGCACACGCTGCCCCAGCCGCAATCTGCGCCAGAAGTGCAGACCGCGTCAGCATCAAAACCACGGCCAGACAGCCCAACACACCGCTCAGCACCAACCTGCCCAGACGGCCTTCCAGCTCCTTCTCCACCACAGAGAAACTCAGCCAAAAACCCACAATTGTCCCGACGATCACTAACCACACCTCGGTATCCGTCTGCCACTTGCCCCCGCGCAAAGCATGAGCCCAAACCACCAGCCCCGCTAGCAAAACACAGAAAACGACCTGCAATGTCACGTTTGTTTTCCGGCTAAAAGCACTTACCAAAGTCGAGATAATCGCAGCCGTTGCTCCCGCATAACCCAAGGGAAACAACCAATGCAGAGAACGAGCAGGTGGAAACGCCGGCCAGCCTCTCTCTAACTGATACACCAATAACCCGCCAAAGATCACCGCCACCGTCCCAATCACTCCCCGAAATCCAGTAAAACTCGCAGGGACAAAAATCGCAAAACCGGCGCACAGCAGACCAGTACACAGAGGCAAAACCACTGTGCGAAACAGCGTCTCCTGTTCGGGTGTCACAAAAAAATGCTGTTATTTCTTAATGCCGGTAACGCTAATCGTCACAGTCACCTCGTCCCCGAGTGCGGGAATATTGTAGTTCATCCCAAAGTCACTACGCTTAAAGGTCAGCACAGCCTCACCACCCGCACGCTCTTCGCCGCGCCTGCCCTTACCTTTGCCCAAATAATAAAACATTGCCTGCGCGGGCAGCGTTTTACCCAGAAGCGTCAGATTGCCGTTAATCAAATACTCTTTTGCGGTGGAGGTGGGAGTGACGGAGACGCTTTCATAAATCATCTCCGGGAACTCCGCGGCGTTAAAAAAATCTGGCCCGCGCAAATGCTCGTCGCGGTCCGCGTTGGCACTATCCACACTTTGAGCCTTCACCACCAAACGCACACTGCTTTTGGAGGGATCCGTCTCGTCCACCGTCACCGTGCCGGAAAACTCATTAAACCTGACAGTGAAACGCGCATGATCAAAGTAGCTGACTTTAGCCAGAACATTCGAGTGCAAAGTGTCAATCTCATAGGTATCGGCCGCGCGTGCGCAGAATAATCCAACGGATAGGACAATAAGTGTAAGTGAGGGCTTTTTCATATAGCCACCACAGTGCCACAATCGAGCCCTCGGACAACGAAAAATTTCATGTAGGCCAATTATTATTTCACATATCGAGGACCGGCACCTGCAAAGAACGCAGCAAACAGCCCAGAGGGTCGTAAAAAAAATTCGGCTCAACTATTCTGCCTTCACTCAGACGGCTGACTCTTGCCGCGCCAGAGCCGCGGCCACCTTACGCAGCCTTCTTGCCAATGCCGGCGGAAAGTCAAGTCCATCATGGAAAGTCACCAAATAAAACGGGGCTTGATGAGTGATCTGAAGGGTCCAGCGGCCGAGACTCACCACACACTGCCCCTCAAAAGGCGAACCAACTTCCCGTGCAGCCTCCCGAGCTTGATTATAAAGTCGCAATGTGAGCGCGCCCAGCCCGTGCTCAGAAAGCCCCTGCGGGGTGTGTGCGGCCAGCGTCAACCCTTCGCTATTCACCACTGCCGCGCCTTTGATGTAGGGACTATTGCTTAAGAGTGCTGGCACCGTTTCGATAGGTAAAGGTTTTGACATTTTTATACCAAGCCAGCGTGCCAGTGAAAAATTATTGCCTGATCCTATTCCTTGTTGTGGTCTTGTAATCTCAAGCCCCAAGTCTGTTTTTGATGAAGCTGGCTGCATGATATTAGTTGCAAACTGAGGTTTTTGCTCAGTCGAACTTGATGCATCTGACGCTTGTTCGGTTATGTTATCCGGGCGTATACTACTCTTCTTAAAAACGGTGTTTACATCGGCATTATTTGGAGCTATGCGGCTGAATTGATCGCCTGGGTTATTTTTAAGAATTGGCTTTGGAAGTTCTAAAGTTCTATTCTGGGATATTGGTGAAGAGTGTTGTCCAACAAATGATTCATGGACACCTTCAGCCTCTGGATGGTGTTCGGCTGCGAGCCGCTGAGAGTGAGTGTATTTCTCCTGCTTCAGTAGCTGTTGTTCTGGTATTGACGATGCTGCAAGCGGATTTTGCGACTTAAGAGTGCTAATTTCTTCGAGATTTTTCGAAGCGAGTGAAGAAAATCGAGTGGTGTTTGAACTTTTGTTTGATGGAAGGGGAGGGTTGACAAATATCTTGGGGGCTGGGTTTGTGCCTCGTGTGGCCACCGGCGGCAGTTCCGTATGTCGTTCTTGTGTCTCGCTTTTAAGCTCTTCAGGCCGTGCGGCTAGACTTCTTAAGTCGTGGTGCAAGGATTTTTCCTCGATCAGATCTGTTGCTTTAGCAGCTGAAAGCAGGGAAGTTTTTTTGAAAACATCATTCAGTTGCTGCGGGTTATTTCCAGAATTGTAAATTTTTGAAGTTTCTGAAGCCAATTCAGCCAAAGCTGCTAGACTCTCGGTTGTTGATTGAATTCTGTGTTGGCCAAGTCGCGAAGGACCGCCTATCGCGGGGGGCTTTCTATCGCTAGTCGGGGAAAGTGATACTTTCTGCGGCACTCCACCTAGTGGTGTTTCAGTAGGACTAATATTTTCCCTTTTTAGTTTTTGATTAGTCGTAGCTGTGTCACTCTTAGCTGTTTGAGAATAAAAATGGCGACCGAAAGAATTATCGGAAAAATTCTTCGGTTCATTTTGCTCAGAAAAGGTTCTAATTTGTGACTCGACACCAGGCCGTTCAGAAAACTCAAGTTTTTCTTGAGGTAGATTTTTCGCTGCAACTTGGAAAATGAGCTCGTTTTTGCCAGGATTTTTTTCTGCCTCTGTGTTTAGATAGGCTAAGGTATTTACTGGTCGATTAATTATGGCATTTGGTGCATTTTTTCCGGTACTTGAAGGAACTTTACCTGCAAGCGCTTCGAAATCCTGAGAAAAAGGTTCGTTCATTTGAGATGAAACACCCACAACATCGGTCTTTAATTGGCTGCGAATTCGGTTAATTTCTTTTAAGACAGACTCGGGAAGCTGCGAGACTATTTCATTTAAAGGCATAATGACCTTGGAATACTCCACGCCGGGGTTGAAGAAATTTTTTGGTATTTGGTCTGCAATTTCTGCTATCGACAGTTGCAGTTGCCCTGAAGGGAGTTGTTCCAAAACCCGGTTAAGAGGATAACGGATGTAATAATTTTCTAAGTTGTTTTGATAAAACTGCGGACCAGTTTTATTAGCCAAGAACTTGTGTGATAAAGCTCTTACTAAAGAGACAAAGGGAATTAAAATATATTTAGGTAAATTTTGAGGTGCTGGTCCTTGATTAACTTGACTTGAAACTGCAATCGGCTGGATTGGTTTTGTAACTTGTCTTTGTTCAAAAAGCTGCCTTTTCGAGATCTCAGGTTTCAAAGCTACGTTAACAGAGGGCAAATTTAAAATGTCCTGTTTTTGTTGATTTTGCACTGTATGAGGAGAAGCCACAGGAATGAAAACAGGCTGTTGATTTTTGTAATCTTGCCGTGCATATAGATCCACCTCTTTTTGAGGCACTTTGTAGAGTTCTTGCTGAGATAAAAGATTGACAGAGATAGTTTTGGCGGGAGGGATGATAGCAGGAACATCTAATGAAGACACTGGTGGAATTTCAGCATCTCCATCTGCTTTATTTTTACTGCCAAATAATCCAAACAATTTAGTACTCCGTTTTACAAACGATTCAACAAATTGAGACTTTTTTCAACTAAAAGAAATTTTTTCAAAACAATCTGGTCATCAGAGGCTTGGTACAGCATTTTCGTGATTTAAAAAAATACAAGCTGTCTTAGCTTTTTCTTATTATTAAAGTAGACTAGACGATATCAAATCATGAAGGATCAAAACAAAGGCGTAGACTGGGCTTCCGAGCTTTTTGAAAAAATTCCTTCTTCGGAAAATGATTGCATTTTATCAATTCAACAAAATAGAAGCGACCCCACGCCATCAGCCGTACAATCAAGTAATGCAGTAAAGGTAAACAATATGGATTGGCAAGTATCCTCGAATGCAAGCTTGCCACCTCTTTCTACTGCCAAGATTTCTATTTTCGATGAAAACACCCAGGGTAAGGTTTATGAGCTCAACCAAAGCACTACATCCCTGGGGCGAGCCCCCTCCAACGACATCGTCCTCCAGGATCCCTGCGTTTCCGCAAGGCACTGCGTGTTTGAAAAGCATCCTGAAGGAGTTTGGATTCGTGACCTCAATTCAGCAAACGGCACCTTTGTAAACGGGCAAAATATCTCTCAAATTCTCCTGCGCAGCGGTGATATCATCAGATGTGGCACTACGATCATTAAGTTTGAATTTGCTATTAAGAGACCGCGCTTGGATTCGTTAACTTCACCAGATGCAGCAAAGGGCCCCTCATCACAACGAACCACACCACCAGGTCAAATTCACGCCGATTCTGGTCCGATCTCCTATGAAAAACTCTCAACACAAAAACCAAAACGACAACCTAAAACCTCAAAAAATTCGCTCAGAACGTCACAGCTTCTCGGGATGATATTGCTGCTTGTCACAGCGCTTATTTTGGCAGCGCTAGCTTTGTATTACTTCTCCAAGCCTGTTTTACTTCCTTGGCTTCCACGTTAATATTCCTCTTAATTTAACCGATGGCCATTCACGGAATACATCCTGTTTCAGCTTCTGCCACGCAGCGTCACGATGTATCGGCACTGACCATTGATCAGATCAAAGCTACCGGGCGCCTTCTGGATATCATCGGATCGCATCCGAGTATGATCAAAGTCTTCGAGCAGTTACTCCTGTGGGCTCCCACTTCTGCAAATGTTTTGATTACTGGTGAAACAGGGTGTGGAAAAGAGCTCGTGGCTCAAGCACTCCACTCGTTATCACCTCGGGCAAAGAGACCTTTTGTCGTGCTGGATTGCTCAACGCTTTCAAAAGAGCTTTTGGAAAGCGAACTTTTTGGTCACGAAAAAGGGGCCTTTACCGGGGCCTACAACCTCCATTTAGGCCGCTTTGAGCGAGCCAACGGGGGCACGCTTTTCCTGGATGAAATGTCCAACATGAGTATGGAGGTTCAGGCCAAGCTACTTCGCGTTTTGCAATCCCGGACCTTCGAACGTATCGGCGGCAATCGAGAAATCCGAGTTGACGTGCGCGTAGTGGCTGCATCCAACCGCTCTTTGTTCAAATGCGTCGAAGAGGGAACTTTCCGACAAGACCTTCTCTACAGACTAAACACCGGCCTGATCGAACTTCCCAGTTTGCGCGAACGGGCTTCAGATATCCCGCTGCTTGCCACGTCGTTCCTGGAAAGTTTTCGACAACAGTACATGCGAGAGGACATCAAAGGATTTGCTCCAGAGGCTCTGTTAGCACTGACCCGATATTCTTGGCCGGGGAACGTCAGAGAGCTGCGAAATGTTGTTGAACGTTGCATCATCCTGGCAAAAACCCCGAAAATCCCGCTTGAGCTCTTGCCCAGGCACATCATTGATCCCACGCAAGCGCCCGACAATCTCACCAGGCCTCAAACTATTTCGCTATCAAAACATCAAGATAGAAAGCATTACACCGCAGCGGTACCGACTGTTAGTTTGCCGCAACAAAATAATCTGCCTGAGCAGCCGACGCCAGAAGGCCAGCTACAATTGCAGCAGACATCTTCCTATCCGATCTTTGAAACAGAGCCACCCAACGGAGTAAAGCGTTACGAGCATGAAATGCAATTTTTTGAGAAAAAACTCATCCTCGCTGCACTTCAAAGGAACGAAAACAACCTCAGTAAAACGGCCTCTTTTCTCGGTTTAACCAAAGCCACTTTGCAGAAGAAAATGCTCCAGCTTGCTCTCGACCTCCCACAACAAGCCCCATAAAGCCGAACATACATGCCGCAGGTTTCTCTCTTTGGCAGACCCAACGTGGGTAAGTCTGCTCTATTCAACGCCCTCATCGGTGAAGATATTTCCTTAGTCTACGACCGGCCTGGTGTAACTCGCGACCACATCGCACAAGACGTTTTTTGGAACGGCCACAGAATCACCCTCGTTGATACTGGCGGGCTCGGTTACGATCCTGATGGCACTTTGGATCAAGCTGTTTGCCGCGAAGCTCAGATTGCAGCGGAGTCTTCTGACCTGGTTCTCTGGGTACTTGACGCAAGGGAAGGCCTGATGCCTTCCGACCTCGACCTCTACAGTTGGTTACGTCGCCATGCTTCAAAGGTCCTTTACATCGCCAACAAAGTCGATACCCCAAAAAACGAAACACTACTGGCTGACTTTTCCTCCCTCGGAGTGAATAAAATTTTCCCAGTCTCAGCAGAGCACAAGCGGGGCCTTAACGAACTAAAGCGCGAAATTATGCACGCTCTTGGCCTGCCCGAACAGATTAATAAATTAGAATCCAAACCGACGAGCCTCATCACGCTAACTACTGCCCGCATCGCACTGGTCGGTCGACCTAACGTCGGCAAAAGCTCCCTCACCAACGCACTTCTGGGTCAACAGCGCACTATTGTCAACGACCTCGCAGGTACCACCCGCGACGCCGTAGAAATCCCACTCCCTGACTTTTCTTTGCCCGGTTTAAAAGTTCCCGTAGCGCTTGTTGATACTGCGGGCATGCGCGCTCGCGCCTCCATCCGCGACCCCCTGGAACGACAAATGACTGCCCGCACAGTTCACACCATCAACCGGGCTCACATCATCCTTCACATCCTCGAAGCTCAGAGCGGCGTCACAGTTCAGGACAAGAAGATTTCCGGTCTCATCCACACCGCCAACCGCGCCAGCATTATCGTAGTTAACAAGTGGGACCTTGCGCGCGCTGTAGGCACCTATGATTCTGAAACTACGCTTCAGCAACATTACATCCGCTCATTGCGCGACGCCCTATTTTTCCAGGCTCATGCCCCGGTCGTCTTTCTCAGCGCTCTGGAACAAAAGGGCTTGGAAGAGTTGAGACAGACAATTGCTCGCCTCGCATACAACCTAGCTTCTGACATTCCCACCGGGCCGCTCAACCGCATCATTCAGGAGCACACCCAAACACATCCACCACCGTTGAGGGGACGGAGTCGTTTCAAAATCCTCTACACCTCCGCTCGAAAGGCGACGGCTAGGGACACAACCCCCTGCACTGATACCCAACTGCTCGCGCCTCCGCGTCTGATTACTTTTTGTAATCATCGTGAATTGCTTGACTCACGTTGGCTTGCTGCACTGGAGAAAAAAATTCGAGCTCACTTTCCCCTTGATGGCGTGCCCCTGCGCTGGGAATTTCGAGACAGAGCTACACAAAAACAACCATCCTCCGCATAACACACATGCAAGCACACCAGTTTTTTGCTTCACTTCCTGTCGAATTATCACTGCAGATCATCAACGCTGCTGACACATTCGACAAACCTCTCTACAAAGAACTCCTTGCCCAGCTTTCCAAAGTGCGCCGCACTCATCCGCGGGTGATCGAAAGACTGCCACGCTCCCAAAGGCATCCCTGGATCATATCCATGCTCAGCCAGCTTCCCGCATCACCTCTTGCCTTTCGCTGCATCGTCAATTGGCTTTTGGAAACACAACAGCCCATGCTGACCCAGTTCCTCAACGCACTGGGAGTGCCCCACGATGGGAGAGGCTCCGTAGACGAAATTCCACCCGAACCTGAACCTGCCAAAATTGATGCAGCTATAGCACACTTGCTGGAAAAATTCCCGCCGCTGCATGTAGCCATCTACCTCAACGCTTTTCACCACATTAGCCCAGACTGGGCGACTCTTGCAGCGCGTCTCCGGGATGACCCGTCACTTCAGATCACCTCACAAGCTCAGTCTCCTGGAACAATCTGACCCGCGGCAGCAGTTACATCTTAGCACGGCACAGTGAAAGATGTGACCTTTAACACAGCGCATCCAACCTGGTACTACGATATTAGGTTTCCGGGGAAGCCTTCTTCCGCGCTTGTATGAACGAGCGTACTGCAAGAACCAAGTGAATCAGGCATAGCAACCCCGTCGCCAGTTGCGAAAGAAACGCATTAAAACGCGCAATCTCCTCCCCGCTAAAAAACGCCAGCAGCTTGGGTAACGTCATCCCCAGCCCGCCAATTGTACCTAGCAAACTGAATAACACCGCTCCATGCATGAGGTGTTTGCGGGCATCCGGTAGCGCCTTGGCCAGGCTGCCCAGAATCAGCAGGGGCACTCCAAAGAAAGCAGGGATCAAAGCTGTCCAGTGGTGCGACGCTCCAAAGAAATAACCGGAGACGCCAATAACAATGAGTAACACCCCAATGAGTGATGTGACAGATGGCATAAACTCCTATAGGCAAAATAAGGATTTTCGGCAAGTGGGCGCTTTTTCAGTATGGAAAAAGTTGACAAGCAGGGAACGCCATATATCAATATATCATGATTAAAAGATTATTTATCCTACTTTCTCTCATTACCTCTCTATCTTTGAGGGCTCAAGTCTTCGCGCCCAGCGACATTCAATTCTTCATCGGCAGCGGCAGCAACGAAGCTTACTTCGTTGTAGATTGGAATAATTCGCTCACACCGCGCACCCTAGCCTGGGGCTACCGCTGGAACGGCACCAAAACTGGCGAAGATATGCTCAGAGACATCGATGCTTCAGACATTTGGCTCGAGCACAGTGGAATCCTCTTTGCCTTTGGCTACGCACTTTACGGCATGGGCTACGACCTTCAGCAGGACATGAGCGGCTTCGTGGTCGGCTCCACTCCTCTTGAGGGCGGCTACGCAAACAACCCCCTCAATCACTACCGCGAGGGGTTCGGATTCACATCCGGATTTTGGAGCTATTGGACGGATAATGGCGCCAACCCCTATGGTACCGGCTCATGGGTCTTATCGCCTGTTGGCATGAGTGACCGCATCTTAGTCAACGGCGGCTGGGACGGATGGAGCTTTAGCACAGATGTGGCCACATTCACCTCCACACCTCCAGGAACACCCGTGGCCGCTCCCATCCCAGAGCCGGGCACAGTGTTTTTGATTGTGGTCATCTGCCTAGCTAGCCTCGCAGTCGTGCAACGCAGGGCACATCACCAAGTGCGCCAATCATGTAGTTGAACTGTGATATGTTTACAATTAGTTAATCGGGCTGAGTCCATGAAGGTACGGCCGGGGCACAAACATAACGCTGGATTAACTCTTCTTGAATTACTGATCGTGTGCGCAGCGGTGGCAATCTTGGCCGCTGTGCTGATCCCCGCAGTCATAGGAACCGTTGACCGCGGTGCTGAGGCAAAGAGTGCGTCCAACCTACGCCAGCTGGCCCTTGCCACTATTGCATACGCCAACGAGCACGGAGGCTCTCTGTTCCGCTACCGCGAAAACACACCGCAGGGGGTACGCTGGTATTTTGGCTTTGAGACGGCCCACAGCATGAGTCAGCCGGAAGGAAGCCGCGTCGTGGATCGCGACGCCGGGCCACTAGCCCCCTACATAGAAAACGCCCACTGGGTGACGGTGTGCCCAGGCTTCCTGAAGTACACGGGGATGCGTAAGCCCAAGTACGGCGATTGGGTGACGGGTGGATATGGCGTAAATGTGTTGATTACCGGAGGTGTGATGGGGGCTGTGGCTCCTGCTCGGCTGTCGTCAATTTCCGAGGCTTCGCAGATCTGGCTTTTTGGCACTTGTGCACAGATCAATACATTTCAGCCACCAGCCTCAGCAAAAAATCCGATGCTGGAAGAGTTCTATTTTTTCGATCATCGAGAGTTAACCGTTCACTTTCGTTTTAGTAGAGGAACTCGTGCGCTTTTCGCTCATCTGGATGGTAGTGTGCGCCCTTATTCACCCGTTCTGTTGGACACTAGACGTGACGGAGCACATGTCGGGCGGGCAACCCCAGTGAACTCTTTTCTGCACTTACGCCCCTGATCTTGCAGAAGCACGCGAACAGCGCTCCGTCTTGAGGCGGGCGTGATTCAATAAGTAAAGCACGGCCATCCGCACGGCCAATCCGTTCGTGACTTGTTCGAGTATCAGGGAGTGAGGTCCATCCGCAATAGAACTGGGCAACTCCACACCGCGATTGATCGGCCCAGGGTGCATGATGATGACGTCTGGTCGACAACGCGAGAGCCGTTCTTCGTTCATTCCGTAAAGCGAAATAAATTCTCCAATTCCGGGAAAAAGTCCGCTTTGCTGCCGCTCGTGTTGAATGCGCAGCAGATAAATCACACGCGCCTGGGGTAGTGCGCCATCAAAATCATGGGTAACGCTGGCACCCAACTGTACAAACTCCTGGGGAAGAAGAGTGGCTGGCCCGCACAGTGTAACTTCCGCCCCGAGCAGACGCAGCGCCAGGACCAAAGAGCGTGCCACCCGTGAGTGCGCAATATCTCCGGAAATAAGGACTGGCAGCCCTGTGATGTCGCCCAGTTTCTCTACCAGAGTGAAGGTGTCGAGTAGGGCCTGTGTAGGGTGTTCATGTGCACCATCTCCGGCATTGATGACAGAGCAGCTCAAATGGTTAGCAATCAGGTGTGCTGCTCCGGCATCCGGATGGCGCAGCACGATGATGTCGGATTGCAGTGCCTGGATATTGAGCACGGTGTCCAACAGACTCTCGCCCTTTTTGAAGGATGAAGCGGAGACATCGAAGTTCAGCACATCAGCGCTCATGCGCTGAGCCGCGAGCTCGAAGCTAACACGTGTCCGTGTGCTTGGTTCCACAAACAAGTTAACGACCGTTCGGCCACGCAGTGCGGGGACTTTTTTGATGCGGCGGCGGATTACTTCCTTGAAGGCAAAAGCGGTGGAGTGGACTTCACGAATATCGATTTCGGTGAGTTCACGGATGCCAAGCAAGTGTTGATGGCTCCACTGCAGCTTTTCCTTCTGCAACATCGTCATGACAAAGACTCCAGAAAAATCCCTTCTCGGCCCGCGCGGATTCGCCCGGGGTAGCTACTAGCGGGGATGGTAAATCCGATCACATCTGCCCGCAATGGCAACAACGCCGCCTGCCTGTCAACCAGCGCCGCAAATCGGATTACGGCAGGTCGCCCATATTCGTGCAACGCGTCGAGAGCTGCGCGCAACGTACGGCCTGAATCAAACACATCATCAACAAGCACGACTGCCGCATCTTCTAAATCAATGGGTAGCTCTGTAGGGCGAGGGCTAGGTAGGCGTAGGGCTATATCGTCGCGGTAAAAGGAACAATCCAACGTGCCGCAGTGGATCGTGTGTTGGGTGAGTGATTGGCAGGCAGGAGCTAGGGCCTCAGCCAGAGGCACGCCGCCTTGTTGAATCCCCAAGAGCAGTATTGGTGAGGGTTGATGATCTCGGATGCTGCGAAGTACCGACAGCGCCATGTGCCGGATTGTTTCAGAAACTTGTGTCTCGTTGAACAACTGCTCGGATTTTTCTCCAGCAACCAACATTGTCCAGATACTTGCTGAGAAAGAGATGTCTGACAAGGCAGGAAGAGCCCCTTTTATTATACGTCGCCGCCTTGGAGGGCGCGCACGTCGCCCACGGCACCGGAGCCGGCCCACTCGTCGGTGTCGGGCAGGTCGCCGACGACGTCGGGCATGTGGGAGAATTTTTCTTCGATGAGTTGTTCGAGGCGTTTTTGAAGGGGTTCATCGCCGATGCGGACGATCACGTCTTCAAGGAAGCCGAGCACGAGAAGTCGGTATGCTTGCTGGGGCGGGATGCCGCGGGCGCGCAGGTAGAAGAGTTGCTCCGGCTCGACTTGGCCGGTGGTGGCGCCATGGGAGCATTTCACGTCGTCGTTCAGAATTTCCAGGCCGGGGAGGGAGTCGGCTTCGGCGCGCTCGGTGAGCAGGAGGTTGCGGTTGGTCTGGTAGGCGTCTGTTCCGCACGCGCCAGGGGCTACGCGGATGAGGCCGGAGAAGATGGTTTTGGAGATGTGGTTGAGGGCGTTTTTGTAGAGGAGGTCGGAGCGGCAGTGGGGGGCGTTGTGCTCTTGAAGGGTGCGTTGGTCAATGATCTGGTTGCCATCGGTGAGGGCGATGGAGAGCATGTCGCTGGAACCGCCAGGGCCGGTGAGGCGTGTGCGATTCTCGGCGCGGGTGAATTGGGAGCCGAGGTGGACGGCGCAGGTGAGGACGTGGGCGTCGCGCTCGGTCACGCTGGAGAGGAATTTCATGCAGAGGGATTTGCGGTTGAGTTTCTGCACACGGATGAGTTTGACGGAGCCGCCGGGGCGGATATGCATGTCGCAGTAGTTGGAGAGGAATGCAGGCTGCTCGTCGGCGGAGTGGAAGTATTCGATGATGGTGCCGCGGGCGTTCTCTCCGCACAGCACGAGGAGTTGGGAGAAGGCGCCGGTGAATTGGCCGGTGACCCAGTGGTGGACTTCGATGTCGCGGTCGAGCTCGGTGTTTTTTTCAATGCTGAGGAGGAGGCCGGCACGGCACATGGCGGCGTGGAGGTGGATGTAACGCTCTGAGCCGAGGCCGATGGGCGGGTTCTGAAAGTGGGCCTCGATCTCTGCGCGGTGGGTGCGCAGGGCCTCGGCCCAGGGGAGGATGGTGAGGCCCTGGACTTGGGCAAGCTCGCGGGGGAGGTGGATGAGGGTGTCGTTGGCGAAGACGATGCGCAGGGCATCCTCCGCGCCGCCGGTTTGTTGTGAGCGGGCGATGAGGGTGGGGGCCAACGTAGGGGACACACTCTGTGCGGGGCAGAGGTTTTCGATGAGGCGGAGGTATTTGGTTTCAGCGAAGCGCCAGGTTTCGTTTTTGCGGGTGGGCGCAGGTGTGGATTGGTAGGCGTCCCATTCCGCGCGTCGTTTTTGATTCCACCAGTCTGGGAGGGTGTCGTCGTCGATGAAGGTGGTTTTGTTGCAGATTCGGCGCGCGGTTTCTTCGAGTGTGGCGTTCATGGGATATTCTGTTTTTTTTGGGAGTTAATCTGGAGAGCTATTTCGTGCAATTTCTCTGGGGCAATGTCGGCTCCGTTGGGCCAGGTGATGGTGCCATGTTGAAGCGTGAATCTTTTGAAGTATTCCGGGTCGGAAAGGGGCAGGAAGATGGGACCGTAGTTCAGGTAAGTGCTGAGGTCAATCGTCTCGCAAAGTTCATCGTTAAAGCGAAGACTTACCCTGTGCCCACCTGCATAGTGCGCTTCGATGACTTGTATGACTTCGGTTGTCATAATTTGAATTCAAACCAGAGGTGGGATTTTTTCAAGGGGCCTCCCGATGCGGGCAAGTTCCCAATTTTTTTCGAGCTCTTTATTATGCATATCGATCCTTTCTCTTAGAAGCCGCGTGGCAGTGGGTGATTTTAAGTTGCCATCAATGATGTTACCCAGGAAGTCGAATTTAGCAGCATTGTTTTGGTAGAAGACATGGATGTGTGGTGGGGGATAGTCGTCGTAAAACATGGTAATGGTTATTCCAAAAAATCGGGAAACTTCCGGCATGTACCTTCAAATATACTGTGTCTTGTTTTGCTCTGGCTGTGATTACGTGATTTCCGAGGTGATTTGAGCGAGCGACGTTAATTACCAAAAAAGAAGTGTTCGCAGGCGTTGGAGTGAGCGTAGACACGGGTGGCGCTCATCCGACGGAGCCTTCCATTTCGAGGTCAATGAGGCGTTTGAGTTCGACGCTGTATTCCATGGGAAATTGGTTGACGAGGTCGTTGACGAAGCCGTTGACGGAGAGGCTCATGGCCTGGGCTTCGGTGAGGCCGCGCTGGCGCATGTAGAAGATTTGTTCGGCGCTGACTTTGCTAACGCTGGCTTCGTGCTGGACGCTGTTGCCCTGGCCTTTGACGACGATGGCCGGGTAGGTGTCGGTGCGCGAGTCGGTGTTGATGAGAAGGGCGTCGCATTCGGTGTTGTTTTTGCAGCCCTTGAGGTGGGAGGGAATGTGGACGAGGCCGCGATAAGAGGAGCGACCGTTGCCCACGGAGATGGATTTTGCAATGATGTTGCTGGTGGTTTCGTCAGCGGCGTGGATCATTTTGGCGCCAGTGTCTTGGTGCTGACCGTTGCTGGCGAGGGCGATGGAGAGGACTTCGCCACGGGATTTGCGGCCTTTGAGGATGACGCCGGGGTATTTCATGGTGAGGCGGGAGCCGATGTTGCAGTCGATCCATTTGACTTCGGCTTCTTCCATGGCGATGCCGCGTTTGGTGACGAGGTTGAAGACGTTGGGGCTCCAGTTTTGGACGGTGATGTATTGGATTTTCGCGCCTTTGAGTGCGACGAGTTCGACGACGGCGCTGTGGAGGGTGGAGGTCTCGAATTTTGGGGCGGTGCAGCCTTCCATGTAGGTGACTTCGGCCCCTTCGTCGGCGATGATGAGGGTGCGCTCGAATTGACCGAAGTTTTCAGCGTTGATGCGGAAGTAGGCTTGGAGGGGTTGTTTGACTTTGACGCCGGGGGGCACGTAGATGAAGGAGCCGCCGGAGAAGACGGCGCTGTTGAGAGCGGCGTATTTGTTATCGCCTGTGGGGATGACTTTGCCGAACCACTTACGGAAGATTTCGGGGTGTTTGTTGAGGCCTTCGGTAGAGCCGACGAAGATGACGCCTTGTTTGGCGAGTTCTTCCTTCATGTTGGAGTAGGCGGCTTCGGAGTCGAATTGGGCTTCGACGCCGGCAAGGAATTTGCGCTCTTTTTCGGGAATACCGAGGCGCTCGAAGGTTTTCTTCACATCTTCGGGCACTTCATCCCAACTGCGGGTAGCGCGTTGATCTTTGGCGAGGTAGTAGCGGATTTTACTGTAGTCAATATTGTTGAGGTCGGCCGTAGCCCAGTGGGTGGGGTTGGGTTTGGAGAGGAAGACGGCGAGGGCTTTTTTCCGGAAGTCGCGGATCCAGTCCGCGTCGTTTTTGACGTCGCAGATGTAGTCAATGGTTTTTTCGGACAGGCCGTAGCCGGCGTCGTAGGCGTAGTTTTCGGGATAGTAAAAGTTTCCGACGTCTTGATCAATATTGAGTTCGGGTTTTTCGAGGGTTTGGCTCATAGGTGTCCTTTCGTGGTTAGTTTAAGATTGATCAAAATCAGGCAGTTGCAAGTTGCGCTTCTTCGATGATGGCGTCGTAGCCGCGCTCTTCGAGTTCGAGGGCGAGCTCTTTGCCGCCAGAGCGGATGATGCGGCCGTCTACGAGAACGTGGACGTAGTCGGGTTGGATGTAGTTAAGCAGGCGTTGGTAGTGGGTGATGACGATGGCGGAGAAGTTGCCGCTGCGCATGGCGTTAACGCCGTGGGAAACGATTTTGAGAGCGTCAATGTCCAAGCCGGAGTCAGTCTCATCGAGGATGGCGTATTTGGGTTTAAGCATGGCCATTTGGAGGATTTCGCAGCGTTTTTTCTCACCGCCGGAGAAGCCGTCGTTGACGGCGCGGGAGGTGAAGGCGCGGTTCATCTGGAGGAGGTCCATCTTTTCGTAGAGCTCTTCGTAGAAAGCGATGGCGTCGAGTTCTTCGCCCTCGGGGAGGCGGGCTTGCAGGGCGGCGCGGATGAAGTTGGCGATGGTGACGCCGGGAATTTCGCTGGGATACTGGAAGGCGAGGAAGAGGCCGGCGCGAGCTCGGGCGTCGGGTTCCATTTCGAGAATGTTTTGCCCGTCGAGTGTGACGCTGCCTTCGGTGACGACGTAATCTTCGTGGCCCGAGAGAACTTTGGCCAGGGTGCTTTTGCCCGAGCCGTTGGGGCCCATGATAGCGTGGATCTCGCCCGGGGGCACTGTGAGAGACAGGCCCTTGAGAATCTCTTTATCTCCAATGGTGGCGTGAAGGTTTTCGATTTTTAGGCAGTTCATCGGTACAGCTTAGTCTTATTTGTTTTTTTTTCAAATGTGTTAGGCATTATATTTCAAACTCGTTTGCAGAAAATAAGGTACATTATGCCGCTAGATGAAAAATTTACGCCCATCCGAATGGGCATGATCGGAGGCGGACCAGATGCCTTCATTGGGGCAATTCACAGAATGGCTGCGCGTTTGGATGGTCAGATCACGTTGGTATGCGGCGCATTCTCTTCAAACGCTCAGAAGTCACGCAAATTTGGGGAAGAGTCACTTTACCTTCCCCAGGAGCGAGTATACGGCAGTTGGCAGGAGATGCTTAAATCAGAGGCTAAATTACCGCCGAATAAGCGCATGGAATTTGTGAGCATCGTGACTCCTAACCATCTTCACGCGGAGCAAGCGTACTCCGCTCTCGAGCTGGGTTTTGCGGTAGCTTGCGATAAACCATTGTGTCATCGTTTAGAAGACGCTCGCTTGTTGGCTAATAAAGTAGAGAAGAGCGGTACGCCTTTTTTATTAACACACAACTACACTGGCTATCCTTTGGTGAAAGAGGCAAGGCACTTGGTGCGCTCAGGAGCGATAGGCAGTGTGCGCAAAATTGTGGTGGAGTACCCACAAGGTTGGCTGGCCACTCCACTGGAGCAAACCGGACAAAAACAGGCGGCTTGGCGCACAGACCCCGAACGCTCGGGCGCCGCGGGATGCATGGGGGACATCGGCACTCATGCGGAGAATCTCGCCGAGTACATTACAGGACTGCAGATTGAAAGTGTTTGTGCGGATCTGACAACCTACGTGCCGGGTCGTCGGCTGGATGATGACGGAAATGTGTTATTGCGGTTCCACGGCGGAGCAAAAGGGATTCTGCACGCTTCGCAAATTTCTGTGGGTGAGGAGAACGGATTAAGCATCCGCATTTACGGTGAGGCAGGTGGTCTTATCTGGCATCAGCAGGAGCCAAATACTTTGATTCGCACCCATCTTGATAAGCCCACGGAAATTATCCGAGCTGGTATCAATCATTCGAATCTTTGTCCTGCTGCGCTCCACGCGAGCCGCTTACCTGGCGGACACCCAGAAGGATTCATTGAAGCGTTTGCCAACCTTTACAAGAATTTTGCTGCAGTACTGCGAGCGCGACGCACTGGCTCTGCAGCTAGCCCTTTGGAACGGGATTTTCCAACAGTCACAGATGGGTTACGGGGAATGCTGTTTTTAGATGCGATTTTGCGCTCCACCAGTCAGGGAGGCGTGTGGGTCGAGTTAAACAAATGAACTCTTTACCCGCTTAGCCATTGAGTGTTGGTTCTTTATTTGTAGAAATTTTCCAAGGCTTGACGTTCTTCGGGGGTGAAATTTTCATTATAGGTTGATCCTAGGCCTCGGCTCTCGACGCGTGCGGTTCCAGCCGTTGACTTTGAAGCAAAATCTTCAACGCTCGGAGCACGAGCCGTGAGATTAAGAAGATCACCCAAACCTGCGCGTTTGATATCGGGCGGTGGGAGAGCTTCGATCTTTTCTGTGGCAAGATCTGTATGAAAAACGTTGTAAGCCAGTGGTGCTTGTGGCCCACCGCCTCTTTGCACACTGCCAGTCCCTGTTGCTGAGTCGCTTGAATTTCCTAGTGTGTTGTCCACCAGCAGTGTCTGGCTCTCGGAAGATCTTACCTGGGCGTTTTGAGAACTTACAGAATTTTCATCTTCTTCCCCTGAGTTGCAGGATTGGCCGTTGCTGGAACAAGTGCTACTTGCGCGACAGGCTTTTGAGGCCTCACGAAGTCTGTCGATGAGTTCCATTTTTTGCTCTTCTGTAAGATTTTGAATGTGCTGAAGCTGAAGACCGCCCAGCTTTTGTGCCAGCGTAGAATTCAGTGGCAGAGCGCCAGATTCTAGAGTTTCTGCGGCCTCGCTAAGTGATTTTTGCAAATCGCGAAGTTGGCTTTCGGAGAGGTTAGAAAACTGCGCTACATTTTCCAAGGCTGTTTGTGCCGTCTCCAAAGCAGAGCGTAATTCGCCTATCCCAGATTGCAAAGTGTTGCGTAGATTATCTGCAGCTTCGAGCGATGTGTGTTCATACCACTTGCTTTCAGGCTGTCGAAGAATATCGCTTATTTGTTTTTTTATGTCTTCCAAAACCGCCGGTTCAACCAAAGATTCCTGCTCGACTTCTTCAACTAAACTACTGGCGATTCGTAAGGCTGGAGGGGGCTCTCTGAATCCAAAATCGGCATTTAATTGAGGAGGCAGCGGACATAAAAATGCGAAGAGAAAAAGAAAAATCATCAGTAGTGGCTCAAAGACAAGCTTGGAATATCTCCATCTGGGCGTAACAGATTTCGTCGGCAGAGGCTCAGGCCAAGGCGAAATACCCTCGGCAGCACCACTCAGTGAGGACTTCAACTCAAGTGCATTCTCTAAATGAACCAAAGCGTCTTTGGTTGTGTATCTGTAAATCCATGCACGCCACCAGCTCCAGATTCCAACAGTAAAAGCAAAAACTCCTAGTATGGGCCAGCACCACCAAATGGGCCAAGAGAAGTTCCTGCAAATCAAAATACCTGCAGCGATTGGCACAGAGAGCCAGAAAAAAAATGGCAGAAATGTTTGTAGGGCCCTGGCGAAAAGAACTTTTCTTTTTAGCGCAAGAGCGGTATTGACCCAAAACCCGTATTTTTTATCCAAATCGTTATTCATTCCTCAATTTACTTCAATAGATGAAAAATCAATCTTTCATAATCAGCTGCTCTGTATGGCTTTACTCTTCGTTGTAATTTCCTAGGAATTCAGCTGTCTTTTCTAAAGCCGCTTGGCAAAGGTCAGCAAACCAACGAAGACTGTCTAAAAAAGTTAACGGAATTTGATGCCAATTGGTATCTGGAACTAGGAATAACAAAAAAATAACAAAAGGCACTATGTTGAATAAGTAGATTGTGACCAGAGAAAAGAGCCAGCCTTCGGATGTGATGTCACTCTGCACCATTGGGATCATCATTAAGGTAAAACAGACATGGAATCCGTAGGCCATCCCGAGAAGAAAAAACAAACCAGGCAAATAAGGATCTAGGTTTAAAAAAAAACCCGCAATCAACCACAAGAGCAGTGTTATTAAGACGTAAACCGGAAAAAAATAGGGAGCCAAAACGATGAGAAAGTTCGATTTATCCGTACGCACCACGCCACCCTCTGAGCTAACCTTCATTTCAAAAATTTTCCCCCCAAAAACCCACGCCCATAATGCGTGTGTCAGCTCATGGCCGAAGACATAAATCCACATCGGCCGAGGCAGCAGGAAAAACAGCAACGTCCACACCCCCATTCCCATAAGAAAGCTGTAGAACCAAGGGCGCTCCCAGTCGAACAATCCCGGCCAAGTGCCAAAAAGCGAGAGTGCTGATGTGCGAGTAATTACCACAGCCAACGGCAGCAAGATAAACATGCTGATGATAAACTTGAGGAAGCGCACATAAACTGTTTAGCGCAAACACACACTCTTGCATAGGTGTGCAGAGTATTTATCAAAAATGACAACCGGGATATAACATAATTAACAGAAAACTTTGGGCTTGGCCAAACAATTTTTATATCTCAGCAAAAGTGCTTGGAGCGATGCCCAGAAGATTTTAACAAGGTTGTGTGGACATCATATTGGAGCCTGATTTCAAAACTTTTTGCGATTACTCTTCTCGCCTTTTGTGGATACCTATTTATACAGAAATCTTAGCGGATATCGAGACACCCGTTTCTGCTTACATTAAGCTCTCCGAACTGGGGGGAGATCGCTTCATCTTGGAGTCCGTCGAACACGGGCAGAAATACGCCCGCTACTCCTTCGTCGGAAACAACCCTCGCGCAACATTTATCTGCAAAAAAGGAGAGCTCCTTATCCGTGACTCTCAGGGGGAACGTCGGCTCAAAACAAATGATCCCTTGGGAGAGCTAGAAAAGGCGCTCTCGCCTTACCGCACACCACCTGCCGTAAACTTGCCACACTTCGCCGGTGGCGCAGTCGGATACATCGCTTACGACGCCATCAACTACTTCGAACCAACGGTGCCGCCTCACGCAAGAGACGATCTGAATGTTCCCGATTTTTACTTCATCGTTCCTGAAGTTGTGCTGATTTTTGACCACCTTACACGGCGCATGAAAATTGTCGTGCATGTTGACCCGCGCGGCGATGCTTCAAAATCCTACAACGACGCCCGCCAAAAAATCCTCCAAGTGCTCCAAGTGCTCAGCGCAAAAGTCAGCCCTCCGTTACTCTTTGCCGCACGTCAAGTCAATGACCTCCCGGTCACTCCCAACATGACCCGCGAAGAATACCTTGAAATGACTCGGCGCATGCAAGAATACATCGCTGCAGGCGATATTTTTCAGGTTGTGCCCTCCCAACGCTTCTGTGTGGAATTCTCCCGCGGCGCCATCGATCTCTACCGCACTCTGCGATTGATCAACCCCTCACCCTACATGTTCTGCCTTGAATTCGCAGATTTCGCCGTCGTAGGTGCCTCTCCTGAAGTCCATGTCCGTTGCACAGATGGCAAAGTCGAAATTCGCCCCATTGCAGGCACCCGACCACGTCGTGCAGACCCGCAAGAAGACCTGGCCATGGAACGTGAGTTAATCGCCGACGCCAAAGAGCGTGCAGAACACGTCATGCTCGTGGACCTCGCGCG
>CALLMV010000051.1 GCA_938005615.1 uncultured Verrucomicrobiae bacterium
TTGCAGAAATCCTTCCAAACGGAATTTTCAATACGACGCAGTGCAGTTTCCGCACGAGCTGAGATGAGTTGCAAGAAAGGTGTTTCGGGTAGCATAAAGAGAATACTGCGTGAATCGGAGCATCAAGAAACGAGAAAAAATCAACATTCAGAGATGCGTAAATTTTGAAAAATTACTGCTTATTAATATTACCTAAGACAATTTTTGTCGCTTGTGACTATCATCCGCAGCGTGGATAATTAAAAATAGGGCATGAGCCAAAGTTTTGACTACATCATACTCGGCAGCGGAATCGCTGGATTAAGTCTAGCTCTGGAATTATCCGACCACGGCATCGTCGCCGTCATCACAAAAAAATCCCGCGCAGAATCCAACACCAACTACGCCCAAGGCGGAATAGCCAGCGTCACCTCCCAAGAAGATTCCTTTGAGCTGCATGTGCGCGACACTTTGGTCGCAGGCGCCGGTCTCTGCAAAGAGGATGTCGTGCGAAAAATCGTCAGTGCAGGCCCCGAACGTATCGCCTGGCTGGTCAGCCTGGGACTCAAATTTTCCGAGCGTGAAGAAAACGGAATCCGCGGCTACGATCTTGGAAAAGAAGGCGGTCACTCCAAACGCAGGATACTTCACGCCAAGGACGTCACCGGACGCGAAATCGAAAGCGCACTTGTCGAGGCTGTTTCGTCGCAAAAAAACATCACCATTTTTGAAAACCATTTTGCGATCGACCTGATTCTCTCCTCTAAAATAGGAGCACCTGGTCCGCGTCGTGTGCTGGGAGTTTACATCCTCGATCGCGCCTCCGGCGAGGTTCACACGTTCCTCTCTGCCGTTGTCGTATTGGCGACGGGAGGATGTGGGAAAGTTTATCTCTACACAACCAATCCCGATATCGCCACTGGGGATGGAGTAGCGATGGCTCACCGCGCTGGAGTTCCTATTGCGAACATGGAGTTCATTCAGTTCCACCCCACATGCCTTTACCACAAAGACGCAAAATCTTTTCTCATCTCCGAAGCCGTCCGCGGCGAAGGGGCCCACCTGGTGAACTCCGCCGGTGAACGCTTCATGAAGAATTACGACGAACGCGGAGAACTTGCCCCGCGCGACATCGTGGCCCGCGCCATTGATGCAGAAATTAAACGCCGGGGTGATAAATGCGTCTTCCTCGACTTGCGCCACAAAGGTGACGACTTCATTCGTGAACGCTTCCCCAATATCTACCGCACGTGCCTCAAATACGGAATAGATGCCACCGATGAACCCATCCCTGTTGTCCCCGCTGCACACTACCAATGCGGCGGTGTCGTATGCGGTGTGGATGGCTCTACATCGCTCAAAGGTCTCTACGCACTGGGTGAGGTTGCTTGCACGGGCTTGCACGGGGCCAACCGCCTTGCCAGCAACTCTCTGCTTGAAGCCGTCGTCATGGCCCACGAAGCCGCAAAAACTATCATTCATAACAAATCAGAAAAAATCTCCTGCCCCGTGCCTGAATGGCAACCGGGCAATGCCGTCGAGCCGGACGAACTCGTGGTCGTCTCGCACAACTGGGAAGAAATTCGCCGCCTGATGTGGGACTATGTCGGAATTGTCCGCACAACCAAACGACTCCAGCGCGCACAATCCCGCCTCACCAACCTAGCACGGGAAATCGAAGAATTTTACTGGGGCTACAAAGTCACCGCAGATTTGCTTGAGCTACGCAATCTTGTCGTTGTGGCTCAACTCATCGTTCGCTGCGCCCTGATCCGCAAAGAAAGCCGCGGCCTGCATTACACGATGGATTTTCCGGAACCCGATCCCGCTTGGTTGCACGACACAATCGTGTGAGCACTGACAGGATTCACAGTCTGATTATCAGAATTAACCGCGCCCTTTTTTCAAGAACCGCGCAAACAATGCCCCGAGCAACTCGCGTGTCTCCTGGACACGCAACGCCCAGCCAAGCGAGAGAAAACTTGCCGCACCGCAAAGCACGAGGAGGAACACTTGGATGAGGTTGCCCAAAAAGCCAAACACCACCAGACCATCCAGAGCATGTGCCACAGACCAAACCGTCAGTGCCATCACCGCACAGGAAATCGTCAAACGAAGCAATAAAGAAAACAACGCCCGTGATTCAAATCCTCCGAGATGCTGACGCATCTTCCAGGAAAGCTGCGTCAGATTGATCAACGCGACGAGCGATGTGCTTAACGCCAGGCCAAAAATTCCCCACTTCAGCACAAATACAAACACCGTGTTAAACACCAGATTCAACCCAATCCCAATCAGACTCACTCGCAGAGGTGTATTCGGATCTCCGTGGGCAATGAATGCAGGAGTCAGCACTTTGATCGAAGCATAGGCCGCCAAACCTATCGCATACCCTTGCAATCCGAGTGCTGTTGTCAGCGTGTCCTCCGCACTAAATCGCCCGCGCTCAAAAATCATCCTCACCACAGGCACGGCGAGCACCGCCAACCCCGTGGCCGCTGGAAGCCCAAGTGCGAGCGCATGCCGAAATGCGCGCGCCAGCTTCGAGCGAAATGCCGCCCGGTTATCCTGTGCCGCATGACGAGCAATCGTCGGCAGCGTCACCGTCGCAATCGCCACTCCGAACAACCCAATCGGCAGTTGCATCAACCGAAACGCATTCGACAAACACGTAATCGTCCCCTCCGGCAAAAACGACGCGAACGTCGTATTCACCAGCACATTAATTTGCACTGCCGCCCCACCTACCACCGCGGGCAACATCAACCGCCCAATCTCCCGCACATCGGGATGCATGGTGTCCCACTTGAGCATCGGCCGATAACCCATGCTCCACGCCTTCGGGATCTGACACGCCATCTGCGCCACCCCACCCAACAACGTGCCAAACGCAAAACCATAAATCGCTCGCTCGCCAAAAGCCGGATCAAACATCCATGCAAACAACAGACCGAAAATAATTGAAGCGATGTTAAACACCGTTGAAGCCGACGCAGGCAGAAAGAAACTCCCCAACGAATTCAGCAACCCCATCAACAACGCCGCCAGCGAGACAAACAAAATAAACGGAAACAAAATCCGCGTCAGCTCAATCGCTAACTCCCGCTTTTGCGCATCCTCAAACCCAGCGCCAAGGGCCGACACAATCCATGGCGCGATCAATATCCCCACAGCCACGATCACTGACATCAGAGCCAGCAACAACGTCACCACTTTGTTTGCCAATTCAAACGCGGCCTCCTTTCCCTCCTTCTCCAATTTTTTGCTGAACACCGAAACAAACGCATTCGACAGCGCACCCTCGGCCAGCAAGTCGCGCAATAAATTCGGTATCCGAAACGCCAACAAAAACGCGTCCAACGCCCGACCCGGGCCGATGAGATTGTTCAGCACCACTTCGCGCACTAGACCGAAGATCCGCGAGAAAAACACCGCAATCGTCACTGAACCTGCTCTGCGCGCGTGAGACATGCCCTCACTCATAAACACTTCTTTCGCACAATCCAACTCCGCACCCTGCGAAGCGCGGCTAAGCAACGTCACAAATAAAAATCAAACCACACCTTCGTGAGGCGGAGTGCCTCAGCCGTATAAACATGCCCCTGCGTGGGCGTCTCATGCAACGCACGCACACCCGGCAACCGATCATACAATTTGCGAATCCCCGCCGCAGGGCACAACCGATCCTGCCCACCCGCTGTCAACAACACCGGTATCACCAGCCGATGCGCATGAGCCAACGTATCCAGCACACACAGCGCTCTCGCGGCCCGCTGCGGATCAGCGGATTCCGCCAACTTCCGTTTCGCAATCTGATACGACCCCCCATCGGGCGCATTCGCAAAATCCGTGAGAAACGGCAGATGCGCCGCCACTACGCAGGAAAACTTTTCCCGCAACATGGACGCCAACAACAACGCCAATCCCCCGCCCTGCGAGGTGCCGAACAACCCAAGCGACCTTGTTGCCACACGAGGCTGCTCCAGTGCCCAGGCCACAGCCCAAAAGACCTCGCGCAACACCTCGACATAACCGCGTTCCCCAAAACTCTCCACCGTCTCCGCCATCACCGGCCACGCCCCCTCGCGTTGCAAATCCGTCTGCCTTCCCTCGGGCGTTACATATCCCAAAGGACTTACATGCAACACGTGATACCCTGCGCACTGCAAATCAGGAAACATGCTGAACCCCGCACCATAACCCGGCAAATGCACGAGCAACGGAGCCTCACCCGCAAAGACACTCGGCTGCCACAACAGAAAAAACGGCCGACCGCCATTATGCCCCGCAGGCGGAGTCAACCGCACATACCGCTGATTCTCCACGTGTCGCACGGCCACATGCCGCGCCGCCTCCTGCAAAGGCGAGATCGCCACCTGACACGGCTGGGCCCCAAAATCTCGCCCCACCTCATCACAAAACTCCGACACCTCCTCAGGCCCCGGCAGATCACTCAACATCTCCGACCAATTCAAGACGCCTCCCTTCTCAAATCTGCAGCTTCAGCGACCTCCGCCACTTTCGCATACTCAGCGGCGTGAAGATACACCGCCTGTGGAGGAAACGTAAACCACCCGGCCTGTCCACCTGACTGCAAGTAAGCCTTGATCAAATCTTCGGCGTGGTGATGCCTAATGTTATCTTCATCAAAACCCTGAACCTTCTCAGTAAAAAACAGCACGCACTCTTCGCTCAACAGACGAACCCGATCCCAATCCATCAATTCCGGCCGTGCATCCTCCAGCACAAAATTTTTTTCACACGAAAACAACGTCACAGCAGCCGACTGGCGTCGCGCATCAGTCACAATCGCCCCGCGAGATTTTGCGCGTTCACTATTTACACTCCCAGCAGCCAACTCCGCACACAATCGGGGAATCATCGCCCGATGCGACTCCACACCCACGATCATCGGATGCTGCGCGAGTGCAACGGCCAACGCCTGCGCCGCAATAATTCCCACGCGCACCCCAGAATAACTCCCCGGCCCGGTGCCTACCAAAACCACCGCCAAATCACCAAGCATGGAGCGCTGCTCAGAAATGATTTGCGGCAACATCGAGGAATGTGGAGCAGATTGCCACTCGCGATTAAGCAACAATGTGCCATCGCTTTTACCCAACGCCAGCGACCCGCGTTCAGAAGATGTCTCAATCGCCAGCAGAGCACTCATTATGAAAATCCTGATCCTAATCGCAGGCCTGAATCACACCTTCTCCACGAGCACAGCCAGGCCACGCGAACTCACCACCCGCACACGCTGGCCACGCAGCACGTAATCGCCCTCAGTTGTCGCCTCGACGACATCTTGTCCGATCCGCACTTGCCCTCCTGGCCGCAGATCGCAAAGTGCCACACCTTCACGACCCGTGTAATCCGGCCGAGTTGCCGACGGTGGAGGAGCCGAACCCACAATCGCTTTTCTTAATGGTGGCACTTCAGGAAGCAGCCTCACCGTAGCGAGGCTTACAACAAATGCTCCTACAACTGCTATCAGCAAATTCACGATCGCTGGGCCAATATCTTGTGGCGTCGGCAGAGGCGATTCACTCGGCCAGTAATCCGCCATCGTGAGCACCAACGCAATTACGACGCACACAATTCCCAACAACGCGAAGACCACCGCCCCAGGCGCAAAGAAAATCTCCACCGCAATCAACACCAGCCCCAGCAAAAACAACCCCGCCAGCAACAACGTCGTCTCCTGGCCGGATAGTCCCGCAATGTTGTGCCCAAAGAAAAACAGCGCAAAACACAACAAACCCGCGATGCCGGGCAGACCAAAGCCCGGCGTGCGCAGCTCCACGTAAATTCCGACGATGCCCATGAGCAACAACACCGGGGCAATCATCACAATCCAGCCGGCGATCGTTTCAAATCCTGTCGGCTCGGAGCGCACGACCTCCGCGCCCTCCATGCCTGCCATGCGCATCAGCTCATCCAAGTCGGAAGTAATCGCCTTGGCCAACAGGGGCGCGGGCGGATCTCCTAGCACGCGAACGGCTTCCTTGGCCGTCAAAGTCAGCACGGCATTCTCGGGATTGATCACGACGTCCCCGATCTTAATTTCCGGTTCATCCCCGACCATGGCCTGGAAGATATCCACCCGGTGCCCCTGAATCTCGCAGGCCGAGCGCAACTTGGCCTTGACCGCAGAACGGAATTTCTCCTCCACCCGTTCGGCGATCTCCTGCCCGCCGCCCGCGATGATGCGCGCCGCGCCGATCACGCCGCTGGGCGACATGACAATATGCCGCGTGGCTGCCGAGACGAACGCCCCGCCAGAATATGCGTCGGGATTGATGAAAGTGTAGGTGTTCTCAATCGGGCGGAACCGCAGCAAGTCCTCCATGATCTCGATCACCGCGCCGACTTCCCCGCCGGGCGTGTTCATTTCGATGATGATGGCCTTGGCGTTCGCGGCCTTGGCATCCTTGAGTGAGCGGCGCACGTGAAACACGGTGTTGCGCATGATCGGCCCCTCCATCGGAATCACCCAGACCTTGTCGCCCGCATTGAAATCTACCGCACGAATTGCGTTCATATCGCGCGCGGGAGCAATTTTAATTTCGATGGGTTTTTTTTCGCCATCTGAAGATTGTTCGGCAACCGCTCCGTCATGTGCGGTGGCCTCATTTTTTTCAGGCCCATTTTGCTGCTCTTCCGCAGCATGCTCCGCGAGCGCTGGCAATACTCCAAAGATTGTAACCAACACAGATAAGATGAAGCTTTGTGTCATTTTTTCGATAGCGTAACGACGTTGCATGATCCGTTGTTAAGCTAAAACACGCGTTCTGCAACATTGGTTGAGGGAAATTTTGCAGGCTTTAACGTGTTTTATGCGGTTGCGCTCACTCACGTTAATTTGAGTTAATACGAGGAGTGATTAGCCTTGTGTAAGGCAAAGTCTGATTGGAGCTGGGCAAATCCACTTCTACTGCGTCCTGGGGACTATTATTTAGCTCTCTTGAACGAAGTTGAATGATTTCACTGATTAGAGCTTCAGGGTTTTTTGCTATTTTCTCTTGGTATTTTTGATTACGGAAATACTCTTCGATGAACTTGTCTTCCGGTGCTGGCAGAAAGACCACTTCCGCCCAATCTAAGGCATCGCGACTCAGTGCAAGCTTCGTTGAAATCGATTCTAAATCTTTGAGAAATACGCTTTCCGCATTTGAGTATGTCTGCAAGTCCCATTTTTTTTCCATCAACGTGAGTGTCAGTACAAACGCGGCGATGGCATCCCGATATGCGGGATGTCCCCTCACGGCAAGCTCGGTGGCCAGGTAGCGTGCTTGTCGCAGGGAATTCAGTGTGACAGGGGAGCGGCCTTTGCGTACAACCTCACGCAAAGGCATTGGCTCAGCAAATGAGCCCTCCGAATTGGTCGCGGTTCGGCTTGTGAGTGCTGTTTGAGGAGTATTCTGAAGCTTGGTTACGGGTTCAAAGGTTTTACTCTGCTGGTTGTAAACTTCTACGATTGGTGCAGAGCTTTCGTTGTTTGTTTGCTCAGTCGCTGCTGTTCGCTCTCGCAAGGAGGAAGCCCTACCACTGGGAGTGACAATCGGTCTGTTCACCGAAGAAGTCTCACCGTTTTGTGTGTTTTTTTTGTTCCTTTGAGTTTGCAGCGCGGATGTTAGTGGCACAGGTGCGGAGTTGATGATCGCGAGTGCCTGTTGATACGTGGCATCAGCGGCTAGGAAGGGTGTTCTGTATTCGGTGTGTCGCGCCTCCCGAATCATATTGATCCACTTTTGTTCGGGGACAATAAGTGGTAATTCATCTGCGGAGGTGAGAAGGTTAGCTAGCAGGAACCTCTCTCGCAAAGACTGACGCAAAAGCCAGTAGCAATGTGCCGTGCGAAACGCTAGCTCCATAGTACTGCCGTTGTGTTCGTCCCAATTTGCGATCTGCTGGAGTGTGGGAGAAACGTTTCTGAGCCTTGCAAGAGCAACGATCTGTTCGTGTATTTTGCGGTTCTCAACATCTAGCCAGCCATACCAGGCCAGTGTTAGCCAATGCGGAGTGATGGGCTTTTGCAATGGGTGAGGGTTATTACCAAGCCAGCACAGAAAGTTCGCTGTGCGTGCGAATGACATGCGCAGGGCTGTTTTGTCGTCTATCTGTTCGACAGGCACGAACATGCGGAATAGATAACTTCCGCCACGCGGGATAAATACCACATCGGTTGTGTCTTGCTGATGAGCAAGGATCTCCCAATCCCAGGAGCGGTTGAGTGCAGGTATGCCTGATTGTCGTAAAGTTTTTGCAAACTCGAAGGCAAGCTGTAGTGTGTCCTCGGACGATTTCGGAAGCGGAGACACGGGGGTCGGGTATTCGCTGCCAAGAACAGCCTGCTCTGTGAAGAAGAACGCTCCGATGATTAGTATGAACGCAGCAGTTTTCATTAACGTCCGTTGATGAACAAAGGAGATTCCGCCGGCCACCACCTTGAAATAGTGTGGTAGAGATAATTCACAGCCAGTGCTAGTATTATTATACTCAGGACAATCCAAATCATTGCCCTTGTGCGGGCTTGACGCCGTTCCACACCAAGCAGGCGACGTGCCACGACGGTCGGATCTGCCCGCTTCTGGATGATACTGAGGCTCTTTTGTGCAATACGCTGGTGCCGGCGTGCTTTGGCCATTCGCTTTTTTTCCAAGCGTTCGATTTCCTTGAGCTGAGCATGAATGCGGCTCATCGAATCAACAGGTCAACGAAGCAGGAGCAGAATAATTAGCACACCCAAGATCACAATGGGAAGATTGAATGCAATACCACGTTTGAACCAATAGAAGAAAGAATCTCCTGAACCGCCAGCATCCACGGGATCTGCCATGACTTCCTCAGTGGCCGGACTCAAAGATTCATCATCCTGCAAGACTTCCACCTTCACACGGTTTTCATTGTAGGTCATCCTGGCATGGTCTAGCAGGCTAAGCGCTTCGGTAAGATTTTCTTCGAGCTGTTCGCGTGGCCAGGTTTCTGGGTCGATCTCCTCGACGGAGTGAAGTGTATCCTCAAAGACGAGCCGCGTCTTTGCGACTTGTTCTGATTCACGTTTCAGAGCTTCTTCTTCGCGTTGGAGCATGGAGAGAGCACGGCGAAGTTTCAATTTGAGGTCCTTGCGCCCGGATTCAACTTCCTGCTGTTTGCGGGAGAGTTCCTCAAAGTAAATTCTTCGACGTTCGAGCTCCTGTTTTTCGCGTTCGAGCTCTTCTAGTTTTTCTTGAGCCTGTCGCGCACGTTCCGCCAGCTCGTCGAAGGTCTCAGTGTGGGAGCTGCCTCGTATTTCCGGTAAAGTCATGACGCTTCAAGGAATAACAAGGGTCATGCCGGAACGCAATCTATTCGCATCAGGCAACACAGCCGAGTTGGCCTCCAGTATTATGCGTACAGCTTCGCCGCTGGGCCGGTCGGGGTAATAAGACCGAGCAATGCTAAATAGAGTCTCACCCTGTTGGACGATATGACGACGTGAGGAGGCAGGTTGTAAACGCGAAGGTGTGACGGATACCACTTGCTGCGAATCAGATGCCGGTGCGGAAGGGGGCACGCTCGTTTGTTGCGACTGTAAAGCAGGTGCGGATTGTGGTGCTGGGCGTGGTGTTGCTGAGGCTGCTGCGAGACGCTGCTCAAGCTGCGCTGCTCGGGCGTTTGCCGCGGTGAGCTTTCGCTCAAGCTCCTCTAATCGCCTACGCGTATCCAGCAGTTCAGCTTGCATGTGCATGTTGTCACGTTGTAGTCGGGTAAATTCCTCTTTATTCTCGATTGGAGAATTTGGAAGTTGTGCAGCAAAGGCTAGTTCTGCACGCCGGATCCATTGGGCGACGACTGCGGCTTCGCGGCTCTCGGGCTTGAGCTGAAGGAATCTAGTATAATGATAGATTGCAGAGATGTAATCGGCTTTGCGCTCATCGTAGATCAGACCGAGATTAAAATGTGCACGAGCCATCTCAGGATTTTCGCGCAGCACTTCGTGATAGAGCCTGATAGCTCCGTCGAAGTCACGAAGCTCAAAACGCTCCCGCGCAGCACGGAAGGTAGGAGTTTCGGCATCTGGATCAGGCGGTGTTTGGCGAAGAAGCTTCGTCTCGCAAGACGAGAGTAGCAAGGCGCAAAACACTATACCAACCCAGCAGCCTCTGGTCATGATATGGCACTTTATATTTCGAGACTCAATTATCAAGAAAGGCCTCCAGGCATCCAGTCACTTTGTTGAAAAGTTAATCTGATAACGGCCCCAGTGTTCTACTTTCGTTTTGCGCTTTTCAAGAGGAGTATCGTTGATGGATTTGTGTTCGTAGTAAGAATCACCAGGAATGTGTGTTGTGGAAATTTCCTCAAAAATAACCCCACACGGGGTGCCAAAACGGTGCCATACCCCTTGCTGAATCAAAATACTCTGACCAGGGTAGAGTCGGTGTGGCTGCCCATCGACTTCTATGTCGAGAATTCCATAAAGCACTTGGAATGTCTCCTCCTTACTCTTGTGGTAGTGGGCTGGGTGCTTCTGTTCGGGAAATTGAATAACAAGTTTTTTGCAGTAACTTCTGTTAACACAATCAATGATGATTGCTCCGGTTTTCTCAAAATTCTCTGGACCAAAGTGGTGAGAGAATTCCACAGAAAATGGAGCAGCCAGAGGAATACGGGCTTCGTTCAACATAGCCTTAGCACGGTGAATGGCACGGAAAAAGATGTGCTCAACCATGGGAGCGGGACGCTCCAAGGAATTTAAAAGTAGAGCGTCATCTTTAGCGAATGAGTTCATCACGCGAGTACCTGGTTTGAACTGACCGGAACGCAACTGGCCCTCCTTACAGGGCATGGCAAAGTATACATCTTCGCGAGATAACGACTCACCTGCAAAAATATCACGGGCCGCAAAGACTCCCCGGCTCAATGAGCATAAAGATTCTTGCTCTTGCAGGCTTGAGGGAGCGCGACCTAATGATTGCCCCAGCAAAACCCAAGCACGTTTGACAGCAGCGTACCAAGCAGCAGCTTGTTTGGGTGCAGATGAATAGGCGTTGAGCTTGATGGAGTCAGTTTCCACACCTATGTGCCTCTCGAACAAAGTCGCACCAAGTGCTGCTGCCAAAGCTACACAAGTTGTGTCATCAGGCGGTTCGTGTGTGCTCCAGCCCACCTCTCGGGCTGGCTGACGACGTTTCAGAAACTGAATCTGGCGCAGTTGCATCAGATGATCAGGAGTCGGATATACAGAGACACAATGCATCAAAGCATAATTTACCCGGCGGTGTTCCAAAAATGAGCAGAGGTTATCTATATCGTCCTCGTCAGCACCTCCTGTCGAGCAAATCATCGGCAATCCAGAAGAGGCCGCTGCTTCAAGTAATGGCCAGTCCTTGACAGAACATGACGCGATCTTGAGAATGTCAAAGCCCATTTCACGTATTCGTGCGACGGAGGCCTCGTCAAACGGAGTACAGCAAGAGGTGAGTCCCTCTGCACGAACAGCGTCCAACATGTATTGAAAGTCATCCCAACTTAGCCTTGTGCTCAGAAATCGAGGAATATGTTTGTTGTCGGAATGTGCGCGGTGGGCAGGATGTACAAAAGTGTCTAATTCACGAAACTGAAACTTAACAGCAGCACGCACCTCAGCACGGCGAACCTCTTCTGCATGCTCTTTGATAATGCGCAGGCCGTGCTCCCTGCTTCCCTGGTGATTATTGGCCATATCCAGGATAAACAGATTTTTAAAATCAAATTCTGCTTC